>CAYWJB010000004.1:0-274846 GCA_964458495.1 uncultured Arcobacter sp.
CGTCGTTCGCCAGAACGACGGCCAGAGTGAGCGGTTATCCCGCCGCCCACTGCGCGCGACGATGGCGCCGCACCGGCGGCGGATTTCCGGGCTTGGGGCGCGATGGAACCGCTCGCTCCCGCAGCGCTTCGCGCTGCTCCGCTCGCGGCTCTGACTGCGTTGCTTCCCCGCCGCCTGAGCCCTCGGGCACGAACCGAATCCGGGCGGGCGGGTTCAGGTTCTGGAGCAGTGCCTGGAAACGGACCGAGGACACGATGACGAGGTTGCGCCCTTCGACGTCCGAAACGCCGAGGAAGTTGGAGTTGACGAGTTTCGCTTTCACACGGCGCTCGTCGAGCCGCCGGGTGATGAAGTGGGCGCCGAGCGCGTCCCCCACGCCGGTGTAAACATCGCTCACCGGCCGGAGTTCGCTGCCCAGGGCCTGGCCCGTGCGCCGGATGCGGGCGCGGTGGTCTCCAAGGCAGTTTACCTGTACGTCCCGGATGAAGAGCCCGCCACAGTAAAGTGATGCCCGTAGGAGTTCTCCAATGAGCATTACCTTCCGACTGACCGCAGGCATGTGGCTGGCATTGGCTTCTGTGACCGCGCAGACCAGCCTGGCAACCATCACAGGGGTTATCACAGATCCGCAGGGCGCGGGGATTCCGAACGTGACGATCACTGTGACCAATGTCGCCACAAACCTGAGCTACAGCCGGAACAGCCCGGACGACGGGACCTATGTCATTCGGCAGTTGCCGATCGGGCAGTATGTGCTGGAGGCAAAGGCGGCGGGGTTCAAGACGTATCAGCAGGCAAGGGTCACGCTGGAGGTGGCGCAGCGGCTGCGGCTCGACATCGGGATGGACATCGGCAACGTGAGCGAGAGCGTGACGGTGACGGCGGAGATCCCGCGCGTGCAGACCGAAGACTCCGCGCTGGGGGCGGTGGTGGAGCGGAAACAGATCGAGGAGCTGCCATTGAGCGGGCGCCATGTGTTCAACCTGGTGGAAATCGTGCGGGGGGTGCAGCCGCGCACTGACACCACAGACGGTTTCGCGGAGATTTCCAATCAGGCGTTTTCGCAGATTCGCATCAACGGCGGCCCCGGCCACGGCATCCAGTTCTTCCTGGACGGGGCGGTGAACTCCGCGCCGGTGCACAACGAGATCGCGGTGGTGCCGATGTCGGATGCGGTGGACGAGTTCCGCGTGGAGACGAACGCGGTGAAGGCGGAGTTCGGGCAGACGTCCGGGGGCGTGATCAACGTGGTGACGCAGATGGGGACCAACCAGTTCCGCGGTTCGCTGTACGAGTTTCTGCGCAACGACGTGCTGGAGGCGCGCCGCATGCAGCTCGGCATGCGCCTGACGTTCTGAGCGCGCGGCAGACAGAGGGGCGGCGCGGACCCCGCCGCCCCGCGTATGATTACGGTTGCTGAAAGGAGGTTGGACGCTGATGCGAGTCCCGGTGTGGTCCGCTGTCGTACTGTGCATGTGGCCCGCGGCCGCGGCGGCGCAGCCGCGGGAGGCGGACATTGTGATCTACGGCTGCACGTCGGCGGCGGTCACCGCCGCAGTGCAGGCTCGCCGGATGGAGAAATCCGTGCTGATGGTCTGCCCGGAGAAGCATCTGGGCGGGCTGACGGCCGGCGGGCTCGGGTTCACCGACACGGGCAACAAGAACGTGATCGGGGGACTGTCACGGGAGTTCTACCGGCGCGTCTTTCAGCATTATCAAAAGCCGGAAGCCTGGCGCTGGCAGAAACGCGAGGAATATGGCAACAAGGGGCAGGGCACGGAGGCGGTGGACCAGGGGCTGCGCACGATGTGGATCTTTGAACCGCATGTTGCGGAGCGCATTTTCGAGGACTGGATCGCCGAATACAAGATCCCCGTCGTCAGGAACGCCTGGCTGGACCGGGGAAAGGGCGTGCGGAGGCAGGGCGGCAGGATCCGGTCCATCCGCATGCTGGACGGCCGGACATTCTCCGGGAAAATGTTTCTGGACGCCACCTATGAAGGCGACCTGATGGCCGCGGCGGGCGTGGACTACCACGTGGGACGCGAGTCCATGCAGACGTATGGAGAAAAGTGGGCGGGGGTGCAGACGGGCGTGCTGCACCACCGGCACCATTTCGGGGTGCTGAAGACGCCGGTCTCTCCCTACGTTGTCCCGGGCGATCCCTCCAGCGGGGTGCTGCCGCGCATCAGCACGGCGCCGCCGGGCGAGTACGGTTCCGGCGACAAGAAGGTGCAGGCCTACTGTTTCCGCATGTGCCTGACGCAGGCGCCGGGAAACCGGGTTCCTTTCCCCAGGCCGGCCAATTATAACCCGGAGGAATACGCTTTGCTGTTACGAATTTTCGAGGCCGGGTGGCGGGAAATGTTCCACAAATTCGACCCGATCCCCAATGCGAAAACGGACACCAACAATCACGGGCCGTTCAGCACGGACAACATCGGCCGCAACTGGGACTACCCGGAGGCATCCTACGAAAGGCGGCGCGAGATCATCCAGGAACACATCGACTACCAGCAGGGGCTGATGTACTTCATGGCCAACGACCCGCGGGTTCCGGCGGACGCGCGCAGCAGGATGGCGAAGTGGGGTCTGGCGCGGGACGAGTTCCTGGACAACAACCACTGGCCTCACCAGTTGTACGTGCGCGAGGCGCGCCGCATGATCGGCCGCCATGTGATGACGGAGAACGAACTGCTGAAGCGACGCCCCACGCCGGAGCCGGTCGGCATGGGGTCATACGGAATCGACTCGCATAACGTGCAGCGCTACATCACGCCAGAAGGCTATGTGCAAAACGAGGGCGACATCGGGGTCTCGACGAATGGTCCATATCAGATCTCTTACGGGTCGCTGGTGCCGAAGCGCGGGCAGGCGGCAAATCTGCTCGTGCCGGTGTGCGTTTCAAGCTCTCACATCGCCTACGGTTCGATCCGGATGGAGCCCGTGTTCATGATTCTCGGCCAGTCGGCGGCCACGGCGGCGGCTCTGGCGATCGAGCTGAACGTGAGCGTGCAGGAAGTGCCCTACGAGCGCCTGCGCGCGCGCCTGTTGGCGGACGGCCAGATCCTGGAGTACGAGGATGCCGCCACCGGGAAGGAGCGCTCCCGGCGATGAAAGGACTGATCGTTCTTCTGCTGGCGGCAGGCGCCGCGCGTGCGCAGCAGAGCTTTGATCTGGTGGTTTACGGCGGCACCGCGCGGGCGTGATGACGGCGGTCTCGGGCGCGCGCCAAGGCCTGAAAACCGTTCTTTTCGAGCCGCGCAACCACGTGGGGGGATTGGTCAGCGGCGGATTGTCCGGCACGGACGTGGGCCGGCGCGAGGTGATCGGCGGCCTGGCGCTCGAGTTCTACTACCTGGCCGGCCGCCATTACGGGCTGGAGCGCCACCTGCGAGAGATCGCGTGGATGCCGGAGCCCAGGGTGGCGGAGGCGATCTTCCGCCGGATGCAGCAAGACGCAGGCGTCACGCTGCTTGAACGCCACCGGCTGCGGGAGAAGACAGGGGTGCGAAAATCCGGCGCGCGGATCGAGGAAATTGTCATGGAAAACGGCGCGCGTTTTCAGGGCGGAATTTTCGCCGATGGAAGCTATGAGGGGGACCTGATGGCGCAGTCGGGCGTCTCCTGCACCTTCGGGCGCGAGAGCACGCAGCAGCACGGCGAGTCGCTGGCGGGCGAAGCGCGCCGGGACGCCGGCAGGGAGCGCCGGCGGGACGTTGTGATTGAGGCGGCGCCGGGCGAAGAGGTCCGCGCCCGCGCCGCGCACCAGGCCTGCCAACGCCTCACGCACCCGCTTTGACTTCTGTCACACCCTCTCCGCCTCCGGCCGGGCGCCTGCGCCGTCGTCCGGCGCCCGCCGTGCCCTTCGGCCAGTTCAGTTCACCGCCATCTCCGCCCTGAGAGGCGTGTCCGCCGACGAGCCGCCGGCAAACACGCGGAAGGTGCCGCGCGGCGTGTCCCACCGGTTGGTTTTCTCGTCGAACACGGCGAGCGTGAGAGGATGCAGCGCCACGGTGACCGTGCGCGATTCGCCGGGCTTCAGCTCCACCTTCTGCCAGCCCGCCAGGCGGCGGAAGTTCTCGCCGGCAGCCGGAGGCAGCTCCACGTAAACCTGCGCCACCTCGGCGCCGGCACGCTGCCCCGTGTTCTGCAGCGTGAACGTCGCCTCGCGCTTGCCGGCGTCCACGCGGAGATCCGAGTAGGCGAACGTCGTGTACGAGAGTCCGAAGCCGAACGGAAAGAGCGGCTCCCGCTTCATCGACTGGAACCACTTGTATCCGGCCCGCGCGCCTTCGGGATACTCCAGATCGAACTGCCGCGTGTTCATCCGGAGCATCGCCGGCCCGCCCGGAAACATAGGCCCGAAATCCTGCGGCCCGCGCGCCGGGGGCTGTTCCACCAGGCGCGGCTGCGGCAGGTCGTCCTCCAGTTTCGGGAACGTGATGGCCAGCTTGCCGGACGGATTCGCGCGCCCGAAGAGGATGTTGGCGATTGCCTCCCCGCCGCGGATTCCCGGATACCATGCCTCGACCACCGCCGCCACGCGCCCGAGCCACGGCATCTTCACCGCCGTGCCGGTCTCCAGCACTACCACCGTGCGCGGGTTTGCGGTTGCGACTGTGGCGATCAGCTCGTCCTGCCGGTCAGGCAGCGCGAGGTCCGGCAGGTCCTTGCCCTCGCTGGTGTGCTGCACGGCGAAGACAATGGCCGCCGAGGCGGACTTCGCCAGGCTCGCCGCGCCCGCAATGTCCTTGCCGTCGTGGAAAACGACTTTCGCATTCCCTGCCAGCGCCTGAATCGCCTTCAGCGGGGCGGAACGGTGGTAAACGGGCGTCCCGAAAATGATGTCGAGAATCGACGAGCCCGGTTTCGGCGGAGGCGGCGTCACGGCGTTGCCTCCCGCGGGGTCTACCTGCGCCGATCCGCCCCCGCTCAGCACGCCCTTGTCGGCATGGCCGCCGATCACCGCGATCACGCCTTTCATCTGCGGGTTCAGCGGCAGCACCGCCCCGGCGTTTTTCAGCAGTACGATGCCCGACTCAGCGGCCTTCTGCGCCACCTCGAAGCCGCGGAAGATGTCCGGCGCCTGCCGCTGCGGCGCGCGGTCGAACACACCCGCACGGAACAGCGCCCACGCAATGCGCCGCACCATGTCGTCCAGCCGCTCCACCGGCACTTCGCCCTTCTGTACGGCGGCCTTCAACGCCTCGCCAAAGAACGTGTCGCCCGGCATCTCCATGTCAAGCCCGTTGAGGGCGGCTTTCACGGTGGAGTGCGTCGCTCCCCAGTCCGACATCACAAAACCCGGCCAGCTCCACTCCTTCTTGAGCACGTCGTTCAGCAACCAGGCGTTCTCGCAGGCATATTCGCCATCGTAGAGGTTGTATGAGCACATCACCGAGCCAGGCTGCCCTTCCTTGACGGCGATCTCGAAGGCGAGCAGTTCGCTTTCGCGCGCCGCCTTGCGGCTCATGCGCACGTTGACGAAGTGCCTGCCGGTCTCCTGGTTGTTCAGCGCATAGTGCTTGACGATGCCCACGATCCCTTGCGACTGCTTGCCCTGCACGTAGTGTGCGGCCATGCGCCCCGCGAGCAGCGGGTCTTCGCCGAGATACTCGAAATTGCGGCCGTTGCGGGGCTCGCGCGTCAGGTTCAGCCCGCCGCCCAGGGTGATGTTGAAACCCTGATCGCGAAGTTCCTTGCCGATCGTTGCCGCGTACTCTCGCGCCAGATCCGGGTCCCAGGAAGACGCCAGCGCCAGCCCCGATGGCATCGCCGTCGAGTAGCGCCCCATGCGCGCGCCGCCGCCCGAGCCCACCATCGCGTCGTTCAATTGCAGATCCGGCACGCCAAGGCGCGGGATGCCGGGAATGAAGCCCCCGCCGCCATTGGAACGGTACACCACAGCCGGCGGCGCCTGCCCGGTCAAGCTCATGTCGGCGCCGAAAAACCAGCCGATGCCATGCACCATCTGGATCTTCTCGTCCAGCGTCATCGCCTGCACCAACAGCCGGGCGCGTTCCTCCGGCGGCAGCTTCTCGTTCGACCACGGCCCCCTGGCGGGCGGCCGCGCGCCTGGAAACTGCGCCATCGCCAAGGCGCCCAGGAACAACAGGGGAAAACACAACTTCGTCATGGGATCTATCCTTTCACGGCCGTCTCTCTCTCGGCGCGGTCCGGGTGGCTCTTCACCGCGCAGACGTCGTCGAAGATCATCGTCGCTCCCGGCGCTTCGTTCCAGGCCGGCCAGTGCGGAATGCCCTTGTGGTTCGGGTCGCCCGTGCGCGCGAACCGGATCCACGCCTCGCTCATCCGCGCCGCCAGCGCCTGCGCCCGCTGTCCGCCCCCGGTCATGTGCTCGCAGCGCTCGACATTGTCGAACACGAACGGCAGCTCCAGGCAATGGAACGACCGCGGCCGTCCGTCGAGCACCGGAGTCTTCCAGCAGAACCAGTAGTTCCACGCCGGCGCCGCCTTCAGCGCCGCCTTGCGCTCCACCTGGTCGATCGCCGCCTGCCGCACCGGCGCCGTCGCCATCAGCGAAAACAGGTCCAGCGGCTTGGCGCCGGGGTTCGCCTTGCGGAACGCCGCCAGCACTTTCTCCGCGCGATCCGGGTAAAGCTCGCTCGCGCGCTTTTCCAGGTCCGCATCGCTCATGCGCTCCATCGCCGGGTTCCCCATCGCCGAAACAAATTCGTTCATCACTGTTCCGGCAATCAGGGGTACGTGCGCCGACACCTGCGGCGCATCGGGATCGAAGGGGTGCCGCGGCAAGTCGCGCCCGTCCACCACCGGCGCCCAGCCCAGCGTGCGCCCCATGTCGCTCAGCCGGATCACCGCCGGCCGCGGCGCCACCTTGTTGCGCGCCGCCACGCCCGCCATCACCAGGGACTGCGCGGGAATCTCCGCCAGCCGCGCCAGGCCGTTCCTCGAAACGCCCAGCTCGTCCAGCGTCGCCGCCGCCAGCTTCGCCGCCAGGCCGGGCGTCCCAAGCCGGAGCGCCGACCCGCTTTGCACGATCGCCTTGTGAAACAACCCTTTGGCCGCGGGCATCGCGAGCAGAGCATTCACTTTTCCTCCCCCGCCCGACTGCCCGAAGATGGTCACGTTGCCAGCATCGCCGCCGAACTGCGCGATGTTGTCGCGCACCCATTCGAGCGCCAGTACCAGATCCAGAATGCCCGTGCTGCCCGACGAGGCATAACGCGAATCGTGTTCCGCCAGAAACAGATGGCCGAAAACATTCAAGCGATGATTCACGGTCACCACCACCACGTCGCCGCGCCGCGCCAGGTTTTCGCCGTGATAGGACGGAAGCTCATGGCCTGAGCCTGCCTCGAACCCGCCCCCGTGCAGCCACACCATCACCGGGCGCTTCACGGTTCGGGAAACACCCGGTCCCGGCGTCCACACATTCAGCCGCAGGCAGTCCTCGCCGGGCTGCCCGTCATCCCACTGGAAAAGCCAGGCCACCTCGTCGCTGGCCCAGCCCTCCCTCGGCTTTTGAGGACACACCGGACCGTAGTGCAGGCAGCTTCGGACGCCCGCCCACGGCTCGGGCTTCCTCGGAGGCAGAAACCGGCTGGCGCCGCCCGCCGGCGCACCGTACGGGATTCCCTTGAAAGTGAAAATGCCGCGGCGAATGTAACCCCGGACCTTGCCCGCCGTGGTTTCCACCACGGCGAGGTTGTGCGATGCCAGGACAGGGTCCCCCGCCGCGCTTCTTTGGACCGGAACGGTTCTCGCGGGCGCTTGTCCCGCCGCCAGCGCCGGCGAAAGCGCGGCTGCCTGCGCCGCGCCCAGCCAGGCGCGCCGGTTCATCTTCAGATTGGGCATGAACAGTCCTCCATAGAATGATTTGAGCTGCCGCAGAGCCAGGGCCACCGCCGCTCCGGCTGCCGTGTGTGGCGGCGCGCCCCGGGGCCGGTGGCGGATTCGAAACTCCGCTGTGACTATCAGGATGATCAACGAAGCGGCGTTCCGCCGGCAGTTCCAGGTTACCGGGACTCTGCTTCAGAGCTCGCGTCCACGCCGTTTGCCTCTGCCCGGATCGGCTTGCTCCGGATGCCAGGTTCGCGCAAGCCCCCTCGAGACCGTGCCGGGGCTCAAATCGTCCTGTCTCCGTCAATAGTCCCATAAGAAGAATAAATCGCAATTGCCTCTTGCATTTCTCTGGCTTGTACGCTAATCTGGGCTACGTGATGCCATTCGGCACGACAGTCTGTGACCCTCAGCTCCTGTCGCCGCGTGGTGTCTCCATTCTCGTCATTGTAGGGATCATTCGGATTGGAGTCGCTGTACCGGCGCCCGCCTGAGTGACCCTACAACAAGGACAAATTCCAAGGGCCACCAGGCGGGCAGATCCCCGCGGGTGGCCCTTTTCGTTGCCGGCAGCCCGGCGGAGCGATCCCTGACCCGCAGCAGATGGTGGCTGTGAGACGAAGGAGAGGAAAATACTGGCTATGGCCCAGACAATGAGCGGCGCGCGAATCCTGATGGAGTGCCTTCAGCGGGAAGGCGTGGAGGTCATCTTCGGGTATCCGGGTGGCGTCACGCTGCCGCTGTACGACGCCATGTATGAGGGCGAGATCCGTCACATTCTGGTTCGCCACGAGGAAAACGCCTGCTTCATGGCTTCCGGCTATGCCCGTTCCACGGGCAAGGTGGGCGTGGCGTGCGCCACCTCGGGACCCGGCGCCACAAACCTCACCACGGGCTTGGTGGACTGCATGATGGATTCGATCCCCATTGTGGCGCTCACCGGGCAGGTCAGCTCCAAGCTGATCGGCTCGGACGCCTTCCAGGAAGCCGACACTTTCGGCATCACGCGGTCGGCCACCAAGCACAACTACCTGGTGAAGGACATCCGCGAGCTGGCCTCCGTCATTCACGAAGCCTTCTATCTGGCTTCTTCCGGCCGCCCGGGTCCGGTGCTGGTGGATATCACCAAGGACGTCTTGCAGGGCCAGGCGCATTACACGCCCGTCCATGCCATCCATCTGCCGGGCTACAAGCTGGTGACCGAGGGCCACGCCGGCCAGATCCGCCGTGCCGCTCAGATGATGTGGGAGGCGTCGCGCCCGTATGTCTACGCCGGGGGCGGCATCATCGCAAGCGGCGCGCACGAGGAACTGCGCCACCTGGTGGAGACGCTCGATGCGCCCGCCGTGCTCACGCTGATGGGCCTGGGAGCGCTTCCCGCTGATCACCCCAACTTCATCTCGATGCCCGGCATGCACGGCTCCTACGCCGCCAACATGGGCATGTACGAGTGCGATCTGCTCATCGCTTTGGGCGTGCGCTTCGACGACCGCGTCACGGGACGGCTGGCGTCTTTCGCGCCGCACGCCAAGGTGATCCACGTCGACATCGACCCGGCCGAGATCGGCAAGAACCGCGCCGCCGACCTGCCGATCGTCGGCGACGCCAGGAAGGTGCTCTCGCGCATGGAGAAGGCCCTGGAAGAGCTGGCGCCGGAGATGCGCCCGCTACGGGAGAAAGAGCGGAAGGAGTGGTGGCAGCAGGTCCGCGCCTGGAAAGAGGAGCACCCGCTGACGCCCGTCTTCAGCGCCGACGAGATCAAGCCGCAACACCTGATGGTGGAGATCGACCGCCTGTGCAAGGGCGAGGCCATCGTCAGCGTCGACGTCGGCCAGCACCAGATGTGGGCGGCGCAGTTCATCCGCTTCAACCGCCCGCGCACGTGGCTCAGCTCTTCCGGGCTCGGCTCGATGGGTTTCGGCCTGCCCGCGGCCATCGGCGCGCAGGTGGCCCACCCGGAGGCGCTGGTGGTCTCCATCGTCGGCGACGGCGGTTTCCAGATGGCGATGCCGGAGATCGCGACGCTGGCCAACCAGGGGCTGCCGGTCAAGGTCGTCATCATGAACAACGGCTACCTGGGCATGGTGCGCCAGTGGCAGGATCTCTTCTATCAGAACCGCCTCAGCGCCGTGCAGATCGAGGCGTTCCCCAACATCGAGAAACTGGCCGACGCCTACGGCATCCAGGGCCGCATCGTCGACAAGCCCGCCGACCTGCGTCCGGCCCTGGAAGACGCCTTCCGCCACCCCGGCCCCGTCCTGGTGGACGTGCGCGTCTCTCCGTTCGAAAATGTTTACCCGATGGTCCCTGCCGGCGCGGCCATCAACGAAATGGTCCTGGCGCCGCCCAAGCCCGTCGAGGTGCCCGCCTGAGGACCGTCGCGAGGAGCCCATCCCCATGCTGATGACCATCTCCCTGCTCATGGAAAACAAGCCCGGCGCGCTGATGCGCGTCACCGGGCTGCTGTCGCAGCGCGGCTACAACATCGAGTCGCTCACCGTCGCCCGCACGCTCGACCCCACGCTGTCGCGCATGACCATCTGCGTCGACGTCGAGCCGCGGCTGCGCCCGCTGCTGATCAAGCAGATGAACCGCCTGGTGAACGTGCTTCAGGCGCACGACCTGACCGAGGCGCCGGCGGTGATCCGCGAAATGGTGCTGCTGCGCATTCGCGTCAGCCTGGAGAACCGCACGGCCATCCTGAAGGAGGCCGAGATCTTCGGCGCGCGCGTCGTCGACAGCTCGGTCGACGGCTTCGCACTGGAAGCCAGCGGCGATCCCGAGAAACTGGAAGAGTTCGTCGCCGTCATGCAGACCTACGGCGACATCGAAGTGACCCGCTCCGGGCTCGTCGCCGTTTCGCTCGAGCCGCGGAAGCTCAAGCTCGCGCCTCCCATTCCCAAGGCGCACCCTCAATCCGAACCCGCTCACACCCGATAGAAGGAAGGAAGTCTCCATCATCATGGCCAAGCGTTACTACGAACAGGACGGCTCGCTCGAGCCTTTGCAGGGAAAGACCGTGGCCATCATTGGCTACGGCTCTCAGGGGCACGCCCATGCGCTGAACCTGCGCGACTCCGGCGTCAGCGTCGTCGTCGGGCTGCCCGCCTCGTCGCGCTCCCGCGCCAAGGCCGAAAATGCCGGCCTCACCGTGCTGGCTCCGGCCGAGGCCGCCGCGCGCGCCGACTTCATCATGGTCCTGGTGCCGGACCACATCCAGGCCGACCTCTACAACTCCGACATCGCCCCTTCGATGAAGCCCGGCAAGACGTTGATGTTCGCGCACGGCTTCAACATTCATTTCGGATTCATCCAGCCCCCGCAGGGCGTCGACGTCTCCATGGTGGCGCCCAAGGCGCCCGGCCACCGTGTCCGCGAGGTGTTCCTCGAGGGGCAGGGCGTGCCCGCGCTGGTGGCGGTGGCGCAGGACGCCTCCGGCAACGCGCTGCGCAATGCGCTGGCCTATGCGCTGGCGCTCGGTTCGCTCAAAGCGGGCGTCATCGAGACGACGTTCCGCGAGGAGACCGAATCGGACCTGTTCGGCGAGCAGAGCGTGCTGTGCGGCGGCGTCAGCGAGCTGATCAAGGCCGGATTCGAGACGCTGGTCGAGGCCGGCTACGCGCCGGAGATCGCGTATTTCGAGTGCCTGCACGAGCTGAAGCTGATCGTGGATCTGATCTACGAGGGGGGCCTGAGCTACATGCGCTATTCGGTCTCCGACACGGCCGAATACGGCGACTACACGCGCGGGCCCCGCATCATCGACAGCCGCACCCGCGACGAGATGCGGAAGATCCTCGCCGAAATCCAGTCCGGCGCGTTCGCCAGGGAGTGGATGGAGGAAAACCGCAGCGGCCGGCAGAAGTTTCTCGCCATGCGCGAAGCCGGGCAGAAGCACCCGATCGAGGTGGTGGGCGCCGAGCTGCGGCAGATGATGACCTTCCTCAAGAAGAAGAAGGTCGAACAGTAGAATTCCCGCCGCGCGCCGCGCCCCGGCCAGCGGGGCGCGGCCGCGGCGGCAGCGCCCCACCAGTGCGGGCAGGAGCAGGAAATGCGGATCTGGACATTCGACACGACGCTGCGCGACGGCACGCAGGGAGAAGCCGTCTCTTTCTCGGTGGAGGACAAGGTCCTCATTGCGCAAAAGCTCGACGAGCTGGGCATCGACTACATCGAGGGCGGCTGGCCGATGTCGAACCCGAAGGACAAGGAGTTTTTCGAGCGCATGAAGAGCGTCAAGCTCAAACATGCGCGGCTGACGGCGTTCGGCTCGACGCGCTTCGCCCGCAATGCCGTCGAGAAAGACCCCAACGTGCTCGCCCTCGTCGAGGCCGAGACGCCCGTCATCAGCATCTTCGGCAAGAGCTGGGACATCCACGCAACGCGCGTGTTGGGCGTTTCTCTGGAAGACAACCTGGCCCTCATCAGCGACACCGTGCGCTTCCTGAAAGAAAACGGCCGCGAGGTGGTCTATGACGCAGAGCACTTCTTCGACGGCTATAACGCCAACCCCTCTTACGCGTTGCGCACGCTGGAGGCGGCCAAGGAAGCCGGCGCCGACGTGCTCGTGCTGTGCGACACCAATGGCGGCACGCTGACCGACCGCCTGGCGGAGATCGTGGCCGAAGTGCGCCGCCGCTTCGACGGCGTGCTCGGCATCCACTGCCACAACGACAGCGACCTGGCCGTGGCCAACTCGCTGGCGGCCGTGCGCGAGGGCGTCACCCACGTGCAGGGCTGCATGAACGGCTACGGCGAGCGCTGCGGCAACGCGAACCTGGCGTCCGTCATCGCCAATCTCGAAGCCAAGATGGGCTACTCCACCATCGGTCCTGAGAAGCTGGCCTCACTGACCGGCGTCTGCCACTACATCGCCGAACTCGCCAATCTGCCGCTGCCCCCCAACACGCCCTTCGTTGGGCGAGGCGCCTTCGCGCACAAGGGCGGCGTGCACGTCTCCGCCGTGCTGAAGGACTCGATCACCTACGAGCACATCAAGCCCTCGGTGGTCGGCAACCGGCAACGAGTGTTGCTCAGCGACATGAGCGGTCGTGGCAACGTGCTCTACAAGCTCGAGCAGTACGGGCTGAAGGACCGCATCACGGAGGAAGCCAAGCGCGAGCTGCTGGACCGCATCAAGACGATGGAGTATCTCGGCTATGAACTCGAAGCCGCCGAAGGCACCTTCGAACTGCTGGTGCGCGAGGCGCTGCAACCCGGCATGCATTTCTTCGAGGTGGTCTCGCTCGAAGTGGAGACCCGCAAGATCGGCGCACGCGACTCGATGACCACCGCCACGGTGATCCTGCGCGTCAACGAAGCGATCCATTCGGCCACCGCCACGGGCGAGGGCCCGATGAACGCTCTCGACCTCTGCCTGCGGCAGTGCCTCTCCACCGTCTACCCGGCCATCGCCAACGTGCGGCTGACCGATTACAAAGTGCGCGTGATCTCCACCGAGCGCGGCACGGCGTCCAAGGTGCGCGTGCTGGTCGAGTGGAGCGACCACCGCCGCTCCTGGTGCACGGTGGGCGTCAGCGAGAACATCATCGAGGCAAGCTGGAACGCGCTGGTCGATGCCATCCGGCTCGAACTGATGCGGCTCGCCGACAAGGACGAGAGCATCGAGAAAGCCGTGGAAGACTACTGCTGGGGCGTGTGAGGCGCCTCGATGCGGAACTCGAACGCGCGCTGCGCCGCTCCGCCCGGCGCGCCGATGACGCGCGCGACGAGGCCATCCTCGAAGTGATCCGCCGCATCCCGCGCGGGCGCGTGGCTGCCTACTCCGCGGTGGCGGCGGCCGCCGGCTACCCGCTGCATCACCGGCTGGTCGCGCAGTTGCTGCGGCGGCGCGGGGACCTTCTGCCCTGGCACCGCGTGCTCGGCGCCGGCGGCGAGATCCGCCTGCGCGCCGAAGCCGCGCTGGAACAGCGCCTGCGGCTGGAAGCCGAGGGTGTGCGGTTCCGCGGCAAGCGCGTCGCGCCGGAGCACATCCTCAGCTCGGAAGAACTCGTCTGCCTGCGGCTGTGAACGGGCCTTTTTGATCCGCGCTGCGCCGTCGCCTGCGGGGCTGCGCCGATCACCGCGTTTCGATGGTTTCCAGAACCCGCGCGATATACTCTGGCGGCAAACCGGACTCCCGCGCCCCTCTGAGGATCTGATCCCGGTAGACACGGTTCGGCAAGCCGGGGTTTTTCTCCGGAACCGCGAAATACACCTCCGCCGTGACGGCGCGTTGCTCCTCGCCGTCCAGCCAAACCGTGCATCGCTCGCGCAGTTACGCATTGCGGCTTCCGCCTGGCGTGAAGCCCTCGTGCCCGTCCAGCTTGCCGAGATCTTCCGCCGTGATCTCATAGACCGCGCCCCACACCTCGCTCGCCGGATCTGCGACGGCATCGGCCACCGCGCCTTTTCTGCTCTCCGACCATCGAGTGAACGCCAGCCGGCGCCCGGGCAGTTTCGCCACGCCGGCGAACCGCGCGGACGGACAGCGGCTCTTCATCTGATCGAAATCGAGATTCGAGCCGTAGGCGAAATACAGAACATCTCCCATCATTCCCAGCATCGCATCCGCAAGCGTGCGGCTGTCCGT
The DNA here is from genome assembly GCA_964458495.1 of uncultured Arcobacter sp. GTDB lineage: Bacteria > Acidobacteriota > Terriglobia > Bryobacterales > Bryobacteraceae > JANWVO01. The sequence continues at coordinate 14,417 of CAYWJB010000004.1, forward strand.
CCCGCGGCGTTCTGAAACAACTCGCGCCCGGGGCATATACTCGTCACGGAGGTTCTTGCCCGTGGCTGCATACCGAATCGACCGCCGCGCGTTTTCCGCCTCACTGCTCGCCCCTCTGGTTTCCGCGCAGTCGCCGGACTGGACGGATCTGTTCAACGGGCAATCGCTTGACGGATGGAAGGCGAACGAGAATCCGTCGTCGTGGCGTGTGGAAGGCGGCGCGATCGTTGCCGCGGGGCCGCGCTCGCACCTGTTCTACGCCGGCGGCGTGCAGTCGGCGCAGTTCCGCAACTTCGAACTCGAAGTCGAAGCAATGGCGGAGCCGCGCGCCAATTCCGGCGTCTACTTTCACACCGCGTTCCAGCCCGGCGGCTGGCCGCAGAAGGGCTTCGAGGTCCAGATCAACAACACCGCCACCGGGGAGGGCAATTACCGCGAGAACAAGAAGACCGGGTCGCTGTACGGCGTGCGCAACGTCTACCGGCAGTTTGTGAACGATCAGGAATGGTTCACGCTGAACGTGCTGGTGCGGAACCGCAACGTGCAGGTCCGCCTCAACGGCATTCTTGTGGTTGACTACACCGAACCCTTGCCGCCGCCGCCTTATCCGGGCATGGAAAAGGAACGGCGCACCGGCCAGGGCACGTTCGCCCTTCAGTGCCACGATCCGGGCTCTCGCGCGCGCTTCCGCCGCATCCGCGTCCGCCCGCTGCCGGACAATCTGCCGCTGCCCGCGGGCGCCGTGGAGCCGGTGGCGGATGCAGACTGGCGCGACATCCTCGCCCTCGGCGCGCAGAACTACCCAATGGCGGACTACCACGTCCACCTCAAGGGCGGGTTGACGCTGGATCAGGCGCTCGAGCGCTCGCGCATGGACGGCATTTTCTACGGCATCGCCGTCAATTGCGGCAAGGGTTTCGACATCGAAAGCGACGAGGGCGCGCTGAAGTTCTTCGAGTCGATGAAGGGCAAGCCCTGCTTCATCGCCATGCAGGCCGAGGGGCGCGAGTGGACGCAGATGTTTTCCCGGCGCGTGGCTGCGATGTTCGATTACGTGTTTACAGACTCCATGACGTGGACCGACAACCGCGGGCGCCGCATGCGGACGTGGATCCCGGCCGAGGTGGGCGTGATCGCCGACCCGCAGGAATTCATGGACACGCTCGTCAGCCGCGCCGTGGAAATCATCGAAAAAGAGCCGGTCGATATTTACGTCAACCCGACCTATATTCCCGATCAGTTGCAATCAAGATACGACGAATTGTGGACCGAAGAGCGGATGCGGAAAGTTCTTGCAGCGCTCGCAAAGAACGGCGTCGCGATGGAAATCAACGACCGTTACCGGATCCCGTCGGCGAAATTCATCCGCATGGGAAAGGAAATGGGCGTGAAATTCGCCTTCGGCACGAACAATGCCGGCCCGAAGGATTTGCGCCGCTGCGATTACGGCCGGCAGATGGTGCGGGAGTGCAAGCTCGCCTGGAGCGACTTCTGGACGCCGGCGCCTCCGGGCCGCCGCGCTGTGGACCGCAAGGGAAGCGCGCTCAGGTCCTGACTGCCGCCCGCGTGCCCTGAATCCGGATTGTGAGTCCTCGCAGGCGCTTGCGGCGGGGTGCCGCGCCTCCGCCGTTGGGCCGCCCGAACCTCGCAAGAGCCGCGGATCTCCGGCATGGCAGGCGCCAGCTAAGATAGAAGCTTGCGGTACTTTTTCTCCAGGCACGTTCCTGACGCGCGGCGCGTGCTTCTGGTCGAAAGCGGGTCGCGCCGCCTGATCGAAAGCATCCTTCCCGGGTTGTACAGCCAGCCGGTGAATCAGCGTGTGGACCTGGTGACCTGCTTCAGCGGATCGCCCGGCAACTTCGATCCCGCCCGCGGTGAAATCATCCGCACGCAGGACCACCGCGGACGCGCCGCCCGGCGCAAATTGTATGCCGTTCTGCGGCACCGCGGCTACGATGCACTGGGCATCATCTGCTCGGACGAAGCCGTGCTGGCGCGCTGGAAGTGGGCGCTCGCCTGGCAGGTCCCCGCCAAGGTCTTCATCCTCAACGAAAACTGCGACTACTTCTGGTTCGATTACAGCCAGTGGCGCACCATGCTCCACTTCCTGCTGTTCCGCCTGGGCCTGAGCGGCGCCGAAGGCGCAGCCACGCTCGGCAGGCTGATTTTTGCACCTTTCGTACTACTTTACTTGCTCGCTTTTGCAGCGTACATTCATCTGCGGAGGGCGCTGAGGACATGAAAGCGGTTTTTGTCACCGAGTTCGGCGGCGTCGAGAAGCTGCGCTATGAGGACCTGCCCACGCCTGTGCCGGCGGACGGACAGGCGCTTGTCAGGATCCACGCCATCGGCGTGAACTTCATCGACATTTACTACCGCACGGGGCTCTACCCCGCCGCGCCCCCTGTGATCCTCGGCATGGAAGCCGCCGGCGTCGTGGAGCGCGTCGCCCCGGGCGTCAAAGAGGTCAAGCCCGGCGACCGCGTCGCCTGGGCGATGCACCGCGGCGCATACGCCGAACACGCTGCCGTGCCTTCCTGGCTGCTGGTTCCCATCCCGCCCGAACTCGACTTCCAGTCCGCCGCCGCGTCGCTGCTGCAAGGCATGACGGCGCATTACCTCACGCACTCCACCTGGCCGCTCAAGGAAGGCGACGCATGTCTGGTGCATGCCGCCGCCGGCGGCACGGGGCGCTGGATCGTGGCGGCGGCCAAGATCCGCGGCGCGCGTGTCATCGGCACGACATCGACCGCAGACAAGGCGAGAATCGCCCGCGAGGCGGGTTGCGACGAGGTGATCCTCTATACCGAGCAGGACTTCGAGGCCGAGGCGCGCCGGCTGACCGGCAGCCGCGGCGTCGACGTCGTCTACGATTCGGTCGGCGCCGCCACCTGGGACAAGAGCCTCGCCTCGCTGCGGCCGCGCGGCATGATGGTGAGTTTCGGCAACGCCAGCGGTCCGGTGCCCGCGTTTCAACCCCTCGTGCTCAGCCAGAAGGGTTCGCTCTTCCTGACGCGGCCCACCCTGATGCACTATTGCTCGACCCGCGACGAGCTCCTGTGGCGCGCCGGCGATGTGTTCCGCTGGCTCATCGAGGGCAAGTTCCGGCTGCTGGTGGACAAGGTCTACCGGCTCGGCGAGGCCGCGCAGGCGCAGACGGACCTCGCTTCCAGAAAGACGGCGGGCAAACTGCTGCTGGTGCCGTGAAGGCCGGCCTCAGCGTGGCGGCGGCGGCATGGGCACCGTCTGCCCGCCCAGGCCGGCGTAGCTGTCCTTCACCCGGATCACTTTCCCGTTGGCGAAGGTCACGAAGGTGATCTTGCCCGGCGGGTAGCCGTACACCCAGTCTTCGGTCTCCACCCCATCCACCGTCTCCCGCCAGCGGTCGCGCGGGTGGCCGAGCGCCATCCTCACCTGCTCCGGCGTCATGCCCACCTCGGCGCGGTTGGCCTTGATCGCCTCCTGGATCTCCGGCGGCAGCGACGCGAAGTAACTCTCCGTCGCCGAGCGCGCCTCGAATTCGAGCACGGGCGCCAGCATCTTCTTCACGTCCGATGGTTTGGTCTCCGGAGGAATCCTGCCAGAAAAGACCAGCGCAATCGTTGTGCCGGCCGAGCGCGTGATGTTGCGCGACATCGGCACAGTGCGCCCGCTGGATCCCACGCCCCCTTCGATCCTTTCGTACCACTTGCCCCGCGTGTTCAGCCCGCCGTTGATCTGGAGCACGATCCGGTCGTCCTCGATCTCCACCTTCGTGATCTGCACGAGCTCCCCCACGCGCGCCACGGCGCCATACTCGTCGCCCTTCTCGCGCCACTCCGTCTTGTCGTAGCTGCCGTCGGAGCGGATCTGCACCGCACGCTTCACGCGCGGGATGAAAGCCTTCACCGTGGCGAACTCTGCCGTCAGCCCGCGCAGCAGCTCGATCTTCTCCTCGTCGGTGAGCTTGCGGACACGGTCCTCCTTGCCCTTCTGCGCAAACAAAAGGGCGCCCAGGAAGATGAGAGCCCACAGCCGCCTCAAGTCTTGAGCCTCCCCTGCCTTATCTGACGCCCGCCGCCGTCCCGGGTTGCGATTTCCGGCGCCAAAGCCACAAAAGGAGCAAAGCCGCGGCCAGCGTCGTTGGCAGCCCCGCCTCGATCCCGTACTCGCCCCCGCTCCATAACGGACCGGCCTTCCACTCGAGCGCGTAGCCCGTCAACCCCATCTTAAACCCGCTCAGCCGCACGCCGGACAGCGGCAGCGCCCAGTTCCAGCCAAAGTGCAGCCCGATGGGCAGCCACAGTTCCCGGCTCCGCCACCACGCCAGCCCCAGCACCACTCCCCACAGCGCCGTGTTCGCCACGCCCGCCCACGAAGCCGAGGGATTGTCAAAGTGCCCGATCGCGAACAGCGCCGCAAACGACGGAATCACGGGCCACGGGCCGAACCGCCTCGCCAGGATCTGGAACGCATACCCGCGGAACATCAGCTCCTCTCCCGCCGCGCCCAGCCACAACATGACCGTCACGAACAGGAACTTGCCCGTTGCGTAAGCCAGCTCCGGCTCGGACGAGCGTCCCAATGTTGCCATCCCGAAAAGCACCGGCAGACCCGCCGCAGCCAGCCCCGCCGCCACGCCCGCCGCAGTCCCGGTGAGAAAATTCCTCTGCCCGCGCGGCCACCACGCCAGACCCACGTCCTCCAGCCGCGCCCTTTCAAACATCCGGAGCACGATCCCCGTCGCCAGCGCCGCCGCCAGAAACAGTCCCAGGGCGCTGGCCACCAGCAGGCTGTCGAAAACCAGGTACAGCGCTCCCCCGAACAACATTCCGCCGATGCGCACAAACAGCAGGAACAGTCCGGCGCGAATCCCCAGCCCGATCCCGGTCGGCGCCGCGGGCGCCGGAGCGGGCATGCTCATCGGGGTTCGCCCCCGCCGGCCCCCCGCCCATTCGCTCGCTCCGCTGTCGGCATCAGCCCCAGCTTATCCGATCCTCGCCGCCGCCGCTCCTGCCTTACGATGGAGGCATGGCCGTGCGCCGCATTCTCGAACTCGGCGATCCCACCCTGCGCCTCGTCTCCACTCCCGCCCAGGCGCCGGCGGAAACGCGGCGCGTCCTCGTCGACCTCGAAGACACCCTCGCCGATTTCCGCCGCCGCCACGGCTTCGGCCGCGGCATCAGCGCCATCCAGATCGGCGAACCGCTCCGCATCATTTTCCTTCACGTCGACGGGCGCCGCTACGAGCTCGTCAACCCCGTGTATCTCGAGAAGAGCCCCGAAACCTTCGAAATGTGGGACGACTGCTTCTCCTTCCCCGACCTCATGGTCCGTCTTCGCCGCCACACGCGGATCGTGATTGAACACGAGGACGCCGCCGGGGCTCGCCACCGCCTCGAAGCCGAACACGCCCTCTCCGAGCTGATCCAGCATGAGATGGATCACCTCGACGGCGTGCTCGCCGTCGATCACGCGCGTTCCAGCCACGACCTTGCCACGCGCCGCGAATGGCTCCGGCAGCAGGGGCGCGCCTGAGGCGAACCCAGTGGACCTTTGGAGCTGGCCTGGCATAGGGGTACCATGGGAGCCAGAGCCGGTTTTGCCAGGCATGGCCTCGGCGGATGCCCTAATTTGGGCTAAGGCAAAATAGTGGAGCTCCACAGTCTGCAACCGTGGTCCGGGATGTCCGATGGAGAGGGTGTATGATCGATCGGCGGTCTGAACCGAGGATGTTGTGCGCGGATCTAGTCGACGTCCGCTGGAAAGATCAGAACGGCAAGACCCGGCGCGCGGTTGCCAACCTGGAGGACATCTCGCTCTCCGGCGCCTGCCTGCAGCTGGAAAACCGCGTGCCGGTGGGCGCGCCCATGCGCATCTCGTATGACCAGGGAGAATTCTCCGGCACCGTGCGCTACTGCATGTACAAGGACATCGGCTGGTATGTCGGCGTGCAGTTCGAGCCGGGCGTGAAGTGGGACCGGCGCGAGTTCCGGCCCATGCATCTGCTGGACCCGCGCACGCTGGTCCGGCGCGCCCCCGAACGTGTCAAGGACAGCTGGCCGCGTCCGCGCGGCCAGTGACGGCGCGCGCCCCTGCGCGGCTCAGAAGTCGCCCTGCTTCACATACGGGTGCGACCACAGAATCACCTGCATCAGCACGCTCTTGATCCATGCCTGATGCATTCGCTCCACCTCTGCGGCGTCCGCCGCGCCGGCCTCGAGAAACGGCTTCAGTGTCGCCGTCACCGGGTACAGAAGCGCCACCAGATAGCGGAACGGAACCTGCGCGGAACCGCGCCCGCCGTCCGTCAGGTTCTTCTTCGTGCTATGGTGCCGCAGCCCGATCTCATGCTGGTAGTCGAGCCACGCCTGCCCGTAGCCGGCCGAGGCCGTGTCCAGAATCCACTGCCCGAAGCGCTTGCGCACCGACTCCAGGTAGTGCGTGTCCGGCTGGCCGGATTGCGGGTCCACGAAGGCTTCCACCAGGTGCGGGTTCGAGCCGACGAAGCCGTACCAGACATCGAGAATCCTCTCCACCTGCGGCGCCAGAATCTCTTTGGATCGCCGCAGCGCCGCGGCGTCCTCCTCGCCGAAGAGCACAGTCTTCTTGAGCAGCTCGAGGTCCTCGAGGCTGACAGGCGACCGCGCCAGATACGGCGAGCCGAAGTCATATCCCGGAATGGTCTGCTGTGCCATCGCTTGCTCCTTTTGCTGAAGTAGGTGTAATCAGGACGCTCTGGTTGGCCTGCTGCGCCTCCGCCGGTGCGGGCTCGAAATCCGGGCACTCGATGCGGAAGGAGCGCAGGCCGAACGGGGCTTCGACGAAGCGGCAGTAATGCGGCGCTGCAGTGCCGGGGAACCGGTCCGGCTCGAAGTAGAGGCAATTGGTGCACATCCGCGCGACGGGAATCCGGCCCTGCTGCTGCAGCGAGCGGATCATTGCCATCAGCGCCGCCAGCAGCTGCTCCTGCTGCGCGGCGGGCAGCGAATCGACCGCCGCCAGCAGATAATCCGGCCACGTGGAAGCCACCGCGGCGGCGCGCCCTCCCCGCGCGGTCAGCTCCAGCAGCGCCGCCCGGCGGTCGGCGGGATCGCGGCGCCGGCGCACCAGCCCCTTCCTGGCGAGCGCCGCCACCGAATCGCTCACCGTGGGCAGCGACAGCGCCAGCAGCTCCGCCACGCCCGAAGGCTTCAGGGAACGCGGAGGGCGCGATGCCAGCGCTGACAGGATCTGCGCCTGCGTCGGCGTGAGCGACTGCGCGGCCGCGGCGTGCCAGCCGTGGTGGCGCAGCACGAGCGAGATCCTGGCCAGTCCGGCCGAGACACGGGCGGAGAGAGATTCCGGCGGATCCATAGTTAGGAGTCCTAATTATGTACCGGAATGATGCAGCTGTCAAGCCCCCGGTGGGGGCCCTGCCGGGGCCATGTGGGAATGTTCTGCCAGCGCCCGATAAAAATGTCCTGCTGGCAGGGTGAGGCGACGAGGGCGCAGGAAGGAGCCCCCCTGATGACGCAGCGGGACCGGGACCGGCTGTCTGTCTTGAAGACAGCGCAGAAGCGGCTGATCCGTTCTTGCCGAGCCGAGAACGGCGGGCGGCGACTGTTCGTTCGCGCGGCTTATGCGCGCGGCTTCGTTCGCGCTGCGGGCGACCGCTCGTTCTCGCCGCCCTCCGGGCGGCTTCACTCGCGCTGCGGGAAACCGCTCACTCCCGCGGCCCTTCGGGCCGCTTCGTTCGCAATGCGGAAAACCGCTCACTCCCGCGGCCCTTCGGGCCGCTTCGTTCGCGGCTCTGAAGGCGCATCGCACGGTTCAGAGCCGCGAACGGCGGGCGTCGTTCGCCAGAACGGCGGCCAGAGTGAGCGGTCCCCCCGCGGCGGCGTCGCAGCCCGGGCGGCGTGGGGGCCGGACGTTCGTGCGGCTTATGCGCGCGGCTTCGTTCGCGGTGCGGAGAACCGCTCACTCCCGCGGCCCTTCGGGCCGCTTCGTTCGCGGCTCTGAAAGTGCAACCCGCGGTTCAGAGCCGCGAACGGCGGGCGTCGTTCGCCAGAACGACCGCCAGAGTGAGCGGTCCCCCCGATACGAACCGCACCGGGGCGCCGGGCGTATCGCTCCGCCGTGATAGAGTGGTCGCCATGGAGGCGGCCGACCGCGTCCTGCTTACCTCGCTTCCTGGCGCGCCTTTCGTCGAGCAGCTGGCCCGGCGTGTCGACGAAGGCGCCATCGTCGTGCTGGGGCCGCGGGAAGCGCTGTACGAGGCTCGCAAGGAATGCGCCGGCTTGGCCCACGTCCTCTTCGTCGAGGGCAGCCGCGACGAGATCCCATGGGCCGAGGCGTGGTTCGACGACATCCTCGATCCGCAGCCCGATGCGCCGACTGCGGAAATGCTCCGCGTCCTCAAGCCCGGCGGCCGTATTTTGGGCCTCGCTCTTCCGGGTGAGTCCAGCAGCGGAGATGGTCCCCAGATGGGCTAATCAGCCGGAAGGTTTCCGCCGAAGAGTGAGTGAAGGACCATGATCCCGTTCTTGGTGGCGCTCATCTTGGCTTCTCAACCGGAGAACGCTGGCTTCTCTGCCCAGCCATCCTCCTTCCTGCCGGTGGCTGAAGTGCGGCGCATGGCCTCCAGACGTCTGGCCGAGCGCGTTTGCGTGCAGGGCGTCGTCACCATGGAGACTGGCGTGCTGCGTTCCGGTCCGGCGGACTTCTACCTGCAAGACCAGTCCGGCGGCATCGTCGTCCAGGGCAGAGAGGCGGCCAGCATCTCCCGCGGGGAGGCCGTGAAAGCCTGTGGCATGCCGGGTCTTTACGAAAGGCTTGAGCCCCAGCTCGAGCAATCCGAGGTCATCCTGCTCGGGAAGGGGCGACTCCCCGCGGTCAGGCTGCTCACGATCGCCGAAGCCCTCGACGGCATCGCGCCGGCCGAGCTGGTGAAGGTCCGTGGCGTCGTCAAAAGAATCTCCATCGGAGACACGCGCGACGTGCTCTGGCTCGGGCCCCCCGGTCCGGCATTGCGCGTTTATATCCGGCGCGAGCAGGACCAACCACCCACGCTGGCGCAGGCAGCACCTGTGGGCGCGCGCGTGGAAGTCACGGGGATCCTGATCCCCGAAGAGGCCAACAAGTTTCAGCTCCGGCTCCGGGCGCCGGATGATGTGGTGCTGCTGGAAATGCCGGAAACCGCCCAACTGAGGGTGCTCCGGCTCTGGCTGATGGGCGCTGCCGGCCTCGGTCTCGCCATCGGCCTGTGGGTCATTCTACTCAGGCGCGCCGTGCGCCGCCAGACCGCCGAGATCCGGCGCCTGATGGTCGAAGCACGCCAGTCCGAGGAGGCCAAGAGCCGCTTCCTGGCCAACATGAGCCACGAAATCCGTACCCCGCTCAACGGCATCCTGGGCATGACCGAACTTGCCCTGGAGTCGCGCCCCTCGCCGGAACTCCGCTCCTACCTGGAAACCATCCGCAGCTCCGGCCGCGCATTGCTCGAGATCGTAAACGACGTGCTGGACCTCACGCGGATTGAGAAGGGTCGCATGCGTCTGGATCCCGCGCCGTTCTCGCTCCGTCAGATGGTGGACGAGCTGCTGCCGTTGTTCGATCTCCCGGCCAGCGAGAAGGGGCTGCGCCTGGAGGTCCGCCTGGATCCTCGCCTCCCAGAAGCCGTTCTGGGCGACGCCGGACGGATTCGCCAGGTGCTGGTCAACCTGCTGGGCAATGCCGTCAAATTCACACACTCCGGCTGGGTTCGCCTTGAGATCGAGCCCGAAGCGGAAGGCCGCATCCGATTCGCCGTCTGCGACTCCGGCCCCGGCATCCCGGCGGCAAAGCAGAAGGAGATTTTCCGGGCGTTTGTCCAGGGAGACGCCTCCACCACGCGCCAGCATGGCGGCGCCGGCCTGGGCCTTACCATCAGCGACCATCTCGTCCGCCTCCTGGACGGCGAACTGCGCCTGGAAAGCGAGCCTGGACGCGGCGCGTGCTTCTCCTTCTCCATTCCGCTCCCTCAAGCCGAACCGGAGTCTGCCGGGCAGGAACCCGGGAAGGCTCCCGAACCTGCTCTGCGCGGACTCCGCATCCTCGTTGCCGAAGACAACCAGATCAACCGCCGCGCCCTGGAAAGCCTCCTCCGCCGCGATGGCCATTTCCTCCGCTTCGCCGCCGACGGCGCCGAGGCTGTCGAAAAGGCTCGCGCGGACCGGTTCGACGCCATCCTCATGGACGTCCAGATGCCTGGCCTCGACGGTCTGGAAGCCACCCGCCAGATTCGCGAACTCGAAGCCGCTGTCAAGCGCGGCCACACGCCCATCATCGGCCTCACAGCCCACGCCTTCCCGGAGGACGCCCGCCGCTGCCTCGCCGCCGGCATGGACGGCTACCTCGCCAAGCCGTACCACATCGACGATCTGCGCCGAATGCTGGCCCAACACGCCTCGACCTCCGTCGCCCGCGGCTGATTCGCGCCGCGCCCGCCCGGGTGTATGCTTCCCTTGAACAGGAAGCTGCACTTATGGCCCATCAGACCCTCTCTCGCCGCGCTTTTGCCGCCACACTCGCCTCAGCCGCCTCGGCCGCCGCCCGCCAGCCCGCGCCTCCCTCCGGCCGCGTGCGCATCGGACTTGTCGGCTGCGGCGGCATCAGCTTGGCAGACACCAGCGCCTTCCTCGCCCATCCGGAGTGTGAGATCGCCGCCATCTGCGACGTGGACGACGCGATGATCGCCAAAACGCTCAAGCGCCTGGACGACCTCGGCAGGAAGCGGCCGGACACCGCCAGGGACTTCCGCCGTCTTCTGGAGCGCAAGGACATCGACGTCCTCCTCGTGTGCACTCCCGATCACTGGCACGCCCTGCCCACGGTCATGGCTTTTCAGGCAGGAAAAGACGTCTACGTAGAGAAACCTCTGGCCACCACGTTCCAGGAGAGCCGCGTGATGCGCGACACCGCGCGACGCCACAACCGCATCGCCCAGATGGGCACTCAGTGGCGCAGCGGCGCCCACTGGGCCGAGGCCGTTGAAATGGTGCGCTCGGGCAAGATTGGCAAGGTCCGCCAGGTGCGCTGCTTCGCCTATCTTGACTGGGTCACCGATTGCGGCAATCCTCCCGACGAGCCCGTTCCCCCGGGCGTCGACTACGATTTCTGGCTTGGGCCCGCGCCCGCCCGCCCCTTCAACCGGAACCGCTTCCACTTCAACTTCCGCTGGTTCTGGGATTATGCCGGGGGACTCATGACGGACTGGGGCGTCCACCTGATCAACATCGCCCTATGGGCGATGGGTCCGGAATGGCCGAGAAGCATCGTTGCAAGCGGCGGCAAGTACGTGCTTCAGGACAACACCGAGACGCCTGACACCCAGATCGCCGTGTACGACTTCCCCTTCTACACGCTCATTTGGGAGCACTCCGTGCAGTGCGGGCTCGGCCCCGACCGCCGCGAGCATGCCGTCGTCTTCACCGGCGCCGACGCCACGCTGATCGTCGACAACAACGGCTGGGAGGTAGTGGCCGAACCGAAGAAGCGCGACAAGGTGGTCGAGATGCGCCGCCGCGCGCCTGCGGGCGACAACGCGCGCATCGCCCATGCGCGGAATTTCCTGGATTGCGTCAAGAGCCGCCGGCAGCCGGTCGAGAACCTCGACGTCGGCCACCATGTCTCCGCTGTCGCCATGCTCGGCAACGTGGCGCTTCGCTCGAGGAGCCGCATCGAGTGGGACGCCGCCGCTGAGCGGATCATGAACAACGACGCTGCCAACGCCCTGCTGCGGCGCGAATACCGCGCCCCGTGGAAGCTGGCCTGACGCAAGGGAAGGCGAAGAAGCGGCAACGGCGCAGCCCGGAGTCTCTTTGCGAAACTCAAGTTTTATGCTGCGCCTGTTGCTTTTCTGCACCTGCCTGGGCCCCCTCGCAGCCCAGCCGGGACTTGAGGGTTGGGTGCGGTCGCCGGACGGCGCCCCGGTGTCTGAAGCCCGCATCGAGTTGCGCACAGCCGCCGGCGCGCTGCTCGAGACGGTTCTCAGCGGCGCCGATGGGCAGTTCACATTCCGCCAAGGCGCGCCGGGCATGCGTCTCGTGATCCGAAAGCAAGGCTTCAGCCTGCTGGAGGCGCCCGCCAGCCGCGGCACCCGACTAGTGCTTCACCCGGAGGCCTTGGCCACGTCCGTCACCGTTACCGCGCGGGCGGGATTGCTCGAGACAACCGCGGACGCGGCCCAGCCCGTCTGGCAATCCGGGCGCGACGCCGGAGATGCGATGCTGCCGCCGACCGTCGGCCACCAGCTCGAACTGGCGCCGGGCATTCTCGTGCAGCAGACTACGGCCGGGCAGGTGTCTCCTTTCCTGCGCGGCCTCACCGGCTACCACGTCGTGCAGCTTGTCGATGGCGTCCGTTTCAACAACTCCACTTTTCGCAGCGGCCCGAACCAGTACCTGGCGTTTTTCGAGCCTTCCCAGGCCGAGCGCGTCGAGGCGATGCTGGGGCCAAGCGGCTCCCAGTACGGCAGCGACGGTCTGGGCGGAACGATTCAACTTCTGACCCCGGCGGCGGACTTCGCCTCCGGCGCGCGGTGGCAGCGGCACGGCTTCCTGCAGGCTGGCGGAGAGAGCGCAGACTGGAGCGCCTCCGGACATGCTGAAGCTTCACTGGCCAGGGATTGGCTGTGGCTGCTTGGCGGGGTGCATGGCGCCCGCCATCAGGATCTGCGCGCGGGCGGCGGCCTCGATTCGCACCATGTCTTCCGGCGCTTGCTGGGGCTGGATCCGCAGCGGGTCCGTGCGCTCACAGGCAGCCGCCTTCAGGACACCGCCTGGTCCCGCGCGGGCGTCTACGGCAAGGCCGCCGCACGGCTCGGGGCTCGGGACCTGGTCACAGGCTGGCTGCAGCACAGCGAGGTGGGTGGCGTTCGCGGATACAAAGATCTGTGGGGCGGGCTCGGGCGGATGCAGTCGGAGTTCCGGCCGCAGACGCTCGATTTCGGCTACGCCCGCTGGGAACGGTTCGGCGGAAAGTGGTGGGATTCGATCAGCGCGAACCTGTCGTGGAACCGGATGCGCGACGGCAGCATCCGCCAGGGGCTGCGGTTCAACGATCCAGTGGTTGCCGAGGAGAGCCGCGTGCGCATGCTCGGCTGGCAGGGTCAGACGCAACGGCGCTTCGGCCGGCATACGGCGGCCGGTTTTCAGGCGGAGTGGTACAGGGAGAACATTGCCTCCTCGCGCCTTCAGGACAGCACTCCCGCGCGCCCGCTTTATCCGGCTGCCTCCTATCGCACGGGCGCGCTGGCGGCGCATGGTTATTCGGAGCTGGCCTCGCGCCGCCTGCGGCTCGGCTACGGGGCGCGGTGGACCGGCGTGCGCTTCCGCTCACAGGCGGAGCCGAGGTTCGGCGTCCCTGGGGCGGACCTGGGCTTTTCGCAATGGACCTGGAACGGCAGCGCCGTATGGCGCGCGGTGCCGCAGTGGGCGTTGCACGTGGCCTCCGGCCTCGGTTTTCGCGCCCCGAATCTGAACGATCTGGGCGCCCTCGGGCTGAACGATCTCGGCTATGAGATCCCTGTTCGCGACGCGCTTGGCTGGAAGCCGTTGCTGGCCACGGATGCCAGCGAAGCGGCGGTGTCGAAAGGCACGGCTCTGCGCGACCTCGTTCCGGAGCGGCTCAACAACATTGAGGCCGGCTGGCGCGGCGCATGGGCGGGTTTCGAGGCGAGAGCGCAGGCTTTCCTGGCGCGGCTCGAAGACCCCATCGTGCGGCGCACGCTGCTGTTCGATGCCGCGCGCGTGCCCGATTCCCTGGCTGGCATCCCCGTGGCCCGGTTGCCGCAGACACAGCAGCAGGCCGCTCAGGGCGTGGTGGCCGTGGCGACAGCTTTCGACCCGCGCGCCATCAAGGCGTTTGTCAACGACGGGATGGCTGACTACCGCGGTGTCGAAACCCTGTTCCGGTGGCGCGTCAACTCCCGCTGGTCCGCCCGCGGCGCCTATTCTTTTCTCGCCGGCAACGACCTTCAGCCTCACCGTCCCGTGCGGCGGCTCCCGCCTCAGACCGGACACTTTGCGCTGCGCCGCGATTCCGGGCGCCGCTGGTGGGCCGAGGCGAGCTTCCTGGCCTCAGGCGCACAACGCCGGCTGAGCGGCGGCGATCTGGACGACGAGCGCATCGGCGCCGCGTTCAGCCGTCGCGACATCCGCAGCTTTTTCACGGCCGGCCGCATGCAGCCCTTCCTCGATGCGCAGGGCCGCTTCATTCCCACCGGGGAAACAGCCGAGCAGGCAGCCTTGCGCGTGCTTCCTCTCTCGCGCGCCGCCGCGGACACGCAGCGCGTGCCGCTGTTCACGGCAACGCCCGGCTGGGCGCGCCTCGATCTGCGCGCCGGCTCGACAGTGGGCGAGTTCTGGTTGCTGCAAGCCGGCGTGAGCAATCTCTTCGACCGCAACTTCCGCGTGCATGGCTCCGGCGTGGACGCCCCGGGCCGCTCGTTCATCCTGCAGGTCGTGCGCCGCTGGTGAAGACCGCGGTTGTGACACAATCCTTGGTTTCAGGCCATGAGGAAGACTCTCTGCATTTTGATGGCGGCGCTGCTTTGCGCGCCCGCAACAGCCGTGCAGCCTCCCGCGCCCCGCACGCTCACGGTCGAATGGATCATGCAAGGTCCGGCGCTTTACGGCCACGCCCCTCGCTCCGTGCGCTGGAGCGGCGACGGGCAGCGCGTCTACTTCGAGTGGAAGCAGGCGTCCGAACCGCAGGAGAAGGACTTCTCCACCTGGGTGGTGAACCGCGACGGTTCGGGACTGCGCCGTCTGAGCGAGGAGGAGGCGCTCGAAGCGCCGCCCGTGCGGGGATCGGAGTCTGCCGACGGTGCGAAGGTCGTCTTCTCCCGCGACGGGGATCTCTTCCTCTACGACCGCTCCACGGACCGAATGAGGCGGCTCACGCGGACCGGTGACGCGGAATCCTCGCCCAGGCTCACCCGCGATGGCCGCGCCGTCGCCTTCGTGCGCGCGGGAAACCTGTTCCTGCTCTCTCTGGATTCCGGCACGATCGAGCAGCTCACCGACATCTTGCCGCCGGGGCAGACTCCTCCGGGGGAGGAACGCAAGGGCACTGCCAGCCAGGAGTATCTCAAGAAGGAAGAGCGCTCGCTGCTCGAAACCGTGGACAAGATGGCCCGGCAGCGGGAGGAGCGAGAGGAAAAGCGCAAGAAAGAGAACCCTCGCAAGCCGTTCCGGCTCGGGCAGCGCCAGTCGGTTTCCGACCTGATCCTCTCGCCGGACGGCAAACACGTCCTCGCCGCCATCGCCGAACGCCCGCAGGAGTCGAAGACGGCGCTCATGCCGCGCTACGTCACCGAATCCGCCTACACGGAGACGCAGCCCACCCGCACCAAGGTGGGCGACGTGCAGCCGCGAACCAGAATGGCCCTGCTCTCCGTGGAAACCGGAGACTCGAAGTGGATGGATCCGGGAATCAAGACCACGCGCGACGGGAAGGAAATCGAGCGCGTTGTCAACCTCTTCAACCCGCAGTGGAACGAGGACGGCACGAAACTCGCCGTGCTGGGCCGCGCCGCCGACTTCAAGGACCGTTGGGTGTTTGCCGTCGATCCCGATTCGGCTAAGGTTCGCGTCCTTCATCAGACGTCCGATCCGGCGTGGGTGGACGGTCCCGGCGCCATGGTCCTCGGCTGGCTCCCCGGCGGGCGCGAGGTCTGGTTCCACTCCGAGCAGACCGGATGGTCCCACTTGTATGCCGCCGATGCCGAATCCGGCGCTGTCCGCGCCCTCACGTCGGGATCCTGGGAGGTGAAACAGGCCGGGCTCTCCCGGGACAAAAAACACTTCCTCCTCGTCACCAGCGAAGAGAGCCCCTATGAGCAAAATCTGTACCTGATGCCCGCCTCAGGCGGCGCACGGACCAGGCTGACGGGCGCTCCGGGCTTCTACTCGGGGGAGTTGTCGCCTGACGGCGCGCGCATGGCCGTCGTTCACAGCCGTTCCAATCAGCCCCCGGAGCTCTTTGTGATGGACGCGCGCCCGCAGGCCCCGATGCAGCGGGTCACCGTCTCGCCCACGGAAGAATTCTCGAAATATCCCTGGATCGAAAAGCCGATTGTGGAAATCCCGGCCCGCGACGGCGCCCGAATTCCGGCGCATATTTACAGGCCGAAAAACTGGAAAAAGGGAGGCCCCGCAGTCGTGTTCGTCCACGGCGCAGGGTATTTGCAGAACGTCCACCGCGGCTGGTCCAGCTACGCCCGGGAGATGATGTTCCACCATTTGCTGATGGAGCGGGGCTACATGGTCCTGGATCTCGACTACCGCGGCTCCGCCGGGCACGGGCGCGACTGGCGCACTGCTGTCTACCGCCATATGGGCGGAAAGGATCTCGACGATCAGGTGGACGCTGCGCGCTGGCTTGTGTCCGAACATGGCGCCGATCCGAAGCGGATCGGCATTTACGGCGGCAGCTACGGCGGCTTCATCACCCTGATGGCCATGTTCACGCAACCCGGCGTCTTCGCCGCCGGCGCGGCGCTGCGCCCTGTGACAGACTGGGCGCACTACAACCACCCCTACACCGGTGCCATTCTCAACTTGCCGCAAGACGATCCGGAAGCGTACAAGCGAAGTTCGCCCATCTACCATGCCGCCGGCTTGCAGGGGGCGCTGCTGATCTGCCACGGCATGGCGGACGCGAATGTCCACTTCCAGGACACGGTGCGGCTGGTCCAGAAACTGATCGAACTGGGCAAGGAGAACTGGGAAGTGGCCATCTATCCGGTCGAGGATCACGGCTTCGTCCAGGCCTCCAGCTGGACAGACGAATACCGCCGCATCCTGAAGCTGTTCGAATCCAACCTGCGCAAATGAAGTGCCGCGGGTGCCGGAAAACGGATTGCCCCACATCCGATTCAGGAAGCCGCCCGACTTGCCGACCCCAGCCGCAGCATCTCCGCCCGCAGCCAGGCGTCAGCCTGCAGCGCCCGCAGATACTGCGCCTCCTCCCCGGACCGCTTGAGTTTCGCGCGCTCTTCAAAACGGCGCCTTGTGCGCGGCGGCCACTTGGCCAGCGCCAGGCGCCGGATGTGGAACCGGTCCCAATCGCCGCAGACTGCGCTGGGCGGCTCGTAGATCATCGGACTCTCCGCCAGCCGCCGCAGCAGGCGTGCGGGCGTGCGCTCGCCGGGACGAGCCTGCAGGCGCCGCTCCTCCCGCTCCGCCAGGCGCGCCGCAGCCTGAGCCACGGGGCGAAATCCCAGCTTGCGGTAGAACCAGAATGCGCCGGACTCGATGGCTTCCTCGTTCTCATGCCCGATCTGATAGGGATCCACCCAAAACGCCTCCACGCCCAGGAGCTGCCGGCAAAGCTGGAGGACTTTCGCGTAAATCCACGCCGTTTCCCCCTCCCGAAACGTGTAATAGAGATTGAACCCCACTTCGGCGCGCTCGAAAAACGAAAGCACTTCGACGTAACCCGCCGGCACTCCGTTCTTGAAAAACATCCCGGCATGATAAGCCCTGAGCGGCAGGCGCGCCTCCGGTGCGGCGCCAAAGAACAGGATCTCCATCCCGCGTCCGGCGTCCGCGCTGTACACGTGCCGCAGATCAGGGAAATTGAACCCGTAGAGCTCGCGGTATCGCACGGCGGAAGTGTCCTGGATCATCGCCAGCGCCTCACGGGCTTCTCCCCCGCCGAGCCGCCGTACCGGCAGTTTCGGACCGGCGAATTCCGCCTGCAGGCTGACGTTGCGTCTGGGGATGAGCGCTTCGCCGTGAAAGAAAACCGCCAGCCCGCGCCGCATATGCGTTCGCGCCGCGCGCGAGTCCTCCAGGCGCCATCCCAGCATGATCTTCGCGCCGTCATACAATTCAGCGCACCGTGCATCAGGCCCATTCAGCTGTTCGAGCCTTGAGAGGATCCACTGCAACGAAGTCTGCCCCGGCCTTTTCGCCCCCTCCACCCACGCCCGTGCAGGGAAGTGCGCCTCCACCGGCCACTCTTCGCGCGCTGCCGGAAGCACCGCCGCCAGCAACGGGCCGAAGCGGTCCGGTTCGGGGCAGTCATTCCAGGAGATCTCGATCTGCGCCCCATGCCTTGCCGCCAGCGCCCGCGCCGCCTCGTAACTGAAAACAGCCGTCACTGACGTTCCGGAAATGCCGGAGACTTCCGGCTCCTCGAGCGCCTCCGCGCCTTCCTCCAGCCCCTCCACGCGCCCGCGGAATCCGGACAGAAGTCCGTCGCATGCCTGCGCGACAGCTTCGCTGTGCGGATACGCCCGCAAGAACAGCAGAGTCTCGTGCAGCCGGATCAGCTCCGCCGCCGTGGCGAAGCGCGTCTTCTCAGTCTTCTCGAGCAGCCGCAGAAGCGGCCGCGGATCCTCGCCATACCGCCGCTTCCATCCTTCCAATTCCTCGAGTAACGTGGCCATGCCGGCCCACCAGCTTATCTCAACGCTGGCCCGCAGGCTTTGCCTTGGCCGGTGCGGGCGCCTGCGGCGCCGCTGCCGGCTCGGCCACTTTCAGAATCTGGTCCGCCCGCACATTCTCGAGTTTTTGCCGCGCGCCGCTTGGCCAAATGATCTCCACGCTCCGCACGCGGTCCTCCTCTCCAAGGCCGAAATGCACCCGCCGGTCGCTCGAGCCCATGAAGCCCACGCTCACCGCCACATGGTTGTACAGCGTGCGTCCAGACGCAGTGGTCACCTTCACCTTCGCGCCAATCGCGTCCCGCGGGCTGCGCCGCCCGCTGAGGTCCACCAGCAGCCAATGCCGCCCGGGAACCCCGCTGTTGATCAGAATCCGCGGCCGCGCGTTCAGCGATGTGACGATCAGGTCCATCGCCCCGTCGTTGTTTAAATCGGCGAATGCCGAGCCGCGCTGGAAGCCTTTTCGCGTGAAATCAGGCCCAAGTTCAGCGGAAAAATCAATGAAGTTCTTCCCCTCGACATTCTCGAACATTGTGTCATTCTGCGGGGAAAGTTCATTGAATTCGTCCACATCTCCGTTCGAGGAGTAGATGTCTTTCCACCCGTCATTATTGTAATCGATGAATCCGTTGCTCCATCCCGAGAACGGCCGGCTCAGGTAGGTGATCCGCGCCGGCGTCGAGACCAGCTCGAAGGCCTCGCCCGTGTTCCGCAGCAGCCCCCAGATTTGCGACCGCAAATTGTTGTAAAAGATGTCCACCCGCCCGTCGTTGTCGTAATCCTTGGCGTCGCAGCCCATGGAGGAGCCTGCCTGGGCGTTCTCGTTATAGGCGACACCCAGCTGAAGTCCGGCCTCTTCCAGATATTTGCCCTGGCGGTTCAGAAAGAGGAAATTCGGGTCGGTATCGTTGGCGACAAAAACATCCATCCAGCCGTCGTCATTGAAGTCGGCGATCGAAACACCCATGCCCTTGCCGGGCGCTTCGTGAAGGCGCACCTTTTCCGTGACGTCGGCGAACCTCCCGTTGCCGAGATTCCGGAAAAGCTGATGCGGCACGCTCGGATAGCGGCGCGGATCGCAGTACAGGTCCATGTCGCTCATTGCGCAGCGGTGGTCGGTTTGCGGCGTCCAGATCGTGTAGTTCGAGACGAACAGGTCCAGCCGCCCGTCGCGGTCGTAATCAAACCAGGCAGCCGCCACGCTGAGAGTGTTGGCGGGCTTGGTCCCGATGCCGGAAGCCGCCGTCACATCCTGAAAGCGCCCGTTGCCGAGATTGCGGTAAAGCACGTTGCGCCCGGCCGTGGCGATGAACAGATCCGTCCACCCGTCGTTGTCGTAATCGCCCGCCGCCACGCCGAAGTTGAAGTCCAGGTCCGCGCCCGCCAGTCCCGCGCGCCCGGTCACGTCCTCAAACGTCCCGTCCGGCTTCTGACGGAGCAGGAGGTTGTAGTAGGAAGGGTCCGTCCGCCTGCGCTCCGGGAAGCGTGCGCCGTTGGTGAAGAAGATGTCGAGCCGCCCGTCGTTGTCGTAGTCGAGCACGGCGATCCCGCCACACATCGGCTGCGGAAACCATTTCCGCCCGTGCAGGCTGTTGTTGGAAACGTAGCGGTAGGGCCAGTGGGCTGCCACGTCGCGGAAGGTGGGCCGGCGGGCCGCTGGCTGCGGCGGCTCGAAAGCCCCGGCCGCCGCGCAGAGTATCCACGCAGCCAGAGCGCACGCACCCGCGCCCGTTGGCGCCAGCAATTTGCCCGCTTGTCGCATGGCCACCCGGGGAAGCAGTCCGGCTTCCTGCCCGCCATCTTCCCCTGCCGGCGCGCTCTCCCGCAACTCGGGCGGGCTCACGGCGCCGGCGGCAGCGGGTACTCGAGCGATTCCATCAGCCATTCGCGCTGCTCGCGCAGTGCCTGCTTCAGTTTCTCCACCAGCTCCGCGCGCCGGTCATACAGGCGGTAGCCCTCGCGCGGGCGCAGGTATCCGCGCGCCTTGGGCTCCTGCTCAAACAGCGCCTCCACGCCCATCTCCTGCGCCATGCGCTCATACCTCGAACGGTTCTCGAGCAGCGCTTTCACGATCAGCGGCATCACGATCGAGTAGTCGCACTGCATCGATTCGGTCGTCTGCTGGTAGTGATCCTTGTCCACCTTGCCCCAGGTCACCGCTTCGGCGGGGAAGCAGGAAGACAGTGAACCGTCCGTCACCGGCGAGCTCACAATCTGTACGTCGAACAGGTAGCCGCGGATGTCCGGCAACCCAAGGATCTGCCCCAGCGCCGGCTCCGGCTGAAGGTTGAAGTTCTTCGGCACGCCGCCGCCCAGGATCAGCGTTGCCAGCGCCTTCGCTTCGCTCTCGAACAGTCCCCAGCGGTGGAACGCGCAGCTTTCAAAGACCTCCAGATGCAGGTCCAGCTCCAGCTCGTGCCGCTCGAGCAAACCCGCCTCGCGCATCGCCCACAACTTCATCGAGTTCAGGAACACGCTGCCGTCGCCCGGCGCGCCGACGAACACCGGCACGCCCAGCCGCGCGCACGTGGACAGCAACCCCGGCGCCGCGCCCGAAGCCTTCTCCATCGCCCCGTACCACAGCCCCAGCTTGTAGCGGAACTCCGTGCCGGACATCTTCTTCTGAAACTCGGGACGAAGCAGAAGCGCGGACAGGAAACGGTCCTGGTCGAACAGGATGTCCTCCTCGAACGCCATGTCCGCCACGCGGATGATGCGCTGCTCGCGCAACGCCCCGTCGTCGCCGAAGATCGGCACCTCGAAGACGCAGTCGCGCCGCCCGGCCAGGGACCGGTGCCCGTCGTGGTAGCATACGGCGTCGGTGGTGGAAACATAAGCCACCCATCCTGTCTCGATCAGCGGGTTCAGCCAGGTCTGGTGCTGCCCGCTCACCGTCACCGGTCCGGCCACAGCCACCGTCATCGGACAGCCCATGCCGATCGCGTTGTCGAGAATCGTGTAGATCCGCCGCAGATACGCCCCGCCGAATGCCGGCAGGCAGTCGCGCAACAGTTCGTCGAAGGTGCCGGCTTCATCGACGCGCCGTGTGCGCACGGTTCTCCTGTCCTGTTGTGACATGACTCCAGGTTCCCGCTTCCAAACTGCAAGCTAGCAGAAGCGCGGAAGGCCCCGCAAATGCGCCTCTCGCGGCTGCGCCGGCCCGTGTTCAGCGGTTCTCAGCGCAGCGATTCCAGGATCCGCACCGCCCGCGCCAGCGCCTGCCAGCGCTGCTCTTCGCCGTGCACGCCGCTCTCGACGCACACCGGGCCCGTGAAGCCCGTCTCCCGCAGCGCCGCCATGAACTTCGGGATGTTCACCGACCCCTCGCCGAGCGGCCGCTCCGTGCCGAGCGAACCTGGCTTGGCGGGATCCGGCCAGTCGCCGTCTTTCCCGTGGCAGCTCACCACGTACTTCCGCAGCAGGCGGAATGCCTGCACCGGCTCGCCGGAGCCGTACAGCACCATGTTGGCCGGGTCGAAGTTGATCTTCAGGTTGCTGCGCCCGGCGTCTTCGAAAAACGCCAGCAGTTCCCCGGCCGGCTCCTGGCCGGTCTCCAGGCAGAAGGTCTTGCCGAAGGTTGCCGCGTAATCGGCGATGCGGCGCACCAGCTCCAGCACGTCCCTGTAGTCGGGATGGTTCCGGTCGGCGGGGATGCAGCCGACGTGGCAGCCGAAGCTCTTCACGCCCAGCGCGGCGGCGAAGTCGATCACCGCGCGCGTCCGCACCTCGCGCGCCGCGCGCGTCTCGCGCGGGATGAAGCCCACCGTGCGCTGCACCGTCGGGATGTCCGCGTAGCTTTCGCCTTCGTAGGCGGCGAACACCGTGAACAGGTGGAAATCCTGCTGGCGGAGCGCCTCCTTCCATCGCGCCGCGGCCTCATCGTTCAAAATGACGCTGCCGTCCACCCCGAGCTGCCCGCTCGAGACCCCGCAGCCTTTCACTGCGCGCAGAGTGGCAGCGGCGTCCGGCTCGGCCCAGAAAAAGATTCCGATTTCGCGGTCCCGGATCATTGGCATGGAACCGGTTCTCCTTTCTTTGATCTGGCTTCGTCCAGCAACCGCGCCACGCGCACCGCGGCGGCCGACGACTCCGGCGCACACCGCTCCGGCGCGCGCCCCGCGCGGCAGCAGTCGACAAAATACTCGATTTCCGCCTGGTAACCATCCGTCGATTCCAGCGGAATTTCGTAATCTTTTTCGCGCCCGTACCAGTGCGGCGGGCGGCCCGCGGAGCTGTATTCCATGACCGCGCATTCGCCCACCACCGTGTATTCCATCGAAAACGGATACGCCGAAGGCAGGTGCCAGCCGCCGGTGACCGTCACCGTCAGCCCCGAATCATAGCGGAGCTGCCCGGTCACCATGTCAATGCCTGCCTCGAGATCCTCATGGCCGGTGGCGGAAACCGCCGCCGGCATGCCGAAGCACACCAGCGCCATGTCGACGTCGTGGATCAGCAGGTCGAACACCCCGCCGCCGCTCTGCTTCTTGTCGGTCAACCACGCGCCCCACTTCGGCGCCGCGCACCGCCGCCGAAACAGCGCGTGCCGGACTTCGCCGAGGGTCCCCGTGCGCACCGCGTCAATCAGCGGCAAGTAAGCGGGGAAAAAGCGCAGCACCTGCGCCGTCATCAGGATCCGTCCCGCCTTCTTCGCCTCTTCGATCATCGCCTCGCACTCGGCGGCATCCAGCGCCATCGGCTTCTCCACCAGGACGTGCAATCCGCGCCGCAGCGCCTCCTTCGCCGCCGGCGCGTGCATCGACGTCGGCAGGCACAGGTCCACCGCATCCGCCTCGCAGTTCCGGATGCACTCCATGGCGTCCGCGTACCGCGGCAGCCCGCTGATGTCCACCGGCTCGCCGCCGATGTCGAGGTTGCCCTGAATGTGCGACAGATCTCCCGCCAGCACCCGCGGGTCGTTCGAGCTGATGGCGGTAATCTCGACCCCCGCGATGCGCCGGTACGCCTTCAGATGGGTGAGTCCCATGAATCCGAGTCCCACGACTGCTACGCGCATATTCCTTGCCATCCTATCAGGGGCGCGCGCCGCTCCGGGCATCCTACAATGAAGAGTTCAGGCAGACCATTTATTCCCCTCGAGGTTCAAGCCATCATGGGTCACATCCTGCAAAGTCTTCCCGTCGGCGAGCGTGTCGGGATCGCCTTCAGCGGCGGGCTTGACACGAGCGCCGCCGTCTTCTGGATGCGTGAGAAGGGCGCCATCCCGTACTGCTATACCGCCAACCTCGGCCAGCCGGACGAGAGCGACTACGAGTCGATCCCCAAACGCGCGCTGGAGTGCGGCGCCGAAAAGGCGCGCCTCGTCGATTGCCGCAAGCAGCTTGTCCACGAAGGCTTCGCCGCCCTCCAGTGCGGCGCTTTCCACATTTCCACCGCCGGACTCTGCTACTTCAACACCACGCCGCTGGGCCGGGCCGTCACCGGCACCATGCTGGTCGGCGCCATGAAGGAGGACGGCGTCCACATCTGGGGCGACGGCTCCACCTACAAGGGCAACGACATCGAGCGCTTCTACCGCTACGGGCTGCTCGTCAACCCCGAACTGCGCATCTACAAGCCGTGGCTTGACCAGACGTTTCTCGACGAACTCGGCGGCCGCAAGGAGATGAGTGAGCTGCTCGAGCGCGCCGGCCTCGGCTACCGCATGAGCAAGGAGAAGGCCTACTCCACCGACTCGAACCTCTGGGGCGCCACGCATGAGGCCAAAGACCTGGAGCACCTCGACAAGGGCATGAAAATCGTCGAGCCCATCATGGGCGTAGCCTTCTGGCGCGAGGACGTTGACATCCGCCCCGAGGAGGTCCGCGTCACGTTTGAAGAAGGCCTGCCGGTCGCCCTCAACGGCAAGCGGTTCGAGGACGAGGTGGAACTCGTGCTCGAAGCCAACCGCATCGGCGGACGTCACGGCCTCGGCATGTCGGACCAGATCGAGAACCGCATCATCGAGGCCAAGAGCCGCGGCATCTACGAGGCCCCCGGCATGGCGCTGCTCTGGATCGCCTACGAGCGCCTGGTCACCGGCATCCACAACGAAGGAACCATCGAGCAGTACCGCGACATGGGCCGCCGCCTCGGCCGCCTGCTCTATGAAGGGCGCTGGTTCGATCCGCAGTCGCTGATGATCCGCGAAACGCTCCAGCGGTGGGTGGCCAAGGCCATCACGGGCGACGTATGGCTCGAGCTGCGCCGCGGCAACGACTACACGGTCCTCAACACCGAGAGCCCCAACCTCACCTACAAGCCCGAGCGCCTCACCATGGAGAAGGGCGAGGCCGCCTTCTCCCCGGCCGACCGCATCGGGCAGCTCACCATGCGCAACCTCGACATCGAGGACTCGCGCCAAAAGCTGCGCGTCTATGCGCAGGCGGGCCTGTTGGGCCCCCAGACTTTCGAGGGCATGCGCCTGCTCGACGAGCCCGGCGGAGAAGAAGGGGAAGGGAATTGACGGCCCACGGTAGCGGGACGCCTTCCCTCTGGGCTACATTAGGCAGACATGGCGCAGGTGCCGGACTGGGACCGTTACTATCTCGAAATCTGCCGCGTCGTTGCCCGGCGCAGCAAGGACCCTTCGACGCAGGTCGGCTGCGTCATCGTCGGGCCTGCGCACGAGATCCGCTCCACCGGCTACAACAGCCTGCCGCGCCACGTCGATGACAACGTGCCGGAGCGTTTCGAGCGCCCCGAGAAATACCTCTGGTTCGAGCACGCCGAACGCAACGCCATCTACAACGCCGCACGCGCCGGCACGCCGCTGGAAGGTTGCACCATCTACACCGACCTGATGCCGTGCATGGACTGCGCACGCGCCATCGTGCAGGCGGGCATCGTCGAGGTTGTCACCGACGAAAGGCGCTTCCAGCAATACAAGAGCGACCAGTACAACGAGCACTTCCCTCGCGTCATGCGGCTGTTCGAGGAAGCGGGCGTGCGCGTCCGCACCATCCCCTTCGACGCCGGCGCCGCATGAGACGCGGCTTCGATCCAAATTGGCTCATATGGCTTGCATTGGCTGGCCGCACTGCGCTACTTTGAAAGTGCCATGGCGCCGCCCTTCCGGCTGGATCCGCGCGCTGAAGAGCCGCTTTACCGGCAGCTCTATCGCCAGTTGCGCGAGCGGATCCTGTCCGGCGCGCTCCCGCACGGGCAGCGCATCCCGCCAACCCGCGAATTGGCCGGGCAACTTGGCGTGAACCGGGCCACCGTCGCCGCGGCCTATGAGCTCCTGGAGCAGGAAGGCCTGATCCGCGGCCACGTCGGCCGCGGGAGCTTCGTCTCCGGCCCCACCGGCCCGGCGGTGGACTGGGACGCCCGGCTTTCCGCGGCAGGCGCGGAGGCCCGCGCATGGGACTCCCGCGCCCGCATCGACTTCTCCTCGGCCCGCCCCGGCGACGAACTGCTTCCGCTGGAGGAGTTCCGCGCCTGCGGCCGAGAGGTTCTTCGCGGGGACGTCGCCGGCATCCTCCGGCTCGGCTCGCCTTACGGGTACGCGCCGCTGCGCGAGTATCTGCTCGAGCAGGCCCGCCGGGAAGGCGCCGCGCGCGACGAGGACGACATCCTCATCACCAGCGGCTGCCAGCAGGCGCTGGATCTGCTTGGGCGCGCGCTGGCGCGCGACGGCCAGGCCGCCGCCATCGAGGATCCCGTCTACCCCGGTCTGCGCGAGGTCTTCTCGCGCGCCGGCGCGCGGATCGCCGCCGTCCCGGTTCTGGAACACGGTCTCGATCTCGATGCGCTGGCTCGCCTCCTGGAGCGCGAGGCGCTGGCCGTCATCGCCGTCACGCCCAACTTCCAGAACCCCACCGGAACCACAATGGGTCTGGAAGCACGGCGCGAACTGTTGCGCCTGGCGCGGCAGGCGGGCGTCGCCGTGATCGAAAACGACATTTACAGCGGTCTCCGCTACCAGGGCGATGCTCTCCCGTCGCTGAAACAACTCGACGAGGACCGCCTCGTCATCCAGATCCGCAGTGTCTCCAAGCTCGCCCTGCCCGGGTTGCGCGTCGGCTGGATCACCGCGCCGCGCGAGGCCGTGAGCCGCCTCGCCGCCTGGAAACAGACTTCCGACCTGCATTCGGACCACCTCTCGCAAGCCGTGCTTCTCCGGTTTGCCGAAAGCGGGCGCCTCGAAGCGCACCGCCGCCGCCTGGCTGCCGCCGGCCGTCTCCGCCTTCAGGCCGTTCTGGCCGCCTGCGCGCGGCACCTGCCCGCCGGAGCGCGCTTCACCCGGCCCGAGGGCGGCGCCAACATCTGGGTGCGCCTGCCCGAACCGCTCGATTCCGAACGGATCCTGCCAAAAGCCGAAGAAGCCGGCGTCAGCTATCTTCCCGGAAGGATCTTCGCGGTGCAGCGGCCGCAGACGGGCGCGTTGCGGCTGTGCTTCGCCGGGCTGGACCCCGCAGCCATCGAAGAGGGCGTGCAGATTCTGGGAAAGGTCTTTCGAAAAGAGTGGCAGCGGCAGCGGGCCACCGCCGGCGCGGGGCTCGCGCCGGCCATCGTTTAAGGATGAATCGGAAAACGATGTTGTACATCGCAGAAGCAAGGGAGAAATGACATGATTTACCTCGACGATGCATTCCGCGTAAAGGTCGGCCTGGCGGAGATGCTCAAGGGCGGCGTCATCATGGACGTGACCGACGCGCGCCAGGCCGAGATCGCCGAAAAGGCCGGCGCGTGCGCCGTCATGGCGCTGGAACGCGTCCCGGCCGACATCCGCAAGGAGGGCGGCGTGGCCCGCATGGCCGCGATCGGCAAGATCCGGGAGATCATGAAGGCCGTCTCCATTCCGGTGATGGCGAAGGTCCGCATCGGCCACATTGCCGAGGCGCAGGTGCTGGAGGCGCTGGAAGTCGACTACATCGACGAGAGCGAGGTCCTCACTCCCGCCGACGAGGAGCACCACATCTGGAAGCGCGACTTCAAGGTTCCCTTCGTCTGCGGCTGCCGCAACCTGGGCGAGGCGCTGCGCCGCATTGCCGAAGGCGCCGCCATGATCCGCACCAAGGGCGAGGCGGGCACGGGCAACGTGGTCGAAGCCGTGCGCCACATGCGGACGGTCATGAAGGAGATCCGCACGCTCACCGTGCTCCGCCAGGACGAACTGCTGGCCGAGGCCAAGCGCCTCCAGGCGCCGCTCGAGCTGGTCCAGTTCGTCCACGACAACGGCCGGCTGCCCGTGCCCAATTTCAGCGCCGGAGGCGTCGCCACGCCCGCCGATGCGGCCCTCATGCGCCAGCTCGGCGCCGAGGCTGTCTTCGTCGGCAGCGGCATTTTCAAGAGCTCCGATCCCGACCGCCGCGCCCGCGCCATCGTCAAGGCCACCACGCACTACAACGACGCCAAGGCCGTGCTTGAGGCGAGCGAGGAGCTCGGCGAGGCCATGCCGGGTCTCGATGTCCGCACCATGAGCGAATCCGAGATGCTGTCCACGCGGGGCTGGTAGCCGGGCCATGCCTGTCGCCGGTGTGCTCGCCCTCCAGGGCGATTACGAAGCCCACGCCGCGGCCCTGCGCCGCGCCGGCGCCGAGCCGCGCGAGGTGCGCCTCGCCGCCGATTTCGACGGACTCGACGGCCTCGTCATCCCGGGCGGCGAGAGCACTTCGATGCTGCGCCTCATCGAGTACTATTCGCTCATGGAGCCGCTGCGCCAGTTCGGCCTGCGCAAGCCCGTTTTCGGCACCTGCGCCGGGGCCATCCTGCTGGCGACCGAGGTGCTCAACCCGCCCCAGCCTTCGCTTGCGCTGGCTGACATGACCATCGAACGCAATGCCTACGGAAGGCAGCTGGACAGCCGCGTCGTGCGCCTCCAGGATCACAGCCTCGGCGGCGGCGAGCTGGAGGCTGTGTTCATCCGCGCTCCCATCATCCGCCGCGTGGGGCCGGGCGCCGGGGTGCTCGCAACATATCTGGGTGATCCTGTTTTGGTCGACTTCGGCCGCCACATGGCAGCCACCTTTCACCCCGAGCTGACCCCCGACCTGCGCATCCACCGCCGCTTCGTCGAACGCCTCGCCTCGCAGGCCGGGGAGCCGCGCCCGTGAACCCGAAAAAGCGCGTCCTGTTCGTCTGCGTCGGCAACGCCTTCCGCAGCCAGATGGCGGAGGCGTTCGCGCGCGCGTACGGGGCGGACGTCGTGGAGCCGCAAAGCGCCGGCATCGCGCCCGTGCTCGCTGTACCGGAGGCGACCAGATCGATGATGCGCGAGAAGGGCATCGAACTGGACGGCCACTTCCCGAAGGCGCTCCTCCACATGGACCTCAACTCCTTCGACGTCATCGTCAACATGAGCGGCGTTCCGCTGCATGCGCCGCAGGGAGGCCAGATGGTCGTGTGGAACGTGGCAGATCCGGTGGGCGCGGGCGACAAGGTGATGCGTCAGGTGCGCGACGAGATCGAGCAGCTCGTCGTCGGGCTGCTGATCCGCCTCAGAAACCGGCAGAATTGACACGGCCGCAGGTGGTTTTGGAAAATAGGGGTGGAACGACAAGCCAGCCGTGCGGATGTGGCGGAACTGGCAGACGCGCTAGATTCAGGTTCTAGTGGGGGCAACCCCGTGGAGGTTCAAGTCCTCTCATCCGCACCATCCTTGGCCCGTCCCTTTTCCCGCAGCTCCCGGCCCCAGGTTCCCCGCGTCCGTCCTCTCAACCGGTCCAGGACCGCGCTCGGCTGAAACCCTCTTTGCCGCCGGCGGCGGGTATTCACGTGCGGCGGCTCCTACTGGCGTGGATCCGACGCTGTGGCGGCGCGCCACTTGCGCAGCAGTTCATAGAGAACAATGCCGCCCGCCGTGGCGACGTTCAGCGAGCTTTTGGCGCCCTGCATGGGAATGCGGACGCGCACGTCACAGGCATCGAGCACTGCGCCGGACAAACCGTCGACCTCATTTCCGAAGACCACGCAAACGGGCCAGCGCGGCTGCCACTCGAACAGGTCAACGGAAGGTTGCGCGGTTTCCACCGCGGCCACCTGGTAGCCCCGTGCCCGGAACAGGCGCAACGCGACCAGCGTGTCGACCTCATAAAACCAGGCCACGCTCCGCTCGGCGCCCAGCGCCGTCTTCGCTACCCCGGGCTGCGGAGGGTGTGCCGTGATGCCGCACAGCACCAGCTTTTCCGCCCCCGCGGCATCGCAGGTGCGGAAAAATGCGCCCGCGTTGTACATGGACCGGACGTTGTCGAGCACGACGGCGACGGGGAGGCGCTGAGCGGACATTGCCAAGACAGGATACCGTGCCGCCACCGTACGCAGAGGGCCACCGCGCAGCCACAGCCGGAAGGCCAGGAAAGCCGGGCAGCGCAGAACCGCAACGGTGTGGGAGAGCCGAGAGTCCGGATGGCGCAACCCCGGTTCGTTCTGTTCTTGCAGGCGCGCCCTCGCGGGCGCTGCCCGAAGAGGCAGGCACCTTGACGGCCCAATCGCGGCAGGCGTACGATCCGGCTGTGCGGGGCCGGACATCCCCTGGCACGAACCGCCTCCCCGGGGCCGGCTTCCGACAGGAAGGAGGAACGGCCCAATGTGGCATGCGATTCGAACGTTATTTGCGCTCGTGGCGGCGGCAGTCGCGGTCGTAGTTCCGCTTCCCGCCCAGCAGGATGCGGAAGGCTGCGCGGATCATCCCTTTCTTTCGCGAATGCCCAATTATTACATTCTGGAATGCAAGTCGTCCGACTTTGATTCTTACAAGTTTTACGACCCGGCGTTTCAGGGAAAAAAACAAACTGTCGTGGAGGGCAGAAGAGTCTATATAAGCTACCTTGTCAAGCAGGAATATTCCCAGACGCCCTCTTCTCCTGTGCAAATCATACGAAACTATGAAAGTGCTCTCAGGAGCGTGGGAGGGGCGGCTTACTCGTGGACGCAAATCGGCGGCGGCGAGCTGCATGGCAGGTACGCCAGTCAGAACCGGGAGGTCTGGGTCAGGATTTACATCAACAGGAACGGAGGTGGTTACACTCTTGCCCTGGTCGAAAAGCAGGAGATGGCCCAGGATGTGGTGGCGAACGCGAAGTTTCTGTCGGATGGAATTCAAACGGCAGGTCATGTCGCGGTATACGGAATTCATTTTGACTTCAACAAGGCGGATATCAAGCCGGAATCCGAAGCAGCGATGCTCGAAATCGCGAAGGTCCTGCGGGAGAACGCCTCTATGAAGCTGTATGTGGTGGGGCATACCGACAACGCCGGCGGCCTGGAATACAACCTGAAACTCTCCCAGCAGCGCGCGGATGCAGTGGTCCGGGAGCTGAGCGGGAAATACGGGGTCGCGGCGGAGCGTCTGAGGGCAGCCGGAATGGGACCGCTGGCGCCGGTTGCGTCCAACGACACTGAGGAGGGGAGAGCCAGGAACCGCCGGGTGGAGCTTGTGAAGCAATAGGGCGAGAACGGAGGACTGGCTTTCCTGCCTCCCGGGCAGGCGGTTCCCCGGACAGCGTCACGGCCATTGGAATGCGGTCATTGCCGCCGCGCGAGGCATGTCGGTGGGTCGCGGTTGCGGTGCTGGCGCAGGGGGCGCGGCATCGTTGCATCGGGGCCGGAGCCCGCACAGAGCCGATTCGCGTGCGGTTGTGCCGCCGGCAGGGTAGCCTGAAGCCATGGTGGAGCTCAATGGAGAATCGCTGACGCTCGAGCAGGTGCTGGCCGTGGCGAGGCACGGCGAAGAGGCGGAGCTGGACGCGCACGCTGCCCGGCGAATGCGGCAGTCGCGCGAGCAGGTGGAGCGGCTGGCGGCCGGCGAGGCGCCGGTGTACGCCGTGAACACGGGGGTCGGCTACCTGGCGGACGAGCGGATCGGCGCCGAGGATCTGGCCAGGCTGCAGGAGAACGTGGTGCGCTCGCACGCCTGCGGTGTGGGCGATCCGCTGCCGCGGGAGGCGGTGCGGGCGATGATGCTCGTTCGCGCCAACGTGCTGGCGAAGGGCTTGAGCGGCATCCGTCCGCTGGTGGCGCGTCGGCTGTGCGCGCTGCTGAACCGCGGCGTCACGCCGGTCGTTCCCTCGCGCGGCAGCGTGGGCGCCAGCGGGGACCTGGCGCCGCTGGCGCACATGGCGCTGGTGCTCATCGGGGAAGGTGAGGCGGAGTTCGGCGGGAGGCGGATGCGCGGCGCCGAAGCGCTGGCGGCGGCGGGGATCGAGCCGCTGCGGTTGCAGGCCAAGGAGGGCATCTCGCTGGTCAACGGCACGCAGGCGATGCTGGGCGTCGGGGTGCTGGCGCTGGTCGATCTCGAAGACCTGTGCGAGATCGCCGACGTCGCCTGCGCGCTTTCCACCGACGCGCTGCGCGGCACCCCGCGCGCCTTCGACCCGCGCATCCACGCCGCGCGTCCCCATCCCGGACAGATCGAGAGCGCGCGCCTGCTGGCCAGCCTGCTGGAAGGCAGCGAGATCCGCGAATCGCACCGCACCTGCCGCCACGTGCAGGACGCCTACTCGCTGCGCTGCGCGCCGCAGGTGCATGGCGCGGTCCGGGGCACGGCCGCCGAGGCGCGGCGCGTGTTCTCCATCGAGCTGAACTCGGCCACGGACAATCCGCTGGTCTTCGACGGCGAGATCCTTTCCGGCGGGAATTTCCACGGCCAGCCGCTCGCGCTCGTCATGGACACGCTGGCTGTGGCGCTGTGCACGCTAGCCGGCATCAGCGAGCGGCGGATCGACCGCATGGTAAACCCGATGCTGAACGAGGGGCTGCCTGCGTTTCTGGCCTCGCATCCGGGGCTCGAGTCCGGGCTGATGATGTGGCAGGTGACCGCCGCCGCTCTGGTGGCCGAGTTGCGTGTGCTGGCGGCGCCCGCTTCGGCCGGCTCCATCACGACCAGCGGCAACAAGGAAGACTTCGTGAGCATGGGAATGACTTCAGCGCTGAAATTGCACCAGGCGGTGGAACTGGCGCGGATGGTGCTGGCCATCGAGATGATGGCGGCGTCGCGGGCGATCGAGTTTCTGCGCCCGCTAAGAACGAGCCCCGCTCTGGAGGAGTTTCTTGCGATGCTGCGCCAGCGAGCTCCCGTTCAGGCGGGCGACTATCCGGCTTCCGCAGAAATGCAAAGCGTCGTCGCGTGGCTCGCGGGCTGGCGGGCCATCCCGAAGCCCTGGGAGGCGCGCGGCGGAGTTCAGCAAGAGAAGACGTAATAGCGAGTGGCGCGGCGGAAGCCGAGCCTGTGGTAGAGATCCATGCCCGCGGGAGAGGATTGCAGGACGATGGGGCCCGTTGCCCCGCGGCGGCGGAGCTCGCCGATTCCATGCCGCATGATCGCCTCGGCGTAGCCCTGCGTGCGCCAGGCGGGGAGAGTGCCCACCGAATATACGCCGATGGCGCCAGCCGCCTCGATGAAGGCGGCGCAGGTGACGGCACGCCCCTGCGAGTAGCCGATGAAAAGATCGACCGGCGAACCCCAGCGCGAGGGGTCGTCGTAGATCTGGTGGGCGAGCGGCGGCGCGATGTAAAAGCACTGCGCAACGATGTCGGCGAAATCGCTCCGGGCTTGCGCACCGGTTCCCGTGCGAACTTCCAGCGCGGGAAGACGGCGGCGCGGCGGGAGCAGTTCGTCGATCTCGAGGCCCGGCGGCTCGGAGATGCAGGAGAGGCCGAAGGCGTCGAAGGTCTTGTACAGACGGCGGAGCGTGCGCGGGCCGACCAGATGCTCGCAAACCCAGAAGCTCCAGCGGCGTCCCAATGCGCCGTAGTGGGCGGCGGCGCGTTCAATGCGGCGTTCCAGTTCGCCGGGACCGTTGGGCGCCGGATCCGCCGCGGGGGAATCGAGGTGAGCGATGTTGAACACGGCATCCGGAACCCAGCTGGTGATCAGCCGCAGGCCGGGCTCCGCCTTCACGGGTCCGTAGAAGGAAAGGAATGCGGCGAGGTTGGCGGCGTTGCGCTCCCACGGTCGCATGCTCCGATAGTCATAACAGGGTCACCGGGTCCACGTCCACCACCAGGGCGGTGGCAGGCCATTTCTGTTCGGCGGCGTAGCTCCGGAGCGCGTTCAGCATTTCATTCAGCCGCGGGCGCGAGAGCGCCTTGACCAGGATCTGGTAGCGGTACTCGCTCTTGAGACGGGGCACAGGCGCTTCAGCCGGGCCCAGCACCTTGACGCCGTCTCCCCCGGCCCCCAGCCGTTGCGCCGCCTCGGCGGCAAGCCGCATGGCCGCCTCCTGCGCCGGGGCGCGGAGCAGGATGTTGGCCATGGCGCAAAAAGGCGGGTAGCGCATGAGGCGGCGGAACTCGAGTTCTTTCTCGTAAAACCTCGCATAGTCCTGCGCGGCGGCGCAGCGGATGGCGTAGTGGTCGGGAGCCGTGGTCTGGATGATGACGAGCCCCGGCAGGTGGTGGCGCCCGGCGCGCCCCGCCACCTGCGTCAGGAGTTGGAAGGTGCGTTCGGCGGCGCGGAAATCGGGCAGCGCGAGGCCGATATCGGCGTTGATCACGCCCACCAGAGTGACATTCGGGATGTCGTGGCCTTTGGCGATCATCTGCGTGCCCACCAGGATGTCGAACACACCCTCCCGGAAGCCGCCCAGGATTCGCTGATACTGGTTTTTGCCCGCCGCGGTGTCGCGGTCGAGCCGCGCCAGGCGGGCATGGGGGAAACAGCGCCGCAGCTCGTCCTCCACCTTCTCGCTGCCCGAGCCCAGGAACCACAGGTACTCGCTGCCGCAGTGGGGGCAGACCTTCGGGACGCGCTGCGCATAGTTGCAGTAGTGGCACAGCAGCCGGTTATCGCGGCGGTGGAAGGTGAGGCCGATGGCGCAATGCACGCACTGGAGGCGCTCGCCGCAGGACCGGCAGGAGACGGCGGAGGAGAAGCCGCGCCGGTTCATCAGCAGAATGGTCTGCTCGCCGGCTTCGAGCTTCGCGGCCACGGCGTCCAACAGGCGGCGCGAGAACAGCGCATTCTGGCGCGTCTCGAGAAACTCCTGGCGCATGTCGACGATCTCCACCGACGGCATCGGGCGGTCGGCGATGCGGGCGGGAAGCTCGAGCAGCGTATACTTGCGGCGGTCCACGTTGTAACGGCTTTCCAGCGAGGGCGTGGCCGAGCCCAGCACGACCACCGCGCCGCCGCGCTGGGCGCGGACGACTGCCATGTCGCGTCCGTGATAGCGGGGCGTCTCCTCCTGCTTGTAGCTCTGGTCGTGCTCTTCGTCGACGATCACGAGCCCGAGGTCCCGCACGGGCGCGAAGACGGCGGACCGGGTGCCCACGCCGACGCGCGCGGCGCCGGAGCGCAGCCGGCGCCACTGTTCGGAGCGCTCCGCGTCGTGAAAGGCGGAGTGCAAGATGGCCACCTGATCGCCGAAGCGCGCGTGGAACTGCCCCGCCACCGCGGGCGTGAGGGCGATTTCGGGAACCAGAAGCAGCGCTCCTCGGCCCATCTCGAGAGCCGCCTCGATCGCGTTCAGATAGACTTCGGTTTTGCCGGATCCGGTCACGCCGTGGAGAAGAAAGGCGTGGAAGCGGCGCGACTCCAGCGCCTCGCGAATGGAGCCGAAGGCGCGCTGCTGCGGCTCGGTGAGGGTGTGGCGCGGGCGGGCCCACGCCGGGTCGCCGGCTTCCGGCTCGTAGCGCAGCGTGGCCAGGCCTCTCCGGGCCAGCGCGCGGCCCGCCTGCGAGGCGCCCTTCACAGCGTCTTCGAGATCGGAAAGGCGATGCGGGCCGGGGTGAAGCTCCAGATAGGCGAGCAGTTCCCGCCCGGCGCGGGGAAGCTTCTCGCCCTCCGCGGGGCGGCGCGTGAACTCGGCCAGGAGCTTTGCGGCGGGCGCGCGGAGCGGATCGCGAAGACCGGCCGCCTGTTCCGCTTCGACCAGGCCCTTTCGTTCGAGCGACGCCAGCAGCTTTCTGGCGCCGGCGACCTTGCGCTCGAGCGTCGCCTCGGCCAGCGGGCGCGCCTCCAGCGCACGCAGCAGGGCGGTGGCAGGGTCGGACGGCTCGCCGTCGAGCCCCAACTGGCGGACGACGTCGATCCCCTTCTGCGTGAGCGCCCAGATGCGCGTTTGGCGGACGTCCGCGGCGAGCGGCGCCATCGCGCGGAGCACCTCGCCCAGGGGGGCGCAATAGTAGCGGGCCACCCACTGGCCGAGCTCGAGCCTCGCAGGATCGAAGACCGGTTCGGCATCGAGCAGGCGCAGCACATCCCTGGTTTCGACGCCCGGCGGTTCGTTGTGGACGCGCAGAACCACGCCCGTCAGGCGGCGCGAACCGAAGGGCACCAGCACACGGCAGCCAGGAAGTACGCGGTGCCGGAGGCTCTCCGGCAGGGAGTAGGTGAACAGGCGGTCGAGGGGGACGGGCAGGCTGACGTCGGCAAAGGCAAAAAGTTGCTGCATGCGTAACCTCAGGCGGCCGGGGCGCGCTTCAGACCTTGAAGGAGTTTCCCCATGAGAGCCTGTCTCACCATTTTGACCGTTCTTGTTGTAGCCGCCGGTCTGGCCGTTGCCGGGCAGATCGACGGCAAGTGGCTGTCCGAGCGGACCATGAACCGCGGCGGCGAGGAAGTGACCATCCGGCAGACGTTCGAGCTGAAGTCGGAAGGGAACAAGCTGACCGGAAAGATCACCATGCAGTTCGGGCAGATGGAGCCGCGAACCATGGAGAT
Organism: uncultured Arcobacter sp.; assembly: GCA_964458495.1. GTDB lineage: Bacteria > Acidobacteriota > Terriglobia > Bryobacterales > Bryobacteraceae > JANWVO01. Next base: position 50,416 of record CAYWJB010000004.1, read on the forward strand.
CCAGGAAGGCAAGATCGAAGGCAACAAGTTCTCGTTCAAGACCGTGATGGAGACGCCGAACGGCACGATGACCTCCGTGTACGAGGGCACTGTGGAAGGCGACATGCTGAAGGGCACCTCGCGCCGCGAGGGCGGCCAGGGGCAGGGCCGGCCCTTCGAGGCCAAGCGCGTTCCGGCTTCCTGAGGCGCGATTCGATCCAGTTGACACCGGGCGGCTTGTCCTGCGGCGCGTGCCGCGGCAAGCCGCCGCTTGTTTTTCCCCTGCTTCGGGATACAATCAATTCGATCCGACACTTCGCATGCTGGAGGAATTTCATGGCTGACAACATTGCAGTGGTGCCTTACTACTCGGTCACGGTGCCCAACAAGACGGGAGAGGGCGCGAAGCTGCTGGGGGCGCTGCGCGACGCGGGCGTGAACCTGCTGGGGCTTTGGGCCTACCCGGTGAAGGGCAAGAAGGCGCAGTTCGACCTGGTGCCTGCCGATCCGAAGCTGTTCGCGAAGGCGGCGAAGAAGCTGAAGCTCGAGTGCGGGCCGAAGCAGAACGTGATCTGCTGGAACGGCGAGGACCGCGCGGGCGCGGCTGCCGACGCTACGGCGAAGCTGGCGGCGGCAGGCATCGATGTCCATGCCATGCAGGCCGTCGCCTCGGGCGAGGGGCGCTTCGGGGCGATGATCCAGGTAGCCCAGGGCGACATCAAGAAAGCCGTGAAGCTGCTTTCGGCCTGAGGCGCCCCGGTTTCACACGCTGAGAATCGGCAGATACTCGGGCGCATCGGCGAACGGCGCCGCCGCGCCCGAAGCCACCTGGTACATCCGCTCGTGCGCGGCGATGGCCGCATTTCCGATCTCGGGATACGGGCGGTTGCAGATGTCCAGAAAGCCGATGTTGTAGTTCTCGCCGTCGAAGCGGCCCAGAGCGCTCTGGTCGTAGAGGGTGAACCAGTGCGCGCCCACGCAATTCGGGTTGGCGGCGGCGTCTTCCAGGTACACGCGGTAGGCGCGGCCGCGGTCGGCCTGCGTCTTCACATGCCCCAGCCCGCTTGCAGGCAGTCCGGCATCGAGCGCGCCGAAGTGCCATTCGCCGACCATCACGGGCATGCCGAGCATGGCGTGAATCTTGTCGGAGACGTCGCGCGGCAGCTTGTCGCGGTAGTTGTTCAGGCTGAAGACATCGAAGCTCTTCATACCCGCCACGGCCCACTCCGGCGGCACGCCCGCCCATCGCATTCCGAGGTTCAGATGGTTGGGGTCGGCCTTGCGGCAGGCGCGTGACAGTGTGGTGAAGTAGCGCTCCACCATCGGCACGCTGAACTCGCGCAGATCGGACTGTGACTCCTTCGACAGCGGCTTGCGCCAGCGGCCGCGGGCAACCTGTTCGAAGGAGACCTCCATGTTCCACGCCTTCGAGAGAGCCGCCGAGGTTTCGTACTTCTGCGCGAGCCAGCGGGCCAGCTCCTCGCGCGTGTGGCAGAGGTCGCTCGTGTAAAGCATGCCGGCCGCGGGCAGTTCGCTTGAAAAGCCCCACGTGGGCTCATTCATCAGGAAGTAGCCGAGGAAGGCGGGATCCTTGGCCGTGTCCTCGAGCTGCCGGGCGTAATCGGCGGCGTCGTCCTCGAACCCCGGGTGGAAGATGTCAGGAAAATCCCTGTAAATCACGCCGCAGCGGGCGCCGCGGAAGTTCAGCGGGCGGACGTACGGGAAAGACGCCCTGGCGGCAAACTGCCATTCGCTCCAGTTGGCCACCGTGTTGAATCGCAGGCGGCGCATTTCGGCCAGGGCGATGGCCGCCCACTTGTCGCGCCAGCCCTCGCGGCCGAAGGCGCGGATGAAATTGGCGGCGAGGAAGTTGACGAACTTCGCGCCCGCGCGCCCCGGCCGGCCCTCCTGCCAGGCCTCGTCGTATTCGGGCTTCTCCGGGCTCCACTTCAGGGCCGTTTCCAGTCCATCGACGCGCGCTTCGCAGTCCACGCGGACGCAATCGAGCCCCGTGGACCAGAAGGCGTGGCCGTCGGGATCCACCAGCCACCAGCGCCCGCCTTCCTTCTTCACCGAAAAGAAGCCCGTGCCTTCGCCCAACTTGAGCGCCTTCCAGCCGCCCCAGCGGGAAAACGTTTCCGGCCACTTTTGTTCCGGCGCAAGCTGGAGCTGCACAGCCAGCCGCTGCTTCAGCTCCCCCGCGCTGCGCGTCTTGCCGGGCCACTCGTGCAGCGCGCTCTGGCCGAATTCATCGAGCAGCGGCCCCTTGGGAAGCACGGGCGCGGAGAGGCGCTCCGGCATCTTCGGAAGCCAAGCCAGCTCGGTCATGCACCAGCGGGCGGTGCGTGGCGCCTTGCGCAGGACGGCAAACGACAGGCGGTCGACCAGGGCGAGATCCACGCGGTCGCCGCCGCAGAGCGGCTTGAGGAAGGCCGCTTCGCGGTCCGCCATCCAGCGGTTCTGGTCGACCAGCGAGAGATCCAGCCGGACGCGGAAGCTGCACTGCGGCAGCCCGCCGAAATCGAAGCGGAACCGCCGGCCTGTCTCGCCTTCGGCCAGCGTGATGCGAAAGGCCACTACGTCCTTGCCGTCGATCAGCATGTCGCAGGCAACGGCCTTGGCGTTTTGCAGCAGTCCCGGGCGGAACACATAGGACATCCCGTCGCCAGGCTTTTCTGCCTCGAACCAGCGGGCGCCTTCTATCGGCGCCGCACCGTCCCGTTCGGCCAGCGCGCCCAGCGTGGTCCACACGCCCAGCTTCTGCGCGCCGGAGGGCAAGGGAACGGCGGTGGTAAGTGCCGCCGCAGCAAGGAAGGTTCTTCGCTCCATGGGAACTCCTGCCTGAAGTGGTATCAGACGGCGGAGTCCGATGACAAGCGGCCGCAGCCAATCAGGCGCCCGGCGAGAACTCGTATACCACGGCGCCCTTCACGTCATGGTGGCGCAGCACCAGCCGGCTGCCCGACGCCGACGGCTCCACGGTGACGCTCAGAAACCCGCCCGCGACGCGGTGGAAGCGGTGGTAGCGCTTGTCCTCGCCCGGGCTGCCGCCGGCGTGCGGATCGGAAGCCGGCCCCGTGGCGAATTCGTGCAGCCCGGTCTGCGGGTCCACGGAATGATATTGCCAGTGGCGGTCGCCGCAGACGATGACGACGTTCTTCTTCTGCGCCGCCCAGGCCCGCATCTCGTTGCCCTCGGTGGCGAAGGCCTGATTGGCATAGCTGTCGGCCTTCGCCGGCCGGTCCGGCCCGATCCACGGCGTTGGGCTGACGATGATCTTCCAGTCCGCGTCGCTCTCCTCCACGGTCTTCTTCAGCCACGCCTTCTGCTCGGCGCCGAGAATGGTCTTGGAGGGGCCGTCGGGGGCATTGTTCGGGCTGCGGTAGTCGCGGCCTTCGAGCAGCCAGATCTGCAGGCCCTTGCCCCACCGGAACGTGCGCCAGGTCTTGTCCACAATGGGGGTCTGCTCCAGGAAGATCCGCTGGCCGTCGGCGAACGTCATGGGCTTCATCCAGTCGGAGTCGAGCCCCGGCCAGCAGTCGTCGGAAAGCGTGTCGTGGTCGTCCTTCATCCAGTACTGCGGGACAGCAGCGAAGAATTCCAGAGGTCTCGGCATGGCATAAAGCCGCTGCCAGTGATAGCGGGCGGTTTCGACATTGTAGGCAAGCGGAGGGTCCAGGTCGTAGTACACATTGTCGCCCGTGAACACCGCGAAATTGGGAGACAGTCTTGCCATAGACGGGAAAATTTCGAAGCCCGCATCATGGTCCAGGGACCGCCAGGACAGGCCGGTGACCGCGGTGAACTTCACCGGCGCGCGGCGGACCGGCTCCGGCGCTGTCGTGAAAGAGGCCATGGCCTTTTCGGGTTTGGTGTGGATTTCCAGGCCAACGTAGTACGTTCTGGCGGGCCGGAGCCCCGTGATCCGGGTCTTCACGACGAAGTCGTTCCTCGTCTCGGCCTGCAGCCATTCGCCCGGCTTGGCGTCCTTGAGGTCCGGGCGCGTGCCGACCCAGAGGCGGACGCGGCCGGCGAGGCCGGGCACGGCGCCGGGCAACAGCCACGGATCCTGGTCGGCGGGCAGCGCCGGCGGACGCATGCCCTCATACTTGGGCGCCTCAAAGCGGCCCTTGTTTTGGGCAGGCTGTTGCGACATGCGGAAGCGAACGGCGGCGCTGCGGTCCGTCACTTCGCCAATGCGAAGCCCCTCGGCGACGTAGGGACCCTGGGCCATGAGCAGGAGCGGGAGGAGAAGGGGCGTGTACCTCATCAGTGAGGTATGTAATCGATACCCGCGCCGGAGTCAATGCCCCGGGGGCGGATCAGCGAAGTTCGATCCCGGCCAGGAAAGCGCGCCCGGGCATGGGCACGCGCAGAATCTCCTCGTAGCGCGTATTGGCCAGATTCGTCGCCTGCACAAACGGCGAAATCCTCCTGCCGCGCCAGGCGAGCGCCACGTCCCAGACGGCATACGGCGAGCGGGCCCGGCGCTCCAGGGCGCCGAGGCGCGTCCGGGCGGCCAGCTTTCCGGCCGAAGCGCTCCAGGAGAACACGCCGGAATGGACGGGATAATTCATCACGTATTTCGTGAAAAGGCCGGCAGGCAAAGTGGAGGACGCTCGCATGCCCGTGTAGCTGAATTCCGCGATGTGCGAACCGCGCCGCCATGCGGCGGAGGTCTCGACGCCGGTGAAATTCAGGCGCGTGATGTTGCGCGCTTCCCACGGGCCCAAGGGAGAGGAGCTTGCATAGTCGATGCCGTCGCGGTCGCGGCGGTGGAAGACAGTGGCGTGGAACTGCCAGCCGCCAGCCGGGCGGAGGTCGGCCCCGGCCTCGTAATTCCATGCCGTCTCCGGGCGCAGCCCGGCGTTGCCGCGGTTGGCAGGGTCCCGGTAGTAGAGGTCGGTGAAGGTGGGCAGCCGGTAGGCGCGGCTCACCGAAGCCCTCAGCTTGAGCAACGAACTCGCCCAGCACGCGCCGGATAGCGTCGGGCTCACCTGATCGAAGGCCCCGCGGTAGCTCTCGCTGCGCAGCCCGAGAGAAAGCGAGAACCGGCGCAGGGCGCGCACGTCCAGCGCCGCGTAGGCGGCGCCCCGCGCCCGGCTGTGCGTGCCGAGGTTGGACGATTCGATGTGATCGGTGAAAGCCTCGGCCCCGCTGAACAACGTGACGCCGCCCCTCCACTGGTCGCGGCGCCGCAGAGAGCCGTGAAAGCCCTCGGCCACGTGGTGATTCTGGTAGCGCTGCGGGTTGTCGCGGAAAAGATAAAACAGATCGCTGTGCCGCCGGTAGCTCAGCGCCGTCTCCCATTTCTGCGGGAAATTGTGATGCAGGCTGGCAAACCAGGTCTTCGTGCGCTCCCAGGATGGATACGGACCATAGAAATCCTGTGCGCCGAAGGGCTTGTCCGAGTAGCCAAGATCGACACCCGTCTTGCCGGAGCGGGACTCGATGAGAGTGTGCGAGCTGGCGGCGAGGTTGCGAAAATCACGGTTCGGCAGGAAGCCGCTGGAAAAGTCGCGCGAAACCGAAAGCGACTGCGCCACCGCGCCCGCCTTGCCCGACACGGTTGCCATTTGCTGCTGCGTGCCGAAACTGCCGCCGGCGAGCCGCAGGCGCGCGCTCCAGGACTCCGGCGCCGCCGTACGGATGTTGACCGCGCCGCCCAGCGCGTCAGAACCATACAACGTGGAACCAGCCCCGCGCAGCACCTCCACTGCCTGCACGGCGTCCAGAGGCGCAGGAACATCCAGCGAGTGATGACCGGACTGCGGGTCGTTCAGCCGCCGCCCGTTCAGCAGAACCAGCGTCTGTCCGAACGCCGCGCCGCGGATCGAGAGATCCGTCTGAACGCCGACCGGCGCTCGGCGCCGCACATCAAGGGAAGGATCCAGCTGGAGAAAGTCGATCACGTTCTGGAACAGCACGGACTGCTCGCGCACGGGCAGGGAAATGACGGCGCGGTCGGCTTCTTCCAATGGCAGCGGCTCCCATGTGCCGGTGACGACGATCACATCGCGCCGCACGGGCGGCTGCGCCGGCTCCGCTCCCTCGGGAGCGCTTTGCGCCAATGCAGCCAGGCAAAGCCACGAGAGACACAAAAGGCGGGGGAATCTCCACATACGGACCGGGGTTATCAGAGGCCGAACTCTTTTTTCCAGTTTACACGAGGCGCGCTCATTCCGCAGCCCCCGGCGCCTGCGCGCCGACGATCTCCAGAAACGCGCGCGCGGCGTGGCTCAGAGCACGCCGCGCCGGATACAACAGCCGGATCTTGCGCTCCACCTGCAGCTCCTCGACGCGCACTTCGCACAGCAGCCCCTGCTCGATCTCCTGCTCCACGCACATCTTCGGCAGGAAGGCCACCCCTTCATTGCGCTGCACCATGCGCCGGATGGTTTCCACCGTGGGCATCTCCACGTCCATGTTGAGCGGCACCCGCGCGCGCTGGAACGCCTTCAGAACCACTTCACGGTAAGGCGAAAGGACGTTGTGGGCGACGAAGGTCTCCATGCCCAGCTCCGTGATGGACACGCTCTCCCGCCCCGCGAAGCGGTGATCAGGACTGACGACGAAGGCGAGGTGGTCAATGTAGATGACTCTCGAAGCCAGGCGCTCGTCCTCGGGATCGTAGCTGACCACGCCCATCTCCAGATCGCCGTCGATCAGCTGTGATGGAATGCGGCTCGACAGGCAACGCCTCACCTGGACTTTCACCTTTGGATACAGGCGGCGGTACGCCTCGATGTGCTTCAGCAGGTAAAGAGCCGTGGACTCGTTGGCGCCGATCGAGAGACGCCCCGCCGCGTGGTCCCGCAGCTCCGCCAGCGCGTTCATCATATCGGACTCGAGGTTCTCGAACCGGCGGCAGTATTCGAGAACGATCTTGCCGGCGTCGGTGAGGATCAGATCCCGCCCGGCGCGGTCCACCAACTTCTCGCCGAGCTCCGCCTCCAGCTTCTGCAGCGCCAGCGACACCGCTGGCTGCGTCCGCATCAGCTTCTCGGCGGCGCGCGAGAAGCTGCCCTCGGACGCGATGGTGTGGAAGACCTTGAGTAGGTAGAACTCCAAGTGCTGTTCCTCCCTCCGTACGTACCGTATAAATGTCTCTTATCACATATGCCGTGGTTATGCAATAGCACTCCATTATAAATTTGATCTATCATGGAATCTTCCGGACAATGGAGGAAAGCGGACCGTTTGCCAACCAGCGGGCGGGCCACACGCAACAAACCAAGGAGCTCGAACCAGAGTATGCAGGAAACACGGGAGCGAGAGCGCGTACACATTTTCGACACCACTCTGAGGGATGGGGAGCAGTCGCCGGGCTGCTCGATGACGGTGCCGGAGAAGCTCCGGATGGCGGAGAAGCTGGCCGAACTGGGGGTGGACATCCTGGAGGCGGGCTTCCCGATTGCCAGCGAAGGCGACTACCAGGCGGTGCGGCTGGTCAGCACAGAGCTGCCCTGGGTGCGCGTGGCGGCGCTGGCACGCGCCTGCCGGCTGGACGTGGAGCGTGCCGCGAGCGCGCTGGAGCCTGCGAGGCTGAGCCGCATTCATACCTTCATCGCCACCAGCGACATCCACCTGAAGTACAAGCTGCGGAAATCGCGGCAGCAGGTGTTGGAAGAGGCTTGCGCGGCGGTGGAGCTGGCGCGGCAGTTCACTGACGACGTCGAGTTCTCCGCCGAGGACGCCACGCGCACAGATCCCGACTATCTGGAGCAGGTTGTGCTGGCGGTGGTGGCGGCGGGTGCGAAGACTGTGAACCTGCCGGACACGGTGGGCTACTCGGTGCCGGAAGAGCATGCGGAACTGATCGGCAGGATGGTGAAGGCGGTGGACGGGCGCGCCATCATCAGCGTGCACTGCCACAACGATCTCGGTCTGGCGACTGCCAACTCGCTGGCGGCGGTTCTGGCCGGGGCGCGGCAGGTCGAATGCACGATCAACGGCATCGGCGAGCGTGCGGGCAACTGTGCGCTCGAAGAGATCGTGATGACGATGAAGACCCGGGCCGACCGGTTCCCGTTTTTCACCAGCATCGCCACCGAGCACATCTTCCCGGCCAGCCAGCTGCTGTCCTCGATGATCACCTTCGGGCCGCAGCCGAACAAGGCGATTGTCGGCTCGAACGCGTTCGCCCACGAGGCGGGCATCCATCAGGACGGCTACCTGAAGGAGAAGTCCACCTACGAGATCATCGACCCGAAGACCGTGGGCATTCCCGAGGGCCGTCTGGTGTTGGGCAAGCACAGCGGACGCCACGCGCTCCGCGCCAAGTGCGAGCACCTGGGCTACACGCTCACCAAGGACGAGCTCGATGCCGTGTATCACGGCTTCATCGAGATCGCGGACCGCAAGAAGGGCGTGACCGACCAGGAGATTCTGGCGCTCATCCACACGCTGAAGGCAGGCGAGCAGGTGCGGGCGGACCGCGTGGCCGCCGACTAGGCCCTGCGCCGGACCGGAAGGCCGCGCTACACTCTCGGTTTGCGCGCCAGCGGGGAATTTGATCTATGAAGCTGAATATCCTTGTTTTGCCCGGCGACGGCATCGGCACAGAAGTCACCCGGGAGGCCGTGCGCGTGCTGGAGCGCGTGGCCGGAAATTTCGGCCACGAGCTGGCGCTTGCCGAGGGGCTGTTAGGAGGCATCGCCATCCACAGGACGGGCAGCCCGTTTCCTGAGGAGACGGCGCGGCTCGCCGCCGAAGCCGACGCCACGCTGCTCGGCGCCGTGGGGCTGCCGGAGTTCGACAACGCGCCTCCGGCGCAGCGGCCCGAGCGCGGGCTGCTGGGGATCCGCAAGCTGCTGGGGGTGTTCGCCAATCTGCGCCCGGTGCGGACGTTCGAGGCGCTGATCGAATCCTCGCCGCTAAAGAACGACCGTGTGCGCGGCACCGACATGATCATCGTGCGCGAGCTGACCGGCGGCATCTACTACGGCACGCCGCGCGGCATCGAGGGTTCGGGCGCCGAGGAGCGCGCCGTGAACACCATGGCCTACACGCGCGCCGAAATCGAGCGCATCGCCCGAATGGCGTTCGAGCTGGCGCGGCAGCGGCGGCGCAAGTTGGCGAGCGTCGACAAGTCGAATGTGCTGGAGTGCTCCCAGCTCTGGCGGCGCGTTGTGAGCGAGCTGGCTGCCGAGTACCCGGACGTCGAGCTGGAGCACGTCCTGGTGGACAACTGCGCCATGCAGCTCGTGCTCAACCCGACGCGGTTCGACGTTGTGCTGACCGAGAACATGTTCGGCGACATCCTCTCCGACGAAGGCGCCGTGCTGGCGGGCTCGATCGGCATGCTGCCGTCGGCCTCCATCGGGCCCAGGCGTCCGTCGGGCGCCTGGGTGGGGCTTTACGAGCCGGTGCACGGCTCTGCGCCGGATATCGCCGGCCAGAACAAGGCCAACCCGCTCGGCGCGGTCGGCAGCGTGGCGGCAATGCTCGAGTATTCTTTCGGCCTGAAAGAAGAAGCCGCCGCCGTCCAGCGGGCCATCGAGACCGTGTTGAACAGCGGATACGTCACCGCGGACCTGAAACCGAAGGGCGCGCCACGCTCCACCAGCGAGGTGGGCGCCGCCGTTTGCCAGGCGATCTGAACACCATGCCTCAGCCACGTACGATCATCCAGAAGATCTGGGATTCCCATGTTGTTTGCCAGCCAGAGGGCGCGCCGGCGCTGCTCTACATCGACCTGCACCTGGTGCACGAGGTGACCTCGCCGCAGGCGTTCGAAGGACTGCGGCAGCGCGGGCTCCGTGTGCGGCGCCCGGACCGCACCTTCGGCACCTGCGATCACTCCACGCCCACCACGCCGCGCGAACTGCCGATCGTCGACCCTGTGGCGCGCGCGCAGGTGGAGCAGTTCGAGAAAAACTGCCAGGAGTTCGGGATTCCCTATTTCGGGTTTCTCAATCCGCGCCAGGGCATCGTGCACGTCATCGGACCGGAGCAGGGGTTGACGCAGCCGGGCATGACCATCGTTTGCGGGGACTCGCACACGGCCACGCACGGCGCCTTCGGCGCGCTGGCCTTCGGCATCGGCACCAGCCAGGTGGAACACGTGCTGGCCACGCAGTGCCTGTTGCAGGCGCCTTCGAAAAGCTTCGCCGTGCGGGTGGACGGCAGCCTGCGGCCCGGCGTGTCGGCCAAGGATATCATCCTGGCGCTGATCGCGAAGATCGGCGTCGGCGGCGGCACCGGGTGCGTGTTCGAATACGCCGGGTCCGCCATCCGCTCGTTGTCGATGGAAGAGCGGATGACGGTGTGCAACATGTCGATCGAGGCGGGCGCGCGCGCCGGCCTGATCGCGCCTGACGACACCACCTTTGAATACCTCCGCGGGCGCCCGTTCGCGCCGAAAGGCGAGGATTGGGAGCGCGCCGTGGCGCGCTGGCGGTCGCTCGTGACCGATGAGGGGGCCGCCTACGACAAAGAGGTGTCGATCGACGCCTCCTCGCTCGAGCCGATGATCACCTACGGCACCAACCCCGGCATGGGCATCCCGGTCACTGCGCCAGTGCCCGACCCCTCGGAAGCGCCCGACGCCGTGGAGCGTGAAACGCGGCGCAAGGCGCTGGCCTATATGGGGCTCGAGCCGGGCAAGCCTATCGCCGGACATCCGGTGAACGTCGTGTTCATCGGCTCCTGCACGAACTCGCGCATGACCGACCTGCGCGCGGCGGCATCCGTTCTCAAGGGTCGCAAGGTGAATCCGCGCGTGCGGGTGCTCGTCGTGCCCGGCTCGCAGTCGATCAAGCGGCAGGCCGAGGCCGAAGGGCTGGACCGCGTTTTCTGCGAGGCGGGCGCCGAATGGCGCGAAGCCGGTTGCTCGATGTGCATTGCCATGAACGGCGATCAGCTTGCTCCGGGCGAGTACGCCGTCTCGACGTCGAACCGCAACTTCGAAGGGCGGCAAGGCAAGGGCGGGCGGACGTTCCTCGCCAGCCCGCTGACGGCCGCAGCCAGCGCCGTTACCGGCGTGGTGACGGACCCGCGCACGCTGATCGGATGACCGGGGGAGGCAGGCAAATGGAGAAATTCACCGCATTCGAGTCCTGGGTCGCTGTCCTTCCAGTGGACAACATCGATACCGACCAGATCATTCCGGCGCGCTTTCTGAAGACGACCTCGAAAGAAGGGCTGGGCGACCAGCTCTTCTTCGACTGGCGCTATGACGCCGAGGGCCGTCCGCGGCCGGATTTCGTGCTGAACCGGCCGCCGGGCAACCGCGCGCAGGTGCTGCTGGCCGGGGACAACTTCGGCTGCGGCAGCTCCCGCGAGCATGCCCCCTGGGCGCTGACACAGTTCGGCTTCAAGGCCGTCATTTCCACCTCGTTTGCGGATATTTTCAAGGGAAATGCGCTGAAAAACGCGCTCTTGCCTGTCGCAGTGCCGGCCGAAATCCACGCGCGTCTTCTGAAAATGCTGGAGGCCGATCCGCTGGGAACCGTGCGCGTGGACCTTGCCTCGCAGACGCTCACCCTGCCGGATGGAACGGCAGTGGAATTCCTTGTAGATCCGTTTGCGAAAACGTGTCTGCTGGAAGGCATCGACGAGCTGGGCTTCCTGCTGAAACACGAAGCCGAAATCGCCGCCTTCGAAAAGTCGCATCCGGCGCCGGTGGACACGCTTTCGGTCAAGCTGGACGGCTGACCGCTCAGGCGCCGCCGGGCGCCGGCTCTTCCACGTCGTAGACGCGCCCCGCCTTGAGCCCTTTCAATTCCTGGCGGGCGCCGCCAGGCCAGACGATCTCCACCAGTTCCACGGCATCTTCGGCCCCAAGCCCGAAGTGGAGCGGCGCCGCGCTCGCGCTGGCGTAACCAGCTGTAAACGCCACATGATTGTGCTGCGTCATCGAGCGCGTCACTACCTTCACCCGAGCGCCCTGTCCATCGCGCGGGCTCCGCGTGCCTTTCAGCCGGAAGGCAATCCAGTGGTTCGAGCCGGGGCTGTCGTTGATCCACAGCGACGCCCGGGCTGACAGCGCGCTGACGGCGAAGTCGAGCCTGCCGTCGCCGTTGAAGTCGGCGACCACGGCGCCGCGGTGGCGCGCCGGCGGCAGGGCGTCGAGCCCCGCCTCCGCGGTCAACGCCTGCCACTTGCCCTTGCCGAGATTGCGGAAAACCGTGTTGTGCTGGTTGACTGCAACGCGCGGTTCCATCAACGGGGACTGCACATGCCCGCGCGTGACCAGCAGGTCCTTCCAGCCGTCGTTGTCGAAGTCCGCCAGCACCGGGCTGTAGCCCGCCATGGACCGCGATTGTGCGGTCATGCCCGTTTGCGCCGTGACCTCGCGGAAGGAACCCCGTCCCGTATTGAGAAATATGGGGAATGTTTCGTTGTCCAGCGCGACAAGGACGATGTCCGGGTAACCGTCGTTGTCGATATCGCGGAAGTCCACCCCCATGCCCGAGATCATGTTGCCGTGCTCGGCCAGCGCCACGCCCAGGTCGAAGGCCTTTTCCTCGAATTTCAGGCCGCTTCGATTGTGGAAAAAGAAATTGAAGAGCTTGTCGTTGGAGACAAAGATATCCGGGTTGCCGTCGAGGTCGAAGTCCGCCGCGCCCGCGCCCATGCCTTTGCCCGGCTGTGAGAGAATCCCGGCCTCTGCGCTGGCGTCCCGGAAAGAGCCGTCGCCTTTGTTGAGAAAGAGCTGATTGGGCAGCTCCTTGTAATATTTCGGATGGCAGTATTCGTTGCGCCCCTCGTAGGGACAAACGGGTTCATTCTTCTCCTCCCAGAGAAGGTAATTCACCACGAACAGATCCAGAAGCCCGTCCCGGTCGACGTCCGTCCAGACGGCGGAAACCGCCCACAGGGGGCCGAACTGCGGCAGGCGCGAGCCGGCGAGCCCTGCCTTCTCCGTCACGTCCGTGAACGTCCCGTCGCCGTTGTTGCGGTACAGCGTGTTGCGGTGAACGCCGGCGACGAAGAGATCCAGGTCTCCGTCATTGTCGTAGTCGCCTGCGGCCGCACCGGTGTCGAAGCCCGTGCCCGCCAGCCCCGCCTTGTCGGTGACATCGGTGAAGCGCCCGCTGCCGTCGTTGGCATAAAGCCGGTTGAAGTGCTCCGGTCCATGCTTCTGAAGCGTGGACAACTCCGCGCCGTTGCAGAAGAACAGATCGATGTCGCCGTCGCCGTCGTAATCGAATGCTGCTGCGCCGCCCGCCATTGTTTCCGGCGCCCGGCGCCTCGGCGACTCGTCGTTATCCAGGAAAAAATCCAGAAGCTGCGCCCGGAAATGGATGGGGGATTTCGCAGGCTCCGCCTGGAAAGCGCAAAGGGAAACGGCCGCCAGAGCGGCGGCGGCGCGGCGCATGGACAAGAATCGCACCCCCCATTCAGTCTAGCAATCCGGGGGCGGATGTTCTTCCAGGAGGCGCAGGGCGCGGGCGGCGGCTTCCGGCACCGCCGCGGCGACTTCAGGCGAGAGCCCGCCGCCGAATTCGAACTGGCGCGCCGCGATTCCCACCAGGGCGATCCGGGGCGGCAGCAATCCCAGCTGGCGCCCCAGCCGCAGCGTATCGGTCAGAGACGGCTGATGCGAGCCGCCGCCGCGCCGCGCGGCGTAAGCGAAGATCTTCTCGCCTTCCAACACGCGCACTGTGCCGGGCGGGTCGTCCGAAGCCATGGCGTCCAGCATCACCAGCGCCGGCGCTCCTTCGAGTTCGAGCAGGAGATCCACGCCCGCGGCGCCCACGTCGCACAGCCGGGCGCGCCGCTCCGCACCGCGCCGGCGCAGTTCTTCCAGCACCGCCGCGCCCGCGCCATCGTCGCCCATCAGCGCGTTGCCCAGAGCCGCGATCACGGGTTTCCGTTTGCCTGCTGCCTCAGCCATGCGATCCACTCGTCGAGCCCTTCGCCCGTGCGGCAGCTCAGCCGGAACTTGCGCAGCCCCGGGTTCAGCGCCTCCACGCCGCGCAGGAAGCGCTCGCAATCGAAGTCCAGGTGCGGGAGCAGATCGATCTTGTTCAGCACCACCGCATCCACGCCAGCGTACATCTTCGGGTACTTGTAAGGCTTGTCGTCGCCCTCCGGTGTCGATCCGATCAGCACGTTGGCGTGAGCCCCCAGCTTCCAGCTCATCGGGCAAACGAGATTGCCCACGTTTTCCACCAGCAGCAGCCGGATCCTCTCCAGCGGCAGCAAAGCGAGCGCATCCCGCACCATCGCGGCTTCCAGATGGCACTTGCCTCCCGTATTCACGTGCACCGCCGCCGCGCCCGCGCGCTGGCTTCGTTCCGCGTCAAACGCCGCCGCCGACGTGTCGCCGTTGATCATGCCAATGCTGAATTCGTCCTTCAGCGCTGCCACGGTGCGTTCGATCAGCGACGTCTTTCCCGCCCCCGGGCTCGCCATGAGATTGACGCAAAACACCCCTTTCGCGTCCAGAAGAGTTCGCACCTCAGCCGCCACGGCATCGTTCGCCGAAAGGACCTTTTCCACCACGGGAACCGTTGTGATCATGATTCAACGCCTCCTTCCAGTTCGATTGCATCCACGGTACAGTCGTGCCCGCCTGCGGGCTCGCCGCCCAGCGCCCCGCAGCCGGGGCATTCCAGCCCCGTTCCATTGACCGGAAACTCCCGCCCGCAGCGGCGGCACCGCAGAGTCGCGGGCTCGAACCGGAACTCGAGCCGCGCGCCTTCGGCAGGCGTGCCCCGCGCCAGCTCCTGCCAGAACAGCTCGATCGAATCCCCAACATAGCCCGTCCACTCGCCCACGGTGATCTGCACGGAGCGCACCCGCGCGCCGCCCGCGTGCCGCAGCACCACATCCAGCACGGCTTCCGTGATCGAGAGTTCGTGCATCAACAAATCCTTGGCAGCTGCTCGCCGCTCAGCAGGTCGAGCACGCGAGTGGCGCCGATCACCGACCGCAGCGTCACCACGCCCGCGCCTTTCCCTGTCACCTTCCCGATCACTGCGCCGCCGGGCAGAAGCGCTGCCGCGCGCTCGCCGTCGCCCGCCGCCACAAACGCAGCGAACCGTCCTTCGTTGGCCACATACAGCGGATCGAAACCGAGCAGCTCGCAGGCGGCACGCACGTCCTCGCGCACCGGGATGCGCGCCTCGTCGAGTTCCACCGCGGCGCGCGCGGCGCGCGCGATCTCGATCACTGCCGACGCCAGCCCCCCGCGCGTCAGGTCCCGCATGCAATGCACCCGGATCCCGTTTCCCAGCAAGCCGAGCGCCTCGCGGTGGACCGGTGCGGAGTCCGAAACAATTTCCGACTCGAATGTCAGCCCCTCCCGCGCGCTCATCACCGCCATGCCGTGCCGTCCGATGTCGCCGGAGACGACAATCTCGTCGCCTTCGGCGACACGCCACGGCGCCAGCTCGCCCTCGTGAATCAGCACGCCGATGCCGGTGGTCGTGAGGTAGAGCCCGTCCGCCCGGCCTCGTTCCACCACCTTCGTGTCGCCGGTCGCGATGCGCACACCCGCCCGCCGCGCCGCTTCGGCCATCGAATCGACAATGCGGCCCAGCGTCTCCATCTCCAGTCCTTCTTCGAGGATGAACGCCGCCGACAGCGCCACCGGCTCGGCGCCCGCCATGGCCAGGTCGTTCACCGTGCCATGCACCGCCAGCGAGCCGATGTCGCCGCCGGGAAAGAACAGCGGACTTACGACGAAGGAGTCAGTTGTGAACGCCAGCCGCTTCGAGCCCAGGCTGATCACGGCGGCGTCCGTCTCGTGCTCCGGCGCCAGCCGGGCGGCGAACAGCTGTTCGATCAGCTCCCGCATCAGCCGCCCGCCGCCGCCATGCGCCATCAGAATGCGGCTCCGCTCGGGCATCGGGACAGGACAGGAGAAAGTGATTTCAGACATGGCTCCTCGAATACCGGTAGTAGGCCGCGCAGGCGCCTTCGCTGGAAACCATGGGCGCGCCGAGAGGCCGTTCCGGCGTGCAGCCCCGCCCGAATTCGGGGCACTCGGTGGGCTTCTTTGCACCTTGCAGCACCAGCCCGCTGATGCAGGCGGCGGGCTCTTCCACCTCGGCCGGCGGCAGTGCGAAGCGCCGCTCCGCGTCAAACTCCTGCCATGCGCGCCTCAGCGCCAGCCCGCTGAGCGGAATCACTCCGATGCCGCGCCACTTGCGGTCCAAGGGTTCGAACATCTCCCGCACCAGGGCTTTTGCCGCGAGATTGCCCTCGCGGCGGACGGCGCGCGAATACTGGTTCTCCACCACGGCGCGGCCCTGCTCGAGCTGCTGCACGCACATCAGGATGCCCTGGAGCAGATCCACCGGTTCAAAGCCCGTCACCACCACCGGCACGCCGAACTCGCGCGCCAGCGGTTCATAGTCTTCATAGCCCTCCACCGTGCAGACGTGCCCCGCCGCCAGCACGCCCTGAATGCGGCTGGCGGGCGAGCCGAGAATGGCGCGCAGGGCGGGAGGCACCAGCACGTGCGCCGCCAGAATCGAGAAGTTCCGCAATCCGCGCCGCCGCGCCTCGCGAACGGCGAGCGCCACTCCCGGAACGGTGGTCTCGAAGCCCACGGCAAAAAACACAATTTGCTGATCCTGTTTTTCCTCCGCCATCCGCACGGCATCCAGCGGCGAATACACCATCGCCACTCTCGCCCCGCGGGCGCGCGCCGCCAGCAGGTCGGTCCGCGATCCGGGCACGCGCAGCATGTCGCCGAAGGAGGCCAGCACCACGCCCGGCATGCACGCCAGTTCGATGGCCCGGTCGATCAGCTCGAGCGGCGTCACGCACACCGGGCAGCCGGGGCCATGGACCAGCTCAAGGCCCGGCGGCAGCAGCTGATCCAGGCCAAAGCGCAAAATGGCGTGTGTCTGCCCGCCGCAGATCTCCATGATCCGCCACGGACGCGTCACCGCGCGCGCGATCGCGCCGGCCAGCGTGCGCGCCCGCCCCGCGTCGCGGTACTCGTCCAGGTGCCTCACTGCGCGCCTTCCTCCTCCGCGCCTCCGAGCTGTTCGAACAGCTCGAGCGTCCGGCGAGCTTCCTCTTCATCCACGGTCTGCAGCGCGAAGCCCGCGTGAACCAGAACATAATCTCCCGGTTTTGCTTCGGGCACGTAGGCCAGCGACGCCTCGCGCACCACGCCCCCGAAGGAGATGCGGGCCATGCGCGTCAGCGGGTCCTCGCCCACGATTTCAATGATCTCGCCCGGAATCGCCAGACACATCGAGCCTCACCTCCCATGCGGCCGCCAGCAGCTGCCCCGCCGCCAGGCCGCCGTCGTTCGGCGGCGCCTCGCGGTGGAGCAGCGGCCGGAACCCCTCTTCGCGCAGGCGGCGCGCGGCAGCCTCCGCCAGCCGCGCGTTCTGAAAACAGCCGCCCGTCAAGACCACCTGCTCTGCCCCTGCCCGCCGCGCTGCACGCACAATGGACACCGCCAGCGACTCGTGCAGCAGCGCCGCCCGCTCCGCCGTCGGAAGCTCCTCGCCTGCCAGGCGTTCGAACAGCGGCGCCCAGTCCTCGTCCATCGGGACCGGTTGCGCCGTGCGCGGCGCCCCGCGCGCGGCGAACTCCACGCGCATCGCCGCCTCCCCCTCGAACGTCGACACCGTGCACAGCCCCAGCAGCGCCGCGGCGGCGTCGAACAACCGTCCCGCGCTCGTCGTCCACGGACAGTGGAACCCGCGCTCCAGCATCCTGACCAGCACCCGCCACTCATTGTCGTCGAACAGCGGCCGCGCCAGTTCCGGCCGCTGCATCTCCCACGCAATTCCCAGCAGGGCGCGGCGCGGCTCTCGCACCGCCTGCTCTCCGCCAGGCAGGCGGAAGCCGCGCAGGTGACCGGTGCGGCGGACCACGCCGTCTTCCCACAGCAGAAACTCGCCGCCCCACACCGTCCCATCGGCGCCTGCGCCGGTCCCGTCCCAGCTTGCAGCGAAGACGGGCGGGTCCAGCCGGTGTTCGAGCACGGCGGAGAAAAGGTGCGCCACATGGTGCTGCACGGTCTGCACTGGCACACCCAGTTCCCGCGCCGTCTGCGTGGAGGCATAGTCCGGGTGCAGATCGCACGCCGCCGCCCTGGGGCTCACGTTGTAGATCCTCCGGAAGTCCGCCGTCATTCTGCGGTGATTCTCGACGGCTGCGGGCGTTGACAGATCGCCGAGGTGTTGCGAGAGAAACACCCGGCGCCCGCGCGAGAACGCCACCGTGTTCTTCATGTGCCCGCCCGTGGCGAACATCTCGGGCAGTTCCCCAGGCGCATCCAGCGGCAGCGGCGCGTAGCCGCGCGCCCGCCGCAGCACCGCCGGCGCGCCTTCGATTTCCCGGACAATGCTGTCGTCCACCGGGCGCAGGATGCGCCGGTTGTGCACCAGGAACAGGTCGGCGATCCCTCCCAGCCGCTCCAGCGCCTCATGGTTGTCAATGCAAATGGGATCGTCGGTGACATTGCCGCTCGTCGCCACCACCGGGAAGCCCAGCTCGTCCATCAGCAGCGCGTGCATCGGAGAGTAGGGAATCATCACGCCCGCCAGCGGGTTGTCGGGCGCGATCTCTTCGGGCAAGCCCAGGGTGTTTTCGATCAGCACGATCGGCGACGCCGGCGTGTTCAACCACGGGTGCCCGTGCTCCGGCAACATGACGGCGAACGGCTTCGTGGGCCGGCGCTTGCGCCGCCGCAGCTCGCCCAGAGCGTTCCGGTTGCGCGCGTCGCAGACGAGATGAAACCCGCCGATGCCCTTCAAGGCAAGGATGAGCCCTTCGCGCACCGCCTGTGCCGCTCGCCGCAAGGCATCGTCCCTCCGCTCCAGCACCCGGCCGTCCCGCGCCCACAGCTCGAGGTGCGGGCCGCACTCCGGGCAGCAGTTGGTTTGCGCGTGGAAGCGGCGGTTCAGCGGATCGCGATACTCGGCTTCGCACGCCGGGCACATGGGGAAGTCGCGCATGGTGGTGCGCGGGCGGTCGTAGGGCAGGGAATCGACGATCGAATAGCGCGGCCCGCAGTTCGTGCAGGTCGTGAAAGGGTAGCGGTAGCGGCGGTCGTGAGGGTCGAAGATCTCGCGCCGGCAATCGGCGCACATCGCCAGGTCGGGCGGCAGGAAGGCCTCCGGCTCGCCGCCGGTGTCGCTTGCCTCCACGCGGAAGCCGCGGTCGCCGGAGTCGGGAAGCGGTTCGGTCGAGAAATGGGCGATCCGCGCCAGCGGCGGCGGGTTCTGCCGGAGATCGTCGAGAAACGCGCCCACGCGGCCGTCCTCGGCCTCCGCCTCGATCACGACGCCCGCCGTCGAGTTCAGCACGAAGCCGGCCACGCCGTGCTTTTGCGCCATGCGATAGACATGGGGGCGGAAGCCCACGCCCTGCACGGCGCCCGTGATCCGCGCCCGGATTCGCACCTTCGTATCCTTTATTCCAGTATAGGGCGAAGCGCTGGCTGGTGCGCGGCAGCCAAGGCTGTGTGCGGCCTTCTACGGCAGCGGGACGGAGCGCTGCAGCAGGTGCAGGATGTTGCCCTCGGGGTCGGTGAAGAACACCACCTTGTTGCCCTTGCTCTCGCTGGGCTCGCCGAGAAAGCGCACGCCCTTTTGGCGCAGGCGCGCGTATTGCGTCTCGAAATCGTCGACCGTCAGGGCGAGATGCCGCAGCCCGGGCGATTTCAGCGTGTCCGGTCCGCGCTCGCCTTCGGCAGGGATGAACTCGATCATGGAGCCGTTGGGCGCCTTGGCGAACACCGCCGTCGAGCCGCGGTAATTGATGGTGAAGCCGAGCGTGTCGACATACCATTGCGCCAGCCCCGCCGGGTCCGGCGTGGCGATGGCCGTGTGTTCGATGCCCTGGATCATCGCCCTCCCCCTTCAGCTGACGACGTACGGGGCGCGGTAATCGCGCGAGATGAGCTTGTTGGCCTCGGCATCGGCGCCGAAGTTGCGCGCCGCATCGTTCCAGTGCAGCACCCGCCCCACGCGGTAGCTCACATTGGCCATGTGGACAAGGATCACACTGGTGGCGCCGATCTCGATGTCCGCCGTCAGGTCCTTGTGGTTGCGTGTGCGGCAGGCGTGGAGGAAATTCTCCATGTGCAGGACGGTGGTGTTCTTGCCCCGCTCGGCTTTCACGTCCGCCACCAGTTCGTTCTTCTCGCCCTTGTAGACCTGGTAGCCGCGCTCGTCGAGCCACATCCACCCGTCGCCGCCGAAATAGAGGTTGCCGACCGGATACGTGCCCACCGGTTGCCCGCCTTCGGGGCCGGTCAGCAGGCCGCGAACTTCAAACGTGATCTGTTTCGCGCCATAGGAGAAGCTCGCGTGCTGCGTGTTGGGCGTCTCCTGATCATCGTCATAGACGAACTTGCCGCCCGTGGAAACCGCCGTTTGCGGCAGCCCGATGTCGCCCAAGGCCCAGCGGCAGAGATCCATCTCGTGAATGCCCTGGTTGCCGATATCGCCGTTGCCCGTGTCCCAGAACCAGTGCCAGTTGTACGCGAAGCGGTTCTTCGTGTAGGGGCGCATGGGCGCAGGACCCAGGAACAGGTCCCAATCGAGCCCCGGCGGCACCGGCTCGGGCGGCGTCTTGCCGATCGAGCGGCGCCGCTTGAAGCACAGTCCCTTGGCCATGTACAACGGGCCGATAATGCCGTTCTGCAACTCCTGGATGGCGCGGATCTTGTGCGGTGTCGAGCGGCTCTGCGAGCCGATCTGCACCATGCGCTTCGTCTGGCGCGCCACTTCGATCATCTTCCAGGCTTCGTAGATGTTGTGGCTGGCGGGTTTCTCGCAGTAGACGTCCTTGCCCGCCCGGCACGCCCAGATCGTCGCCAGCGCGTGCCAGTGGTTCGGCGTCGCAATCGACACCGCGTCCACCTCTTTGCTGTCGAACATCTTGCGCATGTCGGTGAACTCTTCGGACTTCGGCGCGCCCGCCTTGGCCAGGATCGATTGCGCCCGCTCCCGCGCCGCCTGGTTCACGTCGCACAGGCCCGTGATCTGCGCCGACGGGATTTGAAGGAACGATTGAACGTGATCGCGCCCGCGCCCGCCGATGCCGATCACGCCGATCCGGATCCTGTCGTTGGCGCCGACCACGCGCGTGGCCGCCAGCGCCACCGTCGCGCCCTGGAAAAAATGCCGCCGTGTCCACATGCTCATAGGTCCGGCCTCCTCGCACCTGAGAGTACGCTACGAAAATATCACGCCACCAGACACGGCCGCAGGATCAGCGCCTGTTTGCAGAACTTTTACGCCTTCGTTGCAACCTGGGCGGTGCCGTGCGCTTCAATACAAGGGAGGCAGTGCAGGGCCCTGCCGCTGGGACCAAAAGGGAAGGAGTCAGAGGAAACATGATTCGGCATCTGAGGTGGCTCGCAGCCATCGCGCTTTCCAGCGCGGTCTGGGCCAACAGCGGCGGCGCGCCGCCGCAGCTCACCGGTGCGCCCGGCGAGGGCACCTGTACCGCATGCCATGGGGCGACGGCGAACGCGGGTCCCGGCAGCCTCCAGATCCGTTTCGACGGCGCCACCAACTGGGTGCCTGGCCAGGCGGTGAAAGTGAAGGTGACCCTGGCGGATCCGAACGCCTCTCGTTGGGGTTTCCAGCTCACCGCGCGGGCGGCTTCAAACCCTAACCAGATGGCGGGCAGTTTCCGCATCATTGAAAACACCACGCAGTTCGCCTCTGGCGCGCCTGCCGGGCTGCAGTATGTGACGCATACGTTGACCGGCACCCGTCCGGGGACAACAGGTTCGGTTTCCTGGGAGGTGGAGTGGACGCCGCCTGCCGATGCCGGCTTCGGCGACGTGATCTTTTATGCTTCCGGCAACGCCGCCAACGGCAACGGCCAGGCCGATCTCGGCGACCGCATCTATACCACCACGTTCACGGGCTCTCCCGGCACGCCGGTCACAGGGCTGACGCGCGTGCTGCCGCAGCTCGCCTTCGGCACGTCCAGCACTCTCGGCAACTGGTCGACTTCCGTGTATCTGCACAACGCGTCCGGCGCTCCGGTTCAGGCGACGGTCCGGTTTTTCGACGTGAACGGCGCGCCGCTGACCGTGCCGGGCCTGAACGCGTCTTCGGTTCCCGTGAATCTTGGGGCGCGCGGAACCGCAGTGGTGGAGGCGCCGAACCTCGGCCCGCTTACCCAGGGATCAATCGCCGTGGAGGCGCCGGACACCGTGATCGGTTACGGGATCTTCCGCCAAGCTCTGCAAGGGGTCAACGCCCAGGAGGGCGTCGTGCCCTTCTCGTCGAGCACATCCACCGGCGCCACCATCGTCTTCGACGAGACGGACTTCGTCACTGCCGTTGCCGTGCTGAATCCCGGTTCGGCGGCGGTGATGGTGACTGTGCGCGCGCGCGATGCTGCAGGCGCCGAGATCGGCGCCTTCACTCTGAACCTGAACCCGAAGCAGCGCGAAGCCTTTGCTGTCCGCGACCGCCCGGAGATGACGCTCGTGCAGGGCAAGCGCGGCGTGCTCGAATTCAGCTCGAGCGGCGGCCCGGTGAGCGTGCTTGGCCTGCGCTTCAACCAGCTCGCCTTCACCTCCATCCTGCCCGTAGAACAGTGATGCAGGGACAGCGGTGCGCCTCTTCCCCGTCCGCTGACCTGTTTCGGCCGGCCGCTGCCGGGGCAGGACGCGCGGCGGCCGGCACGCGTCACTGTGGCCCCTGCCGCCGGATCATTTGAAAACGACCGTGGATTCCGCCCCGAATTTCCGGTAATTCCGGAACACAATCTCGTTCTTCGAGCAGTTCACCGTGCCGCGCTCGCAGCCGCGCGTCTCCGCGCGCACCGGCAGCAGCAGCGAGGCGCTGCCAACCGTGACGGCGCCCATCTCCACCGTGCATTCGGCCTTGTCTTGCGGGAAGGAGGAAGGGATCGAAACGGCCCTTTGCTCGATCCGCAGCACGCGGTGCGTCTCCTCGTCGATCCAGATGCGCCCCTTCTGCGCGGGCTTCAGGCGCTCGCCCGCGGGAGAAACCAAAACCCAGTGGGAATGGTCCGGGCGGATGGCGAACTCGAACAGCACGGCGCGGCGCCCGCCCACGGTTTCGCCGCCCAGCCGCACAAACGCCGCGCGTGTGGCAGGGCTGAGGATGTCGGAGGCGGTGGTCAAAAACTCGCCCGTGGACCACGTGCCGGTAGTCTCCGGTCCGCCTTGCAGCGGCCGTCCGTTCAGGCGCACGTTGCGGTATTCCTCCTTGCCTCCCGACCAGGCGACCTCCGCCTCGATCACGTCGATGCGGTTCCACGACGCCTCGTTGTTGAAGCTCGCCCAGCGGGTGACCACCTGATCGACGAGGAAGTCAGGCATCGCCGCTTCCATTTCAGCCAGCGCGGCGCGCGCCTTGGCGATCACGGGATCAGCCTCCGGCTCCGGTTCCTCTTCAGGTTGCGCGGGTGCTGCGGGCTTGGCGGGCGCGGCAGCCGGCGGCGCCGCCGGAGGCGCGCTTGCGGGGGCGCCATCCGGTGCTGCGGTTTCAATGGGCCGCGAGGCCGCCTCGCGCTCGGCAGGCGTGCCCTGGCGCAGACAGACTACCGTCCGAGCCGTCTCGGGATCGATGGCGTCGCACTGCACTTCCAGCTGATCGCCCGGCTTAAGAAGGGAGTCGCGCACGGACTCGCCCTTCTTGTCCTTGAACTGCGTCTTCGCCAGCAGGCGGAAGCGCAGCAAGCCCTGATCGTGCGTGTCGAGAACCAGCTCCTTCTCCGAAATCCGGCGCAGCGTGCCCTCGAACTTTTCGATCTCGCCCTTCTTCGCCCCCTCCTTCGGCTTCCGTTTGGGCCACGGCACGCGCGGCATGGGGATGCCGCCGGGACCGCGCGGGCCAGGATAGGGATACGTCTCAGGCGGATATTGCCCGGGAGGGTACTGTCCCGGAGGGTATTGGCCGGGCGGATACTGCCCCGGAGGATATTGACCGGGAGGGTACTGCCCCGGAGGGTATTGACCGGGCGGATACTGGCCGGGCGCTGTCTGCGCCGGCAGCCATGCCACAGCCATCAGCACGGCCAAGCAGAAACGCGGCCACGACATCGCTCTCCTCCCCTGCCCGTTCATGCCTGACTCGATCCTACGTGAGCGCGACCCGGCGGTCAACAACAGCTCCGTATACTTGGAAGCATCATGGACGTGGAATGGGTACGGGCGATCTGCCTGTCTCTACCCGGTGTCACGGAAGAGATCCTCTGGGGCGGCGATCTCGTGTTCAAGGTCGCCGGCAGGATGTTCTGCGTGGCATCGCTCGAGCCGGGAGGCGTGTGGCTGTCGCTGAAGGCGGGCGAGGAGGCGTACGCGGAGTTGGTGGAACGACCGGGCATCGTGCCTGCGCCCTACCTGGCGCGGGCGAAGTGGGTGGCGCTGGAGTCCCGGGATGCGATGGGGCCGGCGGAGCTGAAACAACGGATCGTGCAGTCCTGGAAACTGGTGGCGGGGCGGCTGAACAAGCGCGAACGCGACCGGCTCATGGCCCGGCTGGAGGCGTCTCCGCTCTCCAGCGAATGATCTCGGCGCGGATGGTGGCCTCGACGATAGCCCACACGGCGGGGTCGTTGTCCATCTTCCAATGCGAGAGCCCGATCCGCCGGGCGATGGCCGGATACCCGCTCATGTCCACTTCGCGGAACAGATACGTGAACGGCAGATTGCCGAGGATCCGCGTGCGCGAAGGGTCCGCGGCGCGGATCGCCGGCTCCCCGCGGATGGGCCCCGGGTCGCGCTGATAGAGGTTCATGGCGCGGGCGACGTTGGGCGGGATGATGTGATCGCGGCGGCCGACGCTGTCCACCTGCACGGTGAGACGCACGGGCGCGCCGTGGCGGGCCAAGTCGCGGGCCAGATACACCGCCGCCGCCCCGCCGAAGCTCTGCCCGTAGAAAACAAGATTCACCGATTCAGTCTCTTCTCTGCTCAGGCGCCCGTCACGGTTGAGGTCCAGACTCTCCAGCAGAATGCGCCGCACCAGCCTGCGGTCGTGGTTCGAGGCGGTCTCCACGAACAGCTTGTCCGGGGCGGACTCGCGAAGCCGCAGGGCGAGGCGACGGACTCCGCGGCGGTCGTCGTCCCAGCGCTCCCAGCCGCCCAGAAACCCGATGACCAGCATGGCGCCCCGGGGAAGGGGGACCGGGGCGGACCAGTCCTTCCTCTCGAAGCGCGCGCCCGGTGCGGCGTGCACGGGCACGGCCAGCAACAGGGCGGCGAGCGCTCCCGGAAGGGTCATTTCTTCTTCAGCGGGTCGGCAGGCTCGTATTCGAGCGCCTCGGAGAGCGTCTTCACGAGCGTCGACAGCACTTTGACGCGAGCGTGGTACTTGTCGTTGCCCTCGACCAGGTGCCACGGCGCGGTGAGCGTGCTTGTCTTCAGCACCATCTCCTCCACCGCCTGCTCGTAAGCGTTCCACTTGGCGCGGTTCCGCCAGTCCTCGGCGGTCAGTTTCCAAGCCTTGTAGCCGGTCTTTTCGCGCTCGCGGAAACGCCGCAATTGTTCATCTCGTGAGATATGGATAAAGAATTTTGCCAGAACGGCGCCAAAATCCGTGAGCTGCCTTTCGAAGGAGTTGATCTCCTTGTAGGCGCGGCGCCACTCCTCTTCCGCGCAGAAACCCTCCACGCGCTCGACGAGCACGCGCCCGTACCACGAGCGGTCGAAGATGGCGATCTGCCCGCGCGGGGGAAGGCGGCGCCAGAAGCGGTAAAGGTAGTGGCGCGTCTTGTCCTCGCCTTGCGGTGCGCTGATGGGCCAAACGGTGAAGCCGCGAGGATCGAGCTTCTCGGTGATGCGGCGGATCGTTCCGCCCTTGCCGGCCGCATCCCAGCCCTCGAACACGATGACCACGGGGCGTTTCTGCTGATAGACCTGCCAGCCCAGTTCCCGCAGCTGGATCTGCCTCCGCGCCAGCTGCACCATGTACTCGTCGCGGGGGACCGCCAGAGTCAGGTCAAGCGACTTCAGCATCAGGCGCCTCCGTTCTCCTCGCCGCTGACGCTCTGCATCACGCGCCGCAACTCGGCATCCCGCTGGTTCGGCGCCTGGACGGGCGGCGCCGCGCCGCCAAGCGTCTTCTCCAGCGCCGAAATGATGGTCTGAAAGACCTTGCGGCGCGCATAGCGGCGGCATGTCGCCTCGACGATCGTCCACGGAGCGTATTCGCTCTCCGTGCGCTCCAGCATCTCCTCGGCGGCGGCCAGCCACTCGCCGTACTGTTCGTGCCGCTTCCAGTCCTCCTTTGTGATTCGCCAGCTTTCCAGCGGATCTTTCGAGATCTTTTCAAATCTTTTTTTCTGCTCTTTCTTGCTGATGTGGAACCAGAATTTCAGGATCGTCGTCCCGTCGTCGGCCAGCATCCGCTCGAATTCGGCGATGTCCAGGTAGGCCTTCCGCCATTCCCTTTTCGGGACCAGCTTTTCCACCCGGTCGTCCAGCACCCGCCGGTACCAGGAGTGGTCGAAGATCGCCATCTCTCCGCGGTTGGGCACTTTGACCCAGAACCGCCACAGCCAGGGATATTCCTGTTCGTAGGTGCGCGGCGGAGTGATGGTGTAGAGCCGGAAGCCGCGCGCATCCAGCCGGGCAGTCAGTGTGGAGATGGCGCCGCCCTTGCCCGCGGCCTCCCACCCTTCAAAGAGAAAGATGGAGGACTTGCCGTGGTCCCAGCACGCCTTCTCCAGATCGAAGAGGCGCCGCTGCAGCGCGGGCAACTCCCGCTCCCAGGTCTCGCGCCCGAGCCTGCGGTTCAGGTTGACGTTTTCGAGCATTTCGTCCTCAACAAATGCGCCTGCGCATCGACGGGCTTCTCACCCTCTTTGCGCGGCGCACGTTCGTAGGTCCCGTCCTTTCTCATGCGGCGCGCCTTGACGTTGTCCTTCAGATACACCGACAGCACGCGGTCGCGGAGATAACGCAGCAGGGCGTGTCTTTCAATCGGGAAAAGCGTCTCCACACGGCGGTCCAGATTTCGCGGCATCAGGTCCGCCGATCCGAGCAGTACCTCCTCCTGCCCGTCGTTCTGGAACCAGTAAATGCGGCTGTGTTCCAGAAAACGTCCCACGATGCTTGTGACGCGGATGTTTTCGCTGATGCCCGGCAATCCGGGCCGCAGGCAGCAGATGCCGCGGCAGAGCAGGTCCACGCGGACGCCTGCCATCGAGGCCTCGTACAGCAGCCGGATGATGCGCGGGTCCACCAGCGCATTCATCTTGAAGATCAGCCGCGCCGGCTTGCCCGCCCGCGCATGGGCGATCTCGCGCCGGATCAGGGCCTCCAGTCTCTCCCGCATATTGACGGGCGCCACCAGCAGCTTGCCGTAATCGGACCGGGCGGAGTACCCGGTGAGGTAATTGAACAGGTCCGTGCAGGCGGCGCCAATCTCCTCGTCGCAGGTGAACAGCCCGATGTCGGTGTACAGGTGCGCGGTGACGGCGTTGTAGTTGCCTGTCGACAGGTGCACATATCGGCGGATTTGGGCGCCCTCGCGCCGCACCACCATCGCAACCTTGCAATGCACCTTGACGCCCAGCAGCCCGTAGACCACGTGAACGCCTTCTTTTTCCAGCGCCCGCGCCCATTCGATGTTGGACTCCTCGTCGAATCGCGCCTTGAGTTCCACCAGAACGGCCACCTGCTTGCCCCGCGCGTTGGCGTCGAGCAGCGCCTCCACCACCGGCGCGTTCGGGCCCACCCGGTACAGTGTCATCTTGATGGCAAGCACGTTGGGGTCCAGGGCGGCCGTCCGCAGAAAATCGATCACCGGCTGGAAGCTGTCGAACGGGTGGTGCAGGAGGATGTCGCCGCGGCGGATGGCGGAGAAGATGTCCTCGTCCTCGGCCAAACCCGTGAGCGGCGCGGGCGTGAACGGCTTGTCCTTCAGGTCGGGACGGTCCAGCGCGGCGATATGCTTCAGCCGCCCCAGCGCCAGCGGCCCTTCGACGCGGTAGACTGCGTCGTTGTCGATCTCGAGGTTCGTCTTCAGGATCTCGAGAATCGAATCCGGCATGCGTTTCGGGACCTTGAGGCGCACCACCGCGCCAAAGCGCCGCTGGCGCACGCTCTCTTCGACACTCTCCAGCAGATCCTCGGCCTCCAGTTCCTGAATGGCGATGTCGGCGTCGCGCGTGACGTGAAACGAGTGGGACTCCAGGATCTCCATGCCCGGGAAAAGAGCGGCCAGGTTGGCCTGGATCACCTGCTCGATCCAGGTGAACGTCAGCGGCCGGCCCGTGCGCCGGTGCGGCGGCTTGTGCAAGGGCACGATCTGCGCAATCGTGTCGGGAACCTTGATCCGCGCGAACCGGTGCTCGCCGCTCGGATGCCGGATCAGCACGGCGAGGTTGAGGCTGAGATTGGAAATGTGCGGGAACGGGCGCCCTGGATCGAATGCCAGAGGCGTGAGCACCGGGTAGATCACTTCATCGAAATACCGCCGCGCCGCCTCCTTCTGCGCGTCGGACAGATCGGAGTAATCCAGGATCAGAATGCCGTGCCTGCGGAGCTCGGCGAACACTTCCTTTCTGCACTTGTGAGCGTCCGCAAAGAGGCGGTTGTAGACCGTGCGAATCGCCTCCAGTTGCGCTGCGGGCGTCATCGCGTCCGGCCCGGTCTCCAGAATGCCCGACTCCATCTGGCTGTACAGCCCGGCCACGCGCACCATAAAAAACTCATCGAGGTTCGAGCCAAGGATCGACAGGAACTTGACGCGCTCCAGCAGCGGATTCGACGGGTCCTGCGCCTCCTCCAGAACGCGCCGCTGGAACTCCAGCAGGCTGAGTTCCCTGTTGATGTAAAGAGAAGGATCGCGCAAGTCCGGCCCCGGAGGAGTCTTTTCCTTCACTCCCTGCTTCGTCTTCTTCGCTTTTCCTGTGGGCATGCGGGCTTCCCCATTACTGTAGCCGAGCGGCGGCGCCAGCGGCAGGGCCCGCGTGAAGTACCATCGACCTGTGGCACTCCAATCCGGCCGCAATTTACGCGAACTGACATGGAAGGCAGTTCTTCTTGGGCTGCTGCTGGCCTTCGTGTTCGGTGCGGCCAACGCTTACCTGGGGATGAAGGCAGGGCAGACGGTGGCGGCGACGATCCCTGCCGCGGTCATCGCGCTTGCACTGGCGCGCTTGCCGTGGTGGCGCGGCGGGGTACTCGAACAGAACATCGCGCGCACGGCTGCCAGCGTGGGGGAGGCGCTGGTGGCGGGAGCCATCTTCACGCTCCCGGCGTTTCTGATGGTGGAGATGGATGGCCGCCGCCTGTGGGAGGACCTGCGTGGCCACTACTGGGAGGGGACGGTCATTCTGCTGGCCGGCGGACTGGCCGGAATCTTCTTCATCGTTCTGCTGCGGCGCGCGCTGTGCGTGGACGCGGGGCTGCCGTGGCCGGAAAGCGTGGCCAGTTACGAGATCGTGCGCGCCGGGCAGGAATCGGGCGACGCGCCCCGGCTCGTCTTCGGGGGCATGGGCTTCGGCGCGCTCGTCCAGATCCTGAAAAGCGAAAAAGGTATCCAGATTTTCCGGGAATACAGCGAGGGATTTCTGGCATTTCCCAAAAGCGTGATCCGCCACTTCGATTTCGCCAAGGCCCCTCTCGCCACGGTCTCCCATGGCGGCGGCGTGGCCTGGTCCACGCCCGCGCTGTCGCCGGCGCTGCTCGGCATCGGCTACATTATCGGGCCGAAATACGCTTCTATCAACGTCTCCGGCGGCATCCTCGCCTGGTGGGTGCTCATCCCGCTGCTGCTTTTCTTCGACCCGGATTTCGCTGCCCGCTCCGGGACAGCGGACCCTGCCGTGGCCGCCTACACCCTCTGGATGAACGTCGTACGCCCGATGGCCGTCGGCGCCATGCTGGTGGGCGCGGCCAACACCATGTGGTCCATGCGCGAGTCGATCGCCCAATCTCTCGCTGGCGCCTGGCGCGCCCGGCGAGCCGGCGCGGAGGCCGTCGAAAGAACGGAACGCGACCTGCCCCTGCGCGTGGTGGCCGCCGCGATCTTCGCGCTGCTGATTGTGGTCACCGCCATCTACCACGCCTTCACAGGCTCCTGGACCGCCGCGCTCGCCGCAGCGCTGTTGATGGGCGCGGCGGGCTTCCTGCTCTCGGCAGTCGGCGGCTATCTCGTCGGGCTGGTGGGCAGCTCCAACCAGCCGCTGAGCGGACTCACGCTTTCCGCCTTGGTCTTCGCGGCGCTGTTGATGGCTGCCATGGGCGTGCGCGGCGCGGCGGGCGTGGCGGCAGTGCTGGGCGTGGCGGCGGTGGTGGCGGTGGCCGTGTCGGTGGCCGGATCGATGATCCAGGACCTGAAGGCGGGGCACCTGCTGGGTGGCACGCCGTGGAAGATGCAAGTGGTGGAGATCCTGGCCGTCGTGCTGCTGTCGTTGTTCCTGCTGGCGCCGGTCATCGTCCTGCATGAGGCCAACCTGGCCACGGGCGGCATCGGCGGCCGCGCCCTGCCCGCGCCCCAGGCGGGACTGATGGCCACGCTCGCCAAGGGCATCGTCGGCGGCGGCATGGCCTGGGGCCTGCTCGCCGCCGGCGCCGCCTTCGGCCTTGCGCTCGTCCTCTGCGGCGCGCGCGCCATGATGCTCATCGCCGTGGGCATGTATCTTCCGTTTGAAACAAGTTCGGCCATTTTTGTCGGAGGTGCGATCCGCTGGGCGGCGGACCGCCTGCTGAGGGGCAGGGAAGAGGAAGCCCGCAAGCGGGCCGAAGAAGCCGGCACGCTGCTGGCCAGCGGCCTCATCGCCGGCGAGGCGGTCACCGGAATCCTTCTGGCCGCGCTGTTTCTCGGCGGCGTTTCTTCGCTCACCCGCTTCTTCGCCGGCGCAGACACCTTCTCCTGGTATCCCGCATGGGGCGGCTGGCTCGCCTGGCCGGCATTTGCCGCTCTTGCTGCTCTGCTGGTTGCCGTGCCTCTGCGAAAGGCCCGCCAGTAGGGCTTCGCGTCCGCCGCCACGGGCTTCTGCCGCAGGGCGAGGCGGCTTGTTCCTTTCAGCTTGAACCGTCTCAAGCGCCCTGGATGCCGGCAGCTTGCCAACCTGCCCCCGCCGCGCTCCGGCTCACTGGGGAAAGTTCATTCGCCTCAGCAGGTCCTGAAACCTTGGGTCCTGCCTCAGCGGCCCCCACTCCGGACCGCATTTCAGCCGGACCATCGCCCACCATCTTTGCGCATAAGCCTTCTCGAGATTGGCGAAGGCTTCATCTTTCATACCCAACTGCGCCTGCAACGCCGCCACCTCGTAGGGTTCCCTGGCTCGCGCCAGTTCCCAACGCAGTAATCCCGGATAGCCGCCGCTGCGGTAGGCATTCACCATCGACTCCGCCGTGCCTGCGGTCCCCCGCACCTCCATCTCCCGCTTTCGCGCCTCGATCATTTCGTCGTACAGCCCCACGCTGCGGTAGATCGCGGCGAGGAACAGGTAACCCCGCGGATCGCGCGGATCCAGTTCTATGGTCTTCCTGATCTGGACCAGCGCATCGTCCACGCGGCCGGCCCATTGGTAGACCTCGCCCAATGCGAGATTGGCCGAGACCGAAAGCGGGTCGATCCTCACCGCCCGCTCGGCCTCCGCCACCGCTTCGTTCATCCTGCCCATCGAGGAGAGGAACCACGCGTATTCAAACCGCGCCTCCTCAAGATTGGGATTCGATGCCAGCGCCAGCCGGAATTCCTTCTCCGCCTGACCCCAGTTCCAGTAAAAATACCATGCCGCGACGGCCTGCACGTAATGCGCCTCGGGCAGCGTGGAGTCGATCGCCAACGCCCTCTCCAGCGCCGCACGAAACCTGGGATAAGCCTCATGGGGAGGGAGCGTCCCGATTATCCACTGCCAGCCGTAAGTCTTTGCGAGCCCCAGATACGCGAGGCTGTAATCCGGGTCCACCTCGGCTGCGCGCTGAAAGTAAAGAATCGCCTTTTCAAACTCCGGCGCGCGCCACTTGTAATAGTGGTACTGGCCCTTGAGATAAAGCTCGTGCGCTTCCGGGTTGACCCGGCGCGCCCTGGCCAGCCGCTGCTGGTCCTCCGGCGACAAGTTGACCCGCACCTGGCGCGCCACCGTGCGCGCCAGTTCGCGCTGGAGTTCGATCACGTCGCTCAGATCGCGGTCATAGGATTCCGCCCACAAGTGCCGGTCCGACGGGCCATGAAGGAGGTTCGTCGTCAGCCTCACCCGCCCGTTTGATTGTGTGACCGTGCCTTCGATGATCGCATCCACGTTCAATTCGCGGGCGATCTGCGGGATCGGCTTCCTGGCGCGCTTGTACCGCATCACCGACGTCCGCGAGATCACCTGCAGCTCCGAAACCTTGCCCAGCGCCGTGATCAATTCATCCGTCATCCCGTCGGCGAAGTATTCCTGCCCGGGATCGCCCGACAGGTTTTCGAGCGGCAGAACGGCGATCGAACGGATCCGCGGTTGGGCCGGAGGACCCCATGCTCTCCAGATTGTGAAGCCCGCCGCCGCCACCGCCAGCAGCCCCGCCGCCACCGCCAGCGCCGCCGCCCGCGGACGCTTCCTGCCGCTGGCGATCACGGGCGGGGCCGCGGGTTTCTCGCCCGCCTGCTTCACCTCTGCGATAAACCGGTACCCGCGTTTCGGCACGGTTTCGACATACCGCGGCGTGGCGGCATCGTCGCACAACGCCGTCCGGATCTGATTGATACAGTGGTTCAGGCCGCGCTCGAAATCGACGAACGTCTCCCTGCCCCAGAGCTTCTCCCTGATCTCGTCCCGCGTCACCAATTCGCCTGCGCGGCTCAGCAGCAGCGTCAGCACCTGAACAGGCTGGGGCGGGAGACGCAGGCGGATGCCCGACTTGCGCAACTCTCCACTTCCGGGGTCGAATTCAAAGACTCCGAAGCGAATGCGCGAAGCTGCGCCCGGCCCTTCGGGAGATGGCATCCGGAGTGTTGCCCCAAGCGAGTATAAACCCGCCCGGTGCCGGGATCAACCAGAATCAGACACTCACAACCGATTATCTGGAGCCTGTACCCTTTTGAGGGCAGGGGCTTGCGCGATTACACAAGAATGACGCGGGAATCACAACGCATCCCTTGCCTCCCCTGGAGCCTTGCCCCATGATGCCGGTGTGTCAAGGACCGAACCGGCGGCCGGCCGATCCACTTGCGAGGCGCGCTACGCGGTTCCGTTGCCTGGACCACGGGTATCCGGGCGGGCGCTCCCGCCCGGCACGTTAACACTCGGAGGAACAAAGGGAGGACAAAGCCATGCGCAAAAGCAAAACGGCATGGATCCTCGTGGCGCTGCTGGCGATGCCACTGGTGATGGCGCAATCCGGTACGCCCGTAATCCGGGCAACCATCCCGTTTGCGTTCATGGCGGCCGGCGAGCTGCACCCGGAAGGCGAGTATACGTTCGTGCGGATGAACCTCATTAGTTTGCCGATGTGGATGATCCGCGAAACGAACGGGCGTAGCCAATCGCTGGCCCCGGGTCTGCCCGCCTACAGGCCGCTCGGCGAACGTTCGCAACTGCGCTTCAACTGTTATGGCGGCCGGTGTTTTCTCGCCGAGATCGTCAGGCCCGGGGAAGCCAGTACGTACTACCCGCCCTGCAAGGCGGAAAGGCGCCTGCTTGTGGCGGGCGTGAAGCGGGAGGAGACCGTGCTCTTCACCCGGCTGCGGTAGCGGAGCCGAAGGTTGTCTTCGCTGCCGCGCGTATGCCCGGCCGCCTCGTCGCGGCCGGGCCTTCCCATAACTCATAGCCGGATCCGCCGGAATTCGGGTCCGTTTCCGGAAAGGAATGGTTATATGAGACAAGCAGGATTTTCCGTTACACTCGGCGCAGCGATCGTTGCGGCCCTGATGATGATGACCGCCACGCCGGGTTGGGCACAGAAACAGAGTTGCCAGGATCTGAGGGCCATCTGGCTTGGCGAGCCTGCAATTGTCGGTGACGAAGTCCACTGGGGTGGCGCCGTGTTCCTCGCAATCGGTGGAGAGGTGCTGGAAGGAACGGTGTCAACGGTTGTCATTCCTTATCGGAGAGATACCTCCTGGATAATGGGAATGGACCGGGGGACACCGTACCTATACGATTTTGGCGGGAATAACACCTTCACCCTCGAACTGCAATCGACGGGCACGTTTCCTTTCCCGCCCGGGAAGAGTCCTTTTGGCTACTACCGTGACGTCAGCAGGATTGTGGCCGGCACGGGCAGATTCGCCAACGCGACAGGACTTGTGTCGCAGTCCGGTCCGTTCCTCGTTTGGTTCAGGCCTGAATTTACGGCGATTTACACGGCCGAATTGCAAGGCAAGATCTGCGTGCCCTAGACCTGCCGGGCCGTGCACATCCGGTCCTGCAAGAGGAGCAGCGCGGCAGCTCCCGGACCGGCTTGCTGCTGCCAGTAGCGCTGGCAGCCGCCAAGTTGTGGCAGGTTCGAGCCGAGCCCGGCTCATGCGAAGCCCGTTCAGGAGGCGCGAGTGAAGCGGCCGAAAGCTCCGGGAACCAGCGGTCGCCGCCGGAGGAGGCCAGGGCTGGAATGACTGGCGCAGCGACGACCGCCCACTCCCGGTGTCGTTCTGCCGGACGGAGGACTTCGTTCGCGCTTCCGAACGGGCGCGGTCGCCCGGCGCCCTGCCTGTCCGCAGCCCGAGTCAGTAAGGCTTCGCGTCCGCCGGCACGGGCCTCAGCCGCAGGTCGTGGAAGTCGAAGCTGAAATCGGTGAGCGGCGAAACGGCGCTCATCCGCGCTTCGGCGATCGTGCCGTCGGCGTTGAGGGAAAACGTCAGCCAGGCGTCGGCCAGCAGCCAGCGGCGGTCCCAGCGAACAATAAACGTGTCGTAGTGAAAATGTTCCAGCGTCCCTTCCAGCCAGGGCGTGTGGGTGAAGCGGATGCGCGGCCGTCCGCCCTCCTCCGCGATCAGCACATCCCCGTACCACGCATCGCGGTAGCGCCCCGCATAAGAGGACGGGTCGAGCGAAGGCCGCCCTCCGGCCGCGCGCTTCGCCATCGCCGCCTTCACCTTGCTCTCCGCTTCCTCCACCTGCTTGCGCCGCGCGGCGGCGAGCGCCGCCACCCAGTCCGCCGGCGCCGCGCCAATGTAGTGGTCGAGAACCGTGTAAATCACCGCATGGAACGCCTGTCCCGCCTCCTGGTTCGTGAACACCGCCACCCCGAGCTGCATCTCCGGCACGAGCACCGTCCGCGTCACCATGCCCGCCAGCCCGCCGCTATGGTGCACCGTGCGCCGCCCGCGGTAGTCGCTCACGTTCCACCCCAGCGCATACGTGGAGAACTGCGGCGCCACCTGCGCCAGCGCCCCTTCTCCCGGCCGCGACGGCACCATCGTCACCGGCGTCCACATCTCTCGCTGCTGCGCCTGGCTGAACAGCCGCCGCCCCTCGAACTCCCCTCCGCCAAGCTGCACGCGCACCCAGCGGCTGAAGTCCTCGAGATTCGTGATCACGCCCGCCGCCGCTGCCCAGTTGTCGCTGTCTGCCAGCGGCAGCGGCCGCAGCGCACCCTCGTCCTTCGCGTGCGGGAACGCCACGTCATTGTGCTCCCGCAACGCTTTCACGCTTGTCGTGGTGGAACTCATCCCGAGCGGGTCCAGAATGCGGCGCTTCAGGAACTTTTCCCACGGCATGCCCGACACGCGGGCGATCACTTCCCCGGCCACCACGTAAAGAACGTTGTCGTACGCGTACCGCTCCCGGAAGCTGTAGGCCAGAGGAACAAAGCGCAGGCGCCGGACAATCTCGGCCCGGCCCAGGTCCGACGGCGGGAAGTACATCAGGTCGCCCGCGCCCAGAGCCAGCCCGCTGCGGTGCGTGAACAGGTCGCGGATCCGCATCTCGCGCGTCACGTACGGGTCGCTCATCTGGAACTCGGGCAGGTGGTCGATCACGCGGTCGTCCCACTTCAGCTTGCCTTCTTCCACCAGCAATGCCATCGCCGCAGCCGTGAACGCCTTGGTGTGCGACGCGATGCCGAACATCGTGCGCGGCGTCACCGGCGCCGGCTCGCCCAGCCTGCGCACGCCATAGCCGCGGCTGACCACGACGCGCCCGTCTTTGACCACGAGCACCGCCATTCCCGGCACCTCGAATTCCTTCATGGCGCGGGCGGCGACAGCATCAAGATCGGGCTGGGCAGCCAGCAGCAGAGGCAGGCAGGCGACGGTGAACAGGAAGCGCTTGAGCCGCATGCTTTCGATGGTAGCGGAGGCGAGGGAAGGATTTCGTACAGCAGACCGCCTTGCCGGGGCATCCTTTTCCGTAGTGCCCGTTCGCAATCTGTGCGTCATTCTTGGCGACCAGCTCAGCCGCCGCTCGCCGTTGCTCGAACACGCCGGCCGCAACGAAGACATCCTCTGGATGGCCGAGGCGGCCGAAGAGTCGGCGCATGTGCCCTCGCACAAGGCGCGCACCGCGCTGTTTCTCAGCGCGATGCGGCACCATGCTGCATGGCTCAGGGACGAAGGCTGGCGGCTCGACTACCGCCGTCTGGACGACCTTGCCAACAGCGGAGCCCTCGGCAGCGAACTGCGCTCCGCCGTCCGCCGCACGCACCCGCGCCGCGTGCTCGCGGTAGAGCCGGGCGAATGGAGAGTGGAGCGCTTGATTGAATCCGTGTGCAGGGAGGCCTCCGTGGATCTGGAGTGGCTTCCCGACACGCATTTCTACTCCACCCGGCAGGAATTCCGCGAACACGCTCGCGGGCGCAACCAGCTCCGCATGGAATATTTCTATCGCGAATTGCGGCGGCGGCACGATATTCTGATGGATGGCGGGGAGCCCGCCGGCGGCCGGTGGAACTTCGATGAGGAAAATCGCGAGCCCTTTCCTCCCTGCGGGCCCGGGCTCATCCCGCCTGCTCCGGCATTTGCGCCGGATACATTGACGCTGGAAGTGATGCAGCTGGTGGAGCGGCATTTCCCGAATCATCCCGGCTCGCTGGCGTCGTTTGACTGGCCGGTCACCCGCGGGCAGGCGCAGGCGGCGCTCGACGACTTCGTCGACAACCGGCTCCCGCATTTCGGGCGGTTTCAGGACGCGATGTGGGGCGGGGAGCCGCTTCTTTATCACTCCCGGCTCTCGGCTGCCATGAATCTGAAGCTGCTCGATCCGCGGGCCGCCGTAACGGCCGCGGAGAGAGCATGGAAAGACGGACGAGCGCCGCTGGCAGCCGCAGAGGGCTTCATTCGCCAGATCCTCGGATGGCGCGAGTACGTCCGCGGCGTTTACTGGCTGTGGATGCCGGATTATCTCGACTGGAATGAGCTGGACGCGCACGCGCCGCTGCCCAAGCTCTATTGGACGGGCGATACGGACATGAACTGCCTGCGCGAGGTGGTGGGGCAGACCCTCCGTACGGGGTACGCGCACCACATCCAGCGGCTCATGGTCACAGGACTCTTCGCGCTCCTGGCGGGCGTGGCGCCGCAGCACGTGCATGAATGGTACCTGGCCATCTACGTGGACGCCGTCGAATGGGTGGAATTGCCCAATGTGCTCGGCATGAGCCAGTTCGCCGACGGTGGCAGGATGGCATCCAAGCCCTACGCCGCCACCGGAAAATACATCGCGAGGATGAGCAATTATTGCCAGGGCTGCCGCTTTGACCCGGCGCAGAGAACCGGCGAACGGGCCTGTCCGTTTACGGTGCTGTATTGGGATTTCCTCATGCGTCACGAGCGCCGCCTGCGGCGTGTGCCACGGATGGAAATGCAGCTCCGGAATCTGGTCCGCATCGAGCAGGCTGAAAAGAATGCGATTCGGAACAAGGCGGCGAAAATCCTTCAGGAGGTCTGTTGAGCATGGGATTTCCGGGTAGCGTCACGCTTGTGCTTGCGGCGACCAGCGGGATCGGCGCCGCTCTCGCCCGCCGGATCCGCTCGGCCGGGGGTACCGTCATCCCCGCCGGCAGGAACCGGGAGAAACTCTCCGCGATTGCCGCGGAATTGGGCGAGGCCGGAATCGAGGTCGATGCGGCTGACTTCGGCAGCGTGGAGCGCGCCGTGCAAGAGGCTGCCGCGCGCTACGGAAAACTGAACGGCGTGGCGCTCTGCTCAGGCTCGCTTCTGTTGAAGCCCGCGCATCTGACCACCGAAGCGGAATACCGCGCCACCATCTCTGCCAATCTGGATGCCGCCTTCGCTACCGTGCGCGCTGCAGCGAAGGTCATGATGAACACCGGCGGGGCCATCGTCCTGGTCTCGAGCGCCGCCGCCCGGGTGGGTCTCGCCAATCACGAGGCCATCGCCGCAGCCAAAGCCGGCATCATCGGACTGACGCTCTCCGCCGCCGCCAGCTACGCGGCGCGCGGCATCCGCATCAATTGCGTGGCTCCGGGACTCACCGAAACCCCGCTCACCGCGCGTATCACCGCGAACGAAACGTCGCGAAAAGCCAGTGAAGCCATGCACGCGCTGGGCCGCATCGGCCGGCCCGAGGACATCGCCTTCGCCATGGCATGGCTGCTTGATCCGGAAAACAACTGGGTGACAGGTCAAGTGATCGGCGTCGACGGCGGACTGGCCACGCTCCGTCCCCGCTGAGCCCCGGACGTTACGGTTCAGCGAGAATAAGAGCACGGATTCCCTGAGACTATGCCAGGCAAGGACACGATTCTTGTAACCGGAGGCAGCGGGAGGCTTTCGCGCCGCGTGCTCGAACTGCTGCTCGATCAGGATGCCGGCCCGCTTGTCACGACCACGCGCCAGCCGGACCGCCTGAACGACCTTGCCTCGCGCGGCGTCGAGGTGCGCCCCGCCGACTTCAGCCTCCCCGTGGCAGACATCGTGCCTGCCCTGCGGGGCGCAACAAAGATGCTGCTGGTGAGCACCAACACCCTGGAGGGCTGGGGCAAGCGTTTCGAGCAGCACGAGCACGCCATCCGCGCCGCCGCGGAGGCGGGCGTCGAGCACATCGTCTACACCTCGCTCACATTTCCTTACCCTTCCTCGCCCGTGCCGGTGGCCAAAGACCACCTCGATACGGAGAACCTTTTGCGCGAAATCGGCCTGGAATACACAATCCTTCGCAACAATATTTACACGGACAGCCTGCTGTTCAGTCTTCCGGCGGCGGCCCGAACAGGCCGGCTCAGGGCCGCTGCCGGCGATGGGCGTGCCGCGTACATTACCCGCGAGGACTGCGCCAAAGCCGCTGCCGGCGCGTTGTTGCGGGGGGAGACGAGATGCGTGTACGAAATCTCCGGCCCGGAAGCGCTCGGTTTCGCAGACCTGGCCGGGATAGTCAGCACCCTGAGCGGACGCGAGGTGGTCTACGAACCCGTGGATGCCGGCGCATGGAAGAACGAGCTGCTGGCCGGCGGCATGGATCCCATGCTGGCCGAGCTCTGGGTGGGTTTCGATCTCGCCATCGGCGAGGGGCTGATGGATCTGGTGACGCGCGATGTGGAACGCCTGAGCGGCGACGAGCCGCAGCGCGTCGAGGATTTCCTCCGCCAAAACTGGAGCATTGCAGCCGCCCAATAACGGCTGCCCGCGCAACCGGGAGGTGAGTTCTTCATGGAAGGCCGGATCGCAATCATCGGGGCCGCGGGAGGGGTCGGCAGGGCTCTTGCAGACGAACTGGAACAGCGCAGCGTACGCCCGGTGGTGATCGGACGGGGAAGGGCGAAGCTTGATGCGTATTTCGCCCACCGGGCGGAGATCCGCGCCGCGGATCTTCAAGACTCCGATCAGGCTGCCCGCGCCTTGCAAGGCGTTGTGCGCGCCATTTACTGCGTGGGTCTGCCCTATCCGCAGTTCTCGCTGCATCCGGTCCTGATGCGAAAAGCGATCGCCGCGGCGCGCCAGGCGGGTGTTCGGCGGATGATCGTCGTCTCGAGCGTCTATTCCTACGGCCGCCCGCAGGCGCCGGGAGTGACCGAAAGCCACCCCCGGCAGCCGGAGTCACGAAAGGGCATGTACCGCCGCGAGCAGGAGGACGCGGCCATCGAAGCGCACCGGCCGGGCGAGTTCGAAACGCTGGTCCTGCACCTGCCCGATTTCTACGGCCCATACGCGTCCAACAGCCTGGCGCACATGATGATGGAATCGCTGATGGCAGGCAAAGGTGCGCGCTGGCTCGGCGATCCGGACGCGCCGCACGAGTTCGTCTTCATGCCGGATGCGGCCCGCGTCATTGCCGGCATGCTCGATCAGGACAGGTGCTACGGCCGGCGCTGGAACCTGGCGGGCGCGGGCGAGATCAGCGGCCGCCGCTTTGTGGAACTCGCCGCCCGGCAGTTCGGCACGCAGCCGCGCGTGATCGCCACCGGCAGGATGTTGCTCCGGCTGGGCGGGCTTTTCAACCCGCTCTTGCGAGAACTCGTCGAACTACAGTACCTGGGGGAGACCCCGGTGCTGCTGGACGATTCGGCACTCCGCAGCGTACTGGGAGAGATCGTCAAGACCCCTTACGAGGACGGCGTGCGCCGGATGGCGGAGTGGATGAAGGCCGCCTCGCGCGTGTGACCGCCCGCAAGCGCGGCCGCCCCCGCTTTGTCAGTCCCCACAGACAAGAAACAAAAATGTTGTAACCCGTCTGTGGCGACATGCGTTTCACCTGTCAGAGCGAAACGCTCGAACCAACATCAAGAGTGGCGCGAGGGAACTGACCCGATGACCGCCCGGCAACCTGGCCGAGCCGCCAAGGTGCCAAAGTCAGCCCGGCGACGGGATCGATGTGGCGACCGCAATAGAACGGCTCGACTCCTTCCAGCTTGCCTTGGCGCGTGACGGCAGCTTCCTTTGCGCGGGAAGGATGATATGGCAACCGTCACACCCGCGGCTGTTCCCCGCAAGCGCAGTAAGTCCGGAGCCGCG
Source organism: uncultured Arcobacter sp. (assembly GCA_964458495.1). GTDB lineage: Bacteria > Acidobacteriota > Terriglobia > Bryobacterales > Bryobacteraceae > JANWVO01. The sequence continues at coordinate 91,110 of CAYWJB010000004.1, forward strand.
TCTGCCGGGCCGCAGCCTCAAGCGGTTCAGGAACGCCCCGAAGCTGCGATCCCGCCCGGCAGGTCCATCCTCCGCAAGCTGGGGCTGATCGGACTGGACAGAATTGAACCGGTGATTCTGGCTGCACTCGTGCAGCGCGAGCCCCTTCTGCTCGTCGGAAACCACGGCACCGGGAAATCGCTTCTGTTGAACCGCCTGGCCCAGGCCCTGGGTCTGGAGCACCGGCATTACAATGCCAGCCTGCTGAGCTTCGACGACCTGGTGGGCTATCCATTGCCGGACCCAAACGGCGCCCTGCGGTTTGTCCAGACGCCCGCCTCGATCTGGGGCGCGCAGTCCGTATTCTTCGACGAAATTTCGCGCTGCCGGCCGGAAATGCAGAACAAGTTGTTCAGCCTGATCCATGAGCGGCGGGTGCAGGGCATCGATCTCGAGCGTCTCATTTACCGCTGGTCGGCCATGAACCCGCCCGGCGCCGATGCGGAATCGAGCGGCTACATCGGAAGTGAACCGCTCGACCTCGCCCTCGCAGACCGCTTCGCCTACATCGTGCGCGTTCCGGACTGGAGCGAGATGGCCGGGGAAGACCAGGAGCGGCTGCTGCATGCGGCGCAAGAGGAACCGGACAGCAACGCCCCGGAGGGGCTGCGCCGAATCGTGAGCGATGCATCCACGCTGTATGAAACCATGCGGGACGCGCTCCTCGCGCAGTTGGCCCGCTATGTGCAGACTCTGGCCGCCCTGTTGGCGCAGGGAAAAGTCGCCATGAGCGGCAGGCGCGCCGCCATGCTCGTCCGGAATATTTGCTCGATCCACGCGGTCCGGCTTTGCTGTCTCCCAGGAGCGCATCTCGGCGACTCCGCAGAGCTGGCGCTGGCGCATTCGCTGCCCCAATTGGCCGTCACCGGAGAGGAAGTCCCCCGGCTCAAACTGGCTTCGGCGCACCGCGAAGCCTGGAGCGCCGTGGATGCTTCCGCCCGAGTGCCAGCACAGTCGCTGTTGTCGGAGCCTGACCCCATCCGCAGGGCGAAGCTCGCTGCCAGCCTCACCGACCTGCCGGCGCTGGATTTCTCCGCGGTCATCTCGGACTGCCTGACACAAGCGCCTGAAGGGGCCCGGCAGGCGCTCGCCATTTGGCTCTTCGAGCAAGGGCACGCCGGCAGGCTGCTGGCTGCGGTGGCCGAACAATGCGCAGGGATCTACACCGAGGCGGTGGCGCCTATAACCGTCAACCAGTCTCACCATCCCTACTCGCCCAAGTACCACGCCTGGAAAAGGATCGCGGACATTCTCGGCGCAAGGGAAAAAAAGGCCGGGGACTACCTCGTGGTTCGCAATATCCTCTTCGGTCTGTTCAACCGTGGCGTATTTTCTGAGCCGAACAAGGTGGATGAGGTCTGGAAGTCCTACCTGAGGGCGCGAAACGGCTTGTCTGGAGGTGTGTCATGAGCTGGCTGCATAATTTCGGTCCTCCGATATCCATGCAGATCCGGGAGCAAGGCTCCATGGCGCCCGGAAGAATCGTCCTCTTTGTGCTTCCCAAGGACCTGAATACCGCTGCCGACATCCTGTCCAGAATCGACGGCAACCCATGGAGCGGCCATGAAGAGCTGGCGGAGCACGAGCTGATAGAACGGATCAACAGGCATGTCGAGAGGTTGCCCTTTCCCGCAGCGGCCCTGATCCTTCCGGAGGGGAAGCCGGACGAGCAATGCGACTGCCTCCTTACCGTTTGCGCAATCCTGTCGAAGTCGTCCGGCAAGGTCTATTTGGCCTCGAAGAACCCGAACCTGGGCTACCTCTCGCCCGGGCGGGAAGTCAGAATGTTCATTCCCGATGCATGGAGGCCGCTGCCATGACGGCAAGGCTTGAGGACAGGATCCTGGATGCTTTTCCGGCGGGCCACTACAGCCTGGCCGCGCTGCTGCGGATTGTGAAAGTGGAGGAAACAACCGCTGTGGAGACCGCCGCAGTGGAATGTTGCCTCAATCCGCGGCTGCGCATCAACCCGGAATTCGTGGCCGTGCACGCAGAAACTCCCGAGAAGCTCCTGATGCTCGTCATGCACGAACTCCACCATGTGCTGCTGGGCCACACCCTTCTGCCGCGCGCCCCTTCACTGGTCGACAACATCGTCTTTGACGCCGTGATCAACGCCACCTTGTGCCGGATGTTCCCGGATCCGGAATGCATCGCCCTGTTTACCCGCCTGTATTCCACCGGAGCATTTCCCGAATGTCTGCTCCGTCCCCCCGCCGGATGGACTCCAAAGAAATCCGGCGCCAATCCGCCCGCGCTTCTTGCGCCAGAGCGGCGAGCCGCGCTGCAGGCATACAAATCCCTGTACTCTCCACGCGGCGCCTACTACGAGGAAGTCTACAAGGCATGTCTGCGGCCGCTGAAGGAGTTCGCCGCCGGCAAAGCGGATTCCGCTTCATTTCCGGTCTTGCTGGGCAGCCATGGCGAGTCCGATCCAGCCGATTATGAGGCGGTTTTCGAGGCAATTGCCCCCCTGGCGGCGCGTTGGCACAAGAAAGACGACATCGTGGGCGGACGGGGCTGGGGGGACGTTCTCAACGACGAGAGAATCAACCCAAGGCGTCATACTTCCAACCGCAGCATCCTCGCGCGGCTGATTCGCAAGGTCGCCCGCACGGGGGGCGACTCCGCGGCTAGAGCCGTGACAACAACACCGGTAGCCGGGTTCTCTCCCATCCCGTCCCACTCGAGAAGAAGCGCCGTCTTGCGAGCCCTGAACGTTCCGCAGATCCTGTATGAGTTTCAGCTCATGGGCCGGGCGCGCGAAAGGCTCGAGCGCGTCCATGTGTATCTCGACGTGAGCGGAAGCATGACCGGGGTCGTGGAAGACCTCTACGGGGCCGTTCTGGACTGCGCCGGCATGGTGCATCCGAAAGTGCATCTTTTTTCCACCGCCATTTCCGATGTCACCCCGGGCGAGCTCATAGACGGAGTCGTCCGGACTACGGGGGGAACAGACATCCGGTGCGTGGCAGAGCATATTCACAAGCACTCGGTTGCGCGCGCCGTCATCCTGACCGACGGCTATGTCGGCTCTGTTCCGCGGGAGTTCAGGCCGCAGATGGAGAAATGTGTTCTTGGCATCGGGCTGTCCCCGTTCGGTTCCCTGCACGACCTGAAGCCCTTCACGGATTTTTCCGAGCACCTCCTCGCCGCTCAAACCGGGCAGTGAGTGCGCGCGGGCATGTCTCTGAAGTGGATGCCGCCGGATTGCATAGGGGCGCTGCGCCAACACGCTGCCGCAAAAGCCCGGTGCAATCCGTCCGGCTGGCTGTAAAAAGCGCTTGAAAGAAAGGAAATTACCATGATCTTCTCTTCTGAATTCGTGTTTCCCGGCCACCCCGACAAACTGTGCGACGCCGCCGTGGACAGCCTTGTTGCGGCAGCGCAGCGGCAGGAAAAGCGCGCCCTGTGCGCGCTGGAAGCCGCCGTGCACCGGAACGCCATCTTCCTCACCGGCAGGCTCGCCTGTCAGGGGGCGGAACAGATCGACATCGCCGCCCATGTGCGCGGCGTGTTCGCCTCGGCTGGTTACGGCGGCCCCTGGATTCCCGACCCGGACCGCCTGGGAATTCACACAGACCTGTGCCTGGGGCCATTGCAGGAAAACGAGGCCGAGTTGCGCGCCTGTTCTGACGACCAGTCGATTGTCACCGGCTTCGCCGTCGACCTGCCGGCCACGAATTTCCTCCCCGTGGAGCACTGGCTGGCCCACCGGCTGGCGCGCGCTCTTGCGGAGCTCCGCGCCTCGCACCCGGAACTGCAACTCGGCCCCGATGGCAAGCTTCTGGTCGTCTATGACGAATCACGCTGCTGCCTGGAAGCGTTCAGCGCCTCGCTGCAACAGGCCGCCGGCGCCTCCGAGATCGAGCTCAACCGCGAGGTGCGGCAGTGCGTGCAGCGGGAACTGGAGCAGTGCCGCGCATCGCTCGACACTCTCGATCCTTCGCCGCCGGAGACCTTCGTCATCAACGGCTGCGGCAGTTTCCATGTGGGCGGCCCCGAGGCCGACAACGGGCTCAGCGGCAAGAAGCTGGTGGTCGACGCCTACGGCCCGCGCATCCCCATCGGCGGGGGCGCCCTCAGCGGCAAGGATTTCTACAAGCCGGACCGCGCCGGCGCCTTGCTGGCGCGGCGGCTGGCAAAGGCCGTTGTGCTCAGCGGCGCCGCCCGCCAGTGCGTGGCCACGCTTGCCATTTTCCCCGGCGACACGGCCTTCCGCATCATCGCCCTGACAGCGGAAGACGGCCGCCCTCTCGATCCGCGGCGTTGGGCGTCCCTCATCGATCTGCGCCTCGAAGCCGCCGGCGATGCGTGGACGTGCGCTGCGGATCTGGTGAAGCTGGCACGCTGTGGCCACTTCACCGATCCACACCTGCCGTGGGAGACGATCCGCTTCTGATCCCGCACAGCGCCGGCGCTGTTCCGCTCGCTCGGCTCGGAGACAAAGAACAGGCAAAAGGCCCGCCCCCGTCCGGGAGCGGGCCTTGCCTGGCTTTAGTCTGCCGTCAGGCTTACTTCGGGCACCCCAGCCGCTTCAGCAGCTTCTCGTCGAGCTGCTTGGCCTCCTTGAAGGCCGCCGGCATCTTCGTGCCCTTCGGCACCAGCCAGATCTCCACGCGCCGGTTCTGGTCCGCCGTGGAAACCATCTGGCCGGAACGTTCCTTCGACGCCGGCCGCGCCGCCGTGCCACAAAGCCCGGGCTGCATGTCGGACACCTGTTCGGTGCCCACCCAGGTCACCTTGATCCGCGACTTGTCGACGTTGGCGCACGTGCCGCCACCCGCCGTCAGCACGGCGTACGCGTTCAGCACGCGGCGCATGTCGAGGTCGCTCGGACGGCGAGTCTTCGACACTTCGTCCTGATCGATGTGGCCGACCAGTACGACTTCATAGTCCGGGTCGGCTGCCTTCGGCGCCACCTCTTCCAGCAGGATGCGCTTGCCGCAGTTGTTCACGCGCGCGCTGTTCTTGCTGAAGATGACGTCGGAGTAACGGATCGAGGTCGGGATGAAGTCGACCTTGATCTGCGCCGTGCCCGTGGCCGACGCCCCGCGGTCGTCCGTCACGCGGACCGTCGCAGTCACCGTCTTCGACTGGATCTTGCCACCCTGCTCGAACTTCACCGCCTTGCTGTCGAACTGCGTCGTGGCGGCCTTCGGATTGGACACCGTGCCCTCGGTCACCGTCCACTGGAAGCTGATCGTCGAGCAGGCGCTGCCCGTGCCCTGAGCGCTCAGCGTGCTGGTCTGCCCGTACTGGATCGCCGCCGGGTTGGCCATCACGTTGGACACCGTCGGCGGGTTGTAAGGCTGCACGTTCAGCGTCAGCGGCGCTGCCGAGGCGACCCGCACCGGATGGTTCGGAGTGTTCTCCGCCTCAACGTCCATTTCAATCCTGTAATCGCCCGCGCGGTCCGGCGTGAAAGTCAGTTCGGGCGCGTTGCCGCCCATGGGCTGGCCGTTCACCTTCCACTTGTAGGTCATCGCTCGGCCGGCAGGGTCGCTGGCGCCGGTGTTTCGCACCGTGATGGCGCGCCCCTGGCACAGCGTTCCCGGTCCCACGCTGAGCGACCCGGCATTCAGGGCCGCAAGCGGCGCCGGCGGCGGTGGCGGCGGCGGAGGCGGGGGAGCTGCCTTCGCCCCGAAGTAATAGGTAAGGCCGGCCGTCGTCTGGATCCCGTGCAGCTTGTCGCCGCTCGGAATGTACAGCCCGCCATTCGGGGAATCCATCAGCCGGAACGTCGGGTTCTTCGTCCAGATGCCGCGCGCGTCAAAACGCAGGCCCCAGCGCTCGGTCAGGTGCCACTTCAAACCACCGCCATAGTTCATCGCCGGGTGGATGTTGGCATCCAGGTTCTGCGCCAGCAGGCCGGTGTTCAGCGGGCTCCGCGCCCAGCCCTTCGCCGAGTCGATGGGCGCGAAGTACATCGCCGAAATGCCCGCGGTCAGGAACGGACGGATCTTCGAACCCCGCTCCGTCCAGTAGAAAATGGGATTCAACGAATACTGATAAATCCTGTGGCCGAAATCGTTCTGGGGCTTTCCGGGCGCCACCGGCGATTCAAAGCGCACGTTGTTGGCGCTGTAGGTGAACGCCTGCTCGAGTCCCACGTAACGCCAGAAATTCTCCGTCACGCGGAATCCGAACGCTCCGCCATTCACCAGCTTCGTGCCCAGGCCGCTGGAGACGCCCTGGAAAAAGCTTCCGCCGCCGAATCCGTTCAGCTCGACCTTGTCGGGAAGCTCGTCGCCGGCGGGTTTCGCCGGGGCGCTCGGCTGCTGGCCGGCCGCGCTCAGGGCGAGCAACCCCGCAAGAGCAGCGGCGGCGAGAGTCCTGGATCCTCTGCCTGAACAGTAATTGCCTGCACGTGTCATCATATGGACTTCTCCTGCCTCACTCCTCATTATGCTACTCCTGTATCCTGAAATCCAAATAGAAAACGCCTGCATCTGGCGTCAACCCCAACAATCTTCGGCCCTTGGAGTCGGCCAGCAGCCGCCGCAGGCTCACTGCCGGCAGATCCGCCCCCTCCACCACGCTCCAGCGCCTTCCGCCGTCCTTCGACCGGTAGATCCGTCCAAACTGCCCCGCGAAAACTGTGCCGCCCTTGCCAGGCTGCGCCGCCAGCGTGCCCACAGTACCCGGCTCCAGCCCCTCCTCCACCTTCTCCCAGTGCGCCCCATCGTCGGCCGACAGGTACAATCCGCTGGCCGTCGCCGCCAGCAGCGTCTTGTCCGTGATCGCCATGTCGTAGATCGAGGACGCCGGGAACAGCATGCTCAGCACGCGCCAGCCCGCGCCGCCGTCGGTGCTGAGATACACCGTGTGCGCCGTCCTCGCCAGCACGCGGCCCCCGTCGGCTTGCGCTGCCAGCAACTCCTGCACCGAATGCCGGATGTTGGCCTTCGTGATCCGGACCGGTTGCCAGGTGGCGCCCAGATCCGTACTCCGCCACAGCCCCGTGTCCGTGCCGGCCAGCAGCGCCTCCTTGCCCCCGGCCGCCACGCACGCCAGCGCGTGAATGCGCAGCCGGGCGCCGCCGCCGATCCGCAGTGGAGTCCAGCTCCGCCCGCCGTCCCGGCTTCGGTAGATGCGCTCGTCGTTGCCTGCCAGGAGCAGGTCCTCTCGCGCGGGGCAGGCCGCCAGCCTCGTGACATGACCCTCGGGAAATGTTTTGCCCTTCTCCACCGCGCGCCAGCTCGCGCCGCCGTCGCGGCTCTCGTACAATCCGCTCCATGAGCCGTCGCCCACCACATTCAGATAGAGCGCCCCGCCCGCCACTGCCAGCCCTGCCGCGCGCCGGCTCACAAAGCCCTCGTTGATCTGCCGGAACGTCTCGCCCGCGTCTTCGCTCTTCCACAATCCCCCGCCTTCGGTGGCCAGATACAGCCGCCGCGGATCGGCGGCATCGAAGTCCAGCGCGTAGACATGCAGCCGGTTCACGCGCCGGAACGTCGCCCCGCCGTCGGTGGACTTCAGCAGCCCCAGCGTCGTCCCGGCGAAGATCGTTCCATTCCGCCCCGGCATCTGCCGCACCACATGCGTCCTGCGTTGTTCAGGGGGGATGCCCCGGAACTTCGTCCAGTTCAGCCCTCCGTCCTCGCTCCGGTAAATCCCGCTGCAGGCACTCGCCAGCACGCGCTCCGGGCGCGCCGGGTCGACGAAGATCGAAAACACATCCGAGTCGTCCAGCATCCCGTCGTGGATGATCCGCCACGTCTTCCCGCCGTCGGTGGTCTTCCAGGGCAGGTGCGTCGTGCCCGCATACACGATGCGCTCGTCGCGCGGGTCGAACGCCACGGCGGTCACCGACCGCAGCTCGTGATTGTAAGGTGCGCTGATCCGCGCCCAGCTTCGCCCGCCGTCGCCGCTCCTCCACACGCCATCCCTCGTGGCCGCCGCCAGGATCCGGGGATTCGCGGGAAAATATGCCAGCGCGTACGTTGAGAGCCCCTCCACGCCCTCCGCCGCCTTCCACGTCGCGCCCTCGTCTTCGCTGTACCACACCCCCGCGCCCGTGCCCTGCGGCGTCTCCGCCGCCGCCAGGTACAGGCGCGGCTCGGACGGATGAATCATCACCGCCGTGATCGTGGCGGAAAAATAGCGCGGGAAATTCAGCCGCTGCCAGCTCGCCCCGCCGTTCACGCTCCGGTAGACCAGCGAATGCCGCGCCCCGGTGAGCAGCACTTCCGGACGGCTCCGGTCCGCCCAGATCGACGTCGCCGATCCGCCCCAGGGGCCCGCCGCCTTCCATTCGCCCCGCGCGCACAGCAGGCAGGCCGCCAAAACAATTCCCCGGGAAATGATTCTGCCGGCCAACTTCCAGACTATCAGACCCCGCCCGGCAGATACCGTTTCGCCAGTCCCAGGAACCGCTTCGTCTCCTCCTCCGCCCACGTCTTGCCGCGCCCCAGCTCCGCTGCGAGAATCCGCGCCACCCGCGGCGCCGCCTCCATCGCCGCCCGCGCGTTCAGTGGCAGCGCTCGCGTGCGCCTCTCCAGCACGTCCTCCACGTGCCGCGCCATCTCCCACCGCGCTGCCCACACCGCCTCCGCCTCCGTGTACGGAAGCGCCGCCGCCAGCCGCCGGCCGCGCTCCGGGTGCAGCCGCTCCATCTCGCGGACCGCCACGGCATCGCTGCCGTAAACCGAAAGCGCGCCGAACTGCTCCGCGTGGTGGTGGTAGCCGTGGATTCTCAGCCGCCGCGTCACGCACTCGCGCTCCTCCAGCCCCGCCAGCACCGACGCCTGATCGATGCAGTCCTCCGCCATTCGCCGGCACGTCGTCCACTTGCCCCCGGCGATCGTGATCAGCCCGTTGCGGTCGATGTGGATCGAATGATCCCGCGCCAGCGATGCCGTCGAGGCGCCCTCCACCGACTTCACCAGCGGGCGGATGCCCGCCCACGCGCTCAGAATGTCGCGCCTCGCCGGCGCCCGCTCCAGATAGTCCGCCGCCGTCTCCAGAATCAGCTCGATCTCTTCCTCCAGCGGCTGCGGCTCCAGCGATACCGCATCCAATGCCGTGTCCGTCGTGCCCACCAGCGCATGCCCGTGCCAAGGGATCGCGAACATCACCCGCCCGTCCCGCGTGCGCGGCGCAAGGATCGCCGCCTCCCCCCGCAGGAAGCTCGCGTCGAACACCAGGTGCACTCCCTGGCTCGGCGCGATCATCGGGCGCGCTTCGGCGTCCGCCAGCCGCCGCACCGCGTCGCTGAAGCAGCCCGTGGCGTTGATCACCGCCTTCGCCCGGACCTCGAACTCCTCGCCCCCCTCCTCGTCCAGCACCACCGCTCCGTTCACCAGTCCGCCGCCGTCGCGTCGGAGCGCCGTCACGCCGCAGTAATTCACCAGGGCCGCCCCCTGCTCGGCTGCCGTCCGCGCCATCTGGATCAGCAGACGTGCATCGTCAAACTGCCCGTCGTAGTACTCCACGCCGCCGCGCAGCCCCTCCGGCTTCAGGTTCGGCAGGCGCTCCAGCGTCTCCTCGCGGCTCAGGATCCGCGACTTCCCGAACCCGTACTTGCCCGCCAGCAGGTCGTACAGGCGCAGCCCCAAGCCGTAAAATGGCGCCTCCCACCACTCATAATTCGGAACAATAAATGCCAGATCTTTTACCAAATGCGGCGCATTTTCCCGCAAAATCCCCCGCTCTTTCAGCGCCTCCATCACCAGAGTGATGTTGCCCTGCTCGAGATACCGCACCCCGCCGTGGATCAGCTTCGTCGAACGGCTCGACGTCCCTTTGCCGAAATCGTGCTGCTCCACCAGCGCCGTCCGGTAGCCCCGGCTGGCTGCATCCAGTGCGCAAGCGACGCCCGTCGCGCCGCCGCCGATCACCAGGATGTCCCACTCGCCGCGCTCCTCGCGCAGCCGCCCCAGCATCTCCTCCCGGTTCATCTCACCGCTCCCAGCCCTTCGCCCGCTCGACCGCTCGCGTCCATTGCGCGCGCCGCGCCTGCGCCTCGTCGCGCCCCATGCGCGGCTCGAACCGCCGCTCCGCCTTCCACTGCGCCGCCAGCTCCCCGCGCCCGCGGTACACTCCCGCCGCCAGCCCCGCCAGGTACGCCGCCCCCAGCGCCGTCGTCTCCGTCACCGCCGCCCGCACCACCGGCGCCCCCAGCAGATCCGCCTGGAACTGCATCAGCAGATCATTGCGCGACGCCCCGCCGTCGGCGCGCAGCTCGTTCAGCTTCAGCCCGGAGTCCGCTTCCATCGCCCCTACCACGTCCGCCACCTGAAATGCGATCGATTCCAGCGCCGCCCGCGCCACGTGCGCCGCCGTCACGCCGCGCGTCAGCCCCAGCATCGCGCCCCGCGCCCAGGCATCCCAGTGGGGCGCCCCCAGCCCCGTGAACGCCGGCACCAGATACACCCCGTGGCTGTCCTCCACGCTCGCTGCCAGCGGCTCCACCTCCTCCGACGAACGGATCAGCCCCAGCCCGTCTCGCAGCCATTGCACCACCGCGCCGCCGATGAACACGCTCCCCTCCAACGCGTACTCCGTCCGCCCCTCCGCCTGCCACGCCACCGTCGTCAACAGACGGTGGCGGCTCTCCACCGCCCACTCTCCGGTCTGCATCAGCAAAAAACATCCCGTGCCATATGTGTTTTTTGCCAGCCCGGCCTCGAAACACGCCTGTCCGAACAGCGCCGCCTGCTGGTCGCCCGCCACGCCGCCGATCCTCACGGGCGCCCCCAGCACCTCCGCGGACGCCTCGCCGAGGATCCCGCACGACGGACGCACCTCCGGCAGCACCTCCCGCGGAACGCCGAACAGCCGCAGCAGTTCCTCGTCCCACTCCTGCGTGTGAATGTTGTACAGCAGCGTCCGCGAGGCGTTGCTCGCGTCCGTCGCATGCACGCGCCCGCCGGTCAGGTTCCAGATCAGCCACGCGTCGACCGTTCCGAACGCCAGCTCGCCGCGTCCCGCGCGCGCCTGCGCCCCGTCCACATTCTCCAGCAGCCAGCGCAGCTTGGTCCCCGAAAAATAAGGATCGGCCAGCAGCCCCGTGCGGCGGCGGATCTCCTCCTCCGCCCCGCTCGCCTTCAGCTCGTCGCAATACCCTGCCGTGCGCCGGTCCTGCCAGACGATCGCCGGCGCCATCGGCTCGCCCGTGCGCCGGTCCCACAACACCACGGTCTCCCGCTGGTTCGTGATCCCGATCGCCGCCACCTCGCGCACCGGGATCCGCGCCCTCTCCAGCGCCGCCGCCGCCACCCCGCGCTGCGTGGCCCAGATCTCGCACGCGTCGTGCTCCACCCAGCCCGCCTGCGGATAGATCTGGCGGAATTCCTTTTGCGCCGCTGCCAAAACCGTGCCGTCTTCAGCGAAGACGATGGCGCGGCTGGAAGTCGTGCCCTGATCGAGTGCCAGAAGATATGCCATGTGCGGTTTGTCTTCCTTCCAGAGAAAATCTTCCTCCCGCGCGCGCCCCACGGCCGGCGCGTTCAGCTCTCCTTCTTCTGTTGTATGCCGGCGGCGGTCGCTGGAGCCGTTGTCGGCCTCGCGGGCGAAAGTGCCGTCCTCCGCGCCCGGCCTGCGCCCTCGGCGCCGGGGAAGGCGGCGATCTTCCGCTCTACGACCTTGCCGTCCAGCACCACCATCAGCGGCTCGATCGCGCGGATTTCGTCCTCCGGACAGGTGAGAATGTCGCGGTCGATCACCACCAGGTCCGCCAGCTTCCCCGCTTCGATCGACCCCTGCTCCTTCTCGCTGAAGTGCAGCCACGCCGCCCACGTCGTCCACATCCGGATCGCCTCCTCGCGCGTCACCCGCTCCTCCGGAAACAGCGTCTTGCCCTCCGTCGTGCGGCGCGTCAGAGTCATCCACATCCCGAAAAACGGGTTGTAGGGGTTCACGCTGCGGTTCTTGTCGTGCCCCAGCATGTGGTCGCTGCCCCCGGCAGCTGGAATCCCGCGGTCCAGGTAGCCGCGCATCGGGAAGAACCACCGCAAGTTTCTTTCGCCGAACACTCGCTCCAGCGCCGGGGCGTCGAAATGGAGCCACCCCGGCTGCACGTCGGCGGCGATGCCCAGCCGCTTCATGCGGTCCAGCGACTCCGGGTTCTGCATGCTGCCGTGCATCACGTGCGAACGCGTCGGCGCAATCGGCCTCTCCCGGTCCAGCTGCTCGAAAATGTCCAGCAGCACGTCGATCGCGCCTCCGCCCTGCGCGTGCGCCGTCAGCGACCAGCCCTTGTCGCGCGCCGCGCGCATGATTCGCAACAGCTTGCCCGGCTCCACGAACAGCGTGCCCCGCGCGTCCGGGTTTGTCTGCCCGTACAGCTGCCTGCCGAACGGACCGTACGGCATGCGCTGGTACGCCGTGCCCACGCTCTGCCCTCCGTCCAGCGTCACCTTGAACGCCCCGAACTTCAGCCACTCGTCGCCGAGATTGGTCCGCCACGGGCGCGACTCGATCTCCCGCACGAGCTCCTCCACCGGCGCCGCCGTCGCCAGCCGCCACGTCAGCACCGTCCGCACCGGCAGCCTGCCTTCCGACTTCAGCTTCTCGAACAGCGCCACCTCCGCCGGTGTCACCGCGCGGTCGTGGATGCAGGTCAGCCCGGCGCGCCGGTACTCCCGCAGCATCAGTTCCAGCGCCTTCAGCCGGTCGTCCTCCGTATAGGGCGCCGCGCGCGTCACACCCTTCAGCAGGTGCGCCGCGTTGCGCAGAATGCCGTTCGGCTCCCCGTCCGGCCCCTTCACAATCTCTCCGCCCGGCGGGTTCGGCGTGTCGCGCGTGATCCCGCTCACCCGCAGCGCCACCGTGTTCGCCGACCACACATAGCTCCCGTCGAACGCCACCGGATGGTCCGCCGTCACATCCAGATCCTCGCGCGTCGGCATCCGCATCTCCCTCAGCCTGGGCGGCAGCGTTCGCGGCACCACGATCCACTCGCCCTTCGGCGTCACGCGCGCCCGGGCGCGCACATACTCCTGGATCGCCGCAATGCTGTCGAACGGCGGCAGCGGCCCGCGAAACTCGCTCAGCCCGGACTCCAGCGCATGCACGTGGGCGTCGATCAGCCCCGGCAGCACCGTCCTGCCCTTGAGGTCGATCACCTCGGTCCCCGGCCCGCGGTACTTGTCCAGGATCTCCCTGGAGCCGCCCGCCGCCAGGATCCGGTTGCCGCCAATCGCCACCGCCTCCCGAATGCTGAACTTCGCATCGGCCGTGATCACCTTTCCGTTGTGCAGGATCAGAGTCGCGTCCGCCGCATGCAGGACGCCGCCGCACAGCAACGCTGCCAGGGCCAGTTTTCGCATGACTGGATTCTACCGCTACACTGGAATCAATGACCCGCAGAGAACTGCTGGCCGCTCTGGGCGCGGCCTCGGTCCGCGCGCAGGAGCCGCCCGCGACGCCTGTCGCCATCGCGCGCTGTTCGTCCTATGACGAAGACCTGGCCGCCATTCTCGAGCGCATGTTCGATCAGCTCGGCGGCGCCGGCGCGCTGGTGCGCAACAAGACCGTCACGATCAAGCTGAATCTCACCGGCAGCCCCGCCAACCGCTGGCAAGGCCTCCCCCTCGGCGTGACGCACTACACGCACCCCCGCACCGCCCTCGCCATGGCCCATGTCCTCGGCCGCGCCGGCGCGCGCCGCATCCGCTTCGTCGAGAGCTGCTGGGCCACCGCGGGTCCGCTCGAAGAATACCTGCTCGAGTCCGGCTGGAACGTGCGCCAGCTCCGCAACGCCGCTCCGGGCGTCGAGTTCGTCAATACCAACTCGCGCGGTGCGTACAAGGATTACTCAAAGTTCCCCGTGCCCGGCGGCGGGCTCATCTATCCTGCATGGACGCTCAACCGAGCCTACGAGGAAACCGATGTGCTGGTCTCCATGGCGAAGCTGAAGGATCACGCCACCACAGGCATCACCCTCGCCATGAAGAACCTCTTCGGCATCACGCCCGCCTCCCTTTATGGCGATGACGCCGGGCTCAAGGAACCGAACGAAAGCCCCGAAAAAGGCCGCCTCATCGTCTGCCATGAGGGCACGCGGCAGCCCGCCCCGCCCGCGCCGCCCGAACTCGACCCCGCCTCCCCGCGCGACCCCGGCTACCGCATGCCGCGCATCGTCGCCGAGCTCAACGCCGCGCGCCCCATCCACATCTCCTTCATTGACGGCGTGGAAACCGTCGCCGGCGGCGAAGGGCCCTGGGTTCGCGGACTGCGGCGCATGAAGCCTGGCCTGCTTGTGCTCGGAACCAACGCCGTCTGCACGGACACGGTCGGCGCGGCCCTGATGGGCTACGATCCGCGAGCGCCTCGCGGCACGCGCCCCTTCATCCATTGCGACAATATGCTCCTCCTCGCCGAGCAGCTCGGCGCCGGCAGCGCCGACCTCCGGCGCATTGAGGTGCGCGGCGGCCGCATCGAGGATCTCGTCTACCGCTTCGCCTGAGCTGCGCGCTCCACCGTCACCACCGCCACATCTTCCACTTTCACAAGATCCACCCCGGTTCCATCCTCCACTTCGTAGGTCTCCAGGACCCTCTCGCCGCTTCCGTCCGCCAGCCGCGCCCGCTGCATTCTTCCCGTGAAATGCAGGGTGATGTTTTCCACCGGGTAGTCTGTGTAATTGACGAGAATCAGCGCCAAATGACGCCCGTCCGGAGACTCTTTGAGAGAGGAAAGCATTCCTGGGGCGCCGAAAACCCGCACCCCGTAATTCCGCCGGCCGATGATGGAATTCACTTCGCGCCAGATCTGGTCGAGCTGTTTGATCTGCTCCTCCGAATAGGTGATCCGGCCCGGCGGCGGCGGCTCGAGCTTCCATCCTTCCGGCCCGTTCACCAGAGTCGCCCCCCTGCGGGCGATGGCTCGCGCCGCTTCCCGCTCGCGCTCGTTCAGCCTCGACGGGTCGATGGTCAGCAGGGTGCGGATCCCTCCCGGCGCCTCTGCCAGCTTCGCCGGAGGCACCGGCCGCAGGGGGATGTGCTTGGCGGAAATCATGTCCAGAATTCCGCCGGAAACCAGCCCTCCGCCCGGCCCGTCAATCAGCACAACCAAAGCTGAACTGTCTGGCCATTTCATGGCCTCGTGCTGGTCAAAGAAGCGCACAGCCGAAAGTAACCGAGCCCAATCTCTCCTCCCTTTGGGCTCCCCTGCGCGCACGCGGCGCCAGAAATCGGCATCGAGATCCAGCACCCATTTCGCGCCGCACACGGCCGCATCCGCCACGGCCTGCACATATCGCGACACCGGCTGTGGATCCCTGGGCGCCTCGTGGGCCATCCACACCGCCGTCCCCGGCGGCGCCGCCGCCCGCAGGAACCGCAGGAGGCCGGAGTTGGTTTCGATCCACGGGCCGCTGGTCGGCCGCGCATGCGCGTTGTCCTCGCTCTCGGCGCGCACCCCCGCCCACAGCCCCTCGTAGGTGGCAACCACCCGCGTGCTGCCGTCCAGCCGCAGATCGTGGCGCGGAAGGATCTCCACCAGCGGCCGCTGCCGCGCCCGCGCCCACTCCACCAGCGGCTCCGCCCGGGGTCCTTCGGCGGCGATTCCCTGCGCCCCTTCCACCAGCGCCCGGGCCGCCGCCTCTGTACTTGCCCCGCGCACCACCGCCAGTGTCAGCAACCCCATCTCGCGCGCCGCATCCAGCAGTTCCTTGCGCCAGGCGCTCTCTTCCACCAGCAGGCAGTTCACCGGCGTGCCGCGGATCAGTTCCAGCGACTCCGGCGCCGCATCCCGCCACCGCGCCGGCGTGCAGTTTTCCACCGCCGGCAACGCCATCAACACTCCCGCCAACAACCATTCCATGACCCCATCATACGAAGTGCCGACAGCAGACACTCCCAAAGTTCTCCAGCCAGGCGGCACGGGGTTCGCCCGCGGTTTGGAACAGTTACGTGACAGCGGGGGCTATCCGGCCCGGACTCAGCAGGCTGCCAGACCGGCTTATCGCGCTCCTGGGGACTCTTCACCGCGTCCGACCCGCTCCGGTTCCTCGCGTGTGCTGCCGCTCTGCAGGGATACCCAAGGGTGCGCCCGCCGGGGCGGGGGTGCTGCGTCAGTCGATGCGGACCTTGAGAAAGTGGGTGGCGCAGGAGATGCAGGGGTCGTAATTGCGGACGGCCTGTTCGGCGCGCCAGGAGATCTGCTGGTTGTCGAGGCCGAGCAGCGACGGCACGTAGTTCCACAGATCCTCTTCCATGCGGCGGAAGTTCTGGGCCGTGGGCGGGACGATGCGGGCTGCGGTGATGAGGCCGTTTTCGTCGACCGAGTAGCGGTGGTAGAGCAGGCCACGGGGCGCTTCCGTGGCGGCCATCCCCATGCCTTCGCGCGGGCGCGCCTCCTTGCGCGGCGCGGGCGGCGGCTCGTAATTCCGGATGAGCCGCAGCGCCTCCTCGCAGGCAAAGACGAGCTCGACGGCGCGAGCCGCGATGCTTCGGAAGGGGTTGCGCACGGGCGGCCGGAGCCCGGCCTCTTCGGCGGCGCGGCGCGCCTGCGGGGTGAGCTGTTCGAAGTTGAGATTGAAGCGCGCGAGCGGGCCGACATGATAGGAGCCCCGCTCGCGCATAACGGAGTGCAGCGCGTTGGAGTGCTTCACGTGCTGCTCGACGCTGTGCTCCTCGAATGCGGCGGCGTCGATGTCGAGCCCGCGGTTGGAAACGATGCGGCCCTCGTTGAGGGCATATTCGCCGGGGTGCGAGAGCGCGACGAACTCGTAGTCCTGTTCGAAATCCGGGAACTCCAGCGAGGAGACAAGCGTGACCGTTTGCAACGAGGCTTCCAGCGCCCACTCCAGCTCGGGCAACAGCGCGGAGAGCTCCTGTGGCTTGGGCGCCTTGTAGAAGCCGCCCACGCAGGCGCTCACCGGGTGGATCTCGCGCCCGCCCATGACACGCACGATTTCATTGCCGAGTTTCTTGAGCCGCAGGGCCATCTTGACGGCGTCCGGATTTCGGGCGGCCACCTCGAAAGCGTCCTGGCAGCCCAGGAAGTCCGGCAGGTGAAGGAAGAAGATGTGGAGGGCGTGGGACTCGATCCACTCGCCGCAGTAGAACAGGCGGCGCAGGGCGCGGATGGAGGGATGCGGCTCGATGCCGAGCGCGCGCTCCAGCGCGTGGACCGAACTCATCTGGTAAGCGATGGGGCAGATGCCGCAGATGCGCGCCGTGATGTCGGGCACTTCCATGAAGTGCCGCCCGCGCAGGAAGCCCTCGAAGAGCCGCGGAGGCTCCGGGATGCGGAGCTTGAGATCGAGGATCTTGCCGGCTTTGACCTTGATATGGAGTTCGCCCTCGCCCTCGACGCGGGCCAGCACGGGCACATCGATCTTCGTAATGGCGGGCTTGACGGAGGGAGCGGAGTTCATGCTTTCGGAGCCTCCTCGAAGACTCTTCGGAAGGGCCAGGCCCAGCCGTTGTAGCTGCGGAAAGCGCGTTCCACTTCGTCGCGCGAGCAGCCGAGGATGCGGAACTGCGCGGCGAGGCCGGGGCCGTTGGCATTCTCCATCGGGCCGAAGCAACCGTAGCAGCCGCGGTGCAGGGAAGGGCAGATGGCGCCGCAACCTGCCTGCGTGGCCGGGCCGAGGCAGGGCGTGCCGCAGGCTGCCATGACGCAGGTGTTGCCGCGGCGCTTGCACTCGAGGCAGACACTATACGTGGGCAGGTTGGGCTTGCGGCCGGCGAGCGTGGCCGAGATGAGTTCGATCAGTTGATGCTTGCTGATGGGGCAGCCGCGCAGCTCGAGATCCACGGGCACGTGCTCGGCCACGGGCGTCGAAGTCTTCAGCGTGGAGATGAAGTCGGGCTTGGCGTAAACGAGGCGGACCCACTCGGCGGCGTCGTGCCAGTTGCGCAGCGCCTGGATGCCGCCCGCGGTGGCGCAGGCGCCGATGGTGACGAGCGTCTTCGCCTGACGGCGGATGCGCTGGATGGCCTCGGCGTCGTGGTGGGTGGTGATGGAGCCTTCGACGAGCGCAATGTCGTAGGGTCCCTTCATCATGCGGCGGCTGGCTTCCGGGAAGTAGGCGATCTCGACGGCGCCGGCGACGGCGAGGAGATCGTCTTCGGCGTCGAGCAGGCTGAGCTGGCAGCCGTCGCAGCTGGCGAACTTGAAGACAGCGATGCGGGGTTTGGTTGCTTCAGAGCTCATAGAGATCCATGTAGGGCCGGATTTCGGGCCAAGCGAACACAGGGCCGTGCTTGCAGACGAAGTAAGGCCCCATCTGGCAATGCCCGCAGAAGCCGGCGCCGCATTTCATGTTGCGTTCCATGGAGAGATAGATCTGCGCCGGCGGCAGGCCGCGGGCTTCCAGTTCACGCGCGGCGTAGCGCATCATGATTTCCGGGCCGCAGATCATGGCCAGAGTCTCCTGCGGTTGCATTCGGACGTGCCGGAACAGCGTGGTGACGACGCCGACGTGGCCGCGCCAGGAGAGGCCGCCGTAGTCGACTGTGCACAGCGCTTGCGTGTCAGGCAGCAGGCCCCAGGCTTCGAATTCTCGGCGGTAAAGGAGGTCGCGCGGGCTGCGGCTTCCATAAAGGATGACGAGGCGGTTGTAGTCGCCGCGGTGGCGCAGGATGGAATAGATGGCCGGCCGCAGCGGCGCCAGACCGATGCCGCCAGCGACGATCAGGACGCTCTTGCCGCGCGCCTCCTTCAGCGGCCAGCTGGATCCGAAGGGGCCGCGCACTCCAATGAAGTCGCCCGGGCGGCGAGTGACGATCTGATAAGTGACCTGCCCGACGGAGCGGATGGTGTAGGTCAGGGAGTCGCGCACGGCGGGATCGCCGGAGATCGAGATCGGCAGTTCACCAACGCCATAGCAGTAGAGCATGGAAAACTGGCCCGGCTCAAAGGCGGAGACGGGGTCGCCGGGGGGCGGAACGGCGGTGAGGGTGAAGGTGTCGTGGGTTTCCTTGGACACCGACACGATCCGGACGGGCACGGGTTCCATCACCGCGCGGGAGGGAGGAGAGGCGGCGGACGCAGCGGTGCTCATTTGCCGCGGACTCCTTTCGGCGAGTAGACGTCGAGCGCCTGAAGGCGCGTGGCGCGAAGGCGTTCGGCGACGAGGGCAAGGGCGCGGCGCATGATCTGGAAGCCGAACTCATGGTCCTCCTCGCAGAGGTTGACGACGCGGGCGCCGTCGAAGGCGAGCGCGCGCACGGGCTCGAGGCAGCGGGCGCGGAACTGCTTGCTCGTGTTTTCCAGCAGCGAGGACCAGCCGAGCTCGTCGCCGGCCTCCAGCGTCTGGATGATGATCTGCCTTCCGGGCGCGCCCATTTCGAGAGCGACTTTCCCGGAGAGGATCAGGTAGAAGAGGCTGGAGGGATCGCCCTCGCGGAAGATGATTTCATCCTGCTCAAAGCGGACCTCGAAGGCGAGCCTCGACAGCAGGTCGACGTACTTTTCGGGCAGCCCTTCCAGGAAGGGATGAGCTGCGAGAACGGTTTTCATTTCAGCCGGGGCCATAGGTCAATCCTTCATGGGGAGAGAGGCGGCAGCGGCGGCGGAGAGCTGCAGCTGCCGGAATTCTTCGGTGATGTCGATGCCGGCAGGGCACCAGGCAATGCATCGGCCGCAGCCGACGCAGCCGGGCGTGCCGAACTGCGCCTGCCAGCGCGCCAGCTTGTGGCTGAGCCACTGCCGGTATCGTGACTTGACGCTGGAGCGGACGCTGCCGCCGTGGATGTAGGTGAAGCTCTGTGTGAAGCAGGAGTCCCAGAGGCGCCAGCGTTCTGCCCGGCGGCCGTCAATGGAGGTGCGGTCCTCGTAATTGACGCAGAAGCAGGTGGGGCAGACCGAGGTGCAATTGCCGCAGGCGAGGCAGCGGCGGGCGACGGCGTCCCAATGCGGGCTGTCGAACATGGCGTCGATCAACTGCGGGGCGGCATTGACGTCGAGGCGGCGCGTCTGTGCGGCGGCGGCGCGGGTGCAGCCCTCTTCGACGGCGCGGTTCCATTCGGGCGGCGCCGGCGTGGCGCCACAGGATTCCAGCAACTCGAGGCCGGCGTCAGTGCCGGCTTCGGCGAAGAACTCCGGCGCGCCGCCTTCGACGAATTCGGCCAGTGCGATGTCGAAGCCCGAGCGGGCGCGGGGACCGCTGCCCATGGAGGCGCAGAAGCAGGTGGGCGCAGACTGCTGGCAGTGCAGTGCGATGAGAAAGGCGTTCTGGCGGCGGGCGCGGTAAATGTCGTCGGCATAGCGGTCGCCAAGCAGGACGCGGTCGAGAATGGCCAGCGCTGCGAGGTCGCAGGGCCGCACGCCGAGGAAGGCGCATTTTTCGGCTGGCAAGGGATTGTCCAGGATACGGAAGGCTCCGTTGTCGCGTTCGGCGGTGAGGATGCGGACCACAGGCGGGTGAAGGATAGCCTTGAGCCCCTCGGCGCAAGTCCAGTGATGAAACATCGCCGTGGACTCGCCGGGCACAAGACGGGCGCGGCCGGGGGCGAGTTCCTGCGTCCAGCCGCGGGGCAGGTCCTCGACGGACTCCATGGGCCTCCAGTGCAAGGCGAAATCATCGGCGCGCGGCCCATAGACCTGATAATTCCTGTTCCGGAGCTGGCCGATGAGGGCGCCGAGGCCCTCCTCGCTCAGCCGGTACGACTTCCTTCGCATAGGCGTCGAGAATGTCTCCGGCCTTCTTCTATATCAGAGTTTCAGGTCTGAATCTAGGGGGGGGTGGCGCATATCCGGGGCGCGGGCGATCTTCCGGGTGTGTGCTTCAGCGGGCTTCGGAGACGGTGACGTAGGTGCCGGTGATGAGATCGGCGAAGCTGAGATGCTCTTCGGTGACGGCGGCCCAGAGCGCGCCCAGCAGGCTGACGACAGGGACGGCATTGGCGAGAACGCGCTTGACGCGGTGGACGGGTTCGCTCGAGCGGCCTTCCCGGGTGACCAGGCGGATGCCGGCGATTTGCTGGCCCGGAGTTCTGAGACCGAAGGCGGCGTAAAGGAAGAAGAACGTGGAGGCCAGAAACCACAAGCACATGGCGAGCATGGCGTAGAAGAAGGGTGATTGGGGCCAGCCGCCGATGATGAGCCGGACCAGGGCGAGGAACAGAGAGAAGCCGACGAGGACAAAAGAAAAATCTACGAGAAAAGCGAAGGCGCGCCGCGCCAGGCTTGCGACGGGGATCTGCAACTGCGCGGCGGCGAATTCGTGGGCGCCGGGAGGGAGGGAGTCGAAGTCGAACGCGGCTTGCAGGGGCGTTTCCAGACGCGTGGCTGGGCGCGAGCGGCGTGGCGAGCTGCGGCGGCGCTGGGGCTGCAGCGGAACGTATTGCTCGAGCCCGACAACACGGCTGTCGGATGGGAACAGGGGAGGCTGCACGGGTGGCATGGAACGCGGGGCGCCGCCGCCTTCCTGTACGCGGAAGCGCGGGCGCAGTTCTTGAGCGGGGGAGTTGTCGAGGGCAGGGGCGACAGCGGCCTCCATCCAAGGCGCGTCACCGGCGCGGGCAGCGAAACCCGCCAGGCGGCGCTGGCAGCGGCTGCACCTCTCCTGAAGTTCGGAAATGGCCGCGCCACAGTACTTGCAATGCATGGCATGCCTCCGGCTGCGCCCGGGGAGGGCGGCTTGGGATTTTTCGTGCGGCTCGCGGCTTGCCCAGTCTCTCTCGCCCGTCTTGCGGGCTTCTTTCAGCTCATGCTAGGTTTGAGCCTTGAGCGCTTCACTGCTGCTGCCACGGCGACAGGAGGCACGTCTGCGCCGGGTGCATCAATCCGTAAATAACATATTTGGGCGGATTTGTCACGTCTTTTTTCGAGGGGCGCCAGCGGGAAGGCTGTTGGCGGCGGCGGGGTTGATGGCCGCGGCGGCAGGGCAGGC
Organism: uncultured Arcobacter sp.; assembly: GCA_964458495.1. Taxonomy (GTDB): domain Bacteria; phylum Acidobacteriota; class Terriglobia; order Bryobacterales; family Bryobacteraceae; genus JANWVO01. The sequence goes on from CAYWJB010000004.1 coordinate 112,942, forward strand.
GCCGTTTCCCGGCTATGAGAGGGCGGCGGTGATCGAGCGCAGGGACGTGCCTCCCGAGGGCATTGTGGTGGTGCGCGCCACGCAGCAGGAGCGGGAGGGGAGCCGTTACAGGCTGCGGGGGCAGGCGCAGATCGAGACGCGCGAGATGCTGCTGGAGGCGGAGGAGATCGACTACGACCAGGAGACCGGGGTGGCGGAAGCCAGGGGGCGGGTGCGCTATGTGAATTTCATCAGCGGGGAGCAGCTTTGGTCGGAAAGGATCGACTACAACCTGAAGGATGGGAGCGGGTCTTTTTACAGGGTGCGGGGGGCGGCGTACGGAAAGATCGACTACCGCCCGGGGATTCTGCGGACGGAAAATCCATTTTTCTTTCAGGGAGATTGGGCGGAAAAAATCCAGCAGCGCTATATTTTGCACAGGGCAAGCATCACAAATTGCGCTGGAATCAATCCGTGGTGGAAGCTTGAGGCCCCGGTGATCGACGTGGTTCCGGGCCGGCGGGCCATTGCGCAACGGAGCTGGTTCAAGCTGCGAAGCGTGCCGATCCTGTATGCTCCGGCGTTTTACAAGGATCTGCGGGAGGGTGCGAGGAAAAGCGGATTTCTGACGCCGAGCGTGGGCAACAGCAACCGGCGGGGACTGATGTACGGGCTGGGCTATTTCTGGGCGATCAGCCGGAGCTACGACCTGAGTTACCGGCCGCAGTATTTCACGCAGCGCGGGCTGGCTCACACGGTGGACTTCCGCGCCAAGCCAACGCAGCGCAGCGAGCTGAGCCTGTTTGTGTACGGCATCCGGGACCGGGGGCGTCTGCTCGATGGCGGGGAGCGGGTGAAAGAGGGTGGCTACCTGGCGACGGCGCAGGGCAGAGCGGAGCTGGGGCGCGGGTTCTATGCGCGGGGCACGGTGAACTACCTGAGCAATTTCGCCTTCCGCCAGGCGTTCACGGAGAGCTTCAACGAGGCGGTGTTCAGCGAAGTGAACTCGGTGGTGAACGTGTCGAAGGACTGGGCGGCGCAGAGTATCAATGTGGTGTATTCGAGGCAGGAGAATTTCCAGAGCGCGCAGCCGGGCGACACGATCATGCTGAGGAAGCTGCCGCAGATCGAGTGGGAGGGGCGGGATCGCGAGGTGGCGGGGGGCGCGCTGCCGGTGTGGCTCAGCTGGTCGGCGGCGGGCGGGCTGTTGCAGCGCAACCAGCCGCTGTTTCAGACGCGGCAGTTTGTAGAACGGCTCGATCTGGCGCCGCGGCTCATGACGGCGCTGCGGTGGAAGGAGTTTCATTTGCTGCCGTATGTTTCGCTGCAGGCGACGCACTATGGCAGCTCTTTCCGTACGGCGCTGGAGAAGGAAATGGGCAAGGAGGTGACGGGTGAGGGTGTGAACCGTGTAACCCGGGAGGTGGGGGCGGAGCTGGTTTTGCCGGCGCTGCAGAGGGTGTTCGATGCCCCTCGATGGATGGGACGGAAAGTGAAACACTCGATTGAGCCTCGCGCGAGCTTCCGCACCGTGGCAGGGGCGAACCGCTTCGACCGGCTGGTGCGGTTCGACGAGCTGGAGCTGATTTCCGATACGACGGAGATCGAATATTCGCTGACGCAGCGGTTGTGGGCGAAGGGCAGGGACAACCGGGTCAGGGACTTGCTGACTTGGGAGGTGCGGCAGAAGCGGTATTTCGATCCGGATTTCGGCGGAGCCGTCGTGGCGGGGCGCAGGAACGTGGTGGCGAGTTCGGCCCAGCTGACCGCGTTTGCGTTCCTGGACGGGCCGAGGCGGAGCTCGCCGGTAGTGAGCGCATTGCGGGCGCAGCCGGTAGGGTCGCTCGGCGTGGAGTGGCGCGCCGATTACGATCCGCTGCGGGGGCGGCTGACGAACTCAAGCGTGACGGTGGACACGCGTTCGCCGAATTACTTTCTTTCCTTCGGGCACACGAAGGTATCGTGCGTGCCGCTGAGCGACGTGGAGGCATTCGAAAGGGAAGAGTTCTGCAGAAGCGCGCCGACGGGGCAGGTGCTGTCGCCGCCGTCGAACCAGTTTCGCGGCACGCTGGGACTGGGCAACGAGAACCGGCGCGGGTGGAATGCGGGGGTCTACGGGGTGTACGACTACTCGGTCGGAGTGCTTCAGTACATCAACACGCAGATCACCTACAACACGGAGTGCTGTGCGTTCAGCGGGCAGTACCGGCGGTTCAATTTCGGCGCGCGAAGCGGAGAAAACCAGTTCCGGCTGGCGCTGGTCATCGCCAACATCGGGAGCTTCGGGACGCTGAAGCGGCAGGAGCGGCTGTTCTAGGCGGGCGCGACGATTCACGCGATAAACGGAGGCGGATCAGGCCTTCCCCCTCGCTGTGAGACGATGAAAGCGTGGACGGAAGCCGGGCCGCGCCGCGCGGCGCGCTGGGAGCGATCTTCCTTATCGTTTTTCTGGATCTGATGGGCGCGGGGATCCTCGTGCCTGTGATTCCCTTCGTAGTGCAGCCTTACAGAAGCGACGCGCTGACGGTGGGTGTGCTGGCGCTGGCGTTTTCCGCCGCGCAGTTCGCCGCAGCGCCGCTGTTGGGCGCATGGTCGGACCGGCGCGGGCGCCGTCCGGTGCTGTTGGCGTGCCTCGGCGGCACGGCTGCGAGCTACTTTCTGTTCGGCGCCGCCTGGAGCCTGGCCGTACTGTTTGCGGCGCGTCTGCTTTCGGGATTCGCCGGAGGATCGATCACGGCGGCGCAAGCCTACATCGCCGACATCAGCGAGCCGCGAGACCGGGCGAAGAATTTCGGGCTGATCGGCGCGGCGTTCGGGCTGGGGTTCATTCTCGGGCCCGCGCTGGGCGGGGCGCTGAGCCGGGTCAGCCTTTCGGCGCCGGCGTATGCAGCCGGCACGCTCTCGCTCCTGACGCTGGCGGTGGCGGCTGCGACGCTGAAAGAGACGCTGCCGCCGGAGCGGCGCGTGGCGCATGAGGTCAGATGGCGCGACCTGGATCCGCTGGCGCAGATCCGCGGCGCTCTGGGCCGGAGCGAGTTCCGCGAACTGATGCTGGCGACTTTCGGGCTGCACTTCGCCATGGCGGGATTGCAGACCAACTTCCCGGTGTTCACGCACGCGCGCTTCGGGCTGGACGCGGCGGGCAATGCGGCGCTGTTCGCATTCCTGGGCATGATGGCGGCTTTGACGCAGGGTCTCTTGCTGCGGAAGCTGGCCCCACGTTTCGGCGAGGCCGCGCTGGCCGTTGGAGGTGCGGCCCTGTTCGCCGCCGGATTCGCTGCCGCCGCTGCCGCGCACGCGGTCTGGCTGCTGTACCTGTCGGTGGCGCTGACGGCGTTGGGGTTCGGACTGGCCGGGCCGGCGCTCACCGGGCTGATTTCAAGACGCGCGGGCGCGGGAGAACAGGGCGCGCTGCTCGGCACGGCCCAATCGGCGTCGAGCCTGACGCGGATCATCGGCCCCGTTTGGGCCGGGGCGGTGTTCGATCACATCGGCACGGGCGCGCCCTACTGGAGCGGGGCGCTGTTCTCGCTGGTGGCGGCCTACTGGGCCTTCCACGCCACGCGCAGCCGCCGCATGGCGGAACGCGAAGAGACGGTTGCGCCCAAGTAGGGAGCGGGTCATCGGTTGCTGCGCGGCCGCTTGCCTGGCAGGCCCACGGGGTTTTCGTGCACTTTCTCCGGGGGATCGGCGGCCATGCCGGCGGCCAACTGCACGCTCTTCTCTCCGAAACGGTCGCGGATGCGGTCCACTGCGGCGAGCGCCTGCCGGGCGCGCTCCTTTTTTTCGGCTTCGAGCAGCGACACCTGGCCCTGCGCCTCGTCAAGGCCGGAGACCCCCATGCCGATGAGGCGCACAGGCGCGCCCTTCTTCCAGGTGTGGCGGAAGAGATCGCGGGAGACGGCGATCAGGTCGGCGTCGAGGTCGGTGGCTTCGGAAAGGGTGCGCGCACGGCTCAAGGTGGTGAAGTCGGAGTAGCGCAGCTTGAGTTCAATGGTGCGGGCGAAGAGGCGGTGTTCGCGCAACCGGCGGCCGACTTTTTCGGCGAGCCGCGCCAGCATGGCTTCCAGCAGAGCCTGCTCGCGGATGTCTTCAGAAAATGTGTGTTCGTGCGAGATGCTCTTGGGATCCTCGTAGGCTCCGATCTCGCCTTCGAACCACGCGCCGGCGTCCGCGCCGCGCGCTTTGCCGGCAAGCGCCAGGCCCCATTGTCCGAAGCGGCGCAGGAGGAAGTCCTCGTCGAGCCGCACGAGGTCGCCGACGCGCCGGACGCCGATTTCACGGAGCCGTTCGGCGGTGACGCGGCCGACGCCCGGGATGCGGCTGACATGGAGCGGAGCGAGGAAGGCGGCTTCCATGCCCGGCGGCACCCAGGCGATTCCGTTCGGCTTGGCGAAATCCGAGCAGACCTTGGCGAGCATCTTCGAAGCGGCGATGCCGACCGAGCAGTTCAATCCTGTGCGATCCGCGATGCGCTCGTGCAGCAGCGTGGCGGCGCGCAGCGGCGGTCCCCACAGCCTCTCGGTGCCGGTCATGTCGAGATAGGCTTCGTCGACGCTCGCCATCGATACGAGCGGAGTGAATTCGAGCAGGATTTCGTGGACGCGGTGTGAGTACTCGCGATAGCGCTCGGGATGGCCGTCGAGGAAGATGGCCTGCGGGCACAGCCTGGCGGCGGTGCGCAGGGGCATGGCCGAGTGGACGCCGAACTTGCGGGCCGCGTAGGAGGCCGCGGCGACAACGCCGCGCTCGTTCCTCTTTCCGCCGACGACGACAGGCTTGCCCTTCAGGCCGGGGTCGAAGAGTTCCTCGACCGAGACGAAGAAAGCGTCCATGTCGACGTGGAAGACGGTTCTCACGGGGTGTAGCGGGCGCGGATGACGCGGGGCCATCCAGCCAGATCATACTCCGTGGCCAGATCCGACCACGAGGGGCCGAAGGCGGCGCGCACGCCGGGCTCTCCCTGGTAACCGATCTCGACCAGGAGCCAGCCACCGGGCGCCAGCAGGCGTTCGGCTTCGGGCACGATCCGATGGTAGAACTCCACGCCGGATTCGCCGCCGGCGAGCGCGACGCGGGGTTCATGGTCGCGGACTTCGCGCTGCAACGAGGGGATTTCGTGGATGGGGATGTAGGGCGGATTGGCGACGGCGAGATCGAACCGGCCGGCGACAGCGCTCGCCAGGTCGCACTGGATGAGGTCCACGCGGGCGCGGTGGCGGCAAGCGTTGCGGCGGGCGATCTCGAGGGCCGGAAAGCTGATGTCGGTGGCTACGGCCCAGGCGTCGAGTTCGAGCGCCAGCGTCACGGCGAGGTTGCCCGAGCCGGTACAGAGGTCGAGCACGCGGCGCGCGCGGGGCGCGGCGCGGAGGGCCTGTTCGACGACGTGTTCGGTTTCGGGGCGGGGGATCAGGACGGCGGGCGAAACCTCGAATTCACGCCCGTAGAACTCCTGGCGGCGTGTGATGTGCTGGAGGGGGCGGCCCTGGAGCCGCTCGTGCAGGTAACGGCCGTAGTGGATCCACTCGACGGTGGTCAGCTCGTGCTCGGGGTGCGAGTAGAGGTAGGCGCGTTCGCGGCGCAGCGCGTGGCAGAGGAGCAGTTCGGCGGTGAGCCGCGGCTCGGGTGTTCCGGCGGCGGCGAGAATCTCAGACCCTTGCCGGAGCGCCGTCCGGAGATTCATGCTGGGCCGCCTGGGCGGCTTCGGCCTGCTCGCGCAGCTTTTGGGCGTTGTAATAAGTAGTGCAGGCGTCGATCAGGGGATCGAGTTCGCCCTCCATGATGCGGTCGAGCTGGTAGAGCGTCAGGCCGATGCGGTGATCGGTGACGCGGTTTTCCTTGAAATTGTAGGTGCGGATTTTCTCCGACCGGTCGCCGGTGCCGACCTGGGAGCGGCGGTCGGCGCCGATGGCCTGGCGCTGCTTCTCAAGCTCCATTTCGTAGAGCCGGGAGCGGAGCACGCGCTCGGCCTTGGCGCGGTTCTTGATCTGCGATTTCTCGTCCTGGCAGGTGACGATGAGGCCGGTGGGCAGGTGCGTGATGCGTACGGCGGAATAAGTGGTGTTGACGCTTTGCCCGCCCGGGCCGGAGGAGCAGTAGGTGTCGATGCGGATGTCCTTGGGGTCGATTTTGACCTCCACCTCGTCGGCTTCCGGCAGCACGGCGACGGTGATGGTGGAGGTGTGGATGCGGCCCTGCTGTTCGGTGACCGGGACGCGCTGCACGCGGTGGACGCCGCTTTCGTATTTCAGCTTTGAATAGACGCGGTCGCCGCTGATGAGGGCGATGACTTCCTTGAAGCCGCCGGCCTCGGACTCGCTGACGGAAGTGATCTCGACCTTCCAGCCCTGGCTCTCCGCGTAGCGCGAATACATGCGGAAGACCTCGGCGGCGAAGAGGCTGGCTTCGTCGCCGCCGGCGCCGGCGCGGATCTCCAGCACGATATCCTTGTCGTCGTTGGGATCCTTGGGCAGCAGGAGCAGCTTGAGCTTTTCGGCGAGCTCCTGCTGGCGCGGTTCGAGGCGGGCGATCTCCTCTTCGGCCATTTCGCGCAGGGCCGCATCCTTCTCTTCCAGCATCAGGCGCGCGCCGGCCAGGTCATCGGCGAGCTTGCGGTACTCGCGCCAGGCGTGGACGATCTCCTCGAGGTCGCGGTGTGCCTTGGCGGTCTTCCGGTAGAGCGCAGCGTCCTGGATGACCGCCGGGTCGGCCATCTGCGCAGCGAGCGCCTCGAACTTGCGCTCGACCTCTTCGAGTTGGCGGGTGAAGTCCATCAGGCGATCACCAGATCTCCGCCCTGCCGCTCTTCGAGCGCCATGGCATGGTTCAGGGCAGTGATGGCAACTTCGGTCTGCCGGTCGGAGGGGGGCTGGGTGGTGATGCGCTGAAGCCAGAGACCGGGCGCGGTGAACAGGGCCAGCAGGCTGCCGCGGCGGCGGGCGGCGAAGCGGATCACCTCATAGCTGAGCCCGGCGATCAGGGGCAGAGCTAGCACGCGCACGGCCATCTTCTCGAGGAATCCTTGAGCGGGGATGACGGCGTAGACGGCGATGGAAACCATCATCACCACCAGCAGGAAGCTGGTGCCGCAGCGGGGATGGAAGGTGGGGAAGGCGCGGGCGTTGTCGACGGTGACGGGCTTGCCGCTTTCGAAGTTGAACACGACGCGGTGTTCGGCGCCGTGATACTCGAAGACGCGCCGGATGTCGGCCCAGCGGGAAATGAGCCACAGGAAGCCCAGGAAGATAGCGAGCCGCACGACGCCGTCGGCGAGGTTGAACAGGATCTGGTTGTGCAACTGGGGGTAGACGGCTTCGAGCCGGGTGGTGATCCACAGAGGCACGAACTTGTAGAGAGCGATGAAGAAGACGAAGGAGAAGGCGAGGTTCAGCGCCATCAGCCAGCCGGGAATCTCGCCGGGCCGTGCGGCAGGCGTGCCGGATTGCGGTGTGGCGCCGGCCTCCGCCTGCAGGGCGACGTCGGCGGAAAAGCGCAAGGCCTTGACGCCCAGCGCCATGGCTTGGCCGAGCGTGCCCACCCCGCGCAGGACGGGCAGCTTGAAGGCGGGGTACTTCTCCGATAGCTTGGGCAGCGGGCGCTCGTCGATCACCACTTCGCCGTCGGGGCGGCGCACGGCGGTGGCGTAGCTGTGCGGGGCGCGCATCATGACGCCCTCCATCACCGCCTGCCCGCCGACGAGCGTCTCCTCTCCGCTTTCGAGCACGGGCAGCATCTGGGTGTGCGCAGCCAGACGGAAAAAGTCACGCAGGGTCAAACGAATCCAGCCTCTCTTCTTTGAGTATACCGGCAACCTGCGGGATTCGCGAACAAGCCGCGCTTTCCGTGCCCTTCGCGCAGTCTCGTCCCGTGGCGCAGCCTTCAGGCTGCGGCCATCGACTGCCGGGCGCCGGCGTGCGTCTCCAGCAGCCAGCGGATCTGAATGGTTTCAAAAGGAGGCGCGCAATAGTCCGCCGCACCCTCTTCCAGAGCGTCCAGCCAGCCTTCCACTTCCGGAAGGCGGCTGACCACCACCACGGGCGTGCGCGGAAACAGCGCCAGAGCCTCGCGGAGGATCGGGCGGGCTGATGGGCAGAAGACGATATCGGCCTTTTCGGGAACGCCGCCGCTGGCAAGCTCAGTAACACAGCCGCAGCGGGAGAGTTCCAGGCCGAGCTCCGAGGCGAGGCGGGAGTCCAAGTGATAGAGAACCGCCCGCCGGGGTGCGGGATCAGAGGTGCCTTCGCGAGTCATCGTTCTCTTCCCCTCCACGGCCATGAAGGCCTGTGTCGCCGACAACGGGCGCCCCGCAGGAGAGGCGCCATTCTGAAGGTTCCCAGCGTCCTGCGTACGCATCTATTCTAACCCGGGACTCCGGGAATTCCAATCGATATTTTTTATAGTCCTCAGGGCTTTCCGCCCGAGTCTTCCTTTGTACTGTTAGAATGGAACTTTGTGGAGGTGAAATGGCGAAGATCGAGCGGCGAAGGACCGTATGCGCGGACGTGGGAGGCGTGAAGGTGGGCGGCGGGCGCCCGATCGTTGTCCAGTCCATGACCAACACCGACACGGCGGACGTCGCCGCCACGGCGAACCAGGTGATGGAACTGGCGCGCGCGGGTTCGGAGATCGTCCGGGTGACCGTCAACACGGAGGAGGCCGCGCGGGCGGTGCCGAAGCTGGTTGAAACGCTGCGAGCGTTCGGTTTTCAGACGCCGGTCGTCGGCGATTTCCATTACAACGGCCACATTCTTCTGAAGAAGTATCCGGAATGTGCGAAGAATCTCGCGAAATATCGCATCAATCCGGGAAATGTGAATATCGGCCGAAAAACGGATGACAATTTCCGCACCATGATCGAGTGCGCCATTGAATACGGCAAGCCGGTGCGGATCGGAGTGAACTGGGGCTCGCTGGATTCGGCCCTGCTGACGCGGATGATGGACGAGAACGCGAAGCTGCCCGAGCCGCTGGATGCCACCGAGGTGACCAAGCGGGCGATTGTGGCCAGCGCGCTGGAATCGGCACGGCTGGCAGAGAGCTACGGGCTGCCGCACGACCGCATCATTCTCAGCGCTAAAGTCTCCGGGGTGCAGGACCTGATCGACGTGTACCGGATGCTGGCGGCGCAGTGCGACTACCCGCTGCATCTGGGACTGACCGAAGCGGGCATGGGCGCCAAGGGAATCGTGGCCACGGCGGCGGCATTGTCGATCCTGCTGCAGGAGGGGATCGGCGACACGATCCGCGCGTCGCTGACGCCGGCGCCGAACGGCGACAGGACCGAGGAGGTGCTGGTGTGCCAGCAGATCCTGCAATCGCTCGGCATCCGCAGCTTCACTCCGCAGGTGACGGCGTGCCCGGGCTGCGGGCGGACGACGAGCACGTTCTTCCAGGAGATGGCGGAACAGATCCAGACGTACCTGCGGGAGCAGATGCCGTTGTGGAAGGACCGCTATGCGGGGGTGGAGGAGCTGAAGGTGGCGGTGATGGGCTGCGTGGTGAACGGGCCCGGGGAATCCAAACACGCCAACATCGGCATCTCGCTGCCCGGCACGTTCGAGGAGCCGAAGGCGCCGGTGTTCGTGGACGGGCAGCTGGTGAAGACGCTGCGGGGCGATGGCATTGTCGCCGAGTTCATCTCCATGCTGAATGACTATGTCGAGCGCCGCTATGGGACACCGGCGCGCTGAACCCGGGTAGAGGGCGGACTCCCGCAGGCTGCCGCGCCGGCCCCCGGCTTGGGCCCGGGGCTGATCCGGCGTGCCGCGGGTCCGGGGTTGGCTTGCGATGGGTTGATGGGATCATTGTCGGCGCCGAAGGCGCGGCGGGAAGCCGGTCTTGCCTCGATGCGCGCAGCAATTGGCGCGGTGACCGGTGGCGAGCCGTGCCGCCCTGCCGGACCCAGAGTCTGTGCGGCGCTGTCAGCCTTCGGCAATTTCCTCGCACGGCGGAAAAGGCCTCGCGCCCTCGGATAAGCGGAAATCAAGTTCACAAGAGATGACAAGTCTGCCCGAAGTATCTGGATGGAAGCCGCATATTCTTCTTGACTTCTTCAGTGGGGGGGGTAAAATGAGCACAAATTCCAGACGGAGGCTGTGGGATGCGGCTTGCGGCAATGATCCTGGCTGCTGTGCTTTCAGCCGTGGGGGCGCAGGGTCAGCCGGCGGAACAGATGCCCGAGGAGACGGCATGCCGGATTCTGTTTCAACTCTTGCGGACGCGGGTAGAAGGCTCCTGGGGTGTGAGTGCACAATTACTATGGCTGAAAAGCCTGGGTGTTCCCGAGCAGTATTTCACTCCCCTTCGCCTGGCTTCCGACCGATACTGGCAAGCGGTGCGGCCGTACGAGGAGGACCTGCGAAACATTCACTTGCGCTTTGCGGGCAGGAACGATTCCATGGAGGCCAAGGCGGCTGAGAAGCCGGCGAGGGAAAAGATCGCCGAGCAATACCGTTTGATCCGCCAGGATTTGTTGCGCGACCTGGACGCCGAGGGCCTGAGCCATCTCGAGCGGCTGATTGTGCACATCCGGAAGGAAGGACGGAGGGCTGGCAACGTCCGGGGCGGCGCACCCGAGGCGGGGCATGTTCACTGATGGAGGGCGTCATGGGAAGCTGGAAAGCCGGAATTCTCCTCCTGCTCGCCGGGCTGCAGGCCCAGTCGCAGACGATGCCGTACCCGGTGGGATGGGTGTATACGGCCAGCGTCCTCGACCTGGACAACCTCGCCTTCATCAGTTCCACGGCGGCCGATACGGGCGGGGCCAGCGGCCATACGACTTCGGCTGTTGTGAAGCTGATGAGCCCTGATGGCAGGGTCTCCTACGGTACCGGAGGATGGGGTTACTCGAGCTTCGCCGCGGGTTCGCTTTCGTTATGTGACTCGTCGGGCCAGTGTCAGGACGGCTGGTTCCGGGCATCGTCCGAGGGCACCCAGGAGTACTGCCCGATTACGTTTACCTACATGCTCGTCGGAGAGTCGCATGCGGACCAAGAGATGCAGCCATTCATCGTGGCCTTGAGTGCGGAATGGAGCCCGGGCTCCGTTCCCCGCCAGAACGGCAAGTCGGACTTTCTTCTGAAGATCTCCAAGAGCCCGAATTGCCCCTCCGGCAGCGTCCAGGCCGGGATTGGCGTCTTCGCCACGGATGGGCTTCTGTTTTCCCTTCAACCCGGGGTGAATGATCCAAACAGCGCCGCTTTCAGCGGGAATATGGCCACCGTCAAGTGGAAAGCGGAAACGTCTCATAATAATCCGACAGCTGGAGAGATCGAAGCGGTCGGAACGGTGTACAGTGGGCCATGCACAATTCTGCAAGGCCAGGCGTACAAATCAGCCAAATTGAGAGTGCAATAACGTGGCCAAACGGGCGCCTGCCCGCGACCGTTGAAAGAGAAAGTCCAGCAGCGGGCAACTGGCTGCCCAGCCGCAATTGCCCGAATGGCAAGAGAATCATCTGCTGCACGCGTTCGATGGGAAGCTGGAATCGGGAAAAATCCCGGATGGCGGCTGTGTGCAAGGCCCCCGGGATTCCGGCTCCGAGACGCAGGGATTGATCTTTGGGATAGCCCGCCTCAGATTCACCCGCCACAACAATGGCAATGGAGATGGAAACCTCGGGCTGCGATTCCACAACGAACGGAAACTGGTCCCCGCGGAGACTCTCTCACAGCCGGGAGTCAGTCCGCGAGAGTGTCCTCTTCATGGAGGAGGGAGGCAAGTCGGCGGTCGAGGTCGTGGAGGCGCTGGAATGTGCGGTCTTGCTCCCGCTGGAGCTGGCGGAGCTGGTCGGCGAGGTGGAGGCAGGCGAGGACGGCGACGCGGGAGGGATCGGCGCCCGAGGTGCGGGCGGCGATGCGGTTCATGAGGGAGTCGACGGCCTCGGCGAGGGCCTCGGTTTCGGCGGGGTCGCCGGAGGTGCGGAGCGCGTAGGGCTGCTGGAAGATGGTTACGCGCACCACCTGTTTGTCGGCGCCGGAGTCTTGCACGCCTGCCTCCCTTCTCAGGACTCGGGCAGCTCCATCTGTTCGACCTGCTGAAGGAGCGCCTTGATGCGCGAAAAGGCCTCCCGCTGGCGGGCGCGGAGGGCCTCGTTTTCCTCGCGAAGCGCGGCGGCCTCCTCGCGGGCGGAGCGCGCCTGGTCGAGCGCCTGGTCGCGCTCTTCGGAGAGCGCCTGGAGACGCGAGTCGAACTCGGTCTTTTCGCTGGTGAGCGTGGCGAGGCGTTGCGAGATGGCTTCGATACGGGCCTCGAGCCGTGCCAGGACGTCCTCTTCGTCAGCCGGAATGCCGGTCATGGGAGGGTCCTCCGGAGTCTCAGGCTTGAGCTGACTTCGCCTTTTCCACCAGCGCGGAGAAAGCGGAGGGCTGATTGACAGCGAGGTCGGCGAGGACCTTGCGGTTCAGCTCGACGCCGCACTTCTTCAGCGCGCCGATGAACTTGGAATACGACAGGCCGTGCGCGCGGCAGGCGGCGTTGATGCGCAGGATCCAGAGAGCGCGGAAGTCGCGCTTCTTGCGGCGGCGGCCGACGTAGGCGTAACGGAGGGCCTTTTCGACGGCTTCCTGCGCGGCACGGTAAAGCTTGCTCTTGGTGAGAAAGTACCCCTTGGCGAGCTTGAGGGTTTTGCGGCGGGAGTCGCGGCGGTTTGTGGATCGTTTGACGCGTGGCACGTTTGGTTCTCCTTGTTCGAATCAGGCAATCCAGCAGGCTTCAGAGCCGGGATTGCGGGGCGGCGGCTCGGGCACATGCCTTGGCGCCGGCGCGCGCGCCCACAGGGGAAATCAATAAGGCAGCATCTCGGCGATGCGCGCCTGGTCGGCGGGATCGACGAGCGTCGCCTGATGGAGGCGGCGCTTGCGCGCCGGGCTCTTCGAGGTGAAGATGTGGCGCGCGAAGGCGCGATTCCGCTTGATCTTGCCGGTGGCGGTCTTCTTGAAGCGCTTGGCGGCGCCTTTGTGCGTTTTCAGCTTGAGCTTGGCCATGTAAATGTCCTGTGGAGAATCCCCTCGGCGGGCGGAGGGGCAGGCTTACCCTCTGAATATAGCACACTTGCGGGCGGCTGGGGGATGCCGATTGCACCGGGAAAAGGCGGGGCGTGCGGCGTCTTGTTCAGGTTCCGCATTCCCTTTTTGGCATGGGCCAGGATCCCTTGAACTTGCCCTGAAGGATGCCTTCAGGATTGTTACAGCGCACTGGACGGCGTGCCGGCGCAAGGCGTTCCAGGGATTCCAGATGGCGGCCGGGACGGGAGCGGGCCACAACCGGTGCCGCACTGCGCTTAGCTCAGGGCTGCAGGCCGGGCTCGGACGGAATCCTGTCCCAGTGTTGTTGTCTTCGCCGCCCGGTGAACCGGCTGGCATGCTACGGGCGAAGCGCGGGCGCGAGGCCGCCTTCACGGTAGAATGAAGGTGACACCTCCCGCTGGGCTATGAAGCGCTTCTATATCGAGACATTCGGTTGCCAGATGAATGTGCATGACTCGGAAAAGGTCATCGGCACGCTCGAGCAGAGGGGCTACGTACAGGTGCAAACGCCGGAAGAGGCGGACCTGGTTCTTTACAACACGTGCAGCATCCGCGACAAGGCGGAACAGAAGGTTTTCCAGCGGCTGAGCGAGAACCGGAAGGCGAAGGGCAAGGTGTTCGGCGTTCTGGGCTGTGTGGCGCAGCAGGAGGGGGAGCGCATTTTCGAAAGAGCGCCGCACGTGCGGCTGGTGGTGGGCTCGGCGAGCTATCCACGGCTGGGCGAGCTGCTGGTGCAGATCGAACAGGGCGGCGATCGTGTCGCGGGGCTCAGCCTGGACACGGAGGCGACGTTCGAGACGCCGGTGACGCGGCGGGACAATCCCTACCGGGCCTACATCACGATCATCGAGGGCTGCGACAAGGACTGCGCCTATTGCGTGGTTCCTTACACGAGGGGACGGGAGCGGAGCCGGAAATGGGAGTCTGTGCTGGAAGAAGCGCGGACGCTGGCGGGGATGGGCTACACCGAGATCCAGCTGCTGGGGCAGAACGTGAACAGCTACCGGGATCCGGGCGATCCTTCGCGGACTTTTGCACCTCTGCTGGAGGCCGTGGCGCAGACGCCGGGCGTGCGGCGAGTGCGGTTCACGACATCGCACCCGCGGGACTTCGGACGAGACATCGTGGACGTGATCGACCGCAACGAGACCGTTTGCAACATGGTGCACCTGCCCGTGCAAAGCGGATCGACGCGGGTGCTCGAGGCGATGCAGCGGCAGTATACGCGGGATGATTACATGCGGCGGATTGAGTGGCTGAAGGCGTCGCCGCGGGACATTTCGCTTTCGACCGATGTCATTGTGGGCTTTCCGGGCGAGACGGAGGAGGACTTTGAACAGACGCTTCGCCTGCTGGAAGAGGTGGAATACGACCAGGTATTCAGCTTCAAGTATTCGGTGAGACCGAACACGCCGGCGGAGCAGATGGGGGATCACATTCCGGAGCAGGAGAAGTCGCGGCGGCTGGCAGTGCTGCAGGAGAAGCAGCGGGGCATTCAGCTGCGGCGGAACACGGCTATGATCGGGAGGGTGCTGGAGGTGCTGGTGGAGGGCTACAACAGCGGCACGGGGCAATGGATCGGGCGTACGGCGCAGAACCGGGTGTTGAACTTCGTGGCGCAGCCGCGGGTCGACGGGAGCGTGCCGGCGAAGGAGGAACTGTACGGGCGCTATCTGCCGGTGCGGGTGACGCGCGCGGGTCCGAACTCGCTGGCGGGTGAGTGTGCTATAGCGGTGTAAGGAAGGCGGCGCGAGATGGAAATCGAGATGAAGATCCGGGGCCTGATGATGGACCCGGTGACGAATATGCCCATTGTGATTCTGAAGGACCTGGCGGGGACGCAGGTGCTTCCGATCTGGGTGGGCATTTACGAGGCGAACGCGATTGCGCTGGAGATCGAGAAGGTGTCGACGCCGCGCCCGATGACGCACGATTTGCTGAAGAACCTGTTGCTGGGGCTGGAGACGGGCGTGCGGAAGGTGGTGGTGAGCGAGCTGAAGGACGACACGTTTTACGCGGTGATCTGGCTGGAGCGGGACGGGGAAGTGATTTCGATCGACTCGCGTCCGTCGGACGCGCTGGCGCTGGCGCTGCGGGTGGACTGTCCGATCTACGTGGAAGAAGAAGTGTTGAAGAGCAGCAAGAGCGCGACGGCGATGGCGGAGAAGAGCGGGAACGAAGAGCTGAAGCGCTGGCTGGAAGGGCTGAACGACGAGGACTTCGGCCGCTACAAGATGTAAGGGGATGACCGAGGACACGCTGAGGCGGCTGGAGCGGGTGGAGGAGCTGGGCATCGGGCTGGCGCCGGTGGCGGGAATCGCAAGCCATTTTGTGTTCGAGCGCGGCGGGTATGTAGTGCTGGTGGAGAGGAAGGGAGACGGATTCGGGGAGGCAGGATCGCCCGGGAAGCTGGTGGAGGGACATGGATTTGCGGCGCTGGTGAGGCGGGGCGGGTCGGATTGGTGGGTGGCCCGCGGAGCAGAGTGGGAGGCGCCGGCGGAGGAGGCGGAGGCGGCGCGCCGACTTTTTACAGATCTTAAAGCCGCGCTGGGAAGCAAAGAGTGAGCTGAAACGTCATAGCAGGTGTGAGGCCTGCTGGCACAGAGCGGACGATGGGGCTGGCGCTGTTGAGCGCGGCCGCCGCGCTGTGGATGTTCGCGGCGGCGCCGGCGCCGGTGCGGAGGCTGCCGTCGACGACGCACAAATTCGTCTGCTACTTCACCGAGCTCGAGCGGACTCAAAAGGGGTTGAGCCTGTGGGACCGGCTGACGATCAGCCTGGTGCTGGCGGGGACGGAGAACGTCGAGCGGCCGGAGGGCCGCCCGTTGAGCTGAACGGCACAAAAAGAGCCGGCCGCAGGGCCGGCTCTTTCTCTCGAGGCGGTGGGCTGAGGAACCGTGTTATTTCTTCCTTGCTGGCGCCTTCTTGACCGGCGCTTTCTTGGGCGCCGGCAGGCCAGCGACGTCGGACGGTTCGACCTCGAAGGTGACGTTGAAAGGCTCGAGAGAGTACTCTGTGACGACGCCGGCAAACTCGAGTTCCGTTCCGGGTTCCGGCGCGGCGGCAAGAGGATTCTCGAAGACGAGCGTGACTTCACTCATGTTCGGAGAGCTCAAGCCGAGAACGACCTTCTTGGGACGCTTGGGGGGATCAACGCTGACTACTGTGCCCTTGAGCTTCTTGACCTTGGTTTCGCCCACTTCAATGCCGTCGGGGCCGGGGATGTGGGCATTCTTCAGCGAATTCTCAAAATAGGCGGCGCCGTTGGGGCCGGTGAGCTCGCGCTTGATGCCGACCCAGAGGGCGAGGACGGGATTGCTCTTCTTCAGCTCCTCTTCCTGCTTGGCCATGATCTCGTCCTGCGACTCGATCTTGAAGCCTTCGGGCGGCAAGGCGCTGGACTGGGCGAGCTTGAGGACCTCGTCCAACCCGTCCTTGCTGCCGTGGAAGTTGATGTAGTTCTTTTCGAAGCTGGACATCAACTGCTGGCGCGCCTGCTCGGGGAAGCCGCCGGGGCCTGAATAAACGGCGGCGCGGGCGAAGTGGAACAATGCGATGCCCTGGCGTTCGAGCTGCTTGGTGCGGACGTTGGCGCGTCCGGCCCAGGCGGAAACCTGAGCGTCGTTGGGATTCCGCTTCAGCGCCTCGACGAAGTACTTGTCGGCGTCGAGGTACTGCTGCCGCTCCATGGCGACCCAGCCGAGCGTGCGGTAAGCGACGTATTCGGTGGAAGCCTTCTGCTGTTGCCACTGCTCGTCGGTGACCTGCTGGGGCTTGCGGGCCGGGCTGAAGAACTCCCCGCAGACTTCCAGAAGCGCCTTGGCGGCTTTTTCGCCCTGATCCAAAGCTGCGGGGGACGTGTCGTTCATGCTGACGGTGAGAAGGTTGATCCAGTACCAGCCGGTGAGCGCCTTGGGATTGGAGGCCACCCAAGCCTTGGCGGCGTCCATCATCTCCTTGGCTTTGCCGAGCTGCTGGTAGGTCTGCACCATCAGCTCGTACCTGCCGTCCTTGAAGTCCGAGTTGGGGTATTTCTGTTCCCACTGCTGGAGAAGCTGGAGCTTTGCCTGCGGGTTCTGTTCCTTCTTGATGAGTTCAACGAGATCGTATTCGGCGCGGTCTTTCCACTGAGGCTGCGCCGCCTGTCCCCAGAGCGAAGCAGCGCCCAGGCACAGGACGGCGATTCCCGCGAGAGTCGGTTGGATGGTCTTCAGCACCACGAGCCTCCTGATAAGTCAGATCCATTGGGCCGCCCCGGACCGGCGGGGCGGGCGGAACCCCCGGAGGGATTCCGTCAACCAAACACTTGCGGAGTATAACGGAACCTGTCCGCAGGCTGCAAGCGCTGCTTCCGGCTCCTGCCGCCGGTCACTCTTACGCCTGATTGGACGCATGATAGCGCGGCTCAGTTCCAGGCGGCGGGAAGGGGCACAAGCGGGGCGATGGTAGAATCTGAGATTCTCATGCGCCATTTCGACCTCGGCATCATTGTGCTGTACCTGATCGGCATCACCTGGTTCGGGGCGCACTTCCGCAAGAGCCAGAAGAGCCTGAAAGATTACTTTCTGGGCGGGAAGACGACGCCGTGGTGGGCGATCGGGTTTTCGATCGTCTCTGCGGAGACATCGACGCTGACGGTGATCGGCACGCCGGCGCTGAGCTTTCAGGGCAACTTCGGGTTTCTGCAAGTGGTCTTCGGGTATCTGCTGGCGCGTCTGGTGATCAGCGCGCTGTTCCTGCCGCATTATTTCCGCGGGGAGCTGTACACGGCGTACGAGCTGATGCAGCGGCGCTTCGGGCTGCGGTTGCGGCGGGTGACGGCGGGAACGTTCCTGCTGCTGCGGGCGCTGGCGGAGGGCGTGCGGGTGTTTGCCATCTCGATTGTGGTGTCGATCGTGCTGGGGACGGGCGAGATTGCGTCGATTGTGGTGATCGTCTGTCTGACGCTGTTCTACACGTTCGAGGGGGGCATGACGGCGGTGATCTGGACAGACGTCGTGCAGATGTTTCTGTATGTGGGCGGGGCGATTGTGAGCCTGTTTGTGATGCTGGGGCAGATCGACGGCGGGTGGACGGCAGTGATGGGGGCGGCGGCGGCGGCAGGCAAGCTGCAATTGTTCGACTTCCGGTTCGAGCCGACGCTGGAGTTTCTGAGCCGGCAGTATTCGTTCTGGGCAGGCGTGCTGGGCGGGTGTTTTCTGACGACGGCGAGCCACGGCACGGAGCAGTTGATGGTGCAGCGTCTGCTTTCGTCGAAGAACATAAAGGACGCGCGGAAGGCGCTGTTTGGCAGCTGGGCGGTGATCTTTTTCCAGTTTGCGCTGTTCCTGGTGATCGGGCTGATTCTGTGGAAGCACTATCTGGATACGGGGGCCGCGCCGCCGCAGCCGGCTGACCGGATCTATCCGGAGTTCATCTGGAACTCGCTGCCGCCGGGGGTGAGCGGGTTGGTGATCGCGGCGATCCTGGCGGCGGCGATGTCGAACCTGAGCGCGGCGCTGAACTCGCTGGCGTCGACGACGGTGATGGATTTCTACAAGCTGAAATTCACGCACCATGATGAGCGGCATTACCTGCGGCTGGCGCGGATGGCGACCCTCGTGTGGGGTGTCGTGCTGTTTGCGATCGGCGTCCTTTCGCGGCATGTCAAGAGCGTGCTGGAGGCGGGGCTGGGGATTGCGTCGATCCTGTACGGCGCTCTGCTGGGGGTGTTTCTGCTGGGCGTGCTGACGCGGCGCGTGAGCGAGCGTTCGGCGATGGCAGGGATGCTCGCCGGGCTGGCGGTGAACCTTTACTTGCGGTTTGCGACGCCGGTGGCATGGACGTGGTATGTGCTGGTGGGGACGGTGACGACGGCTGCGGTGGCGCTGGCGGTCTCGGCGGTTGTGGACAGGGAGGCGGCGGATTGACGAAGCTGCGCCGGGAGCTGGGTGTCTGGGGCGCCGCGTCGATCGTGGTCGGGACCGTGATCGGCAGCGGCATTTTTCTGGTGCCGCGGAAGATGGTGCTGGAAACGGGCAGCGCGGAGATGGTGCTTGCGGTGTGGGTATTCGGAGGGTTGCTGTCGCTCGCGGGGGCGCTGACCTACGCCGAACTGGCGGCGATGATGCCGGAGGCGGGCGGCGAATACAACTACCTGCGTGCGGCGTACGGCCCGTTTTGGGGGTTTTTGTACGGCTGGACGCAAATGTGGGTGGCCAAGAGCGGATCCATCGCTACGCTGGCAACGGGATTCTTCTACTACCTGGCCAATTTCCGGCCCGGGCTGGAAGAAAAGCTGTTTACTCTTCCGGTGCCGCTTGGGACGGATTGGGGACCGATGGAGGTCAGCAGCGGGCAACTGCTGGCGATGGCGGTGATACTGGGGCTGGGGTGGCTGAACTGGTTTGGGGTGCGGGTGGGGGGAAGGGTGCAGGTGGCGGTAACGGCGCTGAAAGTGCTGCTGATTTTCTGGATCATCTTGGCAGGGCTGGGAGGAGAGACGACGCGGGAGCAGGGGGGAATTTCGGGGGCGCGGGGCGGGGTGGCGGGATTCTTTGCGGCGCTGGTGGCGGCGTTGTGGGCTTACGACGGGTGGAACAACCTGAGCATGGTGTCGAGCGAGGTGAAGGCGCCGCAGCGGAATTTGCCGCGGGCGCTGATCTACGGGACCGGGGCGGTGATGGGGATTTACCTGCTGACCAATCTGGCCTATTTCCGGGTTCTGAGCCCGGCGGAGGTGGCATCGTCGGACAGGGTGGCGGCGGTGATGATGCAGAGAATTCTGGGCGGCTGGGGCGCGGACGTGGTGAGCGTTGCGGCGATGATCTCGATCTTTGCGGCGCTGAACGGTTCGATCCTGAGCGGGTCGAGAGTGCCATACGCGCTGGCCCGGGACGGGTATTTCTTCCGGCGGTTCGCGGCGGTGCATGAAAGGCACGCGGTTCCGGGATTCTCTATTCTGGCGCTGTGCGGGTGGTCTGCAGTGCTGGTTCTGAGCGGGCGGTATGACCAGTTGGTGACGATGGTAATTTTCCCGAGCTGGATTCTCTACGGAATGGCAGCGGCTTCCGTGATCGTGCTGCGGCGCAAAATGCCGAAGGCGGATCGGCCCTACAGGGCGCTGGGATATCCGGTGGTTCCCTTTTTGTTTGTGCTGGTTGCAGCGTTTCTGACGTACCAGACACTGATTCATTCGCCGCGCGAATCCCTGCTGGGTATTGGGTTGATGCTGTGCGGGGCGCCGTTCTATGTCTCCTGGAAAAGGCGGTTCGCCGGGGAGGCGACGGCGGAAGAAAAGGCAGGCTGACAGCCGCCTTTGTTACGTTTTTGGAACAAGGTACTTGTAATCTGCTCCAGTCTGATGTATCAATAGTGTGAGGTGCGGCCGAAAAGTGGCCTTCTGTTCCGAAAGCGGAACAGGGCCCACCGCAAGTCGAGAGGCCGCCCGGACAGGGAGCAACGAGAAAAGTATGGATGTTTTGAAGGTCATTGCCGAGTTGCGCCAGGAGCGGGAGAAGATCGAGGAAGTGCTCGTGGCGCTGGAGAGGCTGGCCCGTGGCCAGGGCAAGCGCCGTGGCCGGCCGCCAGCCTGGATGATGGCGTTGCAGAAAAAGAGCGCCAAGAAAGCCGCCGCGCCGCCGGCTTCTCCGACGGGCAAGCGCCGCGGGCGGCCGCCGAAGAACCCGCAGCCGCAGCAGTAAGCCGGATTCTCCGGTCCACAGAAAGGGGCCCTCCGCCGCCGGGCGGAGCGCCCCATTTCTTTTTCGCTTCCGTGGTTCAGGGATACAGGAGATAACGGGAGCGCAAAGAGAGAAACTCGCGGATTTCCTCCAGAAGGCGCGGCTCGAGCGTGCGCGGATCCTCGCCTTCGAGGATCGCCTCAATGGCGGCGCGGCTGCCGATGAGGCGGTAATTGGCCTGGAAATCGATCTTGTCGGGGTAGAGCTTATGAAGCGCGGCAGCGATTTCGAGGCCGAGGCGGAGGGAGGAAAAGCCCTCACGGTCGACGATCACGAAGCGCACCCCGTGGATGGGCGTGCCCTTGAAATGGGAGTCGGCGGGAGTGAACCGGACCGGATAGAATCGGACACCGGGAACCATGCGGCGGTTCAGGTAGGCGGCGAGCTGCGGCCCGTCGATCCAGTCGGCGCCGACCTGCTCAAACGGCGCGGGCGTGCCGCGGCCGACGGAATAATTGCGCGAATACTCGAGCATGGCGACGCCCGGATAGAGGAGCGCGGCGGATAGGGACCGCATATTGGGCGAGGGGTCGATCCAGAGCAGGCCTGTGGAGTCGAACCAGTCCCGGCGGCGCCAGTTTTTCATGGGCACGACTTCGAGACTTGCGCCGATCTTCTCCTCGGAATTGATGAGGCGGGCGAGTTCCCCCAGCGTCATCCCATGGCGGAGGGGCAGGCGGGAGCAACCGACGAAAGAGATCGCCTCGGGATCAAGCATGGGCCCTTCCACGTGGAGGCCGGTGATGGGGTTGGGACGGTCGAGCACGACGAAGGGGATTCGGGCTTCCGCCGCGGCCTGCATCGCGTTTTTCATGGTGGAAAGGTAGGTATAGAAGCGGGCGCCGATGTCCTGGATGTCGAAGACAAGGACATCAATGCCGCGAAGCATCTCGGGAGAGGGCTTGCGGTCCTTGCCGCGGTAAAGGCTCCAGACCGGAAGTCCGGTGGCGGGGTCTTTGCCGTGCTCGATATTTTCGTGATCCTCAGCGCCGGCGATGCCGTGTTCGGGGGAAAAGAGGGCGGTGAGGCGAACGCCGGCGGCGAGCATGGCGTCGATATTGCGGCGTCCGTCGCGGGTGACGCCGGTGTGATTGGTGATCAAGCCCACACGCTTGCCTTGCAGCGGCCAGAAATTGTCCGAGGCGAGGACGTCGAGACCGGTGAGCACCTCCACATTGCGGCCCAAGGCGCGCAGCGGCTGGAGCTCATGGAAACCGGTGAGGGAGACCCCGGGTGCATCCACGCCGAGCGCGGCGGCGACAATGGTGGCGGCCTTGGCGCGGAGGGGCGTGATGGCGGGGCGCAGCTTCGGGTGGACGCTGTTGGCGAGCAGGATGACGAAGCTGCGGGTTTCGGGATCGATCCAAAGTGATGTGCCGGTGAAGCCGGTGTGGCCGAAGGAGCCAAGCGGATAGAGTTCGCCGCGGTTGCCGGAGTAGGGTGAGTCGATGTCCCAGCCAAGACCGCGGAGTGTGGGCTGGATGGGGGGCGTCTGGGGTTCGGCGAACTTGCGGACAGTGAGCGGGCTGACCCACCGGGCGCCGCCGGGAAGCTGGCCGAGGTTGAGGATCATGGTGGCGAAGCGGGCGAGGTCGGCGGCGGTGGTAAACATGCCGGCGTGTCCGGCGACACCGCCCATATACCGTGTGGTGGGGTCGTGGACGATGCCGCGGAGGAGCTGCCCTTTGACGATTTCCGTGGGGGCGATGCGGGTGCGCCAATCGGGGGGCGGGTTGAATGTCGTCTCGATCATCCCGAGCGGCAGAAACACTTCTTCCCGTGCGAACTGGTCGAGCGGCTTGCCGGAAACGGCGCGGACGATTTCGCCGAGGAGAATGAAGTTAATGTCGGAATAGATGAAGCGTTGGCCGGGCTCAGCGACCGGCTGGTCGGCCAGGGCTTTTTCTATGCCGGTTTCGTAGCCGGACCATTCAGGCTCAAGGTCGAGATCGGGGCGCAAGCCGGAGAAATGGGTAAGGAGATGGCGGACGGTGATGTCGCTCTTGCCGCCCTGGAAGGCGGGCAGGTATTCGGTAACGCGGTCGTTGAGGCGCACCTTGCCCTGTTCGAAGAGCCTCATGAGCGAGGCGGAGGTGGCGACGACCTTGGTGAGCGAGGCGGCGTCGAAGATGGTGTCCGTGGTCATCGGCTCGACCTCGGGCACAAGGGCGCGGTTGCCGTAAGCCTTGAAGTGGAGGACCACAGGGCGGCCGTCTTTCCCGACTCTGGCGGCGAGACAGACGGCGCCGGGGATCTGGTCCTTGGCGATAGCTTCTTCAATGACGGAGTCCAGATGGGGCGAGCCGGGGAAGCCGGACTGCGCGAGGGCAGCGGCGGCGAGGAGGGAGAGGAGTGCTGCTTTCTTCATAGGAGCTTGAGAGCGAGAGATTCCATTTGCGATGCGAGATCGAGATCGAGCCGGGTGACGCCGCCCGCGTCATGCGTGGAGAGATGGACGTCGACACGGTTGTACACGTTGGTCCATTCCGGGTGGTGGTTCATCCTCTCGGCGACGGTGGCGGCGCCTGCGAGAAAAGACATGGCGTGGGTGAAGGAAGGGAAGACGTAAAGACGGCGGATCTGCCCCTCTTCGAACCGCCAGCCGGGGAGGGATTCGAGCGCGCTGGCGATTTCGGCGGGATCGAGCCTGTGCATGGATCACCTGAAGCGAAGGATTCGACTGCCGCGTCCGGAGGCCGGGCGCACTTCACATTATGATGGAGTGGTGTCGAAACCACTACCGCGCCTGCGAATGGATCTGGACTTTCTGCCATCGCCGCTCGAAGACCGTCCCGGGCTGATGATGCGCGATCCGTTCGGGTATTCCGACGTGACGCTGATTGTGCCGCCGCCGCTGGTTCCGCTGCTGGCGATGTTCGACGGCGAGCAAAGCGAAGACGAGTTGCGCGAGGCGATCTACCGGATGACGAACGACCTGCGCAGCGGCGAGATCATGAGCCACCTGAAGGAGGCGCTGGAGCGGGCGGGCTTTCTGGAGGGGCCGGTCTTTGAACAGATGAAAGAGGCGAGGCAGCGGGCATTCGCGGAGTCGCCCGTGCGGCAGGCGGCGCATGCGGGCTCGGCGTATCCGGAAGAAGGCGGGATGCTGCGCGCGTGGATGGAGCAGCAAGGGCTGGAAACGGGGGAGGCAGCGGAGGAAGTGCTGGGCGTTGCCGCGCCCCATGTGAGTCCGGAGGGAGGATGGGGCTGCTACCGGGAAGCGTACCGGCTCTTGGGGCAGGTCGCGGCGGACCGTGTGTTCGTGATTTTGGGCACCTCGCATTACGGCGAGCCGGAGAAGTTCGGGCTGACGCGCAAGGATTTTGTGACGCCGTTCGGGACGGCGCGCACGGAGCGGGCGCTGGTGGAGAGGCTGGCGGCGAAGGCGCCGCGGGCGTCGAAGCTGGAAGACTACTGCCACGCCGTGGAGCACTCGATCGAGTTTCAGATTCTGTTCCTGCAGGCGCTGTACGGGGCGGAGGTGAGAATCCTGCCGGTGCTGGCAGGGCCGTTTGCGAGGAGCCTGTACCAGGGCGGGATGCCGGAGGACGACGAGGGCGTGCGCGAGTTTCTGGATGCTCTGGGCGAGTTGAACGCCGCGGAAGGACGGCGCCTTTGCTGGGTGCTGGGCGTGGACATGGCGCATATGGGGCGGCGCTATGGAGACCCCATGCAGGCGGAGGCCAAGCGGGGCGAGATGCAAGAAGTGGAAGAGAGGGACAAGGCGCGGATCGGGAAGCTGGAGGCCGGGCAGGCGGAAGAGTTCTGGGAGCTGGTGAAGCCGAACCACGACGACCTGAAGTGGTGCGGAAGCGCGCCCTTTTATACGTTTCTGAAAGCAGTGCCCGAGGCGCGAGGCCGGCTGCAGCTGTACGAGCAGTGGAACATCGACCCGCAGAGCGTGGTGAGCTTTGCGGCGATGGAGTTCCGGCGGGCGGCGTGAGGGGCGGCTATTCTGGCACTGCGGCCATCCAGTAGCCGGGGCGCGTGCGCACCTTGAGGCGCGGGCGGTTGACTTCGACGCGGATTCTGTGGAACCCGCCCTCCATTTTGTTGTTGGGCGAGTAGGAAAGAATGTACTGGCTGCGGATTTCGGCGCCGATGGCGGCCACTGCGCGCTCGAGGCCGTCCTGGGTGGTGAAGCCGAATTCGCGGCCGCCGGTGAATTTCGTGTAGAGTTCGGCGGGGTTCTTGACGAAGATGGCCTTGGCGGCGCGGAAGAGTTCCTCGACGACCGGGATGAATTCGGCAGCGTAGCCCGGGGCGCCGGAAATCTGGGCCTGCGTGGTGGGATCGCCCGGGGCGACGCCGGGACGCGGGCGCGTGCCGGGGGGGAAGGGATCCGGCCGGGGCAGCTGAGGCTTTTCGGTGAGGCGCGTGACCAGGCGGTTGATGTTCAGGGTGTAAACATCGACGTTGTGGAGCTGAAGCTCGGTGGCGACTTCCTTCGGGCTGGCTTCCGAGGCGCGGTCGAGGGTTTCGGCGATGAGGAGGATCACCTTGCGGCGGTCCTTTTTGTAGCGCAGCATGCGGACGGCGGTTTGAACAGCGTCATTCAGGCGCGAGCTGCTGCTGCCGGGTTTGATCTGGGCCACGGCCTTGTTGATTTCGTCGGGGTCCTGCGTGAAGTCGGTGAGCAGGTCGATTTCGTGATGGAAGGCGAGGACGGCGGCTTCGCCATCCTGACCGATCAGCAAATCGTTCAACACGTTGCCGATGCGCCGGATCTTCGGCAGCATGGAGTCGATATTGTTGCTGCGCTGGATGCAGACGACCAGTGAGAGGGGCAGGGTGGCGATGTCGCGGTTGATGGTCTGGAGCTTGTCGTTGTCGTAGAGCAGGAAGTCGTGGGGCTCGAGACCTTGCACGAAGCGGCCCTTTTCGTCGATTACGGTGGTGGGAACAAGGACGACGTTGACAGTGGCGCGGATGACGGGGCCTTCGGCGATGTCCGGGGGCAGTTGGGGCGCGGGCTGTCCGGGCATGCGGGGCGCGGGCTTGGAGTTGGCCGGAGGCTTGGGAGCGGGGGTTCCGGGCAGGGTGAGCTGGGCGAAAGATGGAAGGGCAAGGCAGGCCAGCGCAGCCAAACACAGAAATCTCATCATCATGTGGGATGCTTGGGCCATCGGGTTCGTTACGTCTCCTGCGGGTGGGCCGTGCGGCCTTGCAGCAGCTCCACGATGTGGGGCACGAGATCCAAGATAGCATCCAGGGACTCGACGGCACCTTTGGGCGATCCGGGCAGGTTCACGATGAGGGACCGGCGGCGGGTGCCGGCGAGGGAGCGGCTCAGAACGGCGCGGCGCGTGTGGCGGAGCCCTTCGGCGCGCATGAGCTCGGCGAGGCCTGGCAGTTCCTTTTCCAGGACGGCGCGGGTCGCCTCGGGTGTGGAGTCGCGCGCGGCGATGCCGGTGCCGCCGGTGGTGAGGATCAGATCAGCGGCGCCGGAGTCGGCGAGTTCGGCGAGGCGGCGCGAAATCGCGGCGGATTCGTCGGGGAGGATGTCGAAACAGTCGACCTGCCAGCCCTGTTCGGCGCAGCGGGCGGCAAGCGCGGCGCCGGAGGCGTCCTGGCGGTCGCCTTTGGAGCAGGAGTCGGAGATGACGAGGATGGCGGCGCGGATCATGCCCGATTGCGGCGGTAGTGGCCGGACTTGCCGCCGGTTTTCTCCAGCAGACGGATCTTGTCGATGGTGATGGATTTGTCGAGAGCCTTGGTCATGTCGTAGACGGTGAGAGCCGCGACGGCGGCGGCGGTGAGGGCTTCCATTTCGACGCCGGTCTGCGCGGTGGTGGAGGCAGTAGCGACGATGCGGACTCCGCGAGGTTCGATGGAGGCGGAGACGTCAGCGTGGGTGAGCGGCAGGGGATGGCACAAGGGAATGAGCGAGGCGGTGCGCTTGGCGGCCTGGATGCCGGCGATGCGCGCCACCTCAAGGGGATCGCCCTTGGGATTGCGCGGCAAGGCATCGAGCACGGCAGGCTTCATGCGCACGAAGGCCTCGGCGCGGGCCGTGCGGGCTGTGGGAGGCTTGTCGCTGACATCGACCATGCGGGCGCGCCCGCTCTTGTCGTAATGGGAGAGCTGATTCATGACGGCAGAAGGATGCGGATGAGTTCTCCGGCTTCATAGGCGGGGCGGTCCGGATCGGCGACGAGGAAGCAGTTGGCGAGCGCAAGGGCGCGGATGTCGCCGGAGCCGCCCCAAGGGATGGGGCGGAGAAGCGCGCCCTCTTCCAGGGTGGCGGGCAGGAAGCGCGTGAGGCCGGGTTTGTGGCGGAAGGGCGTGGCGAGTTGCGCGAGGGCGAAGGGCAGAGGCGGGCGCGAGGCGCCGGAGAGCAGGTCAAGCGCGGCGCGGGCGAAGATCTCGAAGCAGACGAACGTGGAGGCGGGGTTGCCGGGGAGGCCGAAAAAGAAGGTGCGGCCCGCGCGTCCGAAGACGCACGGCTGGCCTGGCTGGATGAGAACGCGGTCGAAGTAGATGGAGGCGTCGAAGTGCCGGAGTGCCTGTTCGACCAAGTCGTACTTGCCGGCGGAGACGCCGCCTGACAAAAGCACGAGGTCCTGTTTCACGGCCTGCTCGAGGGCCTCGACAGTGGGCTCGAGCTGGTCGGGCACGGGGGGCAGCACGACAGGCTGGCCGCCAGCGCGCCGAACCTGGGCGGCGAGGGCATGGGAGTTGGAATTGCGGATCTGCCAGGGGGCAGGTTGGCCGTCGACGGCGACGAGTTCGTCACCGGTGGGAAGGATGGCCACGCGGGGCCGCGCGAAGACAGGGACGCGGGAGGCGCCGACGGAGGCGAGGATGGCTGTCGTGGCAGGGGTGAGGCGGGCGCCCTGCTCGACGGCCGGCGCGCCGCAGGCGAGGCTGGAGCCGCGGGGGCTGATGTGGGCGCCGGGCTCCACAGGGGAGGGAACGCGCAGGCTGCCGTTGTCCACCGAGACGTGTTCGATCATGACGACGGCGTCGGCGCCCTCAGGCACAGAGGCGCCCGTCATGATCTCGACGGCCTCCTGGGGACCAACGCGGAAGCGGCAGGGCTCGCCAGCGCGGACTTCGCCGAGGATGCGGAAGGCCCCCGGGGTGGAAGCGGCCTGCAAGGCGAAACCATCGCGCATGGCGCGAGGCTCCGGGGGGTAATCGCGGTCGGCGGAGATGGTTTGAGCGAGGACGCGCCCGGGGGCTTCTTCGAGCGGGACCCACTCGACCGGGGGCGGAGCGGCGTGTTCGGCGACTCGCTGAAGCACCTCGCCGCGCGCCTGTTCGAAGGTCAGAGCCGCCACATGCGCCATTGTAGCAGCGGGCCTGCTGGTTGCTAGGCTGGAGTCATGTGGAACCGCGTGCCACTGTGGCGGATGCGCGAGGCGCTGGAAACGGGCGAGACGACGGCGGGGGAGCTGGTGGAGGCGCACCTTGAAGAGATCGAGAGGACGAACCCGCAGGTGAACGCCTTCATCGAAGTGTACGCGGAGGAGGCGAGGGCGCGGGCGCGGGAGCAGCTGAAAGGACCGCTGGCGGGCATTCCGGTGACGGTGAAGGACAGCTTCGACCTTGCCGGGCGCGTGACCTGGTGCGGGAGCCTTTTGAGAAAAGGCGAGCGCGCGGAGCGGGACTCGACCGCGGCGGCGAGGCTGCGCGCGGCGGGGGCGGTGATCGTCGGCAAGACCTCGACGCCGGAGTTCCTGTACTACTACGAGACGGACAACCGCATCGTCGGGCGCACGAACCACCCGTGGGAGCTGACGCGCACCCCGGGCGGCTCAAGCGGCGGGGAGGCGGCGGCGATTGCGGCCTGCATGAGCGCCGGGGGCGTGGGCAGCGACGGGGGCGGGTCGATCCGCGAGCCGGCGCATTTCTGCGGGATTTGCGGGCTGAAGCCGACGCCGGGGCGCGTGGGGGCGGGCGGGCACTGGCCGGTGATCGGGCACCCGGCGGGCTTCATGGGGGTGGGCGGGCCGATGGCGCGCACCGCACGGGATGTGCGGATTTTGTTTGAAACGCTGGCGGGGTGGGATGTTCGCGACCCGTTCAGCGCGCCCGTGCCCTTGCGGGCGCCGGCGGGGGCAACGAGAATCGCGCTGTGGCTGCCGGACGGCGTGCAGGCGGAGTGCGCGGCGGCGGCGGAGAGGGCGGCCCTGCGGCTGTGGGAGGCGGGGTTCGCAAGAGCGGAATTCGACGCGCGGCTGATTGCGGGCGCGCATGAGCTGTGGCGCGTGCTGTTCGTCGATCTGATCACGCAGAGTCTGCGGGCGATGACGGCAGGGCGGGAGGAGGAGTGCGCGTGGACCGGGACGGCGCTGATGGCGGAGGCGCGCGGGCAGGTGACGGCGGAACGGCTGCTGGGCGTGCTGGCGGAACGCGATGCGATGCGCGCGCGGCTGCTGGAACATTGGGGAGCGGATGTGGTGGTTGTAGCGCCGGCGTTCGGCGTGACGGCGTATCCGCACCGCCAGCCGCCGGTGCCGGTGGCGGAGGCGGCGCGTCCGCTGACTCCGTCGAACCTGCTGGGACTGCCCGCGGCGGTGGCGCCGGCGGGAATCGACCGCAACGGCATGCCGGTGGGAGTGCAGTTCATCGGCGCACCGTACGAGGACGAGCGGGTTCTGGCGGCGGCGGAGGTGTTCGAGGAGATTCGCGGAGAATCATGGCGCAACGAGAGGCTTTTCCCTGGCGCTACGAGCAGCACGATTTCGAAAACGGCCTGAGGCTGGTGGCCGTGCCGCTCCCGTGGCGGGGCGTGGCGAGCGTGTACATCGTGGTGCACGCCGGGTCGCGCAATGAAGTGGAGCCGGGGCGCAGCGGGTTCGCGCACTTTTTCGAGCACATGATGTTCCGCGGGACGCGGGCGTTTCCGCCGGAGCGCTACGAGCGCGAGCTGCAACGGATGGGCGCGGCGTCGAACGCGTACACGGACGACGACCGGACGGTGTATCACACGACGCTGGCCGTGGAAGATCTGGAATCGCTGCTCGGGATGGAGGCGGACCGGTTCCAGCGTCTCGAATACTGCGAGGAGGACTTTCGCACGGAAGCGCTGGCGGTGCTGGGCGAATACTGGAAGGACAGCGCCGAGCCGCTGAACCGGCTGTTCGAGGTGCTGCGCGACACGGCATTTGACGCGCATCCCTACAAGCACACGACGATGGGGTTTCTGCGCGACATCGAGCGGATGCCGGAGATGTACGGCTACAGCCTGGAGTTCTTCGACCGGTATTACCGCCCGGAGAACACGACGATTCTGCTGTGCGGCGACGTGGCGCCGGAGGCGGCGCGGGGGATGGTGGAGCGGCACTGGGGCGGATGGCGGCGCGGGCGGTGGCGGCTGGAGGTTCCGGAGGAGCCGCGGCAGCGCGGGTTGCGGGAAGCGCGGATCGAGTGGGAGACGCACACGCTGCCCTATGTGGCGGTGGCGCAGAAGGCGCCTGCCTACGCGGACGACCGGCGGGAATGCGCCGCGCTCGATCTGATCTCGGCGCTGTGTTTCAGCCAGGGGTCGGAGCTGTACCGGCGGCTGGTGATCGAACAGCAGTGGGCCGACGAGCTTTGGGCGAATGCCGTGGATCACGCGGATCCCTACCTGTTCACCGTGGTGGCGCGGGTGAAGCAGCCGGAGCGCGTCGCGGACGTGCGGCGGGCGATCGAGGAGGAGCTGGAAAGGATCGCAGCCGAACCTCCTGAAGAAGAGCAGGTGGCGAGGGTGAAGAGCCATCTGCGGTACCGGTTTGTGTTGGGGCTGGACCGCAGCGAGGCGGTGGCGGCGGCGCTGGCGCCCTACATCGGACTGCGCCGCACGCCGGAGACGGTGAACCGGTTGTTCGCCACGATGGGGGACACGGGGCCGAAGGATGTGGCGAAGGCGGCGCGCGAGTGGTTCGGACCCGGGACAAGGACGGTGGCGACGCTGGAGGAGAAGGCGGGATGAGGGTGATTGTGCGGGAGGACGGCGGACCGCTGGTATCGGTGCGGGTGGTGTTCCGGGCGGGTTCGGCGACGGATCCGGCGGGACGCGAGGGCGTGGCGTGGCTGGCCGGGCAGATGCTGGCGCACGGAGGGACGAGGCGGCGGAGCTACAAACAGATTCTGGAGTTTTTGTTTCCGCGGGGCGCCGTCGTGGATGTGAGCGTCGACAAGGAGATGACGTGTTTGCGGATGGACTGCCACGCCGACCATGCGGAGGAGATGGCGGATCTGGTGATCGAGATGCTATGCGATCCGGGGTGGCGCGAGGAGGATTTCCTTCGGCTGCGTGAAGACGCGGTGCATTACCTGGAGGCGGATCTTCGCGGGGAGAACGACGAGGAGCTGGCGCGGGAGGCGCTCTACGGGCTGGTGTTCGAGGGGCACCCGTACGGTCACCCCTGCGCGGGGCGGGTAAGCTCGCTGCGGCGGCTGGGGCTCCGGGACGTGCGCGAGTTCCACACGGCGGAGTTCAGCCGGGAGAACGTGTGGATCGCCTGCGGGGGCGCGAAGGCGGGGCGGGTGGCGCAGCGGCTGCGCGAAGGGCTCGGGGCGCTGCCGGCGAAGGCGCGCAGCGGCGGGGATGCGCCCGCGGCGGCGCGAGTCGAGAATCACCGGATGATTTTCGTGGAAAAGCCGGCGGAGGGCGTGGCGATTTCGGTCGGGTTTCCGATCGATGTCTTGCGCGGGCACGAAGATTATCCGGCGTTGCTGGCGGCGACGTCAGCGCTGGGACAGCACCGCTCGAGCGGAGGGCGGCTGTTTGAGAGCCTGCGGCAGCAGCGCGGGCTGAACTATGGCGATTACGCGTACATCGAGTATTTTCCGGCGCCGATGTTTCTGCTGGAGCCGGAGCCAAACCATGCGCGGCGGCGGCAGATTTTCGAGTTGTGGATCCGCCCGGTGGGGCCCGGGTATGCGCATTTTGCCACGCGCCTGGCGTTAGCGGAGGTGGAAAGGCTCGCAGAGGAGGGGCTGACGGAGGAGGAATTCGAGGCGGCGCGGACGTTTCTTTCCAGGCATTTCACTCTCCTCGAGGAGGGGTTGAGCGCGCGCCTGGGGCACGAAATCGACGGAATGTATTACGGCACGGGACTGCAATCGGAGTACTTGCGGGAGCGGCTGCGGGAGCTCACGAGGGAGGACGTGCGGCGCGCGGCGGAGCGGCACCTGCGGCCGCAGGCGCTGGCGTTCGCGTTTGCCGGGCCGGGGATGGAGGAGTTGAAGGGGCGGATCCTCGAAGAGGCGCCGTCGACGGTGGAATACAACACGCCAAAGGCGGAACGGATCCGGATGGAAGACGAGCGGGTGGCCAGGCGGCCTCTCGGCGC
This sequence comes from uncultured Arcobacter sp., assembly GCA_964458495.1. Classification (GTDB taxonomy): domain Bacteria; phylum Acidobacteriota; class Terriglobia; order Bryobacterales; family Bryobacteraceae; genus JANWVO01. Next base: position 144,955 of record CAYWJB010000004.1, read on the forward strand.
GCGGGCGGAAAACACGCGGGTGTCGCCGGCCGCGGAGATGTTCGAGTAGCCGGAATCAGGGGCGGAAAGCTTCGCGTTTTTCGATCTTCGACTCGTCGAATTCGATGCCGAAGCCTGGCGCTTCAGGCAGCGGGATGAAGCCGCCATCGGGGACGAGCTGGCGTTTTTCGAAAAAATAATAGCTCCGCATTTTGAGGATGAGATACTCGACCAGCGGGCAGAGCGAAGGCGGCTGGGCGGCGACAACGTGGAGGGCGGCGTGGAGAGAGTGGCCGTGGGGAATGACCTGGACGCCGGCGGCCGACGCGAGGTGGCAGATCTTGAGCAGTTCGCTGACGCCGCCGCACCATTCCGGATCGGCCTGGACAACGTTGATCGCCTGTGCGTCGAGGTAGCGTTTGACCTCCCAGCGGCTATAGAGATGTTCGCCGGCGGCGACGGGGATCGACGTGGCGCGGCGGAGAGCGGCGAACGAGTCGAGTTGATCGGGCAGGAAGGCCTCTTCTATCCAGCGGGGATGCTGGGATTCGACGCGGCGGGCCCAGGCGAGGGCGAAGTCGAGGGTCCAGCCCATGAAGGCGTCGAACATGAGGTCAACGTCCTGGCCGGCGGCCATGCGGAGGGCGAAGACGAGCTCGGCGCAACGGCGGACGCCTTCAGGGCCGTCGCCGGGGCCGTGGGCGAAGAACCATTTCTGGGAGCGGAAGCCCTGCTGGCTGAGTTCGACGGCCTTCTTGGCGGCGGCGCCGGGCTCGACGGAGAAGCCGAGGGCCGAACCGTAGGCCTCGACGGCATTGCGGGAGGGGCCGCCGAGGAGCCTGTAGACGGGCGAGTCGAGGACGCGGCCGCGGAGGTCCCAGAGGCAATTGTCGATTGCCGAGATGGCCATCATGGGGTGGGAGGATCGGAAGTGGCGGTTGGAGCGGTAGAGCAGGTCCCACACAGTCTCCACGGCCATGGCGTCCTTGCCCAGGACAAGATTCTTGAGTTGTGTTTCAATCAAAATCGCGGCTTCGCGGTCGATGGGGCCGTAGAGCCCCTGGCTGCCACGATCCGTGCGGATGGAAAGGTAGATGGCGGAGAAGGGCGCCTCGCGCGGGGGCTGCGGGTCGTCGCGGTAGGGTTTGGGGCGGAACTGGGGATAGACGTGAAGAGGCTGCACCTGGTGCTGCCCGTCCACGCCGGGCGTGACGGTTCTGCGCCCGTGGAGGCGGATCAGCTCGACGGCCGTGACTCGGTGCGGCGCCGGAGGATCCGCGAAGGCGGGCAGGGAAGCCAGGGTCTTCAGGAACGAGCGGCGCTGCACAGGACGAGGCACCTCCATTCTTCGGATTCGAGCGCCGCCGCCATCAGGAAACCGTGGCGGCGCATGAGCGATTCCAGTTCGGGCGTGTCGCGGCCGGGAAAGCCGCCGAGGATCAGGGTGGAGGGCGCGAGCCGGGCGTACTCGCCGGCCAGGGACGCGTGGGTGGCTGCGTTGATGTTGGCGACGACGACGTCGAAGGCACGGGCGCGGAGGGCGCGGGCGGAGCCGCAGAAGAGCGCGGCGCGAAGGCCGTCGGAAAGCAGGTTGCGCCGGGCGACGAGGAGGGAGTCGAAGTCGATGTCGCAGGCGGCGACAGCGCGGGCGCCCAGCAGAAGGGCGGCAGAGGCGAGGATGCCGGAGCCTGTGCCCACGTCGAGGACGGTCTGGTCCGGCTGAAGGCGGGAATCGAGCGCCTCGAGGCAGAGCCGCGTGGCGGGGTGTGCGCCGGTGCCAAGGGCCTGGCCCGGGTGGATGATGAGGCGGAGGCGGCCGGGGGGCGTGGGGCTTTCATCCCACTCCGGGGCGAGGTAAAGGCGCTTGCCGGCAGGGAAGGCGGGCCAGGCCTGGCGCCAGGCCGATTCCCAATCGATGTCCGGCACCGGCTCGCGGCGGGGATGAAAAGAAGCGAAGGCCTCGGCGAGTCCCTCGGGGTTTTCGAAGTACGCCCGCAGCTGGCAGCGGCCCCCGGGCAGGGTGGTTTCCTCGATGCCGGCCGCGCCCTTCTCCCACAATTCGGCGGAGAGAGTTTCCGCTTCGCGCTCCGTGCAGGTCAGGACGAGAGAGAACATATCGCGTGGATTCCGGCGGGCCAGGACTTCCGCCTCGCGGAGCCATGCGGGCCGCGCGAGGGACGGGTCAGTAATAGTCGGCGCAGCTCATGTAATAGCCGCAGCGCGGGCAGAACAATTTGCACTGTTTTTGTTCGAGGCGGGCCGAGCAAACGGGACACCAGAGCATGGGCTCGGCGTCCTCGCCGCGGGCCTCCTGCGGCGGCGAGGGAGGTTCCGGCTGCGTCATGCAGAACAGCATACACCGGTCCGGGCGTTCAGCCGAGGCGGCGAATGACCCCGCGCACGACGCCCTGGATGACGAGGTCGGCGCGCGGGTGCAGTTCGGGATAGGCGGGATTTTCGGCCTTGAGATACCATGCGCCGCGGACGCGCACCAGGCGCTTGAGCGTGGATTCGCCGTCGATGAGAGCGGCCACGATCTGGCCGGCGCGGGGCGAGGGGTTGGGTTCGACGACGACCATGTCGCCGTCCAGGATGCCGGCGTCTTTCATGGAATCGCCGCGCACTTTGAGCAGAAAGGAGCCGGGCTTGGGACGGAAGCCGAGCAGCGCCTCGTCGAACCAGGCTTCGCTCTCGGCGGGTCCGGCGCCGACAGACTGCGGCGGCCCCGCGGGGATGGCGCCATAGGAGGGCAGCGCAAACAGGCGCGGCGGAGGCGGCATTTCGGTGGGGACGTCGATGCGGCGCGAGCCGCGGTTGCCCATGCGGATGGCGCCCTTGGCTTCCAGCGCCCGCAGATGCCCGGCGACGCCGTTGGGGCTGCTGATGCCGAAATGGCTCTGGATCTCGGGGATCGAAGGCGAACAGCCGTTGGCGCGCCGGTAGCCGAGGATGAAGTCGAGAATCTCCTGCTGCCTGGCCGTGAGCTGCATACTATAATTTTTTACACTTCCTGGCGGCGTGTCAATCCCCCCGGCGCGGCCGGGCGACAATAGGGGGCGAGAGAGGCGCATGGAGAACCTGGAGCTTTTCGGGGATGCGGGCACTCCGCGGGAGCGGCTGGCGGCGCGGTTGCGGGAGCTGGCGGCGCAGGGGATCTACCTGGGCACGAGTTCGTGGAAGTACGAAGGATGGATGGGGCAGATCTACACGCGCGAGCGGTACATGACGCGCGGGCGTTTTTCGCAGAAGAAGTTTGAAGCCGAGTGCCTGGCCGAATACGGGGAGGTGTTCCCGGCGGTGGGCGGCGATTTTTCGTTCTACCAGTTTCCGTCGCGCCAGTACTGGCAGCGGCTGTTCGGGGCGGCGCCGCCGCAGTTGATGTTCGGTCTGAAAGTGCCGGAAGAGATCACGGTGAAGGAGTGGCCGGGGCACGCGCGTTACGGCGGCAGGGCGGGCAAGGCGAACGAACATTACCTGGATGCGGAGCTGTTCCGCAGGGCGTTCCTGGAGCCGCTCGAGCCATACGCGGAGCGGATCGGAGTGCTGATGTTCGAGTTCGGCACGATGGGCAAGCGGCTGTACGAGGGAGTGGCGCCATTCGCCGCCGACCTGCGGGCGTTTCTGGCGGCGCTGCCCGAGGGGTGGAGATATGCGGTGGAGGTGAGGAACAAGGAGTACCTCGACGAGCCCTACTTCGACGCGCTGCGAGAGCACGGGGCGGCGCACGTGTTCAACGCCTGGACGCGGATGCCGCCGCTCGAGGAGCAGGTGCGGATCGAGGCAGCCTACACGCCGGACTTCCTGGCGGCGCGGGCGCTGCTGAGGAACGGGCGAAGCTATGAACAGGCGGTGGCGCGATTCGAGCCCTACGACCGCGTGCAGGAGGTGAACGAAGGGGCGCGGAGCGCGCTGCGGGCGTTGATCGAGCGGGCAAGGCAGCGGCGGCAGGTGGCGTTCCTGTTCGTGAACAACCGGCTGGAGGGCAATGCGCCGGCGACGATTCAGGCGGTGGTGGAGGAGGGTGGCGCGAGCTCCCAGTGATCCGAGGAGAAGCGGGCGAAGCTCTCGTCCCAGATGCCGAACTTGGCCGCCATCTGCCCGCCGTCGATGAGGAGGGCGGCGCCGGTGATGTAGGAAGCGAGCGGAGAGGCGAGGAAGGCTACAGCCGACGCGACCTCCGCGGGCTCGCCGCCGCGGCCGAGGGGGATGTGGCGAAAGTATTCCTTGAGCAGTTGCGGCTGTGCGAAGTGTGACGCCGTGAGAGGCGTGCGGATGAGTCCGGGGCAGACGGCGTTGACGCGGATGCCCCAGGGGCCGAGTTCGTTGGCGGCGGTGCGGAGAAGGCCGAGCAGGCCCGCCTTGGTGGCGTTGTAGGCGGCCAGGTCGGCCTCGCCGTCGAAGGAGTTGGTGCTGGCGGTGAGGATGATCGAGCCGCGGCGGCGGGGCTTCATGACTTGCGCGGCGAGGCGGACAGTGTGAAACACGCCGGTGAGGTTGATGTCGAGCAGGCGCTGCCAGCCTTCCACGGGCGTTTCGTCGAGACGGTGGAAGAGGGCGGCGCCGGCGTTGGCGACAACGATATCGACCTCGCCGGCGCGGGCGAACGCTTCTTCCAGTGAGCGCGGATCGGAGACGTCCACGGGAGGCTCGCCGAGGATGTCGGCGATGAGGACTTCCGCGCCGCAGGCGCGCAGGGCTTCCACGACGGCCGCGCCGATGCCGCGGGCGCCGCCTGTGACGAGAGCTTTCTGGCCGTCGAGATCGATCCGCATGAGCCGCATTCTACCGCCGGCAGGCGGCGGCTTCTGTGGCACACTGGAAAGTTTGTATGGGTGACGTCAAGATCGAACTGGCCAGCCAGCGCAAGATCCGCACGCGCAACAAGCTTTACTACCGGTTCAACCACTGGCCCATCTGGATTTTTGTGTTCTTTCTGATTCCCGGACCGATGGTGTTCCGTTTGTTCGAGGAGGGTTTCGGGGGCCGCATGACGTGGTGGCTGGCGGCGGTTCTCATCGGGACGGGCATTGCCGGCTTGCGCGGGAAGCTGCCGGGCTGCGAGCCGGCGCCTTACATCATCCGGTTCACCGAGGACAAGCCGAACCCGCTGTACCGCCGCATCTGTTACACGTTCGCCTGGAGCGCGGCGGTGACCTACGGATTGCTGAACCTGGCGGGGCTGCTCGTGGCGGTGGCCACAGGGAAGTGGATGCTGAAGCAGATCTACTGGTACGGCTACTTTCCGGTGGCTGTGCCGATCTGGATTCTCGGGCTGATGGGCAAGCTGCCGCGAGTGAAGCCTTCGACGGCGGGCGAAGGCGACGAGCGGCGTTATTTCTACGGCACGGTGTGGGCGATGTGCATCGCGCAGCCGGTGCTGGGGATCTTGTGGAAGACGCTGCCGCTCAACCGTGAGACGGACGTGATCAAGCTGGTGGTGTTTGTGGGGACCCTGGCGGCGGTCGGCTACCTCAGTTATCGCGGCTATCTGCCGCGAACGAGGAAGATCGTGCCGGGCGAGATTGCAGCGCTGGATTGAGCGGTCAGGAGAGGGCGCGGAGCACGAGGGCGCGAGCCTCTTCGACAATCCGCTGGAGGTGTTCAGGGCTGCGGAAGCTTTCGGCGTAAAGCTTGTAGATGTTCTCGGTGCCCGAGGGGCGGGCGGCGAACCAGCCGCCATCGGTGACGACCTTGAGGCCGCCAATGGGGGCGCCGTTGCCCGGCGCGGCGGTGAGCTTGGCGAGGATGGGATCGCCGGCGAGTTCGGAGTCCGTGACGGAGGCAGCGTCGAGGCGCGACAGCTTCGCCTTCTGCTCCGGGGTGGCGGGCGTGTCGATGCGGGTGTAGAAGGAACGGCCCAGGGTGTTTTCAATGTCACGGTAATGTTGGGCGGGGTCGCGTCCGGTGACGGCGGTGATCTCGCAGGCGAGCAGACCGAGGAGGATGCCGTCCTTGTCTGTGGTCCAGACGGCGCCCGAGCGGCGGACGAAGCTGGCCCCCGCGCTCTCCTCGCCGCCGAAGCAGAGCGAGCCGTCGTAGAGGCCGGGCGCGAACCATTTGAAGCCGACGGGGACTTCGCAGACGGCGCGCCCGGCGGCGGCGGCGACGCGGTCAATGACGCCGCTGGAGACCAGAGTTTTTCCGATGCGCGCGGCGGCGGGCCAATCGCCACGGTGGGTGCAGAGGTAGCGGATGGCAGCGCAGAGGTAGTGGTTCGGATTCAGCAGGCCTCCGGTGGGCGTGACGATGCCGTGGCGGTCCGTGTCGGGATCGTTGCCGAAGGCGATGTCGAACTGGTCCTTGAGGCTGACGAGACCCGCCATGGCATACGGGCTGGAGCAGTCCATGCGGATCTTGCCGTCGTGATCGAGGGTCATGAAGGCGAAGGCGGGATCGACGCGGGGATTGACGACGGCAAGATTGAGGCCGTAGCGCGCGGCGATGCGTTCCCAATAGTGGACGGCGGCGCCGCCGAGAGGATCGACGCCGATGCGCAGGCCGGCGGCGCGGATCGCATCCATGTCGATGACCGAGGCGAGGTCGTCGATGTAAGGCCCGGCAAAGTCGATTTCGCGGACGTTCGGGGAGCGGAGCGCCTGCTCGAAGGGGATGCGGCGGACGTCGCGGTTGCCATCGGCGAGCAGCTCGTTGGCGCGGCGCTCGATCCACGAGGTGACATCGGAGCCGGCGGGGCCGCCGTCGGGCGGGTTGTATTTGAAGCCGCCGTCGGCGGGGGGATTGTGGCTGGGAGTGATGACGACGCCGTCGGAGACGGCGGCGCCGCCGCGGTTGGCCTGCAGGATGGCGTGCGAGATGACGGGAGTCGGGGTGAAGCCATCGCCTGCCTGAATGGCGACGTCGGCGCCGTTGGCGGCGAAGACTTCGACGGCGGTGCGCTCGGCGGGGGCGGACAGGGCGTGCGTGTCCTTGCCGGCGAAGAGCGTGCCGGTGATGCCGCGGTGGCGGCGGTAGTCGCAAATGGCCTGGGCGATGGCGAGGATGTGCGCCTCGGTGAAAGTGGCCTGTAGCGAAGAGCCGCGGTGTCCGCTTGTGCCGAAGCTGACGCGCTGGTGGGGGTCGCTCATATCGGGAGTGCGCGAGTGGTACGCGCGAAGCAGTTCCTGCACATCGACGAGGAATTCTGCCGGGGCGGGGCGTCCGGCGAGCGGATGCAGTGCCATAGAGACAGGATACAGGCGGCCTTGACTGCGAAGGGCGATTCCCGTATAAACAGGATGTTCCAATCTGAATTCGAGGAGGGTTTCCATGCCAGCGACCCGCCGAGCCTTTCTGCAAGCCGCCGCAGCCGCGCCCGCCGTGGCTGGCGCGGGCGCGCCGCTGCCGTCGGTGAAATTCGGAGGCAGGCACGAGATTTCGAGGCTCGTGATCGGGACCAATCCGTTGATGGGGTATTCGCACTTCAACCGGATCCTTGACCAGTGCATGCGGGAGTGGATGACGCCGGAGCGGCGCATCGAGACGATTCTGGCGGCAGAGCGGGCAGGGATCACAACATGGCAGCTGCATTACCAGAAAGAAACAATCGAGACGTTGAGGGGCGTGCGGGAGCGCGGATCGAAAATCCGGACATTCCTCCTGAGCGATTTCGAGCTGCACAAGGACTTCTCGATGATCCCGGAGGTGGCGAGGCTGGGATTTCTTGGCATGGCGCATCACGGCAACCGCACCGACGAGGCGTTCCGCGAAGGCAGGATGGACCGGGTGCTCGAGTTCGTGCAACGGGTGCGGGACACAGGCGTGATGGCCGGCGTCTCGACGCACAACCCGGCGGTGATCGAATGGATCGAAGAGAAGGGCTGGCCGGTGGATTACTACATGGCGTGCTTCTATCATGTGACCCGCACGCCGGAACAGACGAGAGCGTCGCTGAACGGCGAGCGGCCGCTGGGAGAGCCGTTCCTCGAGAAGGACCCGGAACGGATGACGCGCGTGATCCGTCAGACGGCGAAGCCCTGCCTGGGGTTCAAGATCCTGGGCGCGGGGCGGGCTGGATGGGGGCGGGAGCAGATCGAGGCGGCGTTCCGCTTCGCCTTCGCGCACATCAAGCCGGGCGACGCGGTGATTGTGGGCATGTGGCCGAAGTTCAAGGATGAGATCGCCGAGAACTGCGATATCGTAAGAAAAATCCACGCCACCTGAACGGCCGGGCGCGGAACCTTTCGAGCCAGGAGAAATGAGCGAATGAACCGGCAGGCGATTCTTGCAGCTGCGCTGGCAGGGCTGGCCGGAATGGCGGCGGCTGCGCAGGGATGGCGGGAGGCGGCCGAGGCGCGCATCGACCGCATCCGCAAAGGCGAGCTTGTAGTGCAGGTGGCCCGTCCGGACGGGCGGCCGTCGGCAGGGGCGCCGGTGCGGGTGCGGATGACGAAGCACGCCTTCGGATGGGGCACGGCCGTGGCGGGGAGATTTCTGGTGGAAGAGGGCGGGGATTCGGAGAAATACCGGCGCGCCATTGTTGACAACTTCAACATGGCGGTGCTCGAAAATGACCTGAAATGGCCGCAGTGGGAGCGGGACCGGAGCGTGGCGCTGAAGGCGCTCGAGTGGCTGCACGCGAACGGCATCACGCGGGTGAGAGGACACACGCTGGTCTGGCCCGGATGGCGCTGGCTGCCCCGGGACCTGAAGGAGCTGGCGGGCGATCCGGCGGCGCTCCGCCAGCGCGTGCTCGGCCATATCCGCGACGAGGTGGCGGCGACGCGGGGGCTGCTGGAAGACTGGGACGTGGTGAACGAGCCGTACACCAACCACGACCTGATCGACATTCTCGGGCGGGAAGAGATGGCGGAATGGTACAAGGCGGCCAAGGAGTTCGATCCGAAGCCGGTGCTGTATCTGAACGACTTCAATATTCTGGCCGCGGGCGGCCGCGACGAGGCGCACCGGAAGCATTTCTACGAGACACTGCGGTTCCTGCTCGACCGCGGCGCGCCGCTCGGCGGCATCGGGATGCAAGGGCATTTCCGGGAGACGACGCCTCCGGAAAAGATGCTGGAAATCCTGGATCTGTTCGGAGAATTCAACCTTCCGATCCGGATCACGGAGTTTGATTTCGAGACGAAAGACGAGAAATTGCAGGCGGAATTCACGCGGGATTTCCTCACCGTGTGCTTCAGCCACCCGCGGGTGGATGCGTTCCTGATGTGGGGCTTCTGGGAGGGGCGGCACTGGCGCCCGGCGGGGGCGATGCTGCGGAAGGACTGGTCGGAGAAGCCGAACTACGCCGTTTGGCGGGAGCTGGTGCACGGGCGGTGGCGCACGGAAGCGGAGGGCGCGGCTGGCGAAGATGGCGCGTTCCGCATCCGCGCTTTTCGGGGCGAGTATGAGATCACGGCGGCGGGGAAGACAGTGCGGGCCAGTTGTCCGGGCGTGGTTCGCTTGACGGCGGAGTAGCGGCAGGGCGAGGCCTCTGGCGCGAGCTTGAAGCGGCGTTTCGGGATTGGTTATCCTCTAAGTTCCCGCCACTCCATGGATGTCTTCTCATTGACCCGCACGCTTGTGGACATCGAGTCCGTCACCGGCGGCGAGGAGCGGATCGGCGACTATCTGTTCTCGCTGCTGGGCGGGCTTGCCGCACGCTTTGGCGGGCGTGTGGAGAAGATGGAAGTGGAGCCGCGGAGGAACAACGTGCTCGCGTGTTTCGGCGAGCCGGTGGTGACGCTTTCGACCCATCTGGACACGGTGCCGCCGTTCTGTCCCTCGCGCGAGGACGAGGAGCACATCTGGGGGCGGGGCGCCTGCGATGTGAAGGGGATCATTGCGGCAATGATCTGCGCCGCGGAGCAGCTGCTGGAGGAGGGCGCGCGAGGCTTTGCGCTGCTGTTCGTGGTGGGCGAGGAGAAAAACAGCGCCGGCGCGTATTTCGCCGCGCGCCATCCGCGGGGGAGCCGGTATCTGATCAACGGCGAGCCCACGGAGAACCGTCTGGCGGTGGGCAGCAAGGGGGCGCTGCGGTACGAGCTGCGTGCAAGCGGCAGGATGGCGCATTCGGCTTATCCGGAACTGGGCGAATCGGCGATCGAGAAACTGCTGGACGCGCTGGCGCGAGTGCGCACCATCGGGCTGCCCACGGATCCGGTGCTGGGCGCGTGCACGCTCAACATCGGTCAGATTTCCGGCGGACGCGCGCCGAACGTAATACCGGATCATGCGGAAGCCGCGCTGATGTTCCGTCTGGTGGGCGATCCGGCGCCGCTGCGGGAGGCAGTGGCCAGGGCAGTGGAAGGGCTGGCGGAAGCCCGGGAGGTTTTGTGCATCCCCGCGCTGAGACTGGGCGCGCTGGATGGATTTGAGACGACGGTGGTGGCATTCACCACCGATATTCCGGCCTTTGGAGGCGCCTGGGGCGAGCCGTTCCTGATCGGACCGGGCTCGATTCACGTCGCTCACACCAGCGAAGAGCGCGTGCCCAAGGCGCAGCTGGCCGCGGCAGTGGGCCTTTACCGGACCATGGTGAAGCGGCTTCTCGCGGCCTGAAGGCGAAAGGGCCGGCGGCGGGCGGCAGCACGCTCTGCAGCCGGCCGGAAGAACTGGAGACAAGAGGCAGACATGAAGAAGATCGAAGTTGGCGTGCTGGGCGCCACCGGCATGGTGGGCCAGAATTTCATCCGTTTTCTGGAAGGCCATCCCTGGTTTGAGCTGACCTGGGTGGGGGCGAGCGACCGGTCAGCGGGCAAGCCTTATCCCGAGGCGGCCGCCTGGAGGCTGGACGGGGATCTGCCGCCGAACGTGGCGAAGCTGACCGTGCAGGAGTGCAAGCCTGATACAAAAGCTCCCAAACTTGTTTTTTCAGCGATGGATGCCTCCGTGGCCACCGAGATCGAGCGGGCTTTCGCCGAGGCGGGACACTACGTGGTGTCCAATTCCAGGAACCACCGCATGGAGCCGGATGTGCCGCTGCTGGTGCCGGAGATCAACGCCGGGCACCTGCGGCTCATCGACCACCAGCACAAGCGGGGATGGAAGGGCGCGATTGTCACCAACCCGAACTGTTCCACGGTGGCGCTGACGATGGGGCTGGCGCCGCTGAAGCCGTTCGGGATCACGCAGGTTCTGGCGACGACGATGCAGGCGGTGTCCGGCGCGGGCTATCCCGGCGTGGCGTCGTTCGACATCGTGGGCAACGTGATTCCGTTCATCGGGGGCGAAGAGCCGAAGATGGAGACGGAGACGCTGAAGATCCTGGGCGAGTTCGCGGGCGACCACATCGAGTATCTGCCCGCGCGAGTGAGCGCACACTGCAACCGCGTGCCGGTGCTCGACGGGCATACGGTGGCGGTGAGCGTGAGCCTGAGCCGGAAGGCGACGATCCATGAGCTGATCGAAGCCTACGACAGCTTCACGGCGGAGCCGCAGAAGCTGAAGCTGCCAAGCGCGCCGCCGAAGCCGGTTCTGTACCTGCGCGAGGAGAACCGCCCGCAGCCCAGGCGCGATGCTGCGCGGGACAAGGGCATGACGGTGACGGTGGGGCGGCTGCGGACGTGCTCCGTGCTGGACTACAAGTTCGTCTGCCTGGCGCATAACACCGTGCGGGGCGCGGCGGGCGCGGCGGTGCTGAACGCGGAGCTGATGTACGCCCAGGGTCTCTTGAAGTAGCAGGCAACCATGATCGTGATGAAGTTTGGCGGCACCTCTGTGGAGAGCGCCGCTGCGATCGAGCGGGTGGCGGGGATTGTGCGCGCGCGCCTGGAGCGCAAGCCGCTGGTGGTGGTCTCGGCGATGGGGAAGACCACCAACCGGTTGCTGGCGGCGGCGGACAAGGCGGCCGCGGGCAACCTGGGCGACGCGCTGCGGGACGCCGAAGAGCTGCTCGCGTATCACCGGCGGGAGGCGGCGGCGCTGGCGCCTGCGGATAAGCAGGCGGAGGCGGAAGCGGCGCTGAAGCAGCGTTTCGAGGAGCTGGAGTCGACGCTCGAGAGGATCGCCGCCTCCGGCGAGGTGACTCCCGCGCTGTGGGACGAGACGGCGAGCTACGGAGAGCGGCTTTCGTCGGAGCTGATCGCGCTGGCGTTTCCGGCGTTCGGGATTCCGGCGGCACACGTGGACGCGCGCTCGGTGCTGGTCACCGACAGCCGGCACACACAGGCGCTGCCGCTCTACAGCCGGACGTATGCGCGGTTCAAGGAGAAGGTGGCGCCGCTGCTCGAGAAGCGGGTGGCGGTGATGGGCGGCTTCATCGGCGCGACGGCTGAAGGGGTGACGACGACGCTGGGGCGCGGAGGCAGCGATTTTTCGGCGGCGATTGCGGGGGCGGGCATCGGGGCGGAGGAGATCCAGATCTGGACCGACGTCGACGGGATGCTGACCTGCGATCCCCGGGTGCTGCCCGGCGGCAGGCGCGTGCGGAAGATCTCGTTTGCGGAGGCGGCCGAGCTGGCCTACTTCGGGGCGAAGGTGCTGCATCCGGCGACGGTGCAGCCGGCGATCGAGAAGAGTATTCCGGTGCGGATCCTGAATTCGCGGCGTCCGGAAGTGGAGGGCACGGTGGTCGTCGCCGACACGGTGCCGTGCCGCAACCCGATCAAGTCGATTGCGTGCAAAAGGGGAATCACGGTGGTGGAGATCCGCAGCCTGCGCATGCTGATGGCGCATGGGTTTCTGCGGCGGATTTTCGAGGTGTTCGACCGGTATCAGACGCCGGTAGACCTGGTGACGACGAGCGAGGTGTGCGTGGCGGTGACGATCGACCAGCCGCGCCAAATTGCCGAGATCGAGCGTGAGCTGGGTCGGATCTCCGACGTGCGCGTGCTGCCGGACCAGGCGATTCTGTGCCTGGTGGGCGATGCGCTGCGGGAGACGGCGGGTATCGGGGCGCGCATTTTCACGGCGCTGCGGGAGATCAACGTGCGGATGATCAGCCACGGCGCATCGTTCAACAATGTGAGCCTGGTGGTGCGCGACGAAGACGTCGTGCCGGCGGTGGCGGCGCTGCACGACGAGTTTTTCCGCGAGGTGGATCCGGAGGTGTTTGAATGAAGCTGGCGCTGGTCGGATACGGGAAGATGGGAAGGATGCTGGAGCGGCTGGCGCCGGAGTTCAGCTTCGAGACGGGGCTGATTCTGGATGTACACAACAACGCGGGGGGCAGCGGGCTGACCGCGGAGAATTTCCGCGGAATTTCAGCGGCGGTCGAGTTTACGACGCCGGAGACGGCGGCGGAGAACCTGCTGCGGCTGGCGGCGCTGGGCGTGCCGGCGGTGTGCGGCACGACGGGCTGGTACGGGCGGCTGGACGAGGTGAAAGAAGCATTTGCCAGCAGCGGCGCGGGCTTTGTTTACGGGCCGAATTTCTCGATCGGCGTGAACGTGTTCGAACGCATCGTGGCGGCGGCTGCCGCGCTGCTGCGCGGGCGCGCCGAGTACGAGGCGTGGGCGTGGGAGATCCATCACAGCGCGAAGAAAGACGCGCCCTCCGGCACGCTGCTGAAGCTGGTGGAGGCGATGCGGCGGGCGGGCTACGAGGGGCGGATCGACACGGCGAGCAACCGCGCGGGCGCGATTCCGGGAACGCACGAGATCGGCTTTGACTCGGCGGCGGATACCATCACGCTGCGGCACGCGGCGCGCAGCCGGGAGGGTTTCGCGCGCGGCGCGCTGTGGGCGGCGCAGCGGCTGGCGGAAGGGCTGAAAGGCTGCCACGAGTTCAGCGGCTTGCTGTTCGGCGAGACGGAGTCATGAGCGGCGCGCGAAGTGTGGCGTGCGAGAACAGAGCGAACCAGGAGGCGGCATGAGCCGGTTCATCGGATGCGGCACGGCGCTGGTGACGCCGTTCAAGAAGGATCTCTCGCTGGATGAGGAGGCGCTGCGGCGCCTGGTGCGGCGGCAGCTGGAGGCGGGAATCCACTTTCTGGTTCCGTGCGGCACGACGGGCGAGAGTCCCACGCTGGAGCGCCGCGAGCATCTTCGCGTGGTGGAGATCACGCTGGAAGAGGCGAAGGGGAAGTGCCCGGTGCTGGCGGGTTGCGGAGGCTACAACACGGCGGAGGTGGCGGCGCTGGCGCGCGAGCTGGAGGCGATGGGCGCCGACGGGCTGCTGAGCGTGACGCCCTACTACAACAAGCCCACGCAAGAAGGGCTGTACCAGCACTACCGTGCGGTTGCCGCCGCAACGCGGCTGCCGATTGTCGTCTACAGCGTGGCGGGGCGCACGGGCGTGAACGTGGAGCCGGCAACGCTGCGGCGGCTGGCGGAGATCGACAACATCGTGGGGGTGAAGGAGGCGAGCGGGAACATCGCGCAGATGGCGCAGATCTGCGCCACCGTGCCGGAGGAGTTCGACGTGCTGAGCGGCGACGACTCGATCACGCTGGCGCTGGCGGCGCTGGGCGGGCGTGGGGTGATCTCGGTAGCGTCGAACGAGATTCCCGGTCCGATGCGCGCGCTGGCGCAGGCGTGCCTGGACGGCGATCTTGCGGCGGCGCGGCGGCTTCAGAAGCAGTGGCTGGCGCTGATGGAAGTGAATTTCGTGGAGTCGAACCCGGTTCCGGTGAAGGCGGCGCTGGCGCGGATGGGGCTGCTCGAGCCGGTGTGGCGGCTGCCATTGGTGCCGCCTTCGCAGGCGAGCATGGCGCGGATCGAGCAGGTGCTGAAGCAGACAGGGTTGATCTGAGTCGGGGTATGCAACCACAGATTGAAGCGCTTTTCGAGAATCCGCCAGAGCGATACAGCGCGGCTGATTTCGCGCTGTTTTCGGCGTTCAAGGAGGAGCTGAACGCGGGGCGGATTCGTGCGGCGGAGCCTGACGGTGCGAGCGCGACGGGCTGGCGCGTGAATGCGTGGGTGAAGAAGGGCATTCTGCTGGGTTTCCGGATGGGAGCGCTGGTGGACATGTCGATTGACCCGGCGCGGCAGCCGTGGTTCGACAAGTCCACCTACCCGGTGAAGCGGCTGAAGCCGGAGGACGGGGTGAGGATCGTGCCGGGAGGCTCCTCGATCCGCGATGGCGCGTATCTGGGCAAGGGGGTCACCTGCATGCCGCCGATGTACGTGAACGTGGGCGCGTGGGTGGGCGACGGGACGATGATCGATTCGCACGCGCTGGTAGGCAGCTGCGCTCAGGTGGGCGCGCGGTGCCATGTTTCGGCGGCGGCGCAGATCGGCGGCGTGCTGGAGCCGGTGGGCGCGATGCCGGTGATTATCGAGGACGAAGTGCTGGTGGGCGGTAATTGCGGCGTGTATGAGGGAACGGTGGTGAAGCGGCGCGCGGTGCTGGCGGCCGGCGTGGTGCTGACGCGTTCCACCCCGGTGTATGATCTCGTTCGCGGCCAGATTCACACGGCGAAGGGAGATGAGCCGCTGGTGATCCCCGAGGAAGCCGTGGTGGTGGCGGGCTCGCGCGCGGTGGCGCGGGGTGCAGGCAAAGATTGGGGGTTGTCTCTTTACACGCCGGTGATCGTGAAGTACCGCGACGAGAAGACGGACGCGAGGCTTCAGCTGGAAGACTTCCTGCGGTAGGCGTCTTCGAGCGCCTGGAGGGTGAGCTCGGCGGCGCGGCGCCAGGTGAACTGGCGCGCATGTGCGGCGCCGCCCGTGGGCGCTCCGCCCGCCAGCAGGGTACGGATCGCAGCGAGCATCTCGTCTTCGTTCTGCGGATCGAACAGCAGCGCACAGCCGCCGGCGAGGCTGCGCAAGGGCTCGATGGAGCTGCAGGCAACCGGAAGCCCGGCGGCGAGCGCTTCCAGAACGGGCATGCCAAAGCCCTCGAACAGGGATGGATAGACAAAGGCGGAGGCGCGGCGGTAGAGCTCGAGAAGTTCTTCGCGCGGGAGCCAGCCGCGCAAGTCTACCGCTTCTTCCAGGCCTAGCTCGCGGATCAGGCGGCGCACGCGCTCGCCGGCGAAACCGGGCACGCCGGTGAGGACAAGGCGCAGGGAGGGCTGTTCGGCGCGCAGGCGCGCAAAGACGCGGAGGAGCCGTTCGTGATTCTTGTGCGGGTGCGTGGTGGAGGGATAGAGCAGGAAGCCCGCGGGCTCACGATTCGCGGCGATGGTGAAGAAGTCTTCTTCCACACCGTGGGGGACGACGGCGGCGTCTGTGCCGTAGAAGCGGAGCAGGTCCTGGCGGGTGGCTTCGCTGACGGCGATGAGGCGCGTGGAGCGGGTGGCGGAGGCCCGGAGCAGGAGGCGCCAGAAGGGCAGATCGAACCAGCGGAAGTATTCGGGGTGGCGGAGGTGCTGGAGATCATGGAAGACGGTGACTTGCGGGAGGCGGGCGGCAAGGGGCGCGGTAAAGCCGGGGTTGAGCAGGACGTCGACGCGGCGGCGCGTGATTTCGAACGGGAGGACGCACTGCTCGTAGAGGATGCGGCAGGGGCGGCAGCGGGCGCGGACGGGCTGCACGCGCGAGCGCCGGCCGAGAGCGCCGGTCTCGCGGTTGGTGAAGACGAGGATGTCGTGGGCGGGGGCGGCCTGTTCGAGAGCGGCGACAAGACAGCGCAGATATGTTTCGGTGCCTCCGACGCGGCCGGGGATCAGGTAAAGCGCATTGATGCCGATGCGCATGGCGTCACTGGCTGCGGCCGAGGGCGCGCAGGGCGGACTGCCGGCCGGTGATGGCGGCGGAATCCGAAGGATTCATGCGCAGGGCCTGTTCGTAGTCGGCCAGGGCCTCGGCGGGCTGGTTGCGGAGCAGATACACGTTGCCCCGGAAGACCAGGGCGTTCTCCTCCGAAGGATCCAGCTGCAGAGCTTCGTTGAGAACATTCAGGGCTTCGTCAAGGCGGCCCTGTTTGGCATGGATACGGCCGAGGATGGCGAGGCCCTGGGCGCGGTGTTCCAGCCTTTCGGCCTCGCGGATGCGGGCGATGGCCTCGTCCATCCGGCCGGAGCATTCGAGCGCGGTGGCCCAGTTGACCAGCAGCTGGTAATCCGGGGCAGTGGCGGTGGAGGCGGCCTTTTCGTAAGCCTGTGCCGCGTCGGAGCAGCGGCCATCGGCGTAGTAGGCAAAGCCGAGATGAAACCACGCGCGGCTGTTTTTCGGGTTCGAGGAGACCGAGTCTTCCCACATGGGGATGGCGGCGGTGTAAAGTTCGGCCCGCTTCCAGGTGAGTCCGGCGAGCACGATGAGAACGGCGGCGGCGCCGGAGGCAATGGCGGAAGGGCGAAGCCGGCGCAGGAACTCGGCGGCAATCATCGCCACTCCCGGCGAGCCGAGATAGACCCGGCGTTCGGCCATGGCGTCGTCGATTGGGACGATGGAGGATGTGGGCGCGAGAAGAACGAGCAGGAACAGCATTCCGAACAGCGCCAGCGGGTAGCGCCGGCGGAAGCGCCAAAGCACTGCGAGCAGGCAGGCGAGGGCAGCCGCGCCCAGCCAGACGCCGGCGTTCCCGGGGGCCTTGGCCACCGGCCAGGCATGATCCAGGTTCTGCCCGACGGGCAAGAGCAGAAGGCGGAAGTATTGCCAGAGGACTTCGAACTGCGTCAGCAGGTAGTCGACAGGCTTGTTCTTGCCTGTAGCGCCAGCGGTTCCTTCGCGAGAGAGCATCAGATAGAGCTTGATGCCGACGGCCGAGGCGGCGGCCAGCAGCGGCACATAGAGCTTCCAGCGGCGCAGCAGCGCCCGGAAGCCTGCCTGCTCCTGCAGGAGCAGATCGAACAGGACGAACACGCCGGCCATGGCGACCGCCGGTTCCTTGCTCAATGCGCCAAGAGCGAGCAGGGCGGTGATGGCGAGCGAACGCGGAAGCGTTGTTTCAACGCCGTGCAGAAACAGGAGGAACGCGGAGTA
Organism: uncultured Arcobacter sp.; assembly: GCA_964458495.1. Lineage (GTDB taxonomy): Bacteria > Acidobacteriota > Terriglobia > Bryobacterales > Bryobacteraceae > JANWVO01. The sequence goes on from CAYWJB010000004.1 coordinate 162,681, forward strand.
GGCGAAAAAGGCGCAGAGGACCTCGGATCGGCTGGAGATGTAAGCGACGGCTTCGGTCTGCAGCGGGTGGAGGAGGAAGAGGCCGGCGCCGGCGGCGGCGGCGAGGCGGTCGGCTTGAGAGAGTGGGCCGCGGCGAGCAAGCAGAGCCTCCAGAATCCTCCACACGAGCAGGCCGTTGAGCAGGTGGAGGGCGATGTTGGTGAAGTGAAAGCTCTTCGGGTTGGAGCCGGAGAGACCGGCTTCCGCCAGCAGGCTCAGGTTGGAGACGGAACGCGCGATTCGCGCGGCAAGCAACTGCCAGGACGGCGGGGACTGTAGCAACGACTCCAGGCTCAAATCGTCGAAGAGAAAGGGGCCGCCGAGCGCGGGGAGATAGGCGAGGAAAGCCGCCGCCAGCAGCAGGGCGAGGATCCAGAGCGCAAAGGACGCCTGTCCGGTGCCGGTCTTCTGAACCGCGTGAACGGACGCCGCCGCGGGTGCGGCTGGTTGCTTACGCCGCCCCATCCTTTTCCCTCAGGAGGAATTCGAGAATGGCCACGCGCTGGGTGAGCGTGATGTTCATGTCTTTCAGTTCGGAGACGATGCGGGAGAAGCGGTAGAACACGCCGAGGAAGACGACGAGGATCAGGAACAGCAGCACGAGGGACGGCTCGCGGATGCCAAGCGCAGCGGCGGAAGAGGCCAGCCACGGGCCGCAGCGGGAAAGAACGATCAGGGCGGCGGCGGCCGCGAGCCAGCTGACGGAATGCTCCACGCGGATGTGTTCGCGGCGGATGGCGCGGAGCACGATCAGCAGCAACAGGATTCCGAAAACAGTGAGGATGTCAAGCAGATCCATCATCGAAGGTCTCTCCGACGGCGCGCGCGGCGCGGCGCGCGTCCAGACGCAGGATGTTGACAAAGACGCCCAGCAGGACGTGAAGGACGTAGTAGAAGGAACGCAGCGGCGTGATGGTGCTGCGCCCGGCCAGGCGCGGGCGCACCGGGCAGGGCACTTCCACGAAGCGGAAGCGCCGCCGCTGGAGCACGACGAGCGTTTCGATTTCCGGGTATTCGAGCGGGAAGCTGCGGGCGAAGACTTCCAGGGCGCGGCGGTTGACTGCGACGAAGCCCGATGTGGGGTCGGCGACGGCGCGGCCGAGGATGGGGCGCAGCAGGAGGCGGAAGCACTGGATGCCGATGCGGCGGGGCAGCGTGGTGGCGTATCCGCCGCCGGCGCCGCGCCGGACGCCGATCACCATTTCGCAGCCGGACTGGCGGAGAGTGTCGAGCAGGCGGGGAATGAAGCGAGGATCGTGCTGGCCGTCGCCGTCGATGCGGACGACCTCCTCGAAGCCGAGCTCGAAGGCGAGCTTGTAGCCTGCCTGCACGCAGCCTCCGAGGCCGAGATGACAGGGCAGGGAGAGCACGCGCGCGCCGGCGTTGCGGGCGGCGGGGGCGGTGCCGTCGGCAGAGCCGTCGTCGACGACAAGAACGGGCAGATCCGGCAGCAGTTCCCGCACCTCGCGCACGACGGCGCCGATGGCCGCCTCCTCGTTGAAGGCGGGGATCAGGATCAAGGTGCGGCCGCCGTTCACCATGAGGCCACCTGGCGGACAGGCATCGAGAAGCGTTTGAGCAAAGCCCGGAACTGCCGCGCCGGGATACGGCGGGCGCGGCGGAGACTCCTGCGTTGGGCCAGCAGGCGCGGGAGATGGAGCAGGAGGTCGAGGTGGGCTCTGAGCACGAGCCACGGCAGGCGCCATGCGCCGCCTTCCCGGCGCCGGAATTCGGCCGCCTTGCCATGGCCGAAAACGAGATCGACCGCGTGCCAGAAGTAGCGCGCCGCCGCCCAAAGGAAGCTCGAGCAGATCATTGAAAGAGGGAAGTTGCGGACGACGAGGCGCAGGCGGTTGCGTTCGACGAGCCACGCCTTCAAGGGAGAAGCCGCGCCGGCGCTGGCGGAGTAGCGGTGCGCGGCGCGGGCGCGCGGCATGTAGAGGCAGCGCCAGCCCGCCCAGCGGCCGCGAAGCCCAAGGTCGGTGTCTTCGCAGTAGAGGAAGAAGTCTTCCTCGAACAGTCCGGTCTGTTCCAGCATGGCGCGCTTGTAGATGGCGGCGGAGCCGCTGGGCAGAAGGACTTCGCAGGGCTCGTTGTGGAAGCGCTCCGGCTCGAGGTGCCCGCGCTGGCGGCTGCTGCCGTCGCGGGCGATGTTCATGCCGGCCGAGTCGAGCTGTTCGGTGCCTGCCAGAACGACTTTGGAAGCGGCCATGCCGGCGGCGGGGTCGCTTTCGAGGGCTTCCACGAGGCTTTCCACCCAATTTTCGGCCGCGGTGGCGTCGTCATTGATTGTCGCCAGATAGTCGGCGGGAAACTCGCGGAAGCCGCGGTTGACGGCGGCGCCGAAACCGGCATTGCCGGGATTTTCGAGCACGCGCAGACGGGGCGAGTCCGGAAGGAGGGCGTGCGCTTTTCCCTCGCCGCTGTTGTCGACAACCACGATGACCAGCTCTTGCCACGTTTGCGCCAGCAACGAGTCCACGCATTGCCGCAGGTTTTCGCCGCAGTGCAATGTGGGGACGACGACGGTGACGCTCGGCAAACAGTCATTGTAGCGAAGCCCGGTTTCGCGCCGATCCGCTACAATGTCCCGCATGGCGATTTTGACGACGGTTGTCGGCAGCTACCCGGTTCCACACTGGTTGCCGGGGGACACTTCCAGGACGACCCTGCGGGATGCGGTGATGGTGGTGTTGAAGACGCAGGAGCTCGCCGGAATCGACGTGGTGGCCGACGGGGAGCTGAACCGTTTCGATCCGGGCCATCCGGAGACCAACGGGATGATCGACTATTTCATCTCCCGGATGGACGGCATTCGCACGCGGTTCTCGCTGGAGGACATCGGGGCGTTCCGGAAGGACGCCGGCGTGGCCTACCGTACCGACCCGGCGGGCATCGTCACGGGGCCGGTGGGCGCGGGCGTGCTGAACCTGCCGCGCGACTTTGAGTTCACGCGCGGGCTGACGGCGAAGCCGCTCAAGTTTACATGCACGGGGCCGCATATGCTGGCCAAGGTGCTCACAGACCGCCACTACGGGTCGCGAGCGGAGCTTTGCCTGGCGATTGCCGAGGTGCTGGCGCGGCAGCTGGCGGGGATCCCGGCGGACGTGATCCAGCTCGACGAGGCCAATATCAGCGGGCACCCGGAGGACGCCGAATGGGCGCTGCCGGCGCTGAACCGCGTGCTGGACGCCATTCCGGTGACGCGCGCGATGCACATCTGCTTCGGCAATTACGGCGGGCAGACCATTCAAAAGGGCTTTTGGAAGAACCTGCTGCCGTTCCTGAACGGGCTGCACGTGGATCACCTGGTGCTGGAGTTTGCCCGGCGGGGCTACGGGGAGCTGGAGGCGTTCCGGGATCTGGATCCGAGGATCGGACTCGGGCTGGGTGTGGTGGACATCAAGGACAACGAGGTGGAGGCGCCGTCGCTGATCGCCAGGCGGATCGAGCATGCGGCGCAGGTGCTGGGGGCGGACCGGATCCACTACGTGCACCCGGACTGCGGCTTCTGGATGTTGCAGCGCAGCGTGGCGGACCGGAAAATGCGCGCGCTGGTGGAGGGGCGGAACCTCTTCGAGGGGCGCGCCTGAGGTTTAATAGGAAAAGCAGGGGAAACATGAATCGAACCATTGCGCTTTTCGTGTGTCTTTGCGTTTGCGCCGCCGGGCAGCAGCCTCCCGAAGGGAAACACCTGGCGAACCTGAAGAGGCTGACCGACGGCGGGCAGAACGCCGAGGCGTACTGGTCGCCGGACGGCAAGCGGCTGGTGTTTCAATCGACGCGTCCGCCCTATGCGTGTGATCAGATCTTCGTGATGAATGCCGATGGCACGGATCAGCGGCTGGTTTCGACGGGGAAGGGGAGAACGACGTGCGGATACTTCCTGCCCGACAACCGGCACATTGTGTATGCATCGACGCACGAGGCGGGCGAGGCGTGCCCTCCGCCGCCGGACCGGAGCAAGGGTTACGTTTGGGGGGTGTTTCCCGGATATGACATTTATCTCGCCACCGACGACGGAAAGATCGTGAAGAAGCTGACCGACAGCCCCGGGTACGACGCGGAGGCGACGGTGAATTTCCGCACGGGGAACGTGATTTATACGTCGCTGGCCTCCGGGGATCTCGAATTGTGGCGGATGAAGACAGACGGCTCGGCGAAGAAGCAGATCACAAGGCGCGAGGGCTACGACGGAGGCGCCGTGTACTCGCGCGATGGCAGGCAGATCGTGTGGCGCGCCACGGCGCCGGACAACAAACAGGCGATGCGGCGCTACCGCGAGCTGCTGAAAGAGAATCTCACGGAGCCGATGCGGATGGAGCTCTTCCTCTCGGACGCGAATGGGCGCAACGTGAGGCAATTGACGCGCACCGGGTGCGCCGCCTTTGCGCCCACGTTCACGCCCGACGGCAAGCGTGTGGTGTTTTCGTCCAACCTGCACAACTGTGACGGGCGGAAGTTCGAGCTGTACTGGATCCGCACGGACGGCACGGGGCTGGAGCGGCTGACTTGGTTCGACGGCTTCGTATCGTTCCCGGAGTTTTCCCCTGACGGCAAGAAGCTGGTGTTTTCCTCCGACTGGCAGGCCAAGAGCCGCTACGAATTCAACATCTGGGTGGCGGACTGGCGCGACTGAGAGCCGCGTTCTGATAGACTCGGCGATATCGGAACCATGAACCGCAGACATTTCTTCGCAGCTGCCGGAGCGCTGTCTGCCGCCGCGCAGCAGGAGCAGAAACGCGAGTGGCGCACGGCGCCTCTGGGCTATTCCGACACGCCGCAGCTGCCGGGGCAGCAGTGGAAGGTGCATGACATCGAGCGCCCGCGCCCGCCGGTCATCACGCCGGGCGCGAAGCCCGGAGATCCGCCCTCGGACGCGATCGTGCTGTTCGACGGGCGCGATCTGTCGCAGTGGTTTCAGCGGGGGCGGGGCGCGGACCGCGGCAAACAGCTGCCGGCGCGCTGGAAGGTGGAGAACGGGTACATGGAGTGCGTGGGACGCACCGGGGACCTGGTCAGCCGCGAGAAGTTCGGCGACGCGCAGTTCCACATCGAGTGGGCGTCGCCGGTGGAGCTGGACGGCGATTCGCAGTGGCGCGGCAATTCGGGCGTCGTGATCATGGGGCGGTATGAGATCCAGGTGCTGGATTCGTGGAACAATCCCACCTACGCCGACGGGCAGGCGGGCTCGATATACGGACAGTGGCCGCCGATGGCGAACCCGTGCCGCGCGCCGGGCGAGTGGAACGTCTACGACATCTTCTTTGAGGCGCCGCGGTTCGAGAATGGCAAAGTGGCAAAGCCCGCCTATGTGACGGTGGTTTTCAACGGCGTGCTGGTGCACCACCATCAGGAGATCATCGGGCAGATGGCGCACCGCACGGTACGCCCGTATGAACCACACGGGGCGGAGGAGCCGCTGGTGCTGCAGGATCACGACACGCGCGTGCGCTACCGCAACATCTGGGCGCGGCGGCTTCGCGGCTACGACGTGCGTTCCTGAAGCCGCCGCGGCGCGGCGGTGATAGACTCTCCGGATATGCCGGAGAGCAGACGGACATTCCTGGGTGCGATGACGGCGGCGAGTTGGGACCGCGTGGCGGGCGCCAACGACCGCGTGGGCGTAGGGTTCATCGGGTGCGGGCTGATCGGGCTGCGGCACATCGCGGACTTTCTGAAATTGCCGGATGCGGCGCTGGTGGCGGTGAGCGACGTCTATGCCCCGCGCACCGACCAGGCGCGGCAGATGTGCGGCGGCGCAGCGCGCGGGTATCAGGACTTCCGCCGGCTGCTGGAAGACAAGGACGTCGACGCGGTGGTGATCTCGACGCCGGACCACTGGCACGCCTTGCAGACCATGATGGCGTGCGCGGCGGGCAAGGACGTCTATGTCGAGAAGCCGATGACGCTGTTCATCCGCGAGGGGCGGTGGATGGTGAACGCCGCGCGCAGGCACAAGCGCGTGGTGTGCGTGGGCACGCAGGGGCGCAGCAACACGCACTTGCCGGACGTGCTGCAGCTGGCGCGATCCGGGGCCGTGGGCAGGATCCATTCGGTGCGCTTCAGCGCGTACCGCAACATCATGCCGGGTTTCGGACGTCCGAAGGAGACGCAGCCGCCTCCGGGGCTGGATTATGACCTGTGGCTGGGACCCGCGCCGGCGCGGCCGTACACGCCGCACCGAGGGCTGTATCATTTCCGCTGGTTCTGGGATTATTCCGGCGGGCAGATGACGAACCTGGGCGCGCACGATCTCGACCTGGCGCACTACATTCTGGGGCTGCGCGCGCCGAAGACGGCGTATTCGGCGGGCGGGCGGTATGCGCTCGAGGACGACGGCGAGACGCCGGACACGCAGGACGCCATCTGGGAGTATGACGGCGTGCTGGTGGAGGGATCGTTCCGGGAGGCGGGCGGATCGCGGCGCGCCTCGGCGGGCACGGCGTCGAGCCTGGCCGGCGTGCAGTTCGTGGGCACGCAGGGCGTGCTGACGGTTTCCCGCGGGGCGTTCGAGTTCGTGCCGGATATGAAGATCTCGCCCGAGAGCGCCATTCCGCCATGGTCCAACCCGTCCGGGCATCCGCAAGCGGCGAAGATCGAGCCAAAGCCGTACGGCGAGCCGCGCGCGGGCAAGGGGGCATCCCCGGAGCCGATCGACCTTCATGCGCGCCATTTTCTGGATTGCGTGAAGTCGCGGCAGCGTCCGGTGGCGGATGTCGAAGACGGGCACGAGGTGAGCGTGTCGTGCCACCTGGCGAACCTGTCGATGAAGCTGGGGCGCAAGCTCGCGTGGGACGCGCGGAAGGAAGAAGTGGTGGGCGACCGCGAGGCCAACCAGATGCTGGAGCGGCCCTACCGCAAGCCGTGGGACGCGGTGTTGGGGAGGCTGCTCGGATGAGGCGGCGCGAATTTCTTGCCGCAGCGGCGGTGATGGCGCAGCCGCCGCGGGAGCGAACCACGCTGGGCGTGTCTCCGGACTCGTTCGCCGTGCGGCGCCCGCAGCGGACGGCGCTTGAGTTTTTGCAGCTGGCGCACGCGCTGGGCTTTGGCGGCGTGCAGGCGGCGCTGCCGCAGGACGCCGCGCCGGAGTACCTGCGGCAGGTGCGCGAGTATTGCGAGAACAACGGGCTGTACTGGGAGCTGCTCGTCCCGCTGCCGGAGGAGGACGCGGCGCCGTTCGAGCGGGCGGTGCGAATGGCGAAGGAAGCGGGCGCGGTGGCGATCCGCTCGGTGTGCCTGGCCGGGCGGCGCTACGAGACGTTCCGCACGATGGCGGACTGGAGGCAGTTCGTGGAGCGTTCGCACCGGAGACTGGCGCTGGCGGTCCCGGTGGCGGAGAGGCACAGGCTGCCGCTGGGGATCGAGAATCACAAGGACTGGACGGCACAGGAGATGCCGGAACTGTTCCGGAAGTATTCGAGCGAGTACTTCGGCGCCTGCATCGACTTCGGCAACAACGTTTCGCTGCTGGACGAGCCGATGGAGCTGATCGAGGCGCTGGCGCCGTATGTGGTGAGCACGCACGTGAAGGACATGGGCGTGGAAGAGTTCGCCGAGGGGTTCCTGCTCTCCGAGGTGGCGCTGGGCAAGGGCATTGTGGATCTGAAGCGCGCGGTGGCGCTGCTGCGGGCGCGGCGGCCGGGGCTGCGGTTCACGATGGACACGCTGGTGCGCGATCCCCTGAAGATCCCGTGCCTGACAGACGCTTACTGGGCGACGTTCGAGGCGCCGGACGCGCGGCGCCTGGCGCGCATGCTGCGGCTGGTGCGGGCGCACCCGCCGCGCGAGCCGCTGCCGCGTGTGACGGGACTCGGCCGCGAGCAGGCGCTGGCGCTCGAGGACCGGATCCTCGATGAGTGCCGGGCCTATGCCGCCGGGGCGTTGGGCCTTGTGTGACGGCTTGCCCGGGGCCCTGCCGGAATGAAACGATAGTACACGCATGGCTGAGCGACTCCAGGGCATCTTCACGCCGATGCTCGTGCCGCTGGACGAGCGCGACCGCATCGACGAAGAGGAGCTGCGCCGCTTCATCGGCTGGCTGATCGCGAAGGGGATCCACGGGCTGTACCCGAACGGGTCCACGGGCGAGTTCACGCGGCTGACAGTAGAAGAGCGGCGGCTCATTGTGAAGATCACCTGCGAGGAGGCGGCCGGCCGCGTGCCGGTGCTGGCCGGGGCGGCGGAGGCCAATGTTCGGGAGACGATCGCTGCCTGCGAGCTGTATCACAGCTACGGGGCGCGGGCGGTGGCCATCGTCTCGCCGATTTACTACCGGCTGAGCCCGGAGTCGGTGTATATGTACTTCCGCGAGATCGCCCTGCATTCGCCGGTGGACGTGACGCTGTACAACATTCCGCTGTTTGCAAGCCCGATCGACCTGAACACGATCCGGCGGCTGAGCGAGCTGGAGCGGATCGCAGGGATCAAGGACAGCTCGGGCGACGTGGCGTTCATGATGCGGATGATCGCGGCGATCCGCCCGCAGCGGCCGGATTTCACATTTCTGACCGGGTGGGACTGCGTGCTGATCCCGATGATGCTCGCCGGGGCCGACGGAGGAACCAACGCGGCGTCGAACGTGGTGCCGGAGCTGATGCGGCGTCTGTATGACCTGTTCCGCGCAGGGCAGCTCAAGGAGGCGATGGAGCTGCAATTCCGCGTGCTGGAGCTGTTCGACCTGATGCTGGGCAATTTCGAGTTCCCCGACGGGTTCCGCGCCGGCGCGGAGATGCGCGGCTTCCGGTTCGGGCGCGGGCGGCAGCCGCAGAGCGCGTCGCAGAAGGTGGACCGTGCGGCGCTGAAGCGCGTGTTGCAGTGCCTGCTGGCGGATGCGGGCATCGTCGAACCGCCGGAGTCGGGCTGCGCGCCGCGGACGGGCGAACCGGGGCGCGACCGCATCGAGCAGGTGGTGCTGGAGGTGATGGACGCGCTGCGGCGCAGGGGCATCGTTGAATGAGCGCGATGGGGCTGATCGAGATCGGCGGGTGGAGCCCGTCGATGGTGGTGCTCGACCGGATGGAGAAAACGGCGGACGTGTCGCTGTTTCAGGTGGAGCTGAACGATCTGGCCGGGGCGATGATCAAGATCATGGGGCCGCTGGGCGCGGTCACGGCGGCGATCGAGGCGGGGCGGGCGCTGGCGGAAGAGATGCAGGTGGTTTGCGTGACCGACATCATCGCCCACCCGGAGCCGCGCGGGCGGCGCGGGTGGACGGGGGGCAAGGAATACAATCCGCTGATCGAACAGGACGTGGTGCATACGCCGGATGAGCGCTACAGGGAGGCAAGTGTGAAGGGACAGGCGCCGTTTGCCGTGGGACTGATCGAGACGCAGGGCTTCACCGCCGTGTTCGAGGCCATCGACACGGCGTGCAAGACGGCCGATGTCGAGGTGCTCGCCCGCGAGAAGCTGGGCGGCGGTTACATCACCGTGGTCATCAAAGGCGACGTCGCCGCCGTGCGCGCGGCCATCGAAGCCGGCAAGGCGAAGGTGGACGGTCTGGGCAAGCTGATCGCGGCGCACGTGATCCCGAGCCCCACGGAGGCGGTGCTGTCTCTGCTGCCGAAGCAGCCGTAAGGGCTGCCTGGCAGGCGCAGGCCGCGCTTCCGGAACCGGACGGAGTATCCGCGGGACTGGCGCGGCAGGGAGTGCCCGCCCGCCGGATCAGATCGACTCCAGCTCTTCTTCGAGCAATTGCTTTTGGCAGAGGTCCGCGTAATAGCCGTTCAGGGCGAGCAGCTCCTCGTGGCTGCCTTCCGCCACGACGCGGCCGTGGTCGAGGACGTAAGTCTTTTCCGCTTCGCGCACGGTCGAGACGGAAAACAGTATGGCGGCGGTGCCATAGCAACCGGCTCCTCCCCGCGTCTTTCGCCGCACCAAATTTCCGCGATCGAGCCCGACATGTTTGGGGCGCCGGGCAGCGGTGGTTGGACTACTCGACGGTGAACCGGGTGGTCTGCGGAGTCCCCTTGACCTCGCATCCGGGGGCATTCTCCACCATGCCTGTCGCGTCAACCACACCTGCAACATTGTTCGCCAGGGGAGTTATCGCTTTCACCAGTCCCGTGGCCTGGTCGAGATTCCACTGGGGATTCACCAGGCCAGACTCCGGCTCCCTGTCGAGGACCATTCCTGTCGGGACACCGAAGGAGCCGTGAAGAATGGCTCCGGGACAGCGGGGAGATTTCACTGCGTGGATCGACAAAGTGGCTGTGCCATTCTGCCGGGGAATTCTTGCAGGCTCGACCGTAACCCGGGTCACCATGACGACAGGCGGGGTCTCTTTGCGGTCCTGCGTGCCGGCCACGGCCAGGTAAGCCATGGCTATTGGGCAGTATTCTTCACCCCCACCTTCGGCCTCCCACTCTCCATCCTCGCAACCTGATTCCGTGCATACGGGCAGAAATGTGGAAGCGCTGGACTGGAAATCGTGATACATATTCGCAGCCGCCGACCGCCCTCCGGGCGAACGCAGCACAGTCAGCGCAGCAGCCGTGTGTCCGGAGCTGCCATAGGTATTCGCGACACTCGTGCTGGTGACGGCAAGACCGTCGGCGCTGGTGGTAATTGCAGTGAAAGTGTAGGCGAGCGAAGAGGGCATATCCTGGCAAGAAGCAGGACAGGCGGCAACGAACGCCAGAATCGAAATTACCGCGAGTTTCATCATTGCGATCCTCCGTTTCCGGTCTGACCATGCCTGCGGCGTAACCCTGACACCCTAGTGGTGCTTTTCGGCTTCCTTTCGGACTCTCTCGGGTGGCGTGCCGGCGACATAGGCCTTCATGCCCCGCTTGACGGCGAGCAAGGCCTGATCGAGCCGGGCAGCGCCTTCCGTTCCGTAACGGGTCCGGAGACTTGCCAGGTGCTGTTCGAGCATGGCGAGTTTCCTTGCGGCGGTATCGTCGGCCCGTTGACGCAGGGCGGGATCCAGGGTCCTCTCTGCGGCCGAGCGGCGGATCTCGCGCAGCTCTTCATCCAGTGGATGGATCTCCCGGAACCAAGCATCCGCCGCCTCGATCAGCCGCCAAGCCTCTGGCCGGGACAAACCAATCTCCATGAGGTACTTGTGCCGGGTGGCAATGTCCCAACCGCCTGGCTGCTGAGTGCGGGCGACCGTGAACAGGACGCCCAGCGCCTCCCGGTCGGAAAACACATGCGGATTCTGCCTCCCGTCCAGGATTTGTGCATTCACGAGCTTCGGCGGGACGATCATGAGACTCGCCCATGCCAGAAGGAACCACGAACGGAACCTGATTCGAAGGGTGAACATGGTTTTCCTCCTCTGTGGTCGTAGTCAAAAGTCTTGCGATACTCCGATTCGAGAACTTGCTTTGTCCCCTCTGCGGTTCAATGGCGGTGAACCGGCAGAAGCAGCATCACAGGCGCTGCGGCGATCCGTTCCGGGGTTGCTGCAATTTTCTGGCGAGGCGCGGAGATCCCGGAATAAATCCCGCTGCACTCCGTTCGCTACAAGCCAGCCCAGCGCGTCATTCTCGTACCGCTTCAGCCGGCTCTTTGCAGCCAGCGCTTCCAGAGGCAAAGCCGTATCGCTCCCGCGTGAATCCGACAAGCCGCTCTCCAGGGTCTCAGTCCAATATCGAAGTTCATCCAGGGTCACGCGTCTTGCATGCATGATCCTTCGGAGATCCTGCAGGTCTCCCCATGCGGTTTAGTCCGCCAGCAGAAACGCCTTTACCCTCACGCCGGGGCCATCTTGGCGGCTACCCCCAACAACACAGGGAGAAGGGATTTTGCGCCGATGCAATGAGCGCGGCGCGATCCCCCCGATTGGCTGCTCCTCGCTTCCTCGCACCCATGATTCGAGCCCGATGGATGAGAAGAAATCAAGCCTCTCCGAATAGTCTCCGCGGTCGCGGGCAGCTTCCGGACACGAAATCGTCCATGACAATGCCGTCACTGCGGCCTGGCAGGAATTCCGGATATCCAAAGTCAGGGTGCGGGTTTCCGGATCAGCGGCAATGATATGGGCCGAGACACATTGCGCCGGAACCTCGGAGCCCGGCGGGGCGCCCGCCATCCCGCCAGAAGCAACGGCCGCCAAAGTGGTTGCCAACACCGACCACGAAAAATGCGCCCAGGAGGGGAGAGCCATGCCCGTATTCTACCCCCCCGAAAACTGTAGTCAAGAAAATAATGAACAGGTAATCCTGCAAACAGAATGACGCAAGGGTTTCCAACCCGGGGAGGAAAAAGGCGCTTCAGAAACAAGACCAAAGCACCCTCAAGTGTCGAATCCATCTTCCGTGTCGCCAGCGGCTGCGTGCCGGAATTTCAAAATGACGAGGCATTCGTATGGCCGCTTGCCCGCAAGATGGTATTTCCTCATCCCTGCTCAGATCGACTCGAGCTCTTCTTCCAGAAGCTGTTTCTGGTACAGGTCGGCGTAGAAACCGTTGAGGGCGAGCAGTTCGGCGTGGCTGCCCTGTTCGACGATCCGTCCTTCCTCAAGGACAAAGATGCAATCGGCCTCGCGCACGGTGGAGACGCGGTGCGAGATGAGGATGGTCATGCGCCCGCGCATGAACTCGCGGAGGCTGGAAAGGATGCGGTCTTCAGTGAGCGTGTCGACGGCGGAGAGGGCATCGTCGAGGATCAGAATCGCTGGATCGCGAAGCAGGGCGCGGGCGATGGCGACACGCTGCTTCTGCCCGCCGGAGAGCGTGAGCCCGCGCTCGCCGACCTCGGTGTCGAGCCCCTTCGGGAAGGAGGCGAGGTCCTGCTCAAGGCCTGCCATGAGCGCGGCGCGGTGAATGGCCTCGCGAGGGGCCTCGGGGGCGCCAAAGGCGATGTTTTCGGCCAGAGTGGCGCTGAAGAGGAACGTTTCCTGCGGAACGAAGGCGATGCGGCGGCGGAGAGCGGCGGGGTCGAATTCGCGCAGGTCGGCGCCGCCGTACCGGACGGATCCGCCGGACGGATCGAGCAGCCTGGGAATGAGGTTGACGAGCGTGCTCTTGCCGCTGCCTGTGTGGCCGACGATGGCGATGGTGGAGGCGGGCGGGATGGCGAGGGAGACCTCCTCAAGCACTGTGCGGCCGTCGAAAGAGACCGAGACCGAGTTGAATTCGATGGGTTCCGGGCCTGCAGGCAGCTGGCGGGGGGCGGGCGGGGCGGCGATGCGCGGCTGCTCGGCGAGTATTTCGCGGATGCGGCCGAGGCTGGCGCGGCCGCGCTGCACGAGGTTTACCACCCAGCCGAAGGCGATCATGGGCCACACCAACATGCCCATGTAGGTGTTGAACATGACGAAGCTTCCGAGCGTGATGCGCCCGTCGAGCATGCGCAGGCTGCCGGCCCAGAGCACGATGAGGAAAGTAAGCCCGATAAAAAAGAACAGCGAGGGCAGGAACATGCCGGACAACCGGGCGAGGCGGAGGTTTTCGCCGATGTAGCGCTCGTTGAGCTCCTGGAAGCGCTGCATTTCGGCCTCTTCCTGGACGTAAGCGCGGATGACGCGGATGCCGGAGAGGGACTCGTTGATGCGGCTGCTGATGTCGGAGTAGAGCTTCTGGATGGCTTCGAAGCGGTCGTGGATGCGCTTGCCGAAAAACATCACGGCGAAGCTGACCAGCGGCGCGGGCGCCAGCGCCCAAAGCGTGAGCTGCCAGTCGACGGCGAGCATGACGGCGAGGGCGAGAACCAGCGTGAGCGAGGTTTCCGCCAGGTACATCAGGGCGGGGCCCAGCATCATGCGGACGGCGTTGAGATCGTTGGTGGCGCGGGCCATGATGTCGCCGGTGCGGTAGCGGGCGAAGAAGCCGCCGTCGAGGCAGACGAGGTGCGCGAACAGGTCGTTGCGCATGTCGTACTCGACGTCGCGGGAGACCCCGACGAGGATGACGCGCATCCAGTACATGAAGACGCCCTTGACGAGCGAGAGCGCGGCGACGGCGGCAGCGAGCCAGGCGACGCGCCCGAGCGCGGCACCGGAGGTGAGCGAATCGATGGCGAGCTTGATCAACAGGGGCACGCCGGCGCCGGCGAGATCCTTGGCAACGAGCGCCCCCGCGCCCAGGGCGAGCTTTCTGGCGTAGCGCGCCAGATAAGGACGGCAGAAGGAGAAGACTTCCTTCATCTCAGGAATCCACCGGCAACGAGAGGATCTTGATCCATTCCATCACGACCGCCTTGCGGCCTTCGCGGTTCCGGTACCACTCTTCGAGCCGGAAAGCCGGGTGGTCGGCGCCCGTGTAATAAATGCGCATGTCCGCGGGCCGCTGTTTTTCGAACAACCAGCGGGCGCGGCGAAGGTGCGTGCGCACACTGACCAGAAGCAGCGTCCGGATACCGCGCCTTTCGAGTTCAGGCAGCAGGATGCGCGCTTCATCCCTCGTGGAGTGGGCGTTGTTAGGCAGGCACTCGAACCATTCGGCCGGGAAGCCCCGGGAGACGGCGAAAGGGATGGCGAGCTCGCACTCGTTGCGGTCATAGTAGGCGCCGGGGCCGCTCACATAAGCCTTGGGCGCGAAGCCGGCGCGGATCAGTTCGCCCGCCTTCAGCATGCGCTCGCCGGTCCATCCGCCGGCAAGCACGAGGATGGCGTCGGCGCGCACAGGCGCTTCGCCGGCGTCGAGAAACACGCCCGCTTGCCGCAGGGCCGGCTCGTGAAGGAACCAGAGAACCGCCGCAAGGCACAGCAGCGCGAGCAGGGGCCACAGCACGCCGCCACGGCGGGAGCGCGAGAGGGACCGCTTCATCGGGCCGGGCTATTTCTCCGGATCCAGGCGGCCGGCGCTGCGCAATTTCTGGTAGAGCCGCTCGACCTCGGCTTCATCCTCTTCGCGGAGAATGCGCGGCCGCTCGGGCGCCGGCTGGACCGCCTGCCGGGGCGCGGCGTCGCCGAAGATCTGGCGCCAGGGCACACCGTTAATGAGCGCCTGCGTGGAATGCTGCTGGATGAGCCGCAGCAGGCGATTGGAGTGCACGGTCTCGCCGGGATAGATGATCCGGAACCGCTTCTTTCCGGCGAGCGTCAGGTACGCCACCAGCGGCGCGATCCAGCCCGTCTGGTCCACGCGCCGGACGTCCTGCCAGCGGATGAATTCGTTTCCGATTTTCAGCCCTTCCTCGCTGACCTCGATCGCCGGGCGCGTGGCGAGCCACAAAACCAGTCCGGCGGTGAGAAAGAACAGCGCCGCAGGCACGGCAGCCAGCAGCCAGGTGCGCGCCCACCAGACCGAGAAAATACCCAGGCCGAGCGCGACGGCGGCCAAGGTGTAATAGGTCCGCGCGGGGTGGAAACGGATGGCTCCAGGCGTCACACTTCAAGCGTAACCGCGACCCGCGCCCCCGTCAATCCGCCAGTTGCCGCAGGCGGAGGCGCGCGGTCCAGGCGTAATGGGCGCCGCTCCAGACCGTGGCCAGGGCGACGGCGGGGACCAGCGCCCGCACGGTGGCCGCAGACCAGGCGGCCGGCTGCACCGCGTCGAGGAGCGCGGCGATGCCAAGCGAGAACTGCAGCACGGTGCTGATCTTGCCCCAGAGGGAAGGCGGGAACGAGCGCAGGCGCGTGCGGCGCAGCGCCCAGGCGGCAAAGGAGAGGATCAGCAGATCGCGCCCCAGCACGAGCGCGGCAAGCCACGCGGGAAGCCGCCCGGAAGCGGCGAGGCCGAGAAAGACCGTGGCCGCGAGCAGTTTGTCGGCGAGCGGATCAAGGGAAGCGCCCAGAGCGGAGCGCGCATCGAGACGGCGCGCCAGCCAGCCGTCGGCGGCGTCCGTGAGGGCGGCGGCGGCGAGCAAGGGGAGCGCTGTCCGGGGCTCACCGGCGGCGAGCAGCCAGCCGATGGGGGGCGTGAGAAGAATGCGTGCCGCAGTCAGCGCATTCGGCAGGTGGCGCGTCATCGCGCGGGCGCCGCAGTGGCGCGCTCGGCCAGCTGGGAGGCAGTGACGACCTCGTAGAGGGACGGGTCGGACATGATCCTGGCCACCAAAGCGACGTGCATGGCATGGCCGGCGCGCTCAGCCACGACCTCGCCGAGCAGTGGTCTGCCGATCAGGGCGAGGTCGCCGATGAGATCCAGGGCCTTGTGGCGGCAGGGCTCGTCGGGGAAGCGCAGGCCGCCCTCGTTCAACACGCCGGAGGGGGCGAAGCAGACGGCGCTCGAGAGGCTGGCGCCGCGGATGAGCCCCATGTTGCGCATCTGGTCGAGTTCCTGCTCGAAGCCGAACGTGCGCGCGGGTGCGATTTCGGATGCGTAGCGTTCGGGAGTCAGCTCCATGTCGAGCTGCTGATGGCCGACCAGCGGGTGCGGGAAAAAGACGCGGCAGGAGAGGCGGAACGTGCCGGCGGGGCGGATGGAGATGGACTTGCCGGGGACTTCATGACTCACCGGCTTTACAATGCGCAAGTAGCGGCGGCGGCGGCGCGTGGCGCGCATGCCCGCCTCACGGAGCATTTCAACAAACGGCGCGCCACTGCCGTCGAGGATTGGAACTTCGAGGTTGTCGATCTCGACATAGGCGTTGTCGAGCCCCATGCTGTAGAAGGTGCTGAGGAGGTGCTCGGTGGTGGAGATCAGAACGCCCTGCCGCATCAGCGAGGTGGCGTAGCTGACGCGCTGCACGTAGCGCCAGCTGGCGGGAACTTCGAACCCGTTGAGGTCCGTGCGGCGGAAAACGATGCCCGTGGCGGCGGGTGCGGGAAGGATTCGCAGGCGGACGGGGGCGCCGCTGTGCAAGCCCACGCCGCTACACTCCACCGGCCGGACCGTGGTGGTTTCGAATTCGGCGAGTGGGTGCATGGGCCGCGGCTCCAAGCCATCATGCTAACAGAAGTTCACCCGGCTGTTAAGTCTTTTGGAAAGAAATATTTGCTGTTCTCGTCGTGTGGCATTTTCAACACAGTTTCCCGCAGCTTCGTTGCCGCCGGGACACGCGCCCGGCGGCAGGCAGGGAGGATGCGGGCGGGCGGAGGCGGGCCGCCGGGCGCGCTATGCTCGGAGAGAATGCGCATCGGGTTGCACTGTTCCACGTCCGGCGCCCTGGTGAACGCCGCGCGGCGCGCCGTCGAGGTGGGGGCCAACTGTTTCCAGATTTTCTCTTCGAGCCCGCGGATGTGGCGCGCCTCCATGCCGCCGCGGGAGCAGATTGAGGAGTTGCGGCGGTTCCGCGCCGGGCACGATCTGGCGCCGCTGGTGATCCACGACAGCTATCTGATCAACCTGGCGGCGCCGGACGAGGAAATCCGCAGGAAGAGCATCGAGGCGATGCGGGGCGAGCTGGAGAGGGCGTTTGCGATCGGGGCGGAGCATCTGGTGATCCACCCGGGCAGCGCGAGGCAGGATCCGGTGGAGGCGGGGATGGAGCGGATCGTGGATTCGCTTCGGCAGGCGGCGCGGCGGCTGCGCCCGCCGGACGGGTTCATGCTGCTTCTGGAGAACACGGCGGGCGCGGGGGCGACGATCGGGCGGACGCTGGAGGAGCTGCGCGAATTGCACCAACGGCTGGCGCCTGTGCTGCCTTTTCCGGTGGGCTACTGCCTGGACACTTGCCATCTGTTCGTCTCCGGCTACGATGTCTCGACCTCGGCGGGGCTGGAGGCGACGGTGAAGCAGGCGCGGGAGGTGCTGGGGCTGGAGCACATACCGGTGATCCACACGAACGACAGCCGCGGCGAGTTTGGATCGCGGCTGGACCGCCATGCGAACATAGGAGAAGGACGCATCGGGCTGGACGGCTTCCGCCGGATCGTAAACCACCCGGAGCTGCGTTCGAAGGCCTTCGTGCTGGAGACGCCCGTCGACCATCCGGGCGACGATCAGCGCAATGTCGAACAACTGAAAAAGCTATGCCGGAAATCCCGTACCGCCACGAAGAAATCGAGCTGAAATGGTGCGAGCGCTGGAACTCGGACCCTTCGCTGTATAAAGCCGCCGATGACGGGTCGAAGCCGCGCTATTACGTGCTGGAGATGTTTCCGTATCCAAGCGGGCGCCTGCACATGGGGCACGTGCGGAATTACTCGATCGGCGACACGCTGGCGCGCTACCAGTGGATGCGGGGCTACGACGTGATGCACCCGATCGGGTGGGACGCCTTCGGGCTGCCGGCGGAAAACGCGGCCATCAAGCACGGGCGGCACCCGGCGGAGTGGACGCATACGAATGTCGCCTACATGAAGAAGCAGCTCCAGCGGCTGGGCTTCGCCTATGACTGGGACCGCGAGGTCAACACCTGTCTGCCGGAATACTACCGCTGGAACCAGTGGATGTTTCTGCGGATGTTCGAGCGCGGGCTGGCCTACCGGAAGAGCTCGCTGGTGAACTGGTGTCCCGAGTGCCAGACGGTGCTGGCCAACGAGCAGGTGGTGGACGGCTGCTGCTGGCGGCACGAGACGACGAAAGTGGAAATGCGGGAACTCGACCAGTGGTTCCTGCGCATCACGGCGTACGCGGACCAGCTGCTGGAGGACATGAAGCAGATCGAGGCGGGCTGGCCGCCGCAGGTGCTGACGATGCAGCGGAACTGGATCGGGCGCAGCGAAGGCGCCGAGATCGACTTCCGGCTGAAGGCGACGGGGCAGCCGGTGCGCATCTTCACGACGCGCCTGGACACGATCTACGGGGCCACGTGCGTGATCCTCTCGCCGGAGCACCCGGCGGCCAAAGAGCTGTGCACGGGCGAGCTGGCGGCGCGCCGGAAGGAGATGATCGACGAGCAGGCGCGCAAAGGCCCCGAGGACCTGGAAAAAGAGGGATTCTTTACGGGCCATTTTGCGGTGAATCCGTACAATGGCGAGGAAATTCCCGTCTGGGTGGGCAATTTCGTGCTGTGGGGCTACGGCACGGGGGCTATTATGGCCGTGCCCGCACACGACGAGCGCGATTATGAGTTTTGCCGGAAATACGGGATTCCGGTGGTTCCGGTGATCCGGCCGGCGGACGGCGTGCTCGATGAGGACCCGCAGCAGGCGTTTACCGACGACGGCGTGATGGAGAACTCCGGCGAGTGGAGCGGGCTCGCGAGCGCGGAAGGCCGCCGCCGCATGGCGGAGAAAGCGGAGCGCGAAGGCTTCGGGCGCGCTGCGGTGACCTACCGGCTGAAGGACTGGGGCATCTCGCGCCAGCGTTACTGGGGCACGCCGATCCCGATCATTCACTGCAAGGCGTGCGGCGCCGTGCCGGTGCCGGACGATCAACTGCCGGTTGTGCTGCCCGAAAACGTCGAATTCACCGGGCGCGGGCGTTCGCCGCTTGCCAACCTGAGAAGCTTCGTGGAAACGGCCTGCCCGAAGTGCGGCGCGGCGGCGGAGCGCGAAACCGACACGATGGACACGTTCGTGGATTCCTCATGGTACTTTTTCCGGTACGCCGACCCGCGCAACGACCGGCTGCCGTTTGATCCGCAAGCGGTGAAACCGTGGTTCCCGGTGGATCAATACATCGGCGGCGTCACGCACGCCATTCTGCACCTGCTGTACTCGCGCTTCTGGTGCAAGGTGCTGCGCGACATCGGGCTGGTTTCGGTCGACGAGCCGTTCCGCAGCCTGTTCACGCAGGGGATGGTGCAGTTGCACGGGCAGACGATGTCGAAGTCGAAAGGCAACATCGTCGATCCAGACGAGATGGTGGCGAAGTACGGGGCGGACACCTGCCGGCTGTTCACGCTGTTTGCGGCGCCGCCGGAGAAGAACATGGACTGGAACGAGTCCGGCGTGGAGGGACAATACCGCTTCCTGAGCCGCCTGTTCCGGTGGGTGACGCGGAATGCGGACGCGCCTGGAGGAACGGGCGAGAGCGACGCCCGGGCGCTGCGCAAGCTCCATCAGACGATCCGCAAGATCACGCAGGACTTCGACAACCGCTGGCACTTCAACACCTCCATCGCCGCCCTGATGGAGCTGATGAACGAACTGCACGCCTGCGAGGCGCAGATGTCGGCGGGCGCGCTGCGCGAGTGCGCCGGGAAGGTGACGCTGCTGCTGGCGCCCTTCGCGCCGTTCGCGGCGCAGGAGCTTTGGCAGACGCTGGGCCATGACGAGCCGGTGTTCCGCTGCTCCTGGCCCAGTTACGACGAGGACCTGGCGCGCGAGGAAGAGCTGGAGATTCCCGTGCAGGTCAACGGCAAGCTGCGCAGCCGCCTGAGCGTGCCACACGGCACGCCGCAGGAAGAGCAGCAGCGGCTGGCGCTGGCCGACGAGCGCGTTCGCGCGCACACCGATGGCAAGACCATCGTCAAGGTGATCCACACCGGCAAGCTGATCAATGTGGTGGTGAAATAGCGCGGCGGTCCGCAGGGCCGCGGGCGGAGGCGATCCACTGACAGATGTCGCGGATCGCCTCCGGCGCGACGTGCCCGGGCTTGTCGTATTCGCCGGGGGTGGAGTTTCCCTCGCCGGGCTGGAACAGGTGGTTCAGCGCGGGGTAGAGCTTCAGCTGCGCGCCGGGCTTGCCCTGCAGGGCCTGCTGCCACAGGCGGAAATCCTCGCCCGTGACCTGGTAATCGCGCCCCCCATGCAGGACCAACACGGGCACACGGAGCTTCGCGGTGGCAGTGAGAGGATCGATCCCGCGGAAGGAGAGCCAGTAGGCGCGCGGAGCGCCGAGCGCGCGCTCCGGCCCCTGGCCGGTTTCGCGGATCTGGCGCACGGCGGCGGCCTCACGCCCGGCTTCTTCGAGCTTCGCGCGGGCGGCCGGGGAGGGCGCCGGATCGAGCGACAAAATGTAGCGGATTTGTTCGACGTAGAGTTGCTCCAGCGGCCGCGCCGGGGCGGCCATCAGGATCACGCCGGCGAGCCTGCCGTCTTCCGCGGCGATGACCGGAGCGAGCCATGCGCCGAGACTGTGGCCCAGCAGGAACACACGGTGCGGATCGACGCCGGGCGTGCGGCGCAGCAGGGCCAGCGCCGCCAGGGCGTCGTCGAGGACCTCCTCGCGCAACGTGAGGCTCGCAGCGGAGGCCAGCTTCGCGGCGTCGTGGCGCGTACGCTTCTCATACCGGAGCACGGCGACGCCGCAAGAGGCGAGCCCCTCGGCGAGATCGCGGAACGGCTTGGCCGCGCCGACGCTTTCGTCGCGGTCGTTGGGCCCGGATCCATGCACGAGCACAACGGCGGGGAAGGGCCCCGGCCCATTGGGCAAAGACAGTGTGGCAGGCAGGGGCCAGCCCTCGGCGCCGGCAGTGAGTTCGCGCTCCGTGAAGGCGTCCGGGCGGCTGTAGTCCGGGCGCTGCCAGGCTCGCGGAGGCGCCGGCGGGCGCAGGAAGAGCCCCGCAATCTCTCCGGCGGCGTTGAACGACAGCTGCAGCCGCAGCGCGCCGCGCTCGAATTCGACGGGGATGAAGACCAGTTCGTAAGACCCGGCCCGGGAAACCTCCGGCTGGCCGATTTCCTTCACCGCTCCCAGCGCCGTCAGTTGAGGGGCCACGGCTTTGCGGAGGGCCTCCGGCGGGGCGGCCTTGCGCATCTCGGGAGCGAAACGCTGCGCCAGCGCTTCATATTCGCCGCCGAGCAGGAGGTCTGCGGCCTGCCGCGCCCGTTCGGCCAGCGGCGGCTGCGCCAGCAAGGCCGCGGCGGCGCAGATCAGGAGGCGGCCGGCGGCGCTACTCATCTTCGACCACTACAGCCGTGCCGTATGCCAGCAGCTCGGCCATGCCCTGCGCGACCATGGATGTCACGAACCGTGTGCCGACGATGGCGTTGGCGCCGAGCAGGCGCCCTTCGTCCACCATGCGGTCCAGCGCCTGCTCGCGGCTCTCGGCGAGCAGCTTCGTGTATTCCTGGACCTCGCCGCCGACGATGTTGCGCAGCCCGGCCAGGATGTCCTTGCCGATGTGGCGCGCGCGCACCGAGTTGCCGCGGACCAGCCCGAGGGTGCGAGCAATGCGCTTGCCCGCGACCGTGTCGCTTGTGGTGACGATCATTTCTCGATCCTCCGGTATCTGTCATGGGGCAGCTGCCGCAAGCGTTCAATGACAACGCTCAGCAGCAGCATCACGAATCCGATGATGACGGCGCTGGCGATCAGTTCCTCGACGGTGGGGGGCCGCCAGTGGCGGACCCAGGTCACAACGCCGTAGATGAGCCACACTGCCAGCCCCGCCAGGATGAACAGCCATCCCAGGCGGCGCGGCGCCTGGACCGACAGGCTCTTTTCCAGTTCCTTCATTCTTGCCTCCGGCGGTTCCTCAAATTCGAGCGAACGGGTCAACTCCTGCAGCCGCGCCAGATCTTCACAGGCCCGGCGGCATTCCTCGCAGTCTTCCAGGTGGATCCGCACGCGCTGCTCCTCGGCCTGCGTGAGTTCGCGGTCCAGATAGGCCGACAGCAGCTGGCGGATCTCCTCGTGCAGCTGCGGCGTCATCGCACGAACCTCCTCATCTGTTCGCGGACCTTTTCGCGCGCATGGTGCAGGCGTGAGGACACCGTTCCCATGCTGAGCCCGAGCACTTCCGCGATTTGGCCGTAGTCCAGGCCGTGCCAGTCCCTGAGCAGCAGGATCTCCCGCTGCTCGGGTGGAAGGCTACCGATGGCCTCCCACAGTTGCCTGGCAAGCTCGTTTCGTTCCGCCGCCGCCTCGGGGCCGGCTGACGGACAGCGTAAGGTGACATGGTCGAGGCTGTTCTCCGGGCGGCGCGCGCGACGCCGCAGGAAGTCGATGGCCAGATTGCGAATTACGGCATAGAGCCACGCAGTGGGATCGTGTTCACCCGGGGAGGCTGGCCAGCGGCGGTGGAGCCGGAGATAGGCCTCCTGCGTGATGTCCATGGCCTCGTCGCGGTTGCCGACCAGGTGCAGGGCGAAGCTGTAGGCTTTTCGCCGCGACCGCTCAAAGAAGTCCGCGAAAGCGCTGCTTTCGCCCTCTGTCGCCGGGCTCGTCACAGTGGCTTCCATGAATCCCGTGGCCGTCATGGCTCTGTAGTCTGAAACGAACGGCCGCGGATTTTCTTCTCTGCCGGAGCGCGAAATTCCCGCCGCGCCCCACAGGCCCCGGGATGCGGTGCGCTCTAATACTCGGCTCTGAACACAAACAGGCGCGACGGGGAGTCCTCCGGGAGCAGATAGAGGTAGCCGTCACGCAGATCCATGCCTTCGTTGGTGAGAGGCACGCCGCGATCCGTGCGGCCGAGCGCCTCCCGGCCCAACGGGCGCAGGGTCTCCGGGTCGAGCCATTCGATCACGGCGCGGGAGTCGCCGCCGCGTCCGGCCAGACCGGAGGCCACGATGGCGCCGTAGCGCCGTTTGATTTCCTGGTAGCGCGTGGGGTTCGGGTTCGGGCGGCTCGACAAGAGCTGCCCGTCGCGCGAGTACAGATAGAATTTGCGGGCGTCCCAGTTGGCCAGCAACAGCCCCTCCGGCAGCACGGCCAGCGCGCCGATGTGATCCGGGACCTCGAAACTGGAGAGCAACTCCAGCGTGTCTTTGGACCGCCGCTGGATCGTGGTGCGCGAATCCGGCCGGTACTCGGCCACAGGGATCCAGAGAGAGTCTTCGTCGTGGTCGAAGCCGCCGGGATGAACCAGGGCGCCGTGCGAGATCTCTGCCGTGCGAATGCGCTTGCCGCTTTCGAGCTCCTGTTCGAACAGCCAGCCCTTGCCGGCGGCGCGGTCCACGGCGGTGACCCAGAGGCGGCCCTCATCGACGGCAATGCCCTGCACATGGTGCGTTTCGCCGTCCAGCGAAATCGTCCGCAGGAGCGCAAGAGCGAGGAAGAGCAGTGCGTGCATGAAAACCGCGCGCGCCGTAGAATCGCCACCATGCGGCGCGAAATTCTGATTCTACTGTTTCTGGGATGCGGGCAGGCGGCCGGGCAGGCGCGGATCCTGATTGCGGTTCACTCCGAGACGGGCCGGACGGCGGCGCTGGCCGAGGCTGTGCGTGAGGGAGCGGCGCGGGTTGAGGGCGCCACCGTGCAGCTGCGGCGCGTGGGGGATGTGAGCGATGAGGAGATCCGTTCGGCGGCGGGCATCGTGGTGGGCACGCCTGTGCACTGGCAGACTGCGTCGGCGGCGGCCAAGGCGTTCCTGGACCGCATGGGACGCGTTCTGGGACCGGGCTACGGGGAAGGGAAGACTGGCGGCGTGCTGGTGACCTCGGGCTCGCCGTCGAACGGGGCGGATCTGGCGCGGCTGGACATGATCGCGGCGCTGCTCTCGATGCGGTTTGTCGTGGTGGGCGGGGTGCTGGAGGGAGGGTTCGGCTCGCTGGGGGCGCAGGCGTTCGGGGAGGTTTCGGCCGAAGCGCGCGAGGAGGCGCGGCGGTTCGGGGAGCGGTTCGCCCGGATCACTGTCAGCATCAGAGCAGCATCAAGCAGCGGTACTGCTCATCATTAGCGGACAAATATATCATCGCCTCGTGAGGACTACTCTTCCTCTGGATGATGCCGCCTATGAGGCGGCTGTGCGCCACGCGCGGCTGCGCCGCATCGGACTGGGGAAGGCTGTCTCGGAGCTTGTGCTGCGGGCGATTGAGCTTCCGGTCCCGACGAAGCGCGTCGACGGGGTTCTGGTGTTCGATCCGCCGGGTGAGTTGCCGGAAGTGACCGACGCAGCCATTCGCAGGATTCTGGAGGAGGATGCCGGGTGAGCGCGCCTTGCCTGCTGGACGTGAGCGTTCTTGTGGCGATTTTCTGGCCGCGCCACACGGCGCATGACGCGGCGCGGAAGTGGTTCGCATCGCACCGAAAGCACGGATGGGCCACCTGCGCCCTGACCGAGTCCGGGTTTGTGCGAGTGGTCTCGAACGCCGCGGTTTCGCACGGGCATGTCCGGCCTGAGGATGCAGTGCGGCTGCCGGAAGAGAACTGCAAGGACGGCCATCACGAGTTCTGGCCGCTGGATCTCCCCCTGGCGGATGCATTGCGGCGGGCGGGAGTGCAGCTCGATGGACACTATCAGGTCCCCGGCGCATATCTGCTGGGTCTGGCGGCAAAGCAAGGTGGGAGGCTGGCCACGTTCTACGCCCGTCTGGGCCGGCTGAGCCGGCTGGTTCTCACGCTGCGCGCCTGAGCCTGCCGGACTGGCGAAAGATGCGGGACACATGCCGCAGCAGGGTCCTGATAGCATCAATCGCGATGGCGCAAATCGACACTCTGTGGCCCTTGCGGCTCCTGGCAGGCGGCGGCGCGGCGGGGGCTGCGCTGCTGGTGGGGCAGGCGCTCGGCGCCGCCGTGTGGGCGGGACTTCCAGCGGCGGCCCAGGAGGGCGCGCTTCAGGAAACGCGGCAGTCGACTACGGCCGACGATCACAAGGACATGATGCGGCAGCTGGGCATCCGCGCCCTGCGCCCGGGGCGCAGCCCGAACGAGAAGGCGCCCAACGCGGCCAACTATGACGAGGCGCGGGCCAATCCGTTCCCCGATTATCCCGAGCTGCTGAGGCTGAAGGACGGCAGGGCGGTGGCCTCGCCGGAGATGTGGTGGAAGCTGCGGCGGCCGGAGATCGTCGAGGACTTCGAGCGCGAGGTGTACGGGCGCGTGCCGGCGAATGCGCCGCGGATTGAATGGCGCGTGGTACGGCAGGCGGAAGACAAGGCGGGGCCTTTTCCGGTTCTGGCACGCGAGCTGCGCGGGCGGGCCGACAACAGCGCGT
Source organism: uncultured Arcobacter sp. (assembly GCA_964458495.1). Classification (GTDB taxonomy): domain Bacteria; phylum Acidobacteriota; class Terriglobia; order Bryobacterales; family Bryobacteraceae; genus JANWVO01. The sequence goes on from CAYWJB010000004.1 coordinate 188,265, forward strand.
GTCCGCAGATCGAGGTGGAGATCCAGATGGTGGTGGTGACGCCCAAGTGGGTGAAGCAGCCCGTGCCGCTGATGATCCTTTTCGGGCGGCCTGCGTTTCCTTCCGACCCCGTGCCGCCGGCATTTGCGAAGTTTGCCGCGCTGGCGGGACCGGATCCGCCTGCCTCGGTGCAACTCATCGGCGCCGGCTGGGGCTATGCGCTGCTGAGCCCGGCCAGCATTCAGGCCGACAATGGCGCCGGACTCACGAAGGGAGTGATCGGGCTGGCCAATTGCGGACGCCCGCGGAAGCCCGACGACTGGGGGGCGCTGCGGGCATGGGCGTGGGGCGCCTCGCGTGCGCTGGATTGGCTGGAAACGGACCCGGCGGTGGACGGGACGCGCGTGGGCATCGAAGGCGTTTCCCGCTTCGGCAAGGCGGCGCTAGTGACCATGGCCTTCGACACGCGGTTCGCCGCCGGCCTGATCGGCTCTTCCGGCGCGGGCGGGGTGAAGCCTTTCCGGAGGGACTTCGGCGAAGCGGTGGAGAACCTGGCCGGACAGGGCCAGTATCACTGGATGGCCGGCAATTTTTTGAAATACGGCGCTGCGGAGGCGGATTTCGGCAGCAAGAACGCCGGCGATATTCCAGTGGACTCGCATCAATTGTTGGCCCTTTGCGCTCCAAGACTCGTCTTTGTGAGCTACGGAATTCCGGAAAAAGGCGATGCGAAATGGCTCGATCAGCAGGGATCGTTCATGGCCAGCGAGGCCGCCGGGCCGGCCTGGCGGCTGCTGGGCGCGAAGGAGCCGGGCGTCGAAGAGGATTACCGGAGGGCGAAGATGCCGCCGGTGAACACGGGATTGATGGACCGGGAGCTGGCGTGGCGGCAGCATGACGGCGGCCACACGGACGGGCCGAACTGGAAGTATTTCCTGCCGTGGGCATCGCGCAAGCTGGGCTGGAAGGCGCCGCCGCATCCGTTGCTCCCGCCGGACGAGGCCGTTCCGCGGCTGGATGCCAACTCGCTGGAGGCGCACGCGGAGCTGCTCGAGAAGGCAAAGCGGGGGAAAATCGACTCGTATTTTCTTGGGGACTCGATCACACGGCGGTGGGGCGCGCTCGATTATCCGCAGTTTCTGGAGCACTGGAAGAAGACATTTTTCGGCTGGAATGCGGCTAATTTCGGCTGGGGCGGCGACACAACGCGGAATATACTTTGGCGAATCCGCAATGGGGAACTGGACGGCGTCAACCCCAAGGTCGTGGTTCTGATGGCAGGAACCAACAACCTCGGGCGCGACTCGGTCTGGGGCATCGTCGAAGGGATCCGGGCCATTCTGGACACGATCCGGGAAAAGGCTCCCGGCGCCACCGTCCTGCTGATGGGGATCGCCCCCCGCGGTGACAATCCCGTCTACGGCGCCACCATCGAGCACATCAACGCGGAGCTGGCGAAATTGGCCGGCGGGAAGGTCCGGTTCCTGGACATCAGCAAGCCCTTTTACCGGGTCGCCCGGGCGCTGCTCAACGTCAGGCTGCTGGAAGCCGACCGTGTGCACCTGTCGCTGGCCGGCTATGAGGTTTGGGCGGAGGCGCTGCGGCCGCACCTGCTGGAGCTCCTGGGTCCGCCGGAGGCGGAGGACCATGCTCCGCCCCCGACCGGGGATCCGTCGGCAAAGAAGCGGATGCCATGAGCCGGCCGCGGGCTTGAAAGCGCGGCCTCTTCCGCGCGGCCCGCCTGATTTCTGCGGTGGACCGGGCCGCTCCAGTACAATGCAGGGCGATGGCCACGAGCTCCGCGCCCGCGCTGTTGAGGCGGCTTGGACTGTTCAGCGCCACGGCGCTGGTGATCTCGAACATGGTGGGCACGGGGATCTTCACGTCCACCGGCTTCCTGGCCGGCGACCTGGGCGAGCCGTGGCTGGTGCTCGTGATCTGGGTGGTGGGCGGGGTGGTGGCCCTGGCCGGGGCGCTGTCGTATTCGGAACTGGGCGTGAATTTTCCGGCCTCGGGCGGCGAGTATGTCTATCTGACACGCGCCTACGGGCCGACGCTGGGCTTCATGAGCGGCTGGGTGAGCTTTTTCGCCGGGTTCAGCGCGCCGGTGGCGACGGCGGCGCTGGCATTTTCCAACTATCTGGGCTACTTTTTTCCGGCGTTGCGGCAGGAGAACCTGTGGTTCCAGCGCAAGTGGGGCGAGATCGGCATTGAGGCGGGCGGGGCGCAACTCGCGGCGGCGGCGCTGATCCTGGTGTTCACGGTGCTGAACCTGTTCGGGGTGGAGTTCATCGCGCGGGTGCAGAACACGCTGACGTCGGTCAAAGTGCTGGTGATGGTGGCCTTCATCGGCTTCGGGCTGGCAGTGGGGCAGGGCGACTGGTCGCACCTGTCGCAGCCGGCGGTGCGCACGTCTGCGACGCCGCTGGCGGCGCAGTTTGCGCTGAGCCTGTTCTGGATCTACGTCGGCTACAGTGGCTGGAACGCGGCCACCTACATCGCGGAGGAGCTGAAGAAGCCGGAGCGCACGCTGCCGATGGCGCTGGCCATCGGAACGGTGACGGTGGGCGTGCTGTACATCCTGTTCAACGTCGTCTTCATCTACGCCATGCCACTGGAGGAGATGAAGGGCGTGCTGGCGGTAGGCAGCGTGACGGCGCACGCGCTGTTCGGTCCGGAAGTGGCCGGGGTATTCAGCGGATTGCTGGCGGTGAGCCTGATGTCGACGGTGAATGCGATGGTCACCATCGGGCCGCGGCTGTACTACGCGATGGCGAAGAACGGCGCGTTTCTGCCTTCGGCGGCATGGGTGCATCCGCAGTGGCGCACGCCGGTGCCGGCGATCCTGTTCCAGGGCGCCTGCGCGATGCTGATGACGCTGGTCAACTTCGGCAACCTGATGACCTACATCGGGTATCTGCTGAACCTGTTCGCCATGCTGGCGGTGGCAAGCCTGCTATGGCTGCGGAAGCGGCCGGACTGGCGGCGGCTGCCGGCGGTGAGTTTCGCCTGGCCGCTGGTGCCGATGCTTTTTGTGGTGCCGGGGCTGTGGCTGGTGGTGGCGGGCCTGAGGTTTGCGCCCGTGATCTCGGCCGCAGCGGCGCTGACGCTGGTGTCGGGCGCGCTGGTCTACCGATACCGGGTAGTGCCGAAACTGAGGGGGGCGGGCGTCTAGTTGACGCGGAGCCCTTCGGACTTCTGCGCCCACTGCTGCCAGCGGAGGCGCGCCCTCTGGCGCGTTTCGCTGTTCTGCTTGGCCCGGTACATCTCGCGGTCGGCCAGCGTGAGCAAGTCCTCGGCGTCACCACCTTCATCGGGGAAGGAAGCGCACCCCACCGACAGGGTCAGATCCTGACCGGTTTTCATGCGGACGTCTTCCTCGACGGTGCGCTTCAGATGGGAAAGGCGCACGGCTGCGAAACCGCGGTTCAGGCCGCTGAAGACGAGCACGAACTCGTCGCCGCCCATGCGGGCGACGTAGTCGTACTCGCGGCACCGGCTGCGCAGCGCCTCGCCCAGGGTGCGAAGCAGGCGGTTGCCCTCGAGATGGCCGCGTTCGTCGTTGATCATTTTGAAGTTGTCAACGTCGCACACGGCAACGGTCAACGGCTCGCCCTGGCGCCGGGCGCGCGCCAGCTCGCTGTCCAGATGCAGGAACAGCGAACGCGCATTGGGCAACCCGGTCAGGTAGTCGGTGGTGGCGGAGCTTTCCGCCTGACGGTAGCGCAGCGCGTTTTCGACGGCGAAGGCGAGCTTGGAGCAGATGGCCAGCAGCAGGCGCATGTGGTCCTTGCTGAAAGCGTTGCGGTCGGCGCGGTAGAGCGAGACGACGCCGAAGATGCCGTTGAGCCCCTCAAGCGGCACGGCAAGCGCCGACTGCAGGGTGGAGAATTTCGAATCGTCGTTCAGGTAGCCGGGCTCGACGTTCGGATTGCCGTTCAGGATCTCACGCCCCGTCTCGGCAACCCATCCGGAGAGTCCCTGGCCGACCGGGATGCGGAGAGACGAGAACAGGCGCGCGTTTTCGCCCACGACGAAGACGGGTTCGAGCACTTGTTCCCGGATCAGGAAGACGGCCATGGCGTCGAAGGGAATGATGCGCTTCAGGCGCACGCTGAGCACGGAGAGCGTCTCGTCCAGGCTGAGGGAGGTTCCGAGGTCGTGGGCGAGTTCGAAGAGCTCGTGCGCCTCCTGGCGGGCGGCGGCGATCTGGCCGAGGAAATCGGGCTGCTCGGCCGGAACGGACGCCGCTGCGGCTTCAAAACCTGCAGCGGGGGCCTCTCCTCCCTGGATTTCCACGTCCTTCTTGAGCTTCAGTCCCTCCACCTGCCTGGAGCGGGCGAGCTGTTCCAGTTCCCTGTACCTGCGGGCCAGCACTTCGACGACCTTCGGGTCGAACGCCTTGCCCGCCTCCCGGAGGACCACACCCACCGCCTCGTCCAGCGGCAGCGCCTTGCGGTATTGGCGGTCCGTGGCCAGCGCGTCCAGCGTGTCGACAGCCGCGAGGATGCGGGCGCCGAGCGGAATCTCCTCCCCTTTCAGCTTGTCCGGGTAGCCTGAGCCGTCCCATCGCTCATGGTGGGAGCGGACGATGGGCGCCACCGGATAAGGAAAGCGCACGCGCTCGAGGATCTGGGCGCCGACCACCGGATGGATCTTCATGCGCTCGAACTCCTCCGGCGTCAGCTTGCCGGGCTTGGAGATGATGTGCTCGGGCACGGCCAGCTTGCCGATGTCATGCAGCAGCGCGGCGGCGCGCAGCGCGTCGAGTTCCTCTCCGCTCATGCCGAGATCCCTGCCAATCTCGACGGCGTAGACCTGGACGCGCTGCAGATGCTCCTGCGTCGTCTCGTCCTTGGCGTCGATGGCGAGCGCCAGAGCCTCGATGGTGCGCAGGTGCAGGGCGGCCATCTCCTCGGCGTGGCGGAGTCCGGCTTCCACCTTTTCCAGGTACAGCTGGTAGGCGCGGTAGGGCAGGTAGGCGGCCAGCAGCAGCAGCAGGGGGACCTGCCAGCCGAATTGAACCCGGGCCAGGTCGAACAAGGCCGACAGCAGGGCCGCGGCCACGAAATAGGGCATCATCCAGAAAAACTGTTCCCTCCAAACGCGCACGGTTCGGCCGCCGTTCTGGATGGAGTGGCGGAGAGCGTCCGGGAACGACAACGTGAGGAAGACGGCGACGCCGGTGAGCACGGCGCTGATGGCGGCGGCCAGTTCTGGCCTGGATGACAGCGGCTGAACCCCCCGCAGGGCGTAGTCGCCGCCGGCCATGGCCAGGCTCCACAGGGCCATCGAAAACAGGATTCGCTCGGCGGGCCTCCGCTCTTCGCGGCGGGCGCCGAGTCCCAGGGCGGCGCCGTTCAGCGCCCCCAGGAGGATCGCCTGTTCCGGTCCGAGGGCGCGCAACCCGATCATCACAAACAGCAGGCTTGCCGGCAGCAGGTGCTCGCCCTGCCGGAGGCCCACCTGCCAGTAACCGGCCAGCCCGCTCAGCAGAAGATAGGAGAGGAATTGGAGCTGGTCTACGGCCTTCCAGGAAAACAGCGCAGGCACGGCGAGAGCGGCGGCGATCAGGATCACGAGCCGCATATAGGCACGTCCTACGCTCTCGGCGTGCATGACCCAGAAATCGGCTGACCGGGCGCGGAACATTACAGCGGAGCGTCCTAGGGGAAATTCCCTGTGACGCCTCGGGGATTCGCCGGGCCGGGACGTACGGAATCCACCGCTCGCCTTTTCTGCCGGACTCCTGCAAGATGGACATGACGGCACCCGAGATGTCATACCAGACGGAGAGGCTGGAATTGCTGGGGTTGACGGCGGTGTTCGCCAGCCCGGCGATGCGCTCGCTGTTCGAACTGACACAGCGGGTAGCGCGTTCGCAGGCGGCGGTTCTGATCCTGGGGGAAAGCGGCACGGGCAAGGAGATCGTGGCGCGCGCCGTGCACCACTTCTCGATGCGGTGTGCGCGGCCGTGGGTGGACGTGAGCTGCGGGGCGCTGCCGGAACATCTGCTCGAGAGCGAGCTGTTCGGTTATGAACGGGGCGCCTTCAGCGGGGCCGTGGCGCCCAAGCCGGGGCTGTTCGAGCTGGCGCACACCGGCACGCTCTTTCTGGACGAGATTGGGGAGCTGGATCCCCGCATGCAGGTGAAGCTGCTGCGGGTTCTGGACGGCGTACCTTACTACCGTCTGGGCGGCACGAGGAAGGTGCAGGTGGACGTGCGCATCGTGGCGGCGACCAACGCCGATTTGGATCGGGCTGTGGAGGAAGGACGGTTCCGGAGCGATCTGTACCACAGGCTCAGCCAGGTGGTGCTGCGTGTGCCGCCTCTGCGGGAACGGCGCGAGGATCTGGCGGCGCTGGCGGAACTGTTTATGGCCGGATACGAGGCCGAACCCAAGCTGACGCGGGCGGCGCTGGCGGCGCTGGAGCGCCACGACTGGCCCGGCAACGTGCGCGAGCTGCGCAACGTGTTGACGCGGGCGGCGTTGGCGGCGGGCGGGGCGCCGGTCGACGCTGCTCACCTGGGGCTGCCCGTGGTGCTTCCTCAGGCGCAGGGGGCGGTAGTGATGGGCGGGCTGGAGTGGCTGGAGCGGGATGCGATCCTGAAGGCCCTTCACGAGACGGGCGGCCACCGCCAGAGGGCGGCGGCTTTGCTGGGGATCAGCCGGCGGACCCTGAGCCGGAAACTGAAGCTGTACGGGAATCTCCAGGCCTTCCGGAACGGAGCGGGGCACAAGACGGCGCAGCCCGGCGAAGACGGCCCGGAGGGGAGGCTCGAGGATGAGCGTCAACTGGCAGGAAAAACGGCATGAGCCGCGCCGGCCGGCCAGCGGTCCGGTGCGGTTGAGCGTCGGCGGCGGATGGCAGCCGCAGAGTGTGGCCGGAGTTCTGCTGGACGTCAGCGCCCATGGCTTCCGGGCGGCGCACGACTATGCCGGGCTGAGCGCCGGCCAAGAGGTGGGCTTTGAGCACGGGGGGCGGCAGGGGCGCGCCCGGGTGGCCTGGACGCGGGTGGCCGAGGGGAAGGTCGAATCCGGGTTTTTTGTCTTGAACGGCTGAGCGCTTCCCGGCCGGTGCTTTGTACCCGCAGGCGGGCGGCGGTTCGTATAATGAAGTGTTTGGACTTCCCCGCTGAGGGCGCCAACTTCCATCATGCGCATTCTGCTTGCTTTCCTCGCCGCCTCCCTGTTTGCGGCAGCCGCCCCGGGCGGCGAAACGGATCCCCGCCAGGCATTTTCCCGGTTGGCCGGGTGGTTTGAGCCGGGTCCTGTGCCTGGCACGTTCCTGAGCCGGAGCACGGAGCTTGCCTTGGCGGTAGACGGGCAGGGCGCACTGCTGGCGCGGCCCGGATTCCATGTCCGCCTGGGCTTCCGGGACGGGGGTGCGCCGCGGCTGGAGGCGCTGGAGCCTTTGCCGGGCGTCAGCCAGTATCTGGTGGGCCGCGATCCGCAGCGGTGGCGCCGGCAGGTGCCGCAGTTCCGCCGGGTGGCGGCGCGGGGTGTATATCCGGGGATCGACGTCGTTTACTATTCGACGGGCAAGCAGCTGGAGTACGACTTCCTGGTGGCGCCGGGAGCGGATCCGGGGGTGATTCAACTGGAGTTTGAAGGCGCCGCAGCGCGGGTGGAAGCCGATGGCAGCCTGAGCCTCGGCGGCAAGATTCGCCAGAAGCCGCCGGTGGCTTATCAGCTGGCGCAGGGGCGCAGGGTGCCTGTCGAGAGCCGCTATGTAGTGGAAGGCGGCGCGGTGCGGATTGAACTGGGTTCCTATGATGCCAGCCTGCCGTTGGTGATCGATCCGGTGATCGACTGGGGCGGCTACTTCGGCGGCGAGGAGATGGAAATCATCCGGAGCGTGGCGGCGGACCCGGACGGCGGCTACTGGATCGCCGGCAGCTCGAATTCGATCCTGCCGATCGCGCCCGGGACTGATCCGCGCCTGTGGGAAAGGAACGGCAACCGCGCGGCGACGACGCTGGCGGCAGCCGTCACGGCGAGCGATGACACAATCACAGTGGAGTCCGCCACCGGCTTTCCGTTTGCGCCGACTTACAACATCGTGATCGGCGAAGAGGAGATGACGGTGACGCAGATCGCCGGGGGCACCACGTGGACCGTGCGCCGCGGCGTGAACGGAACGGTGGCTGCCGGGCATGACAAGGGTGCGGGGGTGTACTACTACGTCCCCGACGTCACCACGCGGGATGCCTTCCTGGCAAAGATCGTGCCAGAAGGGGACACCTGGCGCGTGGCCTACTTTACCTATCTGGGCGGCCGTGGCGAGGACGAGGCGATCTCGATCGCCATGCTGGGGCGCCGCGTGGCGGTGACGGGCACAACGGCGTCGGACGACTTCCCGGTCTCCTACAATGCATTCCAGCCCGAGCGCAAAGCCCAGTTCGACATCTTTATCGTTCTCTATGATCCCCAGGCATCCGGGCTGGACACGCTGACATTTTCCACCTACTATGGCGGTGAACTCTCCGACACGCCCACCTCCATCGCCGCAGGTCCCAACGGCCGGATCGCCGTGGCGGGCTACACCGACTCCGGTTTTCTGAACTTTATGGTTTCCGAAGTGTCGCTTCAGCCGGCCAACCGGGGCGGCACGGAAGCGTTTCTGATCGTTGCCGATCCATTCCAGGAAGCGCCCGGCTCGCTCGTGTATGCGACGTACTTCGGCGGCGCCTCTACCGACATCGCCAACGCAGTGGCGTTTGATGCGGAAGGCAAGATCTACCTGGCGGGCGTCACGATGTCGGAAGACCTTCCGGACACTGACAACGCGCACATCAAGCACCCGCTCTCCACGGGCGACGGCTTCCTGCTGAAGATCGATCCTGACAAGCTGTGGTTCGACTCGTTCCTGTACGGCGGCTACTGGGGCGGCAACGATCTCGACGTGATCACGGCGATGACGGTGACCGCGCCGGACGAGGTCTGGATTGCCGGTTACACGTTTTCCGACGATCTGCCCGTTTCGCTGGGCGCGCATCAGGCTTCGCGGCGCGGGGCGGCGGACGCCTTTGTGGCGAAGCTGAACCTGCGGGAGTACGGCGCCGCCTTCGTTCCCTTCTGCACCTATTTCGGCGGGCTCCGCAGCGAGGTGCCGTACGGAATGGCCTATGACGCGGGCTCCGGCACGGTGACGCTGACCGGCTATACAACGTCGCCCGATTTTCCCGTGAAGAACTTCCCCGGATACGAGCAGCCGTTGATCCGCTCTTACGAGATCTTTGTGACGCGGTTCGCGCCGGAGCGGACGGGAGCCGATCAGCTGGTGTGGTCGACGCTGTTCGGCGGCGCCAACGCCGACGTGGGCACCGGAATCGCCATCGGTCCCGACGGCAGCGTGTTCGTGGGCGGATACACGACGTCGCTGAACCTGAACATTCGCGGGGCGGCGGCGAAGCCCAACGGGCTGGGACGCGACGCGGGCGTGTTCCTGCGCATCGTGCCCTGAGCCGCCGGCGCGCCCGGCTTCGATAGAATGGCGCTGGCAGGTAACCTGCGCCGCGCAATTGCGCCTGAATGGTGTTGGGATGACAGGCGCGCGCCTGCCCTTGTTTCAGGTGGATTCATGTTGATCATCCGTTCCTTCCGTGCAGCCCTTCCTGCGGCTGTGTCCGCTTTTCTCCTGCTGGCTGGCTGCGGGCGCAATCAGGCGGGTCCGTCGAAAAAGGAAGCGGGCCCGGCCACGGTGCGCGTGGCCCAGGTTTCGCAACGCACGATCCTGCGGGCCATTGAGAGCGTGGGCACGCTGTTTCCCTATGACGAGGCGATCATCAGCGCCGAGGTGGACGGCCCTCTGGTGGAGGTGCTCGCCGACCTGGGCGATCAGGTGAAAGAGGGGCAGGTGCTGGCGCGCATCTCGGACGAGGAGCAGCGCTACCTGGTGGCGCAGCAGGAGGCGCAGCTGCGGCAGTCGCTCGAGCGGCTCGGGCTGAAGGACGAAAACGACAGGCTGGCCAACATCGAGGATGCGCCCGATATGCGGCGGGCGCGGGCCGACCTGTTCGACGCCGAGACGCGCTACAAGCGCGTGCGCGAGCTGGTGGACCAGGGCATCGGGCCGCAGTCGGACCTGGACCAGGCGCTGGCGCGCTTCCAGGCGGCGCAGGCAGCCTACGACCAGACGCGCAACCAGACGAGGAATTTGTTGCAGGAGATCGAGCGGTTCAAGGCGTCGCTGAGCCTCCAGCGGAAGAAGCTGCGCGACACGGTGGTGCGCGCGCCCTTCGCCGCCTATATCAAGGAACGGCAAGCGGTGGCGGGCGCCTATGTGCGCGCCAACTCGCCGATGTTCACCCTGGTCAAGATCGACCCGATCCGCCTGCGCATCGAGGTGCCGGAGCGGATGAGCCCGTGGGTGCGCGCGGGGCAGGAGGTGGAAGTAACGGTGGAGGCTTTCGCCGAGCGGAAGTTCGCCGGGCGCGTGTGGCGCATCTCGCCCACCGTGGACCAGACCAAGCGCACTTTTGTGGTTGAGGCGCTGATCCAGAATCCGCGGAACGAGCTGAAGCCGGGCTCCTATGCGCGGGCGCGGATCCAGACCGAGAAGCAGGAGACGATCACGGTCGTTCCTGCGCGCGCCGTGCTTTACGTGCTGGGGGCGAACAAGAGCTTCGTGGTGAAGCCGGATTCGACTATCGAGGTGCGCGAGGTCAAGGTGGGCGAACGGCTGCCGCAGGAGGTGGAGATCCTCGAAGGGCTCGAGCCGGGCGAGACGGTGGCGGTGACCAATCTGGCCCGGTTGACGCCCGGCATGAGCGTGAAAGTGCAAACGGGCGCGCCGCCGAAGACCTGATGCCGGCAGCGCCTGAAACTCTCTGACGAAGGACGAACCCTTCCGGGAGCCAATACCCCTCTGCCACCGCCGCCGCTCAGGAAGTGAGGGCTCTGGCAATTACAAGCTTCGAGTCCGGCGGGAAGAGCCTGAGTGCGGGAATCACCGGCGGGGAGCCCGGAGCCGACGCTGCCGTCGGGCTTCCATCGCTTGCCGTCCGAGGCCGATTCGAGTCCGGCGGGTCGGCCGGCTTCCGCACCGCTGTGCTGGGCGCGCAAGCTGCGGATCGAGCGGCAGCCTCAGGGCCTGGGCCGGGCGGCCTGCCGTTCCTTTTCCTGTAGCTCGAGCACTATGGCGCGGTGGCGCTGGCCGTCCTCGCGGCGGCCGAGCCGGAAGTAGACTTGGGCCAACTGCAAGTGCGCCTCGGTGAACGCGGGGCTTTCCTGCACAAGCGCCTCCAGCAGCGGCAGCGCCTCCTCGTTGCGGCCCGCCGCCGCCAGCAGCGCCGCTTTCTGATACCGCGCCGCCAGAGAGGAGGGCCGCAGCCGCAAGGCCTTTTCAATGTATGGAAGCGCGGCAGCGTGCTCGTTTTCCATGCGCAGGATGGCCCCCAGGCGGAGGTTGGCGTCGAAGTCGTTGGGGTCCTGTTCGAGCGCCAGATGGAAGGCCGTGCGCGCGCCCGCGTTGTCGTCGTTTTCCATGCGCGCCATGCCGAGCAGCGTCTGCAACCCGGGCAGGGACGGCGCCGCGGCGGCGGCTTTCTCCAGCGTCTTCAGGGCCGCGCCGTAGTCAGCGGCGAACAGCTGCGAGGCGCCGATCAGCATCTGCACTTCGGGCGAATCGCCGCGGCGCAGGAGCCGGTCGATCACCGCCTGGCCCTTGTCCAGCTGCCCGTCGCGCAAAAGCGCCATGCCGAGCAGGTAGGAGACGGTATCGTCGGCGGGCTGGAAGCGGGAGTAAGGTTCGAGCATGGCGATCAGCTTCAGGTGCTCGCCGAGACGCAGGTAGCAGTCGGCCAGGAGAAGAAGCGCCTGCCGGTTGCCGGGGTCGCGCCGGCGAACCTCGGCCAGGTCCTCCGCAGCAGCCTCGAAGCCGCCCGCTTTGTAACGCGCGAGGGCCAGGTTCATCCGGACGCCGGTGTTGGATGGGTCGCGGCGCAGCGCCATCTCGTATTCCGGGATGGCCTCCTCGTAGCGGCCCAGCGCGCTGAGCGCCGCTCCCAGATTGGATCTGGTCACGACGGAGTCCGGATGGATCTCGAGCACGCGGCGATAGAGCTCGACAGCCTGCTCGAACCGCCCCTGCTGGTGGAGCTCGACGGCCTGTTTGTAAGTCTCCACCGGCCCCTGCGCCGCCGCGCAGGCCAGCCACAATGCCGCTGCGAGGGTCCGCATCGCCCCCAGAATGGCAGAGGCCCGGACGAGGGCGCAAGCTGCCCGCCGGCTCGGGAGCAGGAGGGCCGCCAAGCCGGTATGCTTGAGGGCATGACAGAGACCGGCGGCCAAAGAACGGCCGGGGTAAACGAAGAGCCGATCCCGGCGGCTGCCCGGCAGGCAGGCTTCTGGTCCGCTCTCTCAGCGACGGTGTTCAGCCTCGCCTACGTCGTGGCGCAACTGGCCGAGTGGATGGGGCTGCTGGGGTCGCAGGGGGGGCCGTCCAGCTCCAGCACGGTTACCGGTCTTGTGATGTTGTTGACGCCATCGTTTTTTCTCGGCTCCTCCTTCCTTCTCCTGGCGGCGAGCATCCACGAGCTGGCCGTCCCGGAGAAGAGAATCTGGAGCCGCGCCGCCTTCGGCTTCGCGACTGCCTACGCCGTCCTGGTCAGCACAGTCTACTTCGTGCAGCTGACGCTGGTGGCGCCTCGCATCGCACAGGGGCGAACCAGCGGGATCGAGGTGCTTCTCTTCGTTCCTTTCGACTCATTCTTGTACGCAGTGGACATCCTCGGCTACAGCTTCATGAGCGCCGCTACGCTTCTCGCAGCGCCTGTCTTTGCCGGGGGCGGCATTCGGCGCGTGGCGCGCTGCTTTCTGACCGCAAACGGCCTGCTGCTGCCTTTCCTCGCGCTCCAAATGTACTTTCACTCGCTCATCTGGGTTGCAGCCCTGTGGGCGGTGACTTTCCCGGGTTCGATGCTGGCGCTGGCGATCCTGTTCCGGCGGACGCCCACGGCTGGATCCGCCCACGGCTCCAGCATTTCGGCAGGGGGAGGAGCCTGACGGCCGCTGCTTCCGGCGCGAGGCCGTGCCTCAAACCGGAGCCGTGCGTCCTGATACAATACGAGCACGGAGACGCCATGTACCTGGAGAACGTCAACGAGCGGAACTTCCTGGTCACCTCGGTCGACTACGTCTTCAACTGGGCGCGGAAGTCCTCGCTCTGGCCGCTGACCTTCGGCCTGGCCTGCTGCGCCATCGAGATGATCGCATCTTCGGCATCGCGCTTTGACATCGCGCGCTATGGCGCAGAGGTCTTCCGGCCGAGCCCGCGGCAGTCGGACCTGATGATCGTGGCCGGAACGGTGACGCTGAAAATGGCGCCCGTGCTGAAGCGCATCTACGACCAGATGCCGGAGCCGAAGTGGGTGATCTCGATGGGCGCCTGCTCGAGCGTGGGCGGACCGTTCAACACGTACGCTGTGCTCCAGGGAGTCGACAGGATCGTGCCCGTGGACGTCTACGTCTACGGTTGCCCGCCCCGGCCCGAAAACCTGTTCTACGGGCTGCTGAAGCTCCAGGACAAGATCGACCAGATGAGCCTGGTGCGCCGGCCCACGGAGGTGCGGCTCGACGAGTCGATGCTTGAGGACTTCAAGAAGCGCGTGATGATCGCGCAGACTCAGAACCCTGCGGCGTGAGCTTCCTCGATCGCGGCGGCTACCTGTCCACCCTGCTGGCCGGCTGCGGCCGCGTCCATCATCTGTTCGGAATCGCCGGCCACGAGCCTTCCGGCCCATGGCTCGGACTCAAGCAAGTTCACTCGGCGCGCGTCATCGATGCCGCACAGTGGCGGCCGGACATTGAAGCAGACGGACTCGCCAGCGACAGGGCGCGAGTGCGCCTGGTGGTGAAGACCGCAGATTGCGTGCCGCTGCTGCTGGCCGATCTCCGGGGCAGGGCGGTTGCAGCTGTGCATGCCGGCTGGCGCGGCCTGGCGCAGGGGATCGGGGCTGCGGCGGTCCGGTTCCTCTCGGACCGGTACGAGGTGAAACCTGGGGAGCTGGTGGCGGCGCTCGGGCCTGCCATCGGCGGCTGCTGTTACGAGGTGGGGCCCGAAGTGGCAGTGCAATTCCGGGAGTGGTTCCCGGAACGGAACGATCTGGAGCGGAGGACACGGATCGATCTCCGGGAGGCCTTGCGGCGGCAGTTGCTGGCAGCGGGCGTCGAGGCGGGGCGAATGGATCTGGCGGAGGAGTGCACCTGCTGCGGGGGGAATCGCTTCCACTCCTACCGGAGAGACGGGGCTCGGGCGGGACGGATGTATTCGGAGATCTCGCTGGGGGACGGGAGCTGAGGGGGGAGAAACAAGAAGGGCGCGGGCAATGCCCGCGCCCTGAATCTTGGGAGACCGGGAGCAGGGAGGCTCAGGCGACCAAGAGCTCTTCGATCGACTCGCCTTCCTCGGCGCGCCGCTTGTCCATGTATTCCTGGCAGGTGATGCAGTAGGGAGTCCAAGGAACGGCGTTCAGGCGCTTCGGGCTGATCTCCTCGTCGCAGCGCAGACAAATTCCGTACGAGCCGTCGGCAATGCGCTGCAGGGCGGCGCGGACGTTACGCAGAAGTTGCGTTTCCCGGTCGAGGTTGCGAATGGCCAGCTCCCGCTCGGCGGCGTGCTGGACCTCGTCAATGGCGTCGGGGGTCTTCTCGATGGCGATCCCTTCGCGTTCGCGCACCGCCTGGGACAGCTCGGCGAGCTTGGCTTCGAGGATCTGTCTGTACTTGTTGAGTTCGGTCTTGGTCATGGCCGTATCTCCCTTCTTTTGTTTTTCTTCTCCCGTTCCGATCCTTCCAGCACTGGATTAGACGCTGAGGAGCCATTCGGGTTCCAAAATCTCAGCGTTCAGCGCTAAGAAATTCTCACATAAGTAATCCCTAATAGAACTCTGGTAGATCACATCCGGGCCTCGGCTCAGCCCGAGGCACAATCCGCTAGGATAGCACAACCTTGCAATTGCGGGGCCACTCGCACCCAAGGCGGGGTGCCAGACCCATCCGGGCGTGATGCCTGCTCACGCTGGCTGCTTCCCGCCCCGGCCGGACGCTCCATGCGGGCCTCGCAGTGGAGGCTGCCACCGCCCGGCCTGTCCTATGCGCCTATCAAAGATCCCGGGTCCGTTCCCGGCCCGCCCGTGGCGACTCGTGCCTGCCGGGCTTCACAGAATACAGCACCTTATCGGCGGACACAAGCAAAATCGTTAGAGCGTAACCTTACAGACGCGAATTTGACTGATTTGTTTCAGCAACTCGCCGTTCCTCTCACAGAATGACGAAATTTAATGGGTTCTCTCGGCGGGCGCCGCTACTGCCAGGCGATGCGCGAGACCACGACGCCCAGTTCGCGCCGGTCTCCCGGCGCCTGGAGGGCGCGGTCCACCTCGAGTTCGAGCCGCAGCGTCCTGGCGCCTGACTTTGGGGCGGGCAGGGGGAACTCAAGATGGAAAGCGGCGTTGGAAGCGTCCAGAAGAATGCGGCCCGCCTCGGCGCCGTCGACGCGGGCGGTCACGCGGACGGGCGGGTCGAGTGTTTCTGGCGGCCGGTATCCGTGAATGGAGAGTCTGCGGCCCGGGCCATCCGGCGCCGCGAGAGTGGCTTCGGCGCGGAGCCGCATCCAGCGCCCGCCCTCTTCCGGCTCATGCCAGCCGGAGCCCAGCCAGCGGGCTGCGGCTGGATCGGCCAGATCCAGGCCCGAAGGCGGCAGGTCGAGCCACTCGCGCGGCAGCCGATGCACATAGAGACGCGTACTGGCCCGCAACCGCCGGTCCTCCCACCGGTAGGCCGCCAGCCGGCCCGTGCGCGCGGCCTCGCCGAGTTCGGCGGTCGAGCAGATATCGGCAGCGATGGGGGGGAAGCCCGCAGGCAGCGCCACAGCGTCAGCCTCGCCGGGGTCCAGGCAGATCCGGGATGGGAGCAAATGCCGGCTGTCGGCGAATGCGCCCCAGAACAGGTCGTTGCCGATGCCGGAGACGGCGATCAGTCTTCCGGGATGCACCTCGACGGCGCGCTCCAGCGCGTGGAACAGGTAACGCGCCTGCAAGCCTCTCTTGTAGCGCCATCCGGCTGTCGTACGGTGAGCCGCGCCGGTATAGAGCAGGCTCAAGCCAGCCAGCAGGCAGACGCCTGCCGCCGCCTTCCAGCCGCGCCGCCAGGCGGCGGCGAACGCCGTGGCGGCGAGCCACGCTGTTCCAATCGAGGGGACGGCCACGTAGTAGTCCATCACGTGGTCGCGGAGCGGCAGAACAGGCGCGATGGCGGCCGTGAACCAGACGAATCCGAAGACGGCCAGCCGGTTGCGCGCGCGCCACGCCAGCGCCAGCCAGGCCAGCACCGCCAGACCGCAGACGGCCGCCACGACGCGCCGTGGCATCCACGGGATGGGCCAGTGCGCCGGATCAAGATCGCCCGCCAGCGCCAGCGACCAGTACTGCCCGTAAGAGCGCGCCATCGAGAGATCCCAATGGCGCGCGTAGATGCCCACGGCCGGCTTCGGAATCAGCAGCATATGCGCGGCGGCGAAGGCGGCGCTCGCCAGCCACAGCCACAGGAGGGCCCGCGGCATGCTTCTCCGCTCCAGCCAGCACCAGGCTGTGGCCAGCGCCGGATAGACGACAGCCACCTCCAGAGCGCCGAAGCCGAGCAGGAAGAGCGTGAACTGCGCGGCAAACCAGGCGCGCCTGCCCGTCTCCAGCCAGCGCAGCAAGCAGGCGAATGCGGCGAGCAAGAAGAACGCGCACAGGACCTGGTTGTACGCCGAAAGCCACGCCAGCGGCACGGCCAGACCGAGTCCCGCCGACCAGAGAAGCGGCGCCGCTGCCGCCACCAGACGCGATCCCGAAAGCCGCAGCGTGATCCAGTACAGCAGGGCGAGGTTGACAAACTGCGTTGCCAGAACGACCAGATGGAACGGGCGGTGGTCGAGGCCGAAGAGGCGCTCCAGTCCAATGAAGAAAAGCCGTTCGCTAAGCACGCGGACGGTTCCCTGGGCGGCAGGCGCGAAGAGAGCCCGCCACAGATCGCCGAAGGATTCGATGTGGCGGCCGAGGCTCAGCCATGCGAAATCGTCCTGGTGGAACCAGCTGCGCAGTCCGTGCCAGTCGAGCCAAAGAACGAATGCCGGCGCAAGCAGGAAGAGCAGCGCGTCGCGCCGGTCGAGCCTCGTCATTTCGTGTTCGCCGGGACGAGCCGGAACTGCTTGGGGATCACACCGAGCCTCCGTGTGTCGCCTCCCCGCGGCGGGATGAAGCGGTCCAGTGTGAAGTCGATGATGATGCCTTCTTCCTTCAAGAGCGCCGCAGGCACGGGGAAGACTGCTGTATGAGTCCCCACGCCGGGCGAGCGCCAGGCGGGCAGCTCGTGGTCCTCCACCCTGGCGGTGATGGAAAGCCCCTCGAGGTCGCGGGCTGCCACCTCGGGCACGATGAATTCGAACTCGATGCGGGCCTCTTTGCCGCGCAGATTCCCGGCAACGCCCAGCGAGACGGTGAACTGCGGGGCCGACCAGCGCCAGCCCGCCGGTTCGGGGGCATGGAAGCCATCGAGGAGTTGCCCCTCATCGGCAGGGTCGGCGGCGTCGATGGAGGATTGCAGCGGCTCCGGTTCCTCGATGGTAAGGGAAGGATCGGGATGCCGCGCCTGACGGCAGCCGGATGCGGCCAGAAGTATCGCGGCTGCGGCTAAAGCTCTGCGCAAGGCCGGACCTCCACCAGGCAATTGTAGAACGTGGGCCCGCCGCCGATGTCGGTGAGGCGGTCGGCGATGAGCGAGTTTACGTTGACCCCCCTGGAGGCCGAGGGCCAACGGCCGGAGGGTGCGCGAACCACGCCGGGCCGCACGTGCGGCCCGACGCGCGCCCGCAGCCGCACGGCGCCGCGCGCGTTGAAGACCTCCACCGTCATGCCGTCCAGGATGCCGCGGGCGGCGGCGTCTTCGGGGTGGATCTCGAGCACGCCGCTCTCCGCCTGCACGCGCCCGAGCATTCCGAACGACGAGTTGAGCCCGTCGTGCGCCTTCGAGCTCACCAGTTCCAGAGGGAAGCGCGGGTCGAACTCCGCGCCGAGGCGGCTCTCGTCGGGCGGCGAATAGGCCAGCGGTTCGCCGTCCAGGTTGGGCTGCACGCCCGCCATCGGAAGCTCCGGAACGTTCAGCCGCAAGAAGCGCTCCCGCTCCAGACGCCCGAGCGTGATGCCCGCCAGATAAGGCGAATCCGTGTCGAGCGCTTGCCGGATAAGGTCGTCGTCGGTGTCTTCGAAGCAGGGATCGGTGAAGCCCATGCGGCGCGCCAGCAGGCGGAAGATTTCGGTGTTCGGCTTGCACTCGCCCGGCGGTGGCACGGCGGGCCGCGCCATCTGGAGGTAGTAGTGCCCGTAGGCGAAGTACAAATCCGTGTGCTCGAGGAATGTGGTGGCGGGCAGGACAATGTCGGCGAAGCGCGCCGTGTCATTGAGGAAGTGGTCGATCACGACGGTGAACAGATCCGGGCGGCGCAGTCCGGCGAGCACCGCCTGCTGGTTGGGCGCAATGGCCGCGGGATTGGAGTTGTACACGACCAGCGCCTTCACCGGCGGATCCGCGAGTTCGGTCAGGGCGCGGCCGAGCAGCGTCATGTTCACGGTGCGCGCAGGAGGACCGAGATCGGGCCGCTCGAGCGCCGCGCGGTGGACCTGAAAGGCCCCGCTCGTGGTGAGCTGGAAACCGCCGCCGCGCTCCTCCCATGCGCCGGTGAGAGCCGGCAGCAGGCTGATGGCGCGCACGGCGCGGCCGCCGCGCTGGCTGCGCTGCACGCCATAGTTGAGGCGGATCACGGCCGGGCGCGTGGTCGCGTATTCGCGCGCCAGCCGCCGGATGTCGTCAGCGCCGATGCCTGTCAGGTGCGCCACGCGCTCCGGCGGGTATTCCGCCGCGCGGGCGCGCAAAGATTCGTCGCCGTCCAGGCGGCGGGCGAGGCCCTCATCGTAGAGGACGTGCATCAATCCCAGCGCGAGCGCGAGATCCGTTCCCGGATAGGGCGCCAGATGCCAGTCGGCCAGCCGGGCCGTTTTTGTGCGGACGGGATCGATGACGACGAAGCGGGCCCCGCGGCGGCGCGCTTCGACGATGAAGGGCCACAAATGCACGTTGGTGGCGAGGATGTTCGCGCCCCAGGCGACGATGTAGCGGGCGTGGACGAAGTCCTCCGGCGGCGTGCCCATGCGGCTGCCGTAGGCTTCCATCAGGCCGGCGCCGCCGGCCGAGGCGCAAATGGTGCGGTCCAGCCGCGACGCGCCCAGGCGGTGGAAGAAGCGGCGGTCCATCGATCCGCCTTGCAGGAAGCCCAGCGTGCCGCCGTAGCTGTAAGGCAGAACGGCCTCGGCGCCATCGGTGGAGGCTACATCCGCGAGCCGTGCAGCCACATGGTCCACCGCTTCGTCCCAGCTGATGCGCTCGAACTGCGCCTCGCCCTTGGCGCCGGTGCGCCGCAGAGGAAAGAGCAGCCGCTGCGGGTGGTATTCGCGTTCGAGGTAGCGCGCCACCTTGGCGCAGAGAAAGCCCTGAGTGACCGGGTGCGCCGGATCGCCGCGCAGCCGGGTGGCGCGGCTGCCGTCGGTTTCGACAACGATGGCGCAGCAGTCCGGGCAATCCAGGGCGCAGACGGAATGGCGAACTTCGGCCAAGGGTATCTTCTGATCTTACCTGCCCGGACGGGCCAGGCGGACGTGGCCGCGCGCAAGGCGGCGGATGAAGTCGAGATCGCCGTCCAGAAAATCGTATTCTGGAAGAGACTCGGGGCGTTCCCAGGCGATCTGCTGGAAGGTGCGCGGTTGCGGCTCGCCCTCGAACGACTCCACGCGGTGGAAGAGCAGAACCAGCGGCGGGCGTCCGCCGATGCACTGTTCATAGCGCGCAACCTCCGGCCCGATCTCCGCCTCGATGCCCAGCTCTTCGCGCAGTTCGCGCCGCAGCGCTTCCTTCGGCGTCTCGCCGGGCTCCACCTTGCCGCCGGGGAACTCCCACTTCAGCGCATGGCGGTCCCCGGCCATTCGCTGGCCGATCAGGAGGAGCCCATCGCGCTGGAGCACTGCGGCGACGACGATGACGGAACGGGCCATGGGACGTGGTAAACGGGAAGAGAGGAGACCGCTGATTCCATTGTATAGCGACGCCTTGCTCGATCACTTCCGCAATCCGCGCCATGCCGGGCTGCTGGAGGCGCCGGCGCTGGTTGTGGACGTCGAGAATCCGGCCTGCGGAGACTGGCTGCGCCTGAGCGCGCGGATCGAGGGCGGCGCCGTCGTGCGCGCCGCGTTTCAGGTGAAGGGCTGCACGGCGTCGATCGCCTGCGGGTCGGCGCTGGCCGAATGGCTGCACGGACAGCGGCTGGAAGCGCTGCGCGCCGGGGGCAGGGAAGCGGTGCGGTCGGCGGTGGAGCAGGCCGTGGGCGGGCTTCCCGCCGCTTCCCGGCATGCGGCCGAGCTGTGCGCCGACGGGGTGGCGGCGCTCGTGCGCGCGGCTACTGCCGGGGCTTCGGCTTGATGAGATCCGGCGAGGCCAGATCCAGATCCGCCACCGGAATCACGCGCACCGGACCGTAGGCTTCCAGGTCCCTGGCGAACGCTTTGGCATCGCCGACGGCCGTAATGGCGAGCTTGTCCGGTTGCAGGAAACGCCGCACGGCCGCTTCCACTTCCGCCCGCGTGAGCTTTTCGAGCCGCTCGCGGTAACGCGCCCAGTAGTCGCTGCCGAGTCCGTTGACCTCCGCGGCGAGCACCCGCGCCGCCACCGAGGAGGCGGTTTCGGTGGCGATGGCGAACGAGCCCGAAAGGTACGCCCTGGCCTCTTCGAATTCCGCTTCGGTGGCGGGGTTTTCGCGGTATTCCTTCATCAGGTCGACGAGCATGCGGATCGCGGCGGCGGTCTTCTCCGTGCGCGTGAAGGTGCTGGCTTCGAAGATGCCTGCGAAGCGGCTGGGCTCGAAATACGAGCTTGCGCCGTAGGTAAGCCCCTCGTTGGCGCGGAGCTTCATGTTCAGCCGTGAATTGAAGCTGCCTCCGAAGATCTGGTTGCCGAGTTGAAGGGCGATGTAGTCGGGATGGTTCCTGGGGATGCCGGCATGCCCGACCGCGATGTGCGTCTGGTTCTCGGTGGGCATGTCGACGATCAGCACGCGCGGCTCCGGCGCAGGGGCGGGCGGCAGCGGCTCGTCGGGCGGTCCCTGCTTGCGCCAGCCGCCGAACCACTTCCCGGCAAACGCAAAAGCCTCATCGGGGCTCAGATCGCCGGCGATGACGAGCCAGGCGCGGTTGGGCGCGTAGCAGGTTTCGTAAAAGCGGACGAGATCTTCGCGCTTCAGCGCGGCGACGGTGTCGGGGGTGCCGTCGCCGGGCCAGGCGTATGGATGCGTGCCGAGGATGGCGCGGGCGGCGGCCACGCCCGACAGGTACTGTGCGCTGGCGTACTGCACGGCGAGAGACGACTGCACCTGCTGCCTTTGCCGCTCAATCTCTTCTTCCGCGAACACGGGGTTCTGGACAATGTCGGCCATCAGTTCGAAGCCGAGCGAGGCGCGGCTCTTGAGGAATGCCATCGACACAGTCGCCGCGTCCGTTCCGGCCGTGGCGTTCAACTGGCCGCCGGCGCTGTCGACAGCCTGGGCGATCTGCTGCGAGCTGCGCGTTCTGGTCCCTTCCCTCAGCAGAGCGGCCGCCAGCGAGGCGAGCCCGGCCTTCTCCGGCGGCGCGCAGGCGTGGCCGGCCAGCACCTGGAGCGAGGCGGCGACCAGCGGCAGCCGGCGGTCTTCCACCGCCAGCACGCGCAGGCCGTTGGGGAGCGTGCGGGGCACGGCGCGGGGGAATTCGTAGGGGCGCGGCGCCGAAGGGGGCGGCGGCGCGGCTTTCTGCACGGGTTGGGCGTTGATCGTCATGGCAATCATCAGCAGGCAGGCAGGGGAGAGCCGCACGGGGAGACTCCAGATTTCCGGCTACTTTCCGGCGTCGGCCGCCGGGTGGATGAACACGCGCGTCTGCCGCTGCGGAGACAGATACGTCCTCACGGCCCGCCGGACGTCGGCGGCCGTGACGCGGCGGTAGCGGTCCAGTTCGCTGTTGTAACGCAAGGGGTCGTTCAGCAGAACGGCGCACTTGCCGAGGAAGTCCGCCTTGGCCTGCATGCTCTCGCGCTCGAGGATGAAGGAGGCCAAAATCTGGTTTTTCGCCTTCTCCAGCTCGGCTTCCGTCACAGGTTTTTCCGCCA
Organism: uncultured Arcobacter sp.; assembly: GCA_964458495.1. Taxonomy (GTDB): domain Bacteria; phylum Acidobacteriota; class Terriglobia; order Bryobacterales; family Bryobacteraceae; genus JANWVO01. The sequence goes on from CAYWJB010000004.1 coordinate 210,476, forward strand.
TCTCGGCAAAAATCGCTTCCATTTTTGCGAGAATGTCGCGGATATCCTTTCCGGGATTGGCGATGGCGTAGGCGAAAAAGATCGACGGTCCTTCCAGCAGCAGCGCCTCGCCCTGCGCGGCGAGCGCCGCCTGCTCCTCGTAGACGAGCTTGCGGTAAAGGCGCGAACTCTGCCCGGCGGAGAGGATCGTGGAGGCGATCTCGAGCGCGTAGCTGTCGGGATGTCCGGCGGGAGGCAGATGGTAGGCGCCGACGACGGCGTCCAGCGGCGCCTTGGGATCCTTCAACGAGGCTTCGCGCCTCTGCTTCTGCTCCGGTTCGGTCGCGCGCACGCGCGGCACGCGCCTGCCGCGCGGGATGGCGCCGAAGTGGCGCTCCGCGAGGCGGAAGGCTTCGCTTGTGTCGAAATCGCCCACCAGCACGACGGTCGCGTTGTTCGGCACGTAGTAAAGGCTGTGGAACGCGCGGACGTCGTCCAGGGTGGCGCGGTCGAGATCCTCGGCCGAGCCGATGGGCGAGTGCTTGTAGGGATAGCGGACGTAGGTGTTGCGCAACACCTCTTCCAGCAGGTTTCCGTAGGGCGGGTTCTCCACGCGGAGGCGGCGCTCCTCCTTCACCACTTCGCGCTCCTTGTGGAAGTTCTCCTCGCTGACGTCAAGCGTCGCCATGCGGTCGGCTTCCAGCCAGAGCATGCGCTCCAGGTAGTTGGAGGGGAAGGTCTCCCAGTAGACGGTGGTGTCGAAATTGGTGTAGGCGTTCACTACGCCGCCCGCCTGCCGGACCAGGCGCATGTGCTCTTCGGGCCCAACGTTCTTCGAGCCGCGGAACATCATGTGCTCGAACAGGTGGGCAAAGCCGGTGCGTCCCGGCTTCTCGTCCTTCGAGCCGACGTGGTACCAGACCTGCAGGTTGATCACAGGGCGGGAGCGGTCCTCGGCGGCGACGATCCTGAGCCCGTTTTTCAGGGTTTTCTGCCGGATCTGGAGCGCCGGCGGCGCGTCAGCGGCAATCGTGTTGGCAACAATCATGAGGAAAAGTGTGGAAGCGCGGCGGGCGCGGCGCCAGCCGCCCGGTTCTGGATGCATAAAAGAAAAGCCCGGAGGCGAGCCTTGTACTTCGAGGGTAGCAGAAGCGGAGCTCCCGTTACGGCAGCTCGCGCACCCAGATGTCCCTGAACTGCATGTGGCCTTCGCCGCCGGAGTGCAGCTGGAGAGCGATGGTTCCCGTCAGAAAGGGCGCGCGCGGATCGGTGAAGTCGATCATCTGCACTCCGTTCAGCCGCGACGTGTAGCGGTTGCCGTTCACCGTCACCAGCATTTCGTTCCATTCGTTCTGCCGCACCACGGTCTCGTTCTCCGGCGCGGGCCAGACGATCCAGGCGCGCCCGAAGCCGTAAACGCCCCCGGTGTGCCGGCCGATAGTGCAGTCGATCTCGAATTGCGCGCCCTGGCTCACATCCGCCGTGCCGGGCTTGAAGCGCGTGTGGAAATACACGCCGGAATTTCCCGTGCCGATGCACTTGAATTTCAGGGAAAGCTTGAAATTCCGGTAATCTTTCGCCGTCTCCAGATAGCCGTATTCCCTGGTGACCGCGCGGCCGATCAGGACGCCGTCAACAACAGTCCACTCCTCCTTGCCCACCGGATTCCACCCGGTCAGGTCCTTTCCGTTGAAGAGCTGGACCCAGTCCTCTCCGGGCGGGCGCACACCCTTCGGCAGTTGCGCCAGCGCCGCGGCTGCCGCGGCCAGCACGAGAAACACGCAGATCGAACGCCTCATGCGTTCCAGCATATCCCGCCGCGCGGAGGCCCGCTAGACGCCCGTCCAGCGGTTGCAGGCCTCGATCACCGCCCGCGCCTCGCCGTCGTTCAGATAGGGGTGGATGGGCAGGCTCGCCTGGCGGCGGCAGAAGAGGCGCGCGGGCTCCGGGTCTCCCGCGAGTTCGTGCGGCGCGCCGCGCATCGCCTCCTGATCAAACAAAGGCAGCGGGTAATGTTCGGCCGTCTGCACGCCGCAGGCAGCCATGTGGCCGCGGAAGGACTCCTTGGCGCCTTCGGGAAGGAGAACGGGGAACAGGTGCCAGACGGATTCCGAGCCTGGCGGCGGCGCGGGAATTTCGATCTGCGGGTGCCGGATCCCTTCGATGTAGGCGCGGGCAATTTCGCGCCGCCTCGCCGTCCACCGCTTGAGGCGCGGCAGGCCCGCCTCCAGCAGAAACGCGGCCTGAAGCTCGTCGAGCCGGCTGTTGAGCCCGATGGCGACGTGGCGGTACTTGCCCTGCTGCCCGTAGTCGCGCAGGCAGCGCGCGGCGGCGGCGATGTCGGCATCGTTGGTCAGCACCGCTCCTCCGTCGCCCATGGCGCCGAGGTTCTTCGTGGGATAGAAACTGGTGGCGGCTGCCGCTCCCGCCGTGCCGCAGGAGCGGCCGCGCGAGCGCGCCAGGACCGACTGCGCGCAATCCTCCACGATCCGCACACCGCGCCGCGCGATGCGTTCCAGCTTGTCCATCTCCAAACAGTGCCCGTAGAGATGCACCGGCACGAAGAAGCGCAAGGATGGGTCGCGCTCCAGCAGCTCCTCGCAGGCGTCGAGATCGGCGAGCCCGTTCTTCAAGCAGGGGGCGAAGACAGGCATTGCGCCCGCGCGCAGCACCGCCAGCGCGGTGGCGAAGGCGGAGACGGGCGCCACCAGGACGCGCTCGCCGGGGCGGCAACCCGCGGCGCGGAGGCCGATTTCGAGCGCATCGAGGCCGCTGGCAACGCCGACGGCCTCGCGCAGGCCCCACAACTCCGAAAGCCGCCGCTCGAAATCTCCGACCTCGCGGCCCAGAATGTACCAGCCGGAGGCGCCGGCGCGGTCCAGCGCGCGGTGGAAGTCTGACGCCGCTTCGTCCCACTGCCGGCGAAAATCATTCATGAGGATCATGACGCGTGGCCGCGTGACAGGGACAGGAATTCCGTGTAATCACGAATGTAATCCGCAGGATCGTAGTGATCCGAAGCCAGCACCAGGAGCACAGCGTCGGGGGTGTACTTGTATTGCACACCCCAGATCATGGGGGGGATATAAAGGCCGAAATTCGGGCGGTCGAGAATGAATTCCTCCCGGTTTTCTCCGTCGTCGGCGACGAAATGGCAGCTCCCGTGGACGCAAACCAGAAACTGGTGCAGGGTGCGGTGGGCGTGCTCGCCGCGGATTTTCTGGTCCGCGACGCCAAAGACGAGGAAGAAACGCCGGATTTCGAACGGCACCTGCCGCGCGGTCTCGCCGATGGCGAGGTTCCCGCGAAGGTCCTCCACCAGGGGGAGGAAGTGGAAGGTGACCCCGCGGACTCGCGTGGCCACGGCGCCGGGTTGCTCCGGAGGTGCAGCCATGGGGGCGGGCGGGCGCCGGGGGGTCAGTCCGGCGTAGCCGGTGATGCGCGCGGGATTGCCTGCCACCACGGCGTCGGCGGGCACGTTCCGCGTCACTACGGCGCCGGCGCCCACGACCGCCCGCGGCCCAACGGTGACGCCGGCGACGATCGTCGCATTGGCGCCGATGGCAGCGCCTTTCCCGATGCGCGTGGGCCGGCTTTCCTGACCACCGGCCGGCGAAGAACTGCTCATGGTCACCACCTGCGGCCCCAGCACGGCGCCGTCCTCCACGACGACGCCGCCGGCCACACGGCAGCCATCGTGCAGCACCACGTCGTCGCCGACAACGGCGCCAGGGCAGACACAGACGTGGTCGCGGATCTGGCATCGCTTGCCGATTCGCGCTCCGGCCGAGATCCGGCTGAACGCCCCGACGCAGGTGCCCGCGCCGATCTCCCCGGCTTCCACCAGGCTGGCCGGGTGGAGGCGAATCCCCGTTTCACCCATGGCTGCCAGTATAGCCACGGTGGAGGCTGGATTCCCGGATCCGGCGGTGATAGGTTTGAATCAACTGCCTTGCAGGAGGTGAGTCATGGCGCGACGAAACTGGCTGGCCATGGCGGCAGAGGAGGCGGCAAGGAGGACCTTGGCGCGCTCGGGCGACCCGCCGGTGCGCATCGTTCTCCCCACAGGGGTTGCGGTGGAACCTCGTGGCGCGCAGCCGCGCTTTACGCTCTCGATCCGCACATGGCGCGCGCTGGCGGCCATGCTGATCGATCCGGAGTCGGGATTTGCGGAAAACTACGCTGCAGGCGCGGCCGAAGTGGACGGACCTCTGGCGGGGTTCTGCGGCGAGATCTACCGGTGCTGCCCGTGGCCGCGCTCGGGCCGCGGCGTGGCAGGGCTGCTGTCGCGGTATCTCGACTGGACGCAAAGCCGCTCGGTGCGCGGCGCGAAGGCCAACATCCACCGCCATTACGATCTTGGCAACGAGTTCTACCGGCTGTGGCTCGACGAGGAGATGCTTTACACCTGCGCCTTCTTCCCGCGCGAGGACGCGACGCTTGAGGAGGCGCAGGAGGCGAAGATGGAGCGCGTGGCGCGAAAGCTCGCCCTCCAACGGGACGACCGCGTGGCCGAGGCCGGTTGCGGCTGGGGCGCCTTCGCGCTCTATATCGCGCGGGTGCACGGCTGCCGCGTCCGGGCGTTCAACATCAGCGAGGAGCAGATTGCGTGGGCGCGGCGCCGGGCGCGCGAGCTGGGGCTCGAGGGCAGGGTGGAGTTCGTGCTGGACGATTACCGCAACATCACAGGCTCTTACGATGTCTTCGCCTCCATCGGGATGCTCGAGCACGTGGGCAAGGACCATTACCGTGAGCTCGGGGAGGTGATCCGCCGCACCATCGGGGACAGCGGCCGCGGGCTGCTGCACTTTATCGGGCGCTCCAGTCCGGCGCCGCTGAGCGCGTGGATCCGCAGGCGCATCTTCCCCGGCGCCTACGCGCCCGCGCTCAGCGAGATGCTTCCTCTGCTGGAGGCGGGCGACTACCGGGTAGCGGATGTCGAGAACCTCCGCTCCCACTACGCGCGCACGCTCCGCTGCTGGCGCGAGCGGTTCGAGGCGGCCGAGCCGCGGGTGCGCCAGATGTTCAGCGAGGAGTTCGCCCGGGCCTGGAAGCTCTATCTGGCCGGCTCGGAAGCGGCCTTCCACAGCGGTTCGCTGCAGCTTTATCAGGTGTTGTTCGCGGGGCCGCGGTGCACGCGGGCGCTGTGGACGCGCGAAGGCGAGCAGCAGGCGCAACTGCGCGCGGCGGGCGGCGCATGAGCTCCTATGATGCGATCATCGTCGGCGGCGGTCCCGCCGGCTCGGCGTGCGCAGCGCGGCTCAGAAAGGGCGGCATGGAGGCGCTGGTGGTGGACCGCGCCCTGTTTCCGCGCGACAAGCCCTGCGCCGGCTGGATCACGCCGCAAGTGCTCGAGCGGCTGGATCTCGCGCCAGAGCAGTACGCGAGGCACGGCGTCATCGCGGAGGTGCGCGCGTTCCGCGTCTCGCGGCTCGGCGGCGCGCCGGTGGAGGTGTCCTACGGCTCGCCGGTGAGCCATGCGATCCGGCGGTGCGAGTTCGACAAGCACCTGCTGGAACGTTCCGGCGCGCGGGTGCGCACCGGGGCCGAAGTCGTGTCGCTGGAACGCCGCGCCGGGCGCTGGGTGGTCAACGGGGAGTGGGAAGCGCCCGTGCTGGTCGGCGCAGGGGGGCACTTCTGCCCGGTGGCGCGCATGCTGGGCGCGAAGCCTTCCGCCGAGGCGGCTGTGGCGTCGCAGGAGGCGGAATTCGAAATGAGCGAAGCCGACGCCGCCCGCTGCACTCTGCCCGAAGGATGCGTCGATCTGTCCTTCGCCCCGGAACTGGATGGCTATGGCTGGTGCGTGCGCAAGCGCCGCTGGCTGAACGCCGGGTTCGGCACGCTGCGGCATGGACGGCTGAAGTCCCGGCTGGAGCAGTATCTGGGCACTCTTCGCCGCCGCGGCGTCCTGCCGGAGGGCTGCCAGCCCGCCATGCGCGGCCACGCCTACCTGCTGCGGGGGCTCGCCCGCCGGCCCTTGTACGGCGAGGGCGTGCTGCTGGCGGGCGATGCGGCCGGGCTGGCTTTCGACTCGAGCGGCGAGGGCATCCTGCCGGCCATCGTCAGCGGGACGCTGGCGGCAGAGGCCATTCTGGCCGCGGGGCTTCGCCCGGAGCGGCTCGACGGGGCCGCCTACGCCGCCGCCGTGGAGAAGGAACTGGGCCCGCGCGGCCAGGGCAGGCGCGGCGCGTCGTGGCTCGAGCGGCTGGGCGCCAGGTTCGCTTTCCGCTCGGCGGATTTCGTGCGCCGCGAGGTGGTGGAGAAGCGCTTTCTGCGCAGAAATGGCGGATAAAAACCGCCGTCATTCAGAAAAAAGCAGGCCTTCCAGTTCGTCCAGGCACAGGTAATTCGGGATGATATAATCCGCCCCGACGGAGACCAGCCGCTGCCTTTTCCATTCGTCCACGCGCTGGCATTCCGGCTCGTCGGTGGCCACTCCCACGGCCACTCCGCCCACTGTCCTGACGTTCTCGATTTCCACGTAGCCGTCGCCGAAGGCCAGGATTTCGTCTCCCGCGCATTCGGCCCGTCTGATGATCCTTTCGATCAGGATTTTCTTGGAAAAGCTGCGGTAATCGTCCAGCGCGCCGAAAACGCCGCCGTCGAAATATCCGGCCACCTGCAACAGCTCCGCCTCGCGCCGCATGAATTCCTGGTCCGTGCCCGAGGCCAGATACAACCGCAGCCCGCGGCGCCGCAGCCTCTCCAGAAGCTGGCGCGATCCCGGCACCAGATATTTCTCCGGCGGCGCGGCCCCCGATTCCAGTTCTTCCAGCCGGTGCCGGATCCGTTCATGCAGCCTGTCGAGATACCGGTACTTGTACGCCAGCGGATCCTCCGGCTTGCCGCCACGCAGCTCCACCTGCCGCGCCAGCTCGATCATCTGGTAGATGGTCTGCTTGCCGGTGAGCCGGTAAACGAACTCGCGCACCGTGCGCTCGATCTCCTCTTCGGGTTCGCCGGTGCCGAGCGAGGCGAGCACCTCCACCATCATCGGCACCATGACATCGAACCAGCCGGCGCGGATCAGGGAGAGCGTTCCGTCGAAATCGAACAACGCCACGCGCGCGCGGGCCGCGCTCCGGCCCGTGATCACTTCCACGCTCATCCGCCGAGAGCCTTCCTGAGCGCCTTGGCGATCTCGGCGGCGTAGTCCATCATCATCTTCGGCAGCACTTCCTCGATCTGCTTGGTGAACCGCGCCTTCGGCATCGACATGCTCACCGCGGCGAACACCTCTCCGTCGGGCATCTGCACCGGCGCTCCGCAGCAGATGCCGCCGAGCACCGTCTCCTCGCGGTCCCACGCGTAGCCGCGCTCGCGCACCGCCGCCAGGTCGTCCTGAATGGCGCGGAAATCGGTCAGCGTGTTCGGCGTCAACGCGAAAATGCCGTAGGTGTACAGAAGGCGCTGCGCCAGCTCTGGCGTCTGAAACGCCGTGATCGACTTGCCCAGCGACGAAGCGTAGGGTTGCAGGACGCCGCCCCGGTAGTTCGACATCCGGATGTGATGCGTGCTCTCGATCACATCCACCACGCGGATCACGTCGTCGAACAGGAACGCCATCGCCACCGTCTCGCCGAGTTCGGCGTTGATTCGCGCCAGTACCGGCTGCGCGCACTGTTTCAATGCCGTCAGCCGCATCTGCTGCTTCATGGTGGGCCAGACGCGCTCGCAGTAGTAGTTCTCATGCTCGTCGCGGTGAATGTAGCCGAGCCCCTGCAGCGTGCGCAGCAGGCGGAGCGAGGACGCCTTGCCGAGCCCGATCAGGGCGGCTATATCTTTCAGCGGCATCGCCTCCTCGCGCGATGCCAGCGCTTCCACGATCATCAGCCCCTTGGCCAGCGAGCGCGATTCCGGCGCCATTGCCGTCTTCGACACAGTCTTTAAACGGCGTTTCGATTTCTGGTTTGACTGGCTCAACATCTTCGTCTACCATACAAAGTATCATCGGCCCGGTTCAGGCCGTCACAAAGGCCTGGCGGGGCATGGGAGAACACCATTATGTCTCGAAATCCGCTGCCCGGTGGCGTGATCGCCGCGGTGCTGCTGCCGCGCGATGAGGAGGGACGTCCCGAGTGGGAGGAATTCGAGCGTCTGGTGTCTTTCCTGCGCGGCTGCGGATTGAGCGGCGTGTGCGTCAACGGCGCGACGGGCGAATACGCCCGCGCGACGCCGGAGGAGAGGCGCACCGCCGTCGCCGTGGCCCGCAATGCCATGGGCGGCCGCGGCACGGTTGTGTCCGGCGAGGGTTCCGCCTGCACCGTTTCCACCATCCGGCTTCTGCGCGAGGCCGAAGCCGCCGGCGCCGAGGCCCACCTGGTGCCGCCGCCGTGCTTTTTCCGTTACAGCGAGGATGACGTTCAGGAGTTTTACCGCGCGGTGGCCGCCGCTGCCAGCTGCCCGGTGCTCATTTACAATCTGCCCGCCTTCCTGACCGGCGTCAGTGAACACACGGTGGCAGAACTCGTGCGAAGCGAGCCCCGGATCGCAGGCGTGAAGGACAGCAGCGGGAAGCTCGACATCCTGGAGCGGCTCACCGCAGAACCGGAGTTGCAGGCGCGCCGCTACATCGGCAACGACTGGACCCTGGGGGAAGTCTGCCGGCGCGGACTCGCCGATGGCGTCATCTCGGGCGTCGCCTGCGTTCTGCCGGAATTGATCGTTTCCCTCTGGGAGGCGGGCCAGGCCGGTGACTTCGTGCGTTTGGAACGGCTGGAAAAAGTCCTGGCAGAAGCTTTGGAGCACATCGACGCCTGGCCGGCGCCCATTGGTCTGGAAGTGATTGCCGAGGTGCGCGGACTGAGGCGCTGCTTGCCCGCCGTGCCGTTTTCGGCCGCGCGCCGCGAACAGGCTCTTGCGATGCGGCGATGGTTCGAATCGTGGTGGGAAGGCCTCAAGGGTCTGGTCTCCCACGACGCGCTCATTGCCGCACGCTGACTCCCGCTCTCCTCATTCCACCTGACACTCCGGCTGGTGCACACCAGCTCTCTGCCCGGCCGGGAACGAAAAAACGGGTTTCCCCACCTGTGAGGGGAAACCCGTCCACCCGCCTGTGGCTGTGGCGCCCCCCGCCGGGAGCAGGCCGGCTCCTCCTCCAGACCTGCCCCGGCCCGCCCTGGCTCGCTGGCTCATCGTCCGGGCAGCCCGCCTCCTCCTTCTCTGCCGGCCCGGTTGAGCCAATTGCGCTGAAGTTGTCCGTCAATGCTCTCTACCCTATCCACGGAAGCGCGCGGGAAATTTCGGTGCGCGGATGTGGAATTTTTCCGGCGGGAAGGCGGGATCCGCCCGCCGGCGCGCCCGTTTCAGCGCCGGCGGAAGAGCCAAAGCAGCACGGAGAACAGCAGGCTCAGCAGGAGCGACGTCATCAAGGGAAAGTAGAAGACGCTGTTCTTCCCACGGATGACGATATCGCCGGGGAGCCGGCCGAGGCGCAGGGGGAGCCTCGGGAACAGGTAGAGCAGGACGCCCGCCAGAAAGAGGGCGGCGCCCAGGACCATCAGGCTGCGTCCGAGTTGCTGCATCATGGGCGTCCTGCGGGTGCCGTGGCGGCTTCAACTTCAGGTTAGCGCGGCCGGCTGGCACGGGGGACAGTCCCGGACCATGGGGCCGGCGGCGCGGATCGCGGCCGCGAGCGTGACTCGGAGCATGCGGTCCGGCGCGGTGAAAAAAAACAATTCCGAGCGTTCACGTTTTATGCACAGTGTTTTCACAGTGTTGTCATCGTATCTTAATGAAAACAAAGCGAATAAAGTTTCGCGATCCGGCCCGGAAAAGAGCCGATTTCTGTTGACACGATTCGGCTTCTGGTGCATAGTGGAGATGGTTCCAAGAGGTTCACGGAACAGCGAGCCGAAGGGGACGTAGCGAGCCTGGAACGATGATCCGGCAGTGAAACAAAGAAAGCTGCCGGGGAGCGAGAGGCAATCGGGCGTTCCGGACGGTAAGCCGCCGAGGGAGCAAACCTTCCGGCGCACTTCGATCCCGAGGGGCGAAAACCCCGGAGGGGAGTGGCTGGGAGGCTCAGGCTTCCCGGGTTGGCGCTGATCCGGCGGGCAACGGGTCTTGGCCGCAGATCTCCTCGGATGTCCTCGAGGCAGGCCGGGGAGGGAGGTCAAGACGGACCGGGTTCGCTGGTTGGCGTCATGGAGGCGAAGAGGCAGGCCAGGATCGTTGACCCCGCCGGGGCATGCCGGTAACGGCAACGTCCATGCGGGCGAGAGAAAGGCCGCTTCGAGTTCCCGGCTTCGCGCTGGCTGAAACGCTGGCACGGCGCTCCGCGATGAAGCGGTTTCGGGCAAATCCCGGAGCCGGGGAGCGGGGAGCCGAGGGTGCCCGGTCAGCCGGAGGCGCCACGCTCAAGCCCGTCTAGACGGGTTGGGGAGCAAGCTGAATCCGCGGGTCACTTGGAACCATTTTTACGAGCCCGCCAGGGCTGTGCGGCTCCCCGCGCAGGGTTGAGCCCGGCCTTGGCGGGCTTGTTCGCTTTTCTGCCGGGCGAATCCCGAACAACCGACCGCCGGGGGATTGGCTGCCGGTTCGTGCGTCGCCGGCGAAGAGGGCAGGCAAGGCTGTTGTCGTGGCGGCTCCAAGTCCCCGAGAATCCTCCTGCCGCAGCTCAAGACCCGCAGGCGAGGAGCCGCAAGGCTGCGACGGCGGTTTGTTTGCAGTTCGGATTTCCGCTTTCCACGCTGCGGAAGGAAGTGCCGAGGCTCGCGCAGCCACGGTTCTCTTCCCGGGGATCGAACCCACCCGCGCCGCCTGAGGTGAGAGACACTGTCGCGGTGTGGATCCTGCGGGTGCAGAGGAGCTCAGATCTGGTAGTCGGGCGCCGCCTCCGCAGCGGGTTCGGGAGGAAGCAGATCCGCCGCCGGCAGGGGCCGGAGAATGGGATCCAGTTCCGCCGCCGCGCCCCAGGCGGCGAACCTCAAGCCGATTCGAAGCATCACATAAAGCTGCTGCGCCACGACAAGTGCCGCCAGCGCCGCCACTCCGCCGTCCTCCAAACGGTTGGCGAGGCCGACGTACACCGCTGCCGCCAGCGCTTGCGACAGGGCGAAGCAGGCCCAAAGCCAGAACATCACGCCCGGATGGCGCCAGAGCAGCCGCAATGAGCCCAGGCACGCGCGCAGGCTTTGCCGGGAGTCCGACAACGCCAGCCTGACCTTGGCGAAGTCCATCGCCGTGGAGATCAGCCCGGCGGCCACGATCAAAAACACAAGCCTTACATGGTTGGCCCACACCAGCGGCCTCGCTTCCAGCCCCTCGCCCCACATTGCATCGGCCCCGCGCCTCAGCTGCGCCGTCAGCACCAGCGCGGCCGCGTATGGGAGCAATGAATACACGGAAAGCCGGAGAAACGGCCAGAACTTCCTGCCTGCATTCCTCCAGAAGATCTCCTGGCTGTAAGGCGATTCCGGCAGGGCCAACAGCGGCACCGCGCCGGCCGAAAGATACAGCGCCCCGAGCACAAGGATCAGTGCAGCCGCTCCACCCGCCACGATGGCGGCGGCAGGAGCGCCCCGGCCCGCCTGCGCGGCGATCTCGGCCAGCCACGCGAGGTCGAACTGTTTCAGGAGTTCGTCGCCCAGCCGGGAACGGCCGAGCGCCGGTACGGCGATTCCCATCCAGGGCAGCGCGGCCGCGGCCGCGCACAGCGTATGGAAGAACCAGTACAGCACCAGCATCCGCTTGCGGGCCCATGCCCGCTCAAGACCGCTCCAGAATCCGATCAGCGGCAACATTGGTGTCTCCCTCAGGCCAAAGCCGACAGCCATAGCAGCGCGTTCTGCGCCCAGAACAGGAGTTTCAGCGTCCACCGCGCGCTCAGGGCGGAGTTGTATTCCACCTTGCGGCTGTTGTTGGCGAAGGAAAGATCCAGCTGGTACTTCCGGTGCGGGTCGATCTCGGCCCACTCGATTTCGGCCGGCCGCGTGAAAGTGAACTTCGCCCAGCGGTCGGCGCCATCCCACGCCCGCCTCTCTACATGTCCATCGCGGAAGCGGATCACGATCTCCTGAGGCGCCACGCCGTCTTCCCGCCGTTCCACCTTCACCCACGACTCGTACATAGCCTTCTCGCCGCGTTTCTCACGCTCGCGGTCGCGCCGCCGCGCTTCCTCCACACTGACCAGTTCCTTGCGCCCTTCGCGCTCGAACAGCCCGGCAGGCGTGCCCACACGGCGGCTCCCGATCTCGGTGACCGCGTAGTCCAGCCTCCGGCTGCCGAAGACAAACTGCCCGAAGAACCAGTCCATGTTGCGTCCCGAAACCTCGTTCGCCACCTGTTGGAAGTCGCGCGATTGCGGGTGGCGGAAGCGCCAGCGCTGATGGTAGGTCCGCATGACGCGGGCCATGACCTCCTCGCCCAGCAGCTTTTCCAGCGTTCGCAGGACCACTCCGGTGCGCGAATAAGAGCTGATCGAGTAACTCGAGCCGTCGTAGAACTCCCAGGCGCGGCGCGCCAGCGGGTCTCGCACGGGATAGCTGAGATGTGCGGCGCGGTCCAATGACGCCTGCGTGAGCTTCGGCAGCCGCAGCCAGCGCGGAACATTCCACCCGAAGACCTGCACGGGAAGCGCTGTGCCGCCGAAGACCGAGTCCATGATCTTGCCAGTCGAATAGGTGTTGAAGCCCTCGTCGAGCCACGACTCCTCGAATTCGTTGCTGGCCACCAGTTGCATCCAGAACTGGTGGCCGAATTCATGCACCGTGACCATTTCCAGCGTGAGCACGTCTTCCGGCAGCCGGTAGGAGGTGCCTGCGGTAATGAACGTCGGGTACTCCATGCCGCCTGCGCCGCCCGCGCCGTAGGGCGGGTCGACCACGGTGATCGTCTTGTAGGGATACCGGCCGTAGAACAGCCCGAAGTGCTTGAGCGCCGCCGCAAGCGCGCGGAAGTGCCGCTCTGCCTGTTCGGCGTGCTCCGGTTGCAGCAGCGCGATCATCCGCACGTCGGTGAGTTCTGCTTCCTGAACAGGGATGCCATGCAGCCGTGCGGCGGCGGCGACCTCTTCCCTCGTGGTCTCCCGGCGCGATTCGAACATTCTCTCCATGCGCAGGAAGCCCGGCTGCGCGGTCCACGCGAAATCGGTCACGGAGGGCTGCACGAACACGTACGTGGAGACGCCCCGCCGCGCATCGTCGCTGCGGCGCACCAGCTCCCCGGTCGCGCCGACGACGAAGTTCGAAGGTACCGACAGCTCCACGCGGTAGTCCCCGAAGTTGGCATAAAACTCGGAATTCGCGTGAAACTGGTGGCAATTCCAGCCGCTTTTCCCGGCATAACGGAAGCCTTTTGTTTCCCAGACGCCGATCTTGGGAAACCACTGCCCGGCCAGGTGGAACTCGCCCCGGTAGCCGGTGCGCGCGAACACTTTGGGCAGCTGCGTTGTGAAGCGGAAATGCAGGCGAACGGCATCGCCCGGGCGGACCGCCGCGGGCAGCGGGACCTCGGCTACCGTGCAGTCGTCGGCGTTGCCGTCGTCGGGCGAAATGCACTTCAGCTGCGAGGTCAGATCCGTGCCGTCCTCCAGTCGCAGGGATTCCACCCGGATCCAGCCCCAGCCGTCGCCGGAGGCACGGTCGCCCCGAAGCTGCCCGCCGGACTCGCGGAAAAACGTCGACCGCGAGTTGCGGAAGGCGTTCATGTACAGGTGGAACTGCAGCGTGGGAACGGTGTCGGGCGAATCGTTCACCCAGGTCAGCGTCTGCTCGCCTGAGATGACGTGCGCCCTGGCATCCAGGCTGGCGCGGATGTCATAGCTCGCCACCGGGCGCGCCCACTGCGCCCACAGGGGCAGGGAAGAGACGATGAGGATGAGCCGGAATCTCATGAAGTCCGGCCGACCAGCATATCGCAGCGGCGGTTACTTCTCCACCGGCAGCCCGCGCTCCACCCAGTCCCTCCAGCCGCCGGCGAGCGACAGGCAGTTGGTGTAGCCCATCCGTTGCAGGTTGTCCGCCGCCAGCGCGCTGCGGTACCCGCCGCCGCAGTAGAGCACCAGCGTGGTGCCAGGATCGGGGATCAGCCGCTCGATGTCGCGCTCGATGACGCCCTTGCTCAGATGGATGGCGCCGGGAATCCGCCCCGCGTTCCACTCGCTCTCTTCGCGTGTGTCCACCAGCACATGCTGCCTCCCGCTGTCCTGCCACTCCAGGTACTCGGGAACGGAAATCTCCCGTACCCTCGTCTTGGCGTCCTCGACGAGCTTCAGGAAACCGGGCGAGTGCTTCATCACAGCCGATTGTAGCTGAACCGGGGCCGGCGGCGGAGGAGGCGCGAAGCGCGCCTCCCCCCAACCGGATTCACTTCTGCGAGGCTTCCAGCGCCTGTTTCAGGTCCCACAGCAGATCGTCGAGATCCTCCAGTCCGATCGACAGCCGCACCATGTCCGGCGTCACGCCGGCCGCCTCCTGCTGCTCCGCGGTGAGCTGCTGGTGCGTTGTCGACGCCGGGTGGATCACCAGCGACCGCGCGTCGCCCACATTGGCCAGGTGCGAGAAGACCTTCAGCGAGTTGACGAGCTTCACGCCCGCCTCGTAGCCGCCGCGGATGCCGAAGCTGAACACGGCGCCCGGTCCCTTGGGCAGATACTTCCGGGCCAGCGCGTGATAGCGGCTCGACTTCAGGCCCGCGTAATTCACCCACGACACCGCGTCATGCGCCTCCAGAAACTCGGCGATCACCTGCGTGTTGTGGACATGCCGCTCCATGCGCATCGACAGCGTCTCGATGCCCTGAAGAAACAGGAAAGCGTTGAACGGGCTCAGGCACGGGCCCATGTCGCGCAGGCCCTCCACGCGCGCCCGCAGAATGAAGGCCAGCGGGCCGAACGTCTCGGCGAAGTTCATTCCGTGGTAGGCCGGCGAGGGCCGGTTCAGCAGCGGCGACGGGCCCTTGGACCAGTCGAACTTGCCGCCGTCGACAATGATGCCGCCAATCGACGTGCCGTGGCCGCCGATGAATTTCGTCAGCGAATGCAGCACGATGTCGGCGCCCCACTCGATGGGACGGCACAGATAGGGCGTCGCGAATGTGTTGTCGATCAGGAAGGGCAGTCCGGCCTCGTGCGCGATCTTGGCCACCGCCTCGATGTCCAGCACGTTGCCGCGCGGGTTTGAGATCGTCTCGCCGTAAATCGCCTTCGTGTTCGGCCGGATCGCCTTGCGGAAATTGTCCGGATCGTCCGGCTCCACAAAGGTCACATCGTAGCCCAGCCGCCGGAAGCTCACGTCGAACTGCGTGTAGGTGCCGCCATAGAGCGTGGAGCTTGCCACAAAGTGGTCGCCCGCCTGCAGGATCGAGCTGAGCGCCAGAAACTGCGCCGCTTGCCCGGAACTCACCGCCAGCGCCGCGGCGCCGCTCTCCAGGCTTGCCACGCGCTTCTCCAGCACGTCCGTCGTCGGGTTCATGATCCGCGTGTAAATGTTGCCGAACTTTTGCAGCGCAAACAGCGCCGCAGCGTCGGCGGAATCCTCGAACACGTAGGACGTGGTCTGGTAGATCGGCACCGCCCGGGCGTGCGTCGTCGGATCGGGGTCGTACCCCGCATGCAGGCTGCGCGTGTTGAATCCCAGTTCCCGTTGGATGTCTTGAAGCTTTGACATTGTCCCAATACTCTACTGAATTCTGGTAGATGGTGTCAATCCGAATCGCGCCACTCCTGCTGCCGCCGCGGACGGCACCCTCACGGGCGGGGAGATGCGTTCAAACGAGGGCC
This sequence comes from uncultured Arcobacter sp., assembly GCA_964458495.1. Lineage (GTDB taxonomy): Bacteria > Acidobacteriota > Terriglobia > Bryobacterales > Bryobacteraceae > JANWVO01. Next base: position 226,176 of record CAYWJB010000004.1, read on the forward strand.
CTGCAGGCGAGCTTTGGAGCAATCGTAAATACGGTAGTGCCCGTAGGACCGCACCTGAGTGCACGAGTCCCGGATGACGCTCTGCAAAGGCGGGTTCACGCCTGGATCGTCCGGACCGTTGCCCTCCGTGAAGACGGCGAAACGAGCCTTGCCGGCTTCCAGAATGGCGCGCATCGCGTCAGCCCCCTTCTCACCGGAGAACAGGTATCCGTAGTTCTCGAAATACCTCCGGTTGATGTGGAATCCGATGTCCTTCATGGAGACGATACGCTCATCCGGCGCGGTGTTCTCGCGCAGGAAGCAGGCCGTCTGCTCAAATCCAAGCTGGCCATAGTCGTAAGTCGTCGGATAAGGGGCGCGGGCCATCGCCAGCGCGGTGCCGGTCATGTGGCCGGCGTGAAGTGCCATGCCTGCAAGCACAAGCCATGGGCCGGCCTTGGCCTGGCGAAACAGGGTCCCGGCCGCCACGAGGAGAACGGGCGCAAGCAGCATCCACTGTCCCTCCGGCAGGAGATTCCCTTCGAGAATCATTCTGTCCCGCAGCCAGCGGGCGCCGGCCAGGCAGCCCCCTGCGAACATTGGAATCAGCAGCGCCAGCATCATCGCCTGTCTTGCGGCTGGCCGCCCTCTGAACTTCTCGGCCGGCACAACCGCCACCAGAGACAGACAGGCCGCCACGATGCCCCACACGGGGAAGAGGTACTTGAACGGGGAACGGCCGTAAGTGTGGAGAAGAGCGCAATAGCCCCCGGCAACAGCGAGGGCCCATGCCAGGAGGACGAAAGCGTCGCGCCAGACCCGCCCGCGGCGGCGCACCGCCGACCAAGCGGACCATCCGGCTGCCGTCAAGGCCGCGGCCCAAGGCAGCAGGCCCGACCAAAGCACCTGCCAGGTGGTCATGTCGAGGAGCGTACGGGCGTGGGCAAGGATCCTGGCCCAGAGCCCGGACTGCTGAAGCCGCCCCTGAAAGCTCATGAGAGTGAAGCGGAAGGTGAAGCCCGTGTCGAGTCCGGTCCACCAGCCGAACGCGAAATAGCTGGCGAGGAACAGCGCGGCGCCGCAGGCCACAGCTGCAGTGGCGCGGAACAGGAATTTGCGGCCGCCTCTTCCGCCAGCGGCCAGAAGCACGGCGGCGGGCATCACGGCAAGGGCGGTAGTGAGCTTGGCCCAAAGCGCCACGGCGGTGATGCCGGCGAGGACCATGAACTCGGCCGCTCGTGGCTCATCCTCTCGGAGTTCTCCGTCCCGCCAGCGCAACCGCAAGGCTGCCAATAACAGGGCCGTCAGCAGCGGGCCGTAGATGGTGGTATCGATATCGAGAACGGCAGCTCCCTGCAACGCAAAGGGGTTCAGGAGAAACAACGCCCAGAACCACGGCGCGGATCTGCGGGCATGACTGCTGCCTAACAGCAGCTGGACTCCCCGCATCGTCAGCCACCCCTGCACGATCAAAAGCAGGAACCCAAACATCCGTGCCTGAACGGGGCCGAAGCCCCAGAGCAGGAACCACGCCGCCAGCGAGTAGATGTAAAGCGGCGGATGGTAGAGGCCGGAATGATGAGGATTCTCTTCGCCGCGGTAATAAACAGGGAGCCCCGTTTCGGCCGTGGCCTTCGCCACGGCCGGGAAATCCATGTTGTCCAGATAAAGCGGCTTGGCCGCGGGAATTGCAAAAAGAATGGCAGCCACTGCCAGTGCGGTGAGAGAGGCGCGCGATGACATGAACAACCACATGGCGAATCCGGGTTCGCTCCAATCGAGAATCGGGCATGCGGGCGCCCACGCAGGAACGGGCGGGGCCGGCGCACGGTCCATTCCAGATACGATCCTCGCACGGCGCGGCAAGCCCGTGGAGGCGGCTTGAGCCGCGGCACGGTCTCAATGTCGCTTGTTCATGACCAGGCCGACCGCCGGTCGCTGCATGCGGCGGAACCTCCCCCGGGCCGAAACACCGCAGGACTCCGGCGGTGGCGAGCAAATCTGCCGCGAACCTCCCCGCCGGCATGAGCTGCCATCAGGAGACTGTCTCCGCAGCCGCAGCAGGCGCCAGTTCGCGCTGGTACTTGCAAGTCTTTTCGGGGCAAGCCAGCACGGCGCCTTTCTTCAACTGTTTCTCCACCAGGTAAGGCGAGCCGCAGGATGGGCACTTCTCCAGCACCGGACGCGCCCAGGCGACGAAGTCGCACTCCGGATAACGGTTGCAGCCGTAGAAGGTCTTCCCGCGCTTGGAGCGCCGCTGCACCAGTTCGCCCTGCCCGCATTTCGGGCAAGCGACGCCGATCGTCTGCTGCTTGACGAACTTGCACTTCGGATAGTTCGAACAGGCGGTGAACTCGCCGAAGCGCCCCTGTTTCAGCACCAGGTGATGACCGCACTCGGGGCACTTCTCTTCCAGCGGCACGTCAGGCTTCTTCTGCGCCTGTCCCAACTGCCTGGTCGTCTTGCAGTCGGGGTAGCCGGAGCAGGCCAGGAAGGATCCGAACCTTCCCTTCTTCAGGACCATTTCGCGGCCGCAGTTCGGGCAATACTCGGTGGAGTCCTGCTCGCTGACCTGAACGACCTCGCCTTCGCCGGAGCCGTTCAGCTCGTGCAACCCGCGGTTGAGCTGCCGTGTGTTGGTGCACTCGGGGTAGCCGGAACAAGACAGGAACGAGCCGTGCTTGCCCCACTTGATCACCATCGGCTTGCCGCACTTGTCGCAAGTCAGGTCGGTGGGCCTCTCCATGCGCTTGATATCGCGCATCTCCTGCTCGGCGCGAGCCAGATCGTGCTCGAAGCGGCGGTAGAACTCCCGCATCAGGTCGCGCCAGTCGCGTCTGCCCTCCTCGATCTCGTCCAGCTCCTCTTCCATGCGGGCCGTGTACCTGACGTCGAAGATGTCGGCGAAGTTTTCGACCAGCAGCTCGGCGACGATCATGCCGAGCTCGGTGGGCACGAACTTGCCGCCCTCCTTCTTCACATACTCGCGGTCCTGGATGGTGGTGAGGATGGAGGCGTATGTGGATGGGCGCCCCACGCCGTCCGCTTCCAGTTCTTTCACCAGCGTGGCTTCCGTGTACCGCGGGGGCGGCTCCGTGAAGTGCTGTTCGGGGTGGATGGAGCGCAGCTTGAGCACCTCGCCCTGCTCGACGGCGGGCAGCCGCGTATGTTCCTCCTCGTCCTCCTCGTCCTTCTGATCCTTGCCCTCGCGGTAGATGGCCTGGAAGCCCTCAAACTTCGGCACGCTGCCGGTGGCACGCATCAGATAGACGGCGCCGTCGCCGCCCGTGGCTGTCACCTCGATGGTCGTCTGGTCGTAGAGCGCGGGCGTCATCTGGCTGGCGATGAAGCGCTGCCAGATCAGCCGGTACAGCTTCAGCTCATCCTCGCTGAGAAAAGCCGCCACAGCGTCGGGATCGCGCCACACGGAGGTCGGGCGGATCGCTTCATGGGCGTCTTGCGCGCCCTTCTTGGACTTGTAATAGTTGGGCGACTCGGGCAGGTAGCGGCGGTCGAAACGGGTCTCGATGAAACCGCGGACCTCTTTCAGGGCCTCGTCGCTGACGCGGGTCGAATCCGTCCTCATGTAGGTGATGAGACCGACCGAGCCTTCGGGGCCGAGCTCGATGCCCTCATAGAGGCGCTGCGCCAGCATCATGGTCCGCTTCACGCTGAACCGGAGCTTTCGCGCCGCTTCCTGTTGCAAAGTCGAGGTGATAAACGGAGGCACCGGGTTGCGCCGCTTCTCGCGCGTCACCACGGACTGCACGCGGAACTCGGCCGGCTCCAGGGCGCGGTGAATCGCCTCCGCCGCCGCCTGATCCGGAATCTCCAGGTTCTCGCCGTTCCGCTTGGCGAGCTGCGTCTTCAGCACCGGCGGCTTCTTCGCGGCCAGGTGGACCCCGATGGTCCAATACTCGCGCCGGACGAAGCCCTGGATCTCCTTCTCCCGGTCGGTGATCAGCCGCAGCGCCACGGTTTGCACGCGCCCGGCCGACAGCCCGCGCCTCACCTTGTCCCACAGCAGCGGAGAGATCTTGTAGCCCACCAGACGGTCCAGCACGCGGCGCGCCTGCTGGGCGTTCACCAGGTTCATGTCCACCGGACGCGGGTGCTGGAAGGCGCTCTTCACCGCCGGCGCCGTGATCTCGTTGAACGTCACCCGGTGAATGGCGGTCTTGCCATCCCTGCCGCCCTGGAGTTCTTCCTGCAGGTGGTAGCAGATGGCCTCGCCCTCGCGGTCCGGGTCGGCCGCCAGGTAGACGGCTTCGGCAGAGCGCGCCGCCTTCCGCAATTCCTCGATCAGCTTCTTCTTGCCCTCGATGACGACATAGGTGGGCTCGAATCCGTCATCCACGGCAACCGCAAGCTGGTTCTTGGGCAGATCCTTGACGTGCCCCAGGCTCGCCTTCACGGCGAAGTCCTTGCCCAGATACTTGCCGATGGTCTTTGCCTTGGCCGGGGACTCGACGATGACCAGAGATTTTGCCATAGAAATTCAACCGGACGAACGGTGGCAGCAAGCGGTCTGGATGCCTGTTGGATCCGCCCCGTCCGCGGTGGCTATTCGATCCATACCTTAACATAACTTCTCCCCGGCAGTTGCCGGACGCGCCCGGATTCCTCCAGTTCGAACAGCACCGCAATCAGTTCCGAGGGGGAAACGTGGGGCAGGCTCTCAATCAGATCGTCGAGGCACACAGGCTTGTCAAGAGACAGAAATGAAAAGACTTGGGCAGCAATGTGGGACATCGGGCCTTCCGGATCGGCCGCCGGCTGGGGCAGGGGCAGGGCCGGCTGCCGGGCCAGCCGCGCCCGCGCGTCTACCCCCAGGCCGTCCAGAATATCCTGGGAAGACTGCACCAGTTGCGCGCCCTGCTTGATCAGGAGGTTGGGGCCAAAGCTGGAAGGCTGGGTGATGTTGCCGGGCACGGCGAAGACCTCGCGGTTCTGATCCAGCGCCAGCCGGGCGGTGATGAGGCTGCCGCTGTACTGCTTGCCTTCCACCACCACCACGCCCTCGCTGAGTCCGCTCACCACGCGGTTCCGGATAGGGAAGTTCTGCGGGTGTGCCGGGGTTCCGGGGGGGAATTCGGTCAGCAGCAACCCGTCGCGGGCGATACGCTCGGCCAGCCTGCGGTTCTCGGCCGGGTAGATCACGTCCAGTCCGCATCCGAAGACAGCCACGGTGGCCCCGTCGGCGCTGAGGGCGCCGCCGTGGGCTGCGGTGTCGATCCCTTTGGCCATGCCGCTGACCACGGTGACCCCTGCCGCGGCCAGGTCCTTGCCCAGGCGCTCCGCAACGGCCAGACCGTAGGCCGACGGGCGCCGGCTTCCGACAACGGCTACCATCACCGTATCCAGCAGCTCCAGACGCCCCCTGGCGAAGAGTACCGGCGGCGGATCGTAGATTTCGCGCAACCGGGCCGGGTAACGCCTGTCGGTGAGCGGCACCACGTCGGCGCCCTGCGCCTTCAGTTCCTCCACTGCCCTCGCCGCCGCGTCGAAGGTGCAACCGCTGGCCATGCTTTGCGCCACCGCCGGCGCCACGCCCGCGCTTTCCAGTCCACGCGGCTCCTGGCGCAGCACGGCCTCGGCCGAGCCGTACTGCTTCAGCAAATCGAGCATGCGCTTCGTGCCCAAGCCGGGTGTCAGCACCAGCGCCAGCCAGTAAAGGATCTCATCGTCGGCCAGTCCCCGCAGCGTCGCACCTGGCAGTGTCATCAATGGCATTGTGGGTGGCGGGGAGGCGCGCTCTCAGACTTTTTTCCTCGGCTCCCCCCGCCGCGAGTCCCCGCGCAAGCCGTACCAGCGCCCGATCGCCGGGTGCCGCTCCACGTAAGCTTGCGAGGCGGACCGGCAGGCCGCGGGAAGCGGCGCGAGTCATGGGTCGGACAATTCACCGGCCGGCCCGCCCCCGTGAACGAAAGCGCCCTGTCAAACGCACCCGGACGGCCCCGGTGCTTCGAGCGGGCCCGCGGGGCGAAAGGCGGGAAGCACGTCCCGCAGCCTCCCGCAGTTCTCCATTCCGGGCTGGCGCGGACTGTAGGCGGGGAGGTGGCTATGACGAACCCGGCAAGCACGACCGCCTGCGTCCGCAGTGGTGTCTGCTCTCGATCGCCGTCCACCGGCCGGCGCCCCGTATACCCGATTCAAGGGATTGGCACACAGCCCGCTGTACGCCACACTATAGTTACCTCCGCACCTCCGTGCGGCAGGCTGTTTCATGGCCCAAGACATCCTTCCCCAGGAAGCCCGGCTGGCAATCGAGAAGCTCGGCCGCGCCGACATTGTGATCGGCATTCCCAGTTACAACAACGCCCGCACCATCGGGCACGTAGTGCGGGCGGCGCAGGCGGGGCTGAACAAGTACTTCCCCGACTTTCAAGGCGTGATCATCAACTCCGACGGCGGCTCGAAGGACGACACGCGCAAGCAGGTGCTGGAGGCGCAGCTGGACGCTTCGCAGCTGCTGCTGCTGAACACGCCGCTGAACCCCGTGCACCGGCTGTCGTTTCCCTACCACGGCATCCCGGGCAAAGGAAGCGCGTTCCGGATGATCTTCCAGATGGCGCGGGATCTGGGCGCCAAGGCCTGCGCCGTGGTGGACTCCGATCTGCGCTCCATTACGCCGGAATGGTTCGATTTGCTGCTGCGCCCGGTGGTGCACCGCGGCTATGACTTTGTCGCTCCCTACTACCACCGGCACAAGTACGACGGCACGATCACCAACAGCATCATCTATCCGCTCACGCGCGCCCTCTACGGATACCGCATCCGGCAGCCCATCGGCGGCGATTTCGGCATGTCGCTTCCCGTCGTGGAGACGTATCTGGAACGCGACGACTGGGAGACCGACGTCGCCCGCTACGGAATCGACATCTGGATGACGACCATCGCCGTGGCCAGCGGGTACAAGGTGTGCCAGAGCTTCCTTGGCGCCAAGCTGCACGACGCCAAGGATCCCGGCGCCGACTTGAGCGCCATGCTCCAGCAGGTGGTGGGCAGCGTCTTCGGTCTGATGATCGAGTTCAAGTCTGTGTGGATGGGCGTCCACGGCAGCCGCGAGATCGAGCTGTTCGGCTTCCGCTACGACGTGGGGCTGGATCCGATCGCCGTCAACCTGGACCGCATGGTGCAGGCGTTCCTTCGCGGGGAATCCGACTTGCGCGAGATCTGGGCGATGGCGTTGTCGGACCGGACGCTGCGCGAGATCCACGCCATTGCGCGGGGGGCGCGCAGCTCGCCGGCGGAGTCGTTCCGGATCTCCGACGAGCTGTGGGTGAGCCTGATTTACGAATTTGCCTCCGCCTATGCGGAGCTTCCTGCGGCGCGCGCGCATCTGGTGCGGTCGCTCACGCCTCTGTACCTGGGGCGCGTGGCGTCGTTCGTCAATGAAACCCGGGACATGAACGCCGGCGAGGTGGAGGAGCGGATTGAACGGCTTTGCCTGGTCTTTGAGCAACTGAAGCCGTTTCTCGTCGAGCGGTGGGGCGGCCCCCGCGTGGACGAGCTTCCGAAGCCATCCGCCCCGGCCACGGGCCATCCCCAGGAGGTGTCCTCATGATCGAGACGTTCCGCCAGGTTCTGGAACAATCGGTCGCGCGCCTGTCGGCGCAGACGACCCAGTACCTGCCGCCTCTGTTTGTGGCCATCGTCGTGTTCGGCGTGGCGTGGATCGTCGCGCTGCTGTTGCGATGGCTGCTGCTGCACGCCTTCAAAGGCGAGAGATTCGATGCCTTCTTGCGCCGCACGGGCATCGGAACGATGCTGGACCAGTCCGGGCGGCTGCGGGCCAGCCCGCTACTGGCGCACGGGATTTACTACGGCATACTTCTGATCGGGCTGCTGAACGCCATCAGCGTGTTCGAGACGGAGATCACGCGCGAGATCGTGGACGGCGTGGTGCACCTGCTGCCCAAGCTCTTCGCCGCCGCCGCCATTATCCTTGCCGGCGTCTGGCTGGCGCAGTACCTGGGGCGCGGCGCGCTGCTCTGGGCCAGCAATGAAGGCTTCCCGTGGGCTCGCCGGTTTTGCGCCTTCGTGCGCGTGGTGGTGGTGTTTGTCTCCATCGTCGTCGCCGCCGACGTGCTGAACTTCGCCCGCACGGTGTTTTTCTCGGCATTCCTGATCTTCGCGATCGGCGCCGTGTGCGCCGCCTGCCTGGTGCTCGCGCTCAACAGCCGGGAGGTCTACCGCTGGTTTGCGGATTCCCGGAAGCACGCCGGTGAAGAGGAAGGCGAACGGTCGATCTGGAACCACCTCTGATGCGGGCGGGAAAAAAAACGCCGCCGCGCGGCGGGCGCGGCGGCGAAGCGCACGGGCGGAGCGTTACCGCCCGCCGAAGGTGTAGCCGACGGAGACGCCGTATTCGGGCACCCAGTTGCGCCCGAACTGGAACAGGTCGTTCACCCAGCGCAGTTTGAACTCCGGCTTCACGTAGACGTTGTGATAGACGAACGTCTTGAAGCCGCCGCCGAAGTGCGTAGTGAACTTCTTGCTGGAGCCGACCAGCGCGCTTGTCGTGCTGCAGCCGGTGAAGTTGTTGCACAGCCGCTGGTCGTAGTAAAAGCGCAGGTTCGCCGCGCCCATGCCAGCCTGGAGCTCGGGCACGAACCACTTCGACCAGGCGGGCGGCGTGTACATGCCGTAGAAGTCATAGAAGAACGGCCTGTACTTCAAGGCGGCGTAGTCGCCCTTGAAGGCGCGCCAGCTCATTTCGCCGCCAACGGCGAACTTCGAGTTCAGCTTCAGGTTGGCGCCGAACTTCGGGAAGGCGCCCGTCATTTGCGGGCCGAACCGCAGCACGCCGTCGCCGAAGGTGTCAACCGGCGTTTCGCGCGCCTTCACCTGGTTGGTCACCGTACCCACATAAACGTCCAGGCTTTCCTGGGCGAAAGCCGGAATTGCGGCCGCCAGCAGGAAAGCCGCCGGCAGCGCGAAAAGCGACACAACTCTCCCACGCAATTTCATGAGCGAATCTCACCTCCCGCCGGGCGAATGGAGAAATCGCCACGGCACATGCCTGAAGTATTCGGGCACAGGGAATCTCTACCCGGCGCCCCTCTCAATTCGCCGGATCCCTGCGTCCAATCGGTGGGACGCATGGAGATTCCTGCAGGTTTCAGCGGCTTCCGGAGGATTTGTTTCAGCGCAGGGAGGAAGCCACTCGGGCGCGGAAAACAGCCGCCTCGTGCAAGATACGCGGCGCGTTGAGCGTCAGAGGCTTGCGGTCGAGCACGGTGATCCTTCCGGCGATCACGACGTCCCGCACGTCGCCCGCCTTGAGGCTGTACACCAGCATGGAGTAAATTCCATGCTCCGGCCGGGCATGGGGGCCGGCCAGAGATATGGTGATGAGATCGGCCTGTTTTCCAGGTTCGATGGAGCCGATTTCCCGGTCCAGACCCAGGACTTTCGCGCCATCGATTGTGGCCATCCGGAAGGCCTTTGCCGCCGGCAAAACGGTCGGATCGAGGGTGGAAACCTTGGCCAGTTTCGATGCGAGGTCCATCTCCTCGAAGAGATTGAAGTCGTTGTTGGATCCGGCGGGGCCGTCGGTTCCCAGTCCGATGGGCACTGCCGAAGCCAGCCACGCCCGGTAATCCGGCACTCCGCTGGCGAGTTTGGTGTTGCTCGACGGACAGTGCGCGATGCCCGCCGGGCGGCCCTCCAGCAGCCTGAGGTCCTCCGCGCGGGCCCAGACCATGTGGGCGAGGATCGTGCGCCCGCTGAAGAAGCCGAGAGAGTCCAGATACCGGGCAGGAGACATGCCGTGCGCCCGCGCGGCGTCCTCGTTTTCTTTCCTCGTCTCCGAGACGTGCGTGTGGACGGGCACTCCGTAGCGGTCGGCAAGCGCGCGGCAGGCTTTCAGGGCAGCCGCGTCGGTCGTGTAGATGGCGTGTGGCGCGACGGCGGGCGTGATGAGGCCGTCGCCGCGCCACGCCTGGATGAAGCGTTCCGTGGCTGCCAGCGCTTCCTGCGGGGTCTTGTAGTCCGGGGCAGGGAAGCCGATGACGGTCTGGCCGAGCACGGCGCGCATGCCGGCGCGTTTGGTCTCTTCGGCGATGGCGTGCTCGAAGTAGTACATGTCGGCGTAGGTGGTGATGCCGCCGAACATCATCTCCAGGACTGCCAGCCGGGTTCCCGCACGGACGAACTCCTCGTTCACATTGCGCGACTCGGCGGGGAAAATATACCGTTCGAGCCATTCCTGCAGCGGCACGTCGTCGGCGATGCCCCGCAGCAAAGACATGGGCGCATGAGTGTGAGCGTTGACGAGCCCGGGAGTGAGGATCGCATCGGGACGGTCGATGCGGCGGCGGGAGCGGAAACGGCGTTCGATCTCAGCTTTCGTTCCCACGGCGGCAATCCGCCCGTTGCGAACTGCCACGGCGCCGTCCTCGATGACGCGGCCGGCAGCGTCCATCGTGACGACCTTCGCGGCGCGGATCACAAGGTCCGCCGGCTCGGCGGCGCCGAGGCTGAGACAAAAGAGAAGGCTAATCCAGGAATTTCGCATCGAATGGCCGCGGGAACAGGGCGGAGAGGCGCATGCTCTCCACGCCGCCCTTCAGATTGACCAGCAGAATCTCCAGGTCGCCGCACAGCTCCCACAGCACCTGGCGGCAGGCGCCGCACGGCGGCGTGGGCGTATCGGTATCGGCGGCGACAGCCAGCCGCGTGAACTGCCGCGCCCCATCGGCCACGGCGCGGAACGCCGCCACGCGCTCGGCGCAGATGGTGAGCCCGTAGGAGGCGCTCTCCACGTTGCAGCCCGTGAATATGCGGCCGCCGGCTTCCTCCAGCGCCGCGCCGACGAGGAAACCGGAGAACGGCGCCCGCGCCCGCCGGCGGGCTTGCAGCGCCGCTTCCACCAGCCGGTCCACGTCTACGCCTCCAGCCTTTCGAGAAACGCCTCGAGAAACCGCCTCAGCTCCGCGGCGCTGGCCCTGCCGGTTGCGAGCACCTCTTCATGGCTGAGCTTCTGCTGCATGCCCGCAGCCATGTTGGTGACGGTCGAGATGGCCAGGACGCGCATCCCCATGTGGCGGGCGGCGATCACCTCCGGCACGGTGGACATGCCTGCCAGGTCCGCCCCGATCGCGCGCAGGAAGCGGATCTCGGCTGGCGTTTCGAAGCTGGGGCCGAGCATCGCCGCGTAGACGCCCTCGCCGGTTTCGATGCCCAGCTCCCGCGCCGTGCGCCGGGCCAGGTCGAGCAGGCCGCGGTCATAGGCCTCGGACATGTCGGGGAAACGCGGCCCGAGGCTGTCGTCGTTCGGTCCGGTGAGCGGATTGGTTCCTTGCAGGTTGATGTGATCGGTGAGGAAGACCTGCATGCCCGGCCGGAAGGATGGCGAGATGCCTCCGGCGGCGTTGGTCAGCACCAGCGCCTTCACGCCCAGCAGCCCCATGACGCGCACGCCGAAGACGACCTGCTGCGGCGTCCAGCCTTCATACAGGTGTACGCGCCCGCTCAGCACGGCGACAGGTTTCGAGCCCGAACGGCCCAGAATCAGCTCGCCGGCGTGGCCTGCGACGCGAGGCACCGGCCAGCCCGGGATTTCACCGTACGGGATGACAATGCGGTCCGCCAGCGCCTCGCTGAAGGACGCCTGCGCACTTCCCAGAACGAGGGCGATGCGGGGCCATTCACGAACCCGCCGGCCGAGTTCCGCGGCTGCGGCGCGAATCATAACAGGATCCCTGCAATACAGGCTGACATGAAATTGGCCATCGTGCCGGCCAGCATCGCCCTCACGCCCAGCCGCGCCAGGTCGGACTTCCGGTTGGGCGCCAGCGCTCCGATGCCGCCGATCTGGATGGCGATGGAACTGAAGTTGGCGAAACCGCACAGGGCGAAGGTGGAGATCACAAAGGAACGGGCGTCGAGGCTCGCCTTCAGTTCACCGAGCCGCAGGAACGCGATGAACTCGTTCAGCACCATGCGCGTGCCCAGCATGTCGCCTACCGCCTGCGCATCTTTCCAGCTCACGCCCAGCAGCCACGCCACCGGCGCGAAGACGATTCCGAACAGCTTCTGGAGCGAGTCCGGGAACCAGGCGAAGATGCCGTGCACCCAGCCCATGACGCCGTTGAGAAGGGCGATGAGCGAGATGAACGCGATGAGCATCCCGGCGATGTTCAGCGCCAGTTGCAGCCCCTCGCCCGCGCCGCGGGCGGCGGCGTCGATCACGTTGACCCCGGGGCGTTCGATTTCCACCCGGACGTCGCCGGCAGTCTCCGGCTGGTCCGTTTCGGGCACGAGCATCTTGGCCAGAACGAGCGTCGCCGGCGCCGTCATGATCACCGCCGTCAGCAGGTGCTTGATGTCGACGCCCGCGATCTTCACATACGCCGCCATCACCGCGCCCGAGACGTGCGACATGCCAGCCGTCATGATGGTGAACAGCTCGCTCTGCGTGAGGCGCGGGAGGAAAGGGCGGATGGTGAGCGGCGCCTCGGTCTGCCCCATGAAAATGCTGGCCGCCACATCGGTGGATTCAGCGCCCGAGCAGCGCATCACGCGGTGCATGACCCACGCCATGCCGCGGATCACCACCTGCATGATGCCGAAGTAATAGAGCACGGAGAACAGGCTGGCGATGAAGATCACGATGGGCAGCACCTGGAAGGCGAAGACCACCCCGAAAGCGCCGGTCTTCACGCCCAGCGGGCCGAACAGGAACTCGCTGCCCTTTTCGGCGAACTCGAGCAGGGCGTTCACCGCCACGCTGGCAGCCTGGAACAGCAGCCCGAAATCGGTCTTCAGGACCAGGAAGGCGAACAGGAACTGGAGACCCAGGCCCCAGGCCACGATCCGCGGCCGGATGGCGCGGCGGTTTGTGGAAAAGGCGTAGCAGAGCGCCAGAATGCAGACAAGCCCGAGCAAGCCGGTGAAGCGTTCCATGCCGCGCCTCTTCCGGCAGGCTCAGCCGACCACTTCGAGGATCAGATCCCTCTGTTCGGGTTCGCTGTTCGAGATGCGGAAGGCGTCCTCGATCCGCTCCACGGCCTCCTCCAGCCGGTCGGTCTGCGTGTAGTGGATGCGGCAGAGCACGTTGCCTTCTTCCACGCGGGCGCCGACCTTCACCTCGAGGAACACGCCCACAGCCGGGTCCACGGCGTCTTCCTTCGTGTCGCGTCCGGCGCCCAGCATGGCGGATGCGCGCCCGATCTCTTCGGCGTCGATCGCCGCCACATAGCCGGCTCGCGGCGAGAGGATCTCGAAGCTGCCGAGCGCATTGGGCAGCAGGTCGAAGCGGTCGAGCACCTGCGGATTGCCGCCCTGCGCGGTGATCATCTCCTTCAGCTTGCGGTAGCCCGCCTGCTCGAGCAGCAGGTTGGTGGCGAGGTTGCGAGCGTCGTCCAGCGTCTCGGTGATCTTGCCGAGGAAGATCATGCGCGCGGCCAGTTCCAGCGAAATGCGGGTGAGGTCCTCGGGGCCCGAATTCAGCAGCGTCTGCGAGACCTCCATGATCTCCAGCGCGTTGCCGATGGCGCGGCCGAGCGGCTGGTTCATGTCGGTGATCAGCGCCTGCGCGCGCAGGTCGTTGCGCCGGGCGATGGTCACCATGATCTGCGCCAGGCGCCGGGCGTCGACCTGCCGCTTCATGAAGGCGCCCGAGCCCACCTTGACATCCAGCACCAGCCCGTCGAGCCCCATCGCCAGCTTCTTGCTCATGATGGAGGCGGCGATCAACGCCGGCGACTCCACTGTCGCCGTCGCATCGCGCAATGCATAGAGCTTGCCGTCAGCCGGAGTGACGGATTCGCTCTGCCCCATGACGGCGAAGCCCACGCGGTCCAGCACGTCCTTGAATTCGTCGATCGAGAGGTTGGTGCGCAGGCCGGGGATGGATTCGAGTTTGTCCAGCGTGCCGCCGGTGTGCCCCAGCGCGCGCCCGCTCACCATGGGCACCTTCACGCCCGCCGCCGCCGCCAGCGGTCCGGCGATCAGGCTCGTCTTGTCGCCCACTCCTCCGGTGGAGTGCTTGTCAATCTTCGGTCCGGGGATCGACGACAGGTCCACGCGCTCGCCGGAATCGATCATCGATTCCACCATGGCGCCGACCTCGTGGTCCGTCATGTTCTGGAAATAGACGGCCATCAGGAATGCCGCCATCTGGTAGTCCGGGATTTCTCCGCGCGTGTAGGAGTCTACAAGCCAGCGGATCTCTTCGGGCGACAGTTCCTCGCCGTTTCGCTTGCGCTGAATGAGGTCGACGGTTCGCATTTTCAATTGCTTAGGGTAACACCCCGCAGTCCGGAAACACAAATCGGCCGTTCCTGGCGGACAGGCCGGGGCTAGTGGATGCCGGGTATGGGGAAACGGTATCGTCCGGCGAAGACTTCGCCGAACAGAGAGAGCAGACCGTCATGGATGCGCCCGTTGGAGACGGCGATGTGCGCGCCGCGGATGTCGGCAGGCTCGCCCTTCATGGTGGTGGTGCGCCCGCCGGCTTCGCGCACCAGCAGGAGTCCCGCCGCCATGTCCCAGGGGTTGAGCCCGAACTCCCAGAAGCCGTCGAGCCGCCCGCAGGCGACGTAGGCGAGATCGAGCGCCGCCGAGCCGCTGCGTCGAACGCCGTGCGAGGACATCGCCACCTGATGGAAAAAGTGCACGTTGACGTTTTCGTGACGCTTGCGCGAGGGGAAGCCGGTTGCGAGCAGCGCCTCCTCGAGCCTGTCGGTGGAGCTGACGCGGATCCGGCGTCCGTTGAGGAATGCGCCTCCTCCCAGCTCTGCTGTGAACATCTCCTGATGGAGCGGATCGTGGATGACGCCGGCGATCAATTCCCCGCGCCTCTCGAGCGCCAGGGTCACATTGAACGCCGGGTAGCCGTGGGCGAAATTCGTGGTCCCGTCCAGCGGATCGACATACCAGCAGAACTCGCCTGTCTTGTCGCGCAGTCCTCCCTCTTCTCCCAGCACGGAATGCGAGGGGAAATAGGCGTGGAGCCGCTCGACCACGAGGGATTCGCTGGCGCGGTCGGCTTCGGTCACCAGGTCGAACTCGCCCTTGAGGTCGAAGGAAATGCCGCGCTCGAAGTAGTGCGCCAGCAGCGCGCCCGCCTCGCGGGCGATGTCCACCGCGGTCTCCAGGAAGCTTGTCATTTTGGGTCGGGAATAACCTGCATGGGCGGCTTATTCGCCCAGCTCGGCGATGTAACAGATGTCGTGCTTGAAGATGAAAAGATTGGGGGCGTCGGGCTCCCGCGTGAGGCGGATGAAGGACTGGTCCCAATACTCGATATAGCCGTCCAAAGTTTCGCCCGACATCAGGCAAACGCGCACAGGCGTCCTGGTGCTGGACAGCTTCCGCAGGTAGCGCGCTTCTTCAAATGTCTGCGCCGGTGCTTTGGATTTTGCCACTGGGCGTTGCCCTCCCCGCTGCCCTTATGGTACCCCATCGGCGAAATAGCCCGTTCTGGCCGACACCGTGTAGCCGGGTCTGGCCACGGTGAGCCGCACGCGGTGGAAGCGCTCCTTCGACGGAGGGATGTTTTTCGGGTAGTAGCCGATCAGGTACTGCGTGCGCAGATCTCCCAGAATCTCCGCGAACGCCGCATCCAGCGACTCGGGCGCCGCCGGATAAAACATCCTGCCGCCGGTGCCGGAAGAGAACTGGATCAGCGCATTTTCTCCGCGCAGATTGCGCCCCGCCTCGCCCTTCACGGGCACCAGCAGCAGCGCGTACAGCACGGCATCGGCGCGGTGCAGAGCTTCCAGCGCCTGTTCGAAGTTTGTCTTGCTGATGGTGTCGGCGCCGTCGGTCACCACAACGGCAACGCGCCGCCCCTCGCGTTCCGCCAGACGCTCAGCCCCGAGGTAGATGGCGTCATAGAGCGCCGTGGCGCCTTCGCTTCGGAGCCTGCGCAGCGCCTGCTCCAGGCGGTCCAGCCGGCGAGTGAAGCCGGATTGCAGGACGACTTCGAAATTGAAAGAGATCAGCGCCGCCGCGTCGCGCGGATCGCCCTCCCGCACCAGCGCCTGGAAGAACCTCCGGATGGCGGTGAGCTCGTAGGCGCGCTCGCGCTGCGTGGACCGGCTGCGATCCACCAGAACCGCCACCGACAGCGGCTGCGCGGACTGCCGCTCAAACACGGCGATCTCCTGCTCCACGCCGTTGTCGGTGACGCGGAAGTCCTCCCGTGTCAAGTCCCCCGCCAGCGCTCCGCGCGCATCCCTGACAGTAGCCAGCACGCGCACCAGCTTCACGTCGACGCGGAATACAGGTTCCTGCGCGGCGGCGCCGGCCAGCGCCGCTACAGCCTGCCGGCGATCGAGGAGTCCCACTCTCCCTCCACCCACACCGCCCCGTCCTCGAAGTGCTCTTTCTTCCAGACCGGCACTTCCTTCTTCAGGCGGTTGATCGCTTCCATTGCGGCGTCGAACGCCGGCTGCCGGTGCGGCGCCGCCACGGCGATGACGACGCTCGCCTCTCCGATCTCCAGCCGCCCCAGGCGGTGCACGATGCCGATCCGCGACGCCGCATGGCGCGCGGCGATGTTGCGCCCCATCCCGGCCATCACCCGGATCGCCATCGCCTCGTAGCATTCGTATTCGAGGAACAGCGTCCGCCTGCCGCCGCTGTGGTCTCTGACGATTCCCTCGAAGACGACTACGGCTCCGTCCTGCGGCTGCGCAATGCGCGACCGCACCCATGCGGTATCAATCGGCTCTCGCGTAAGGGCGAAGAAATGCCCGCCGGCGTCTTCCTCCACCTGAATCCACGGCCCTTGCCCGCCGCTCACCGGAGGCAGCAGGGCCAGTTCATCGCCTTCGCGCAGCGCATCCGTGGGCAGCGCATAACGCTGATTGACGGCGATGACGGTGGAGCGCCTGTGCCGCTCCAGATCCGGCCACGCAGCCACGGCTGCCTCGAACGCCGCTGCCACAGTCGCGCCCCCGGGCAGTTCCAGGGCGGCCTCCGCCGTGCCGGCAGCGTCTTTCAACATTCCAAAAAACAGGACTCGAACCTTCACCCTACGGCCATCGTAGCATTGCGCCTCCGCGTACCATGAAAGAGATGAATCGCGCCCCGGCAGAGCGCTCCGAGGTCCGCTTCCGCGTGCGCTATGCGGAGACGGACCAGATGGGAGTGGTCTATCACGCGAATTATCTCGTCTGGATGGAGATGGCGCGCACGGAGCTGTGCCGCCTGCGCGGGGTCAGCTACCGCGAGATGGAGCAGCGCAGCGGGCTGCACCTGGTGGTGGCGGAGGTGCAGTGCCGCTATCTGCATCCGGCGCGGTATGACGACGAGATCGTGGCGTGCGCCTGGCTGGCGGGCGCCCATCCGCGCATGGTGTCGTTCGCATACGAGATCCGCCGGACCTCCGACGGCGCCCTGCTGGCCACCGGCGAGACGCGCCACCTGTTTGTCCGCGACGGTAAACCGGCGAAAATGCCCGGGGAATTCCGCCCGATTTTCGGCCTGGCATGATTTCGCGCCGGCACATTTTCGCCGCATTCGCCACGGCGGGTTCCCGCGGCGGCGCCGCAGTGGCGCTGCGGATCGAAGATGGGGCGCTGCTCCGCGTGGAGAACGAGCGGGCGGCCGCGGGCCGCGGGGCCGCTCCGGGCTCCGCCCTCAAGCCGTGGCTGCTGGAGGCGCTGCGGCCTTGGCGGCCGCGCGCCTGCACTGGCGAGTTGCGGATCGCAGACCACCGGCTGGATTGCATTCACGCGCCTGTGGCCGGCGCTCTGGACGCGGAAACGGCGCTGGCCGCCAGTTGCAATCAGTGGTTCGCCGCTTCGGCGCTGGCCGCAGGACCGCGGCGGATCCTTCAGCGGCTTCAGGAAGGAGGCGCTCAAGCGCGGCTGGCGCAGACCCCGGAAGAACTGCAGTTGCAGGCATTGGGGCTGGAGGCGGTCCCGGTCACCGTGTTCGCGATGGCCCGCATTTACCGCAGACTCGCGCTCGAAGGCGGCCCGGTGGTGGCTGCGGGGCTGCGCCGCGCCGTGACCGAAGGCACGGCGCAGGCGGCGCAGGTCGACGGCATCGAGATCGCCGGCAAGACCGGCACCAGCCGCGATGGCGCATGGTTCGGCGGATTCGCGCCTGCAGGCAGGCCGGTGATTGCTCTGGCCGTGTTCCAACCCGGCGGCCGCGGGCCGCGCGATGCCGCGCCGGCGGCGGCGGAGCTGTTCCAGTGGGCAAGACGATCCGGCTTGCTCTGATCCTGGCCGCGCTGGCTGCCGGGGCCCGCGCGCAGACGATCCGGGTGCGCACGCCGGCGGGCGTCAGGACAATTTCCGTCGAGAGTTGTGTGGCTGCGGCTGTAACAGGCGAGATGGGCGGCGTCCCGGGAATCGAGGCTCTGAAGGCGATGGCCGTAACGGCGCGCACGTATTTCCGAGTCCATGCGGGCCGGCACGGAAACGAAGGATTTGATTTTTGTTCGACGACGCATTGCCAGCGGCTGGATTTCTCCGTCCCTTCCTCCGCGGTCCGGCAGGCGGTGGCCGGGACCGAAGGGATTCTTTTGTGGTGGAAGGGTTCGCCGGCGCTGGTCTTCCACTCCGCCGACTGCGGGGGCCGGTCGGCCGGCGCGGGCGAAATCTGGCCCGGACTCGCACGACCGTACCTGGTTTCGCGGCCGGACCCCTGGTGCGTGCGTGCGCCTTCCGCGGCCTGGAGTGCCCGCGTGGAATGGCCGCGGCTGGAGAGGGCCCTCGGGCTTCCCGGGCTGCGTGCTCTGGACGTCACCCGCCGCACGGCCTCCGGACGTGTCCTGGAGTTGGGCTCCAGCCGCGGCCCGCTGGACGCGGAACATCTGCATCTGGCTGTGGGGCGGGCCCTGGGATGGAACCTGCTGCGGAGCCGCGTGTACGAAGTCGAATCTTCGGCGGAAGGCGCGGAATTTCGCGGCCGCGGCGCCGGGCACGGGGTCGGTTTGTGCCAAAAAGGCGCGATAGAAATGGCAAAAGCCGGCCTGGATTATCGTGAAATCCTCGCTCATTATTTCCCTGGCACGGCGGCCGGAATTTCGGCGCGCGGGCTGGGCTGGCGGAAGAACCGCGGCGAATCGGTGGACGTCTGGACCGTGAGCGGCGGTTCGCCGCTCACCCTGGCGGCAGCCGGCGCTGCATGGGCGGAGGCGCGCCGGCGGCTCGGCCTGGATGCCCGCTGCCGTCCGGCCGTTCGCGAGTACCCTTCCGTGGACCTCTTCCGGGACTCGACCGGCGCGAGTGGAGACTTCGCGGCCGTCACACGCGGATGCACGGTGCATGTGCAGGCGCCACAGCGCCTGGCAGGGCAGGGAAGGCTGCGGCAGGTGTTGCTGCACGAGATGATCCACGTGTTGGTGGAAGAGAACCGCTCCGCGCCGCTGCCGGAATGGTTTGAAGAGGGACTCGCCGAGCACTTTTCGGACGGCCGCGCCCGTCTCGCGGAACGGGCCCGCGTCGAGGCGCTGCTGCGCCGTTACGGGCGCGAGTCAGTCCTGCGCTTCCTGAAGACCGGACTCCCCCAGCAGGCGCTCGTAGATCCGGAATGACGGTTCTCCGAACTGCACGAAGATGACCTCGCGCAGGTTCGATGCGCGGTTTTCCAGATAGGAGCGCACTTCTGCGGTGGCGATCCGCGCGGCCTCGTCCGCCGGATAGCCGTAGACGCCGGTGCTGATCGCAGGAAAACTGAGGCTGCCGCACGCGCGCTCTTCCGCCATCTCCAGGCACGTCCGGTAACAGGAGGCGAGCGCCTCGGGCTCGCCGTGCCGCCCGTCGCGGTAAACAGGGCCCACGGCGTGGAAGACGTATTTCGCCGGCAGCCGGCCCGCGCCGGTAGCCACCGCGTGGCCCGCCGGAACACGCCCCACGCGCGGCCGGATCTCGTCGAGCTCGCGCATGATGTCCGGCCCGCCGGCGCGGTGGATGGCCCCGTCGACGCCGCCTCCGCCCGCCAGAGCCGAGTTCGCCGCATTGGCGATGGCATCAGCGGCGACGCGCGTAATGTCGCCTTCGATCAGGCGCAAGGTCCGGCCGTTCGGCAACCGGTAGCGTCTCTCCATCATGGCCGCTCCTTCGAAAGCACGCCAAGGCAGGCCAGCAGCCAGCAGATGCCCGCGGTGAACAGCGCCCAGGCGGCGGCTGCGCGGAGGCCGGCGCTCCACGCCTGGCCGGCCAGAGTCTCGAAGCGCGGCACCCATGTGACCAGGGACGCAGGCGCCCACAGTGCGGCCGCGCCAAAGATGGCCAGCGCGCCCCAGAACTCGGCCCGCTGCGCGGCGCGGAACAGGCGGATGCCCTCCGGGGCGAACCGGCGGTGCGCGTAAGTGAGCGCCCAGGCGGCCGCCGCCGCCGATCCCATCAGGTAGGCGATGTTCAGAACGAGGTGCCAGCTCCGCTCGAGCGGCGTCCACAGCCAAGCGGCCGCCAGACCGGCGGCGGCGGCCAGAATCACGGAGGCCCACAGCCATCGCGGCCACAGGCTCAGCAAAACGCGCAGTGCTTCCTTCCATGCCGTCACGGCAGCACCTCCCAAACGGCGTCCTCTGTCCATGCTTTCACACCGGGCTCATACATCGGCTCCACGCGCGCCGGCCCGGCGCGGAAGCGACCGGCGTTCGTAAACCGGAACAGATACACGGCCTCGAAGCCCTCCCTGAGGATGGACCACGGAAACCAAGACACGCGGTCGTCCCGCATCTCGCGCCGGTTGAGCCACCAGTTCCACCACACAGGCGTTCCCTGCAGCGGAAAAACGCGGTCGCGCGCGACCGCCTCTGCGCCCGCCGGCAGCGGATCCTCCACCACAAAGGCGTTCAAGCGCCCGGCGCGGGGCACAGTGATGCGCACGGCCACCACGTCTCCCCTCCGCGCCGTTCCGCCCCAGGGTTCGAGTGCATATGTCATGCGTCCGCCGGAACTCTGCGGTCGAAGCCGGTAATAGCGCCGTTCGATGCCCAGCGAACTGCCCTCCGGCAGGCTCCGCGCCCCGCTGCCCGCCGCCAGCCGCCACCGCCACTCCGCTGAAGCATACAGGCGCCCGCGCCCTTCCACTTCCACGCGTACTTCGCTGCGGTCGCCTGCGACGGGCGCCTCCAGCCTGACGGGTTTCGCCGACACCGCGTCGGCGGCGGTGAAGCGGCGCCGCAGCACCTCGCGGCCGCCGGCGAAGACACGCGCGGTGAAGTCCGGCTGCAGCTCGCCGCTTCGTTCGAGCAACGGGATCAGCCCGTAGATCACGAACGCCGTGCGCTTGGTCGATTTCCAGTAGTAGCCGCGGTCCCGGTTCCGCATCAGCCACTCCGCCGCCCGGTCCAGCAGCGGGCTGCCGGGCGCTTCCGATGCCAGGAACCGCAGAGCCATCGCTGTGGCCTCGAACGAGTGCTCCTGATCGTGCAGAAACATGGGATCCACACGGCTCTCCCAAAACGTTTCCTGCCCGTCCTGTTTCGCGATCCGCGCGAGCAGGAGTGCCGCCTCGCCGCGGCGCTCGTCGCCTGTGCGCTGCATCATCAGGCCCAGCGACGCCAGGCCGAACGCGGACATCTCCTCGCGGCGGCGCCAGGCGCGCTCCACCAAACGGGCGTCCGGCTTGCCGTGCATGGAGAGCGAAAGCAACGCGTAGGCCATCAGATCCGCGTTGGGACCGCTCTCCAGTTGCGACGCCAGCCACGAGGCGGCGCGGTGGCGCCGCCACTCCGGAACCGGATAGCCGTTCTCCCGCGTGTGTCCGAGCCCCAATACGACATAGGACGTCAGGAAAAGGCTGCCGCCGTCGGCGCGCCACCAGCCCCAGCTGCCGTCTTCGTTCTGGTAGCCGTAGAGCTTCTCCAGCCCGGCGCGGATGTTGCGGCCGAGCTGTGCCCGGTCTGTCTCCGCCTCCAACTTCAGCTTCCTGATGGCTTCCGCCACCACCAGGTTCGGCAGCAGGCTCGACATCACCTGCTCGGTGCAGCCGTAGGGGTACTCCAGCAGGTATTCCAGAGCGGCGAACACCGCGCCCGCCAGAGAGGGCGCCAGCCGCACTTCGACCGATCTTCCCGAGGGGTTTGCCCCGGACGGAAACTCGTGCACCAGGATCTGTGAGGACGTTCCCTCCAGCCTCGCTTGCGCCGCCGCCTCCATGGGGACTCCGAACGGCTGCACGGGCACTGTGAGTTCCAGGGCGTCTCCGCCGTCGGCGCCAGCCACCGATGCCGTCAAAGTCGCCCTGCCGGGGTGGTCTGCACGCAAGCGGTAGTCGACTTTGCCCTCAGATTGCGGCGGCAGCTCGAGCTCCTGTTCCTGCCCCTCCAGGACCGTGAGCCCCTCCACCCGCAAACCGGCGCGCGCCCGCAGCGTTCTGTTCGTGTAGTTGCGCGCCAGCACGGGCACCACCGTTTCGTCGCCTTCGGTGAAGAACCGTGGCGCCGCCAAGGAAACGACGATATCCTTGCGCACCAGCACGCGCTCCACCGCGCCGCCCACGCGCGTGTCTTCCGTGACTCCGCGCGCTGTGGCTCGCCAGGTGGTGAGCGAATCGGGAAAGGCAAATCGCACGTCGGCCTCGCCCCGGGCATTGGTCTCGAGGTCCGCCACCCAGAACGCCGTGTCGGGGAAATCCTTGCGGACTTTCGGCGCGGCAATCTGCTCCCGCTTCAGTTGCGCGCGAAACGGCCCGCCGGGCCGGCGGGCCAGTTCAATCCGGCGCGTGCCCGCCTCGCCCCAGAAGTAAAAGGACTGGCTCGACGTTGTTTCCACCCGGTTCCACCGCCTGCCGTAGAACACCTTTACCAGGTCCGGCTGCTGCTCGCGCTGGATGGCGTAGATGGCTTCGTCCACCACCCCGAGAGCGAATTCCGCCCGGACGGGACGGCCCTCGCGGTCCTTGGCCGTCAGCCGGAAAGAAGCAGGTTCTCCGGGCTGGAATTCCGCTTTGGATGGAGTCAATTCGACGAGAATTTGATGCTGGACCGGCGGGACTTTCATCGTGGCTGCGCCTTCATACAGGCGGTCGGACTGGACAAAAACAGCCTTGACAAAAACATTGGGAGCGAACTCCGCCTGGACCGGAATTTCCACAGTGGCGGCGCCGCCGTCGATGCGAATGAACCGCGACCACAGCAGGGCCGGACCCTCCACGGTCAGCCAGACATCGGCGGACGGGACGCCCGTGATCACCGTGGCTCTGGCCGTCTCCCCGGCCGGATAGGAGCTCTTGTCCAGGGTCACCCGGACCTTCTCCGGAGGCTGCCAGCCCGTCATGTCGCCGGAGACCCACAACCAGCGGTCTTCCCGCACCGGCCCTGCCGGACCCTGAGCCACGGCCCGGACGATCCAGTATCCTGACTGGCCGGCAGGGAATTCGACCACAGCCGCGCCGTCCGCCCCGGTCACCCCGGTTCGGACCAGAACCGGCTCCCCGGCGGGCTTGCCCTGCCGCGCCTGGAGCACCTCCACGCGGAAGGCGACGCCGGGAACCGGCTGGCGGTCGAAATCCAGAGCCGATACCTGCCAGCGCACCGTCTCTCCGGTCTTCCAGCCCCACTTGCCGGCCTCGGAACGGATCAGGAATGGCGCGCGCGTCGCCAGGAACAATCCTGCTCCGCTGATGGTCCTGCCCCCCTCGTCCATCACCCGAGCCTCGACGCGGTACTGATAGTCGAACTCACCCCGCTCCACCGGCACCGTGATGTTGAGCCGCCCCTCCCGGTCCAGCTGGCCCTTGGCCTCGAAGACCTGCTCGCCTCCGAAGTACTCCTCGGCCTCTTCCATCTCCTCCTCCAACCATTCCCACCACGGCGGATACCAGCGGTAGCGGTGCACTACCCACTCCACCCGCGCGCCGGCCACGGGCTCGCCATAGTAATAGCGGGCCTCGATCTGCGCCTCCACCTTCGACCCCTGGACGGTGCGTTGCAGGGAGGGGCGCACCCTCACCTCGTAATCGGGCTTTCGGTATTCCTCCACATGAAAACCCCCGTAAACGGCGTTTTCCGCCCCATCCGGCGTCACCGTGATGGAGAAATATCCCAGCGGGACATCCGCATTCAGCCCGAATTCACCCTGAACTGTTCCGTATTTCGAAAAGGTGGTCATCTTTTGAAAAGCCGGATTTCCGCGCGCATCATCCACTTTGACACGGGCCTTTCGGGCTTCTGGCTGTGCGTAACGGCCGTCGCGCTCCTCGCGCACAATGGCGCGGAAGCGCACCGTTTGCCCCGGCCGGTATACCGGGCGGTCCGTATGGATGACACCCAGCAAACCGCGCCACGGCGGCGCCAATGCGTGTTCCGGAACCTTGGCCACGAGAATGGGGCCGCCGCAACCGGCCAGCGCCAGGGGCGCCAGGCCGGGCTGCTGCCGGACCTGGAAATGCGCGGCGCCGTCGCCGTCCGTGATGGCCTGCCCCAGGCTCGACTTTCCAGCCAGGTCCAGCAGCTCCACGCGGCAGCCGCTCTGCGGGCGGCCGCTCGTGCGGTCCAGCACGCGCAGCGCCGTCTTCTCCGGCCATGCTTTCACAAGCGCCGCCAGAGGCGTGGAGATGAGGACCGTGTAAGCCGTCCTCTGCTGATCCGTGGCCTCCAGCACGTACACGCCCGCCTGCTCCAGCGGCACGCGCACTACAGCCGTATCCCAGCGCTGTTTCGTCTGCACGGTCTGCGTCCAGCGCTTCACCAACTGATCCGGGTTCAACAGGGGCACAGCGGCAAAGGAGGGCGCGGCGCCGGCGGGAGTCGGCGGGCGGCCCGTGTCATGCTGAAGCCAGGCGCGGATCCGGCTGCGGTTTTCGGCAGAGAACTGCATCCGGGCCAGGTTGCGCAGCCTGGTCCGCAGGCGCCTCTTCCAATCGGCGAATTTCTCGATGGGCGTGCGCGGCGGATAGATCCGCCGGCCACGCGAGGGAAACACATCCGGATCGCCGAGTTTCAGGACAAATTCTCGCGGATTCCGGATCCTGTAGAGGCGGAATTCGAGCTGCCGGATTCCTGAGGAGCGAACCATGACGGAGACCTCGCCTCCCGGCAGGACCGTGTCCTGCGACACCAGAGAGAAGTACGTCCCCTCCTCGCGTTGCTGGGCCGGAACGGGGCAAAGGGCGATGAATACCGCTATTGCCGGCCATCGCGCGTGCATGGTTCAGACTCCTCCCCACAACAGGTTCCAACGATGAACGCCCAGGAACCACGGGTTGCCGGGCAAAGGGCGCCAGCGGGGCTCGGGATGCGCCACCAGTTCTCGCACTTGCGGGCGGCGGACTTCCCCGCGCCAGCCGCCTTCCGGTCCCGTGTGATAGATCACGTATTCTTCGTTGAAAGCCTCGAACCGGCTCGGGCCCAGCCACGCCATGGCGTGCCAGGAGGTGCCGTCCGGCGAACGGTAGAACAGCAGATCGCCGGGCCGGGCCGCCTCCAGGCGTTTCGCCACCGGGCGCGTGTTGAAGCGCATCAGGTGGCGCGCGTCGGCGAAATGGCGCGGACCGTCTTCGGTGCTGAACAGCGCTGCGCCCTCGAACCGCGGCTCCGGATAGGGTGGCAGCAACGAATAGCCCCACTGCCGCGCCCATTCGCGTGTATGCGGCCGCAGCGCCTCACGGTAGGCAAAGCGCAAAAGTGAGGAACAGTCGCGGATCTCCGCCGGAAGCGTCTCCATGTAATACAAGGACTCCGCCAGCCAGCAGAACCACAAGCGGAATGCTTCTTTTTCGCCTGCCGCCCCCCATGTGCGGGCTGCAGAAAGCCCGGCGCCGCAGCCCGCAATAAAACTCCTCCGAGTCATTCTTGTCCCATCATGATACGCGCATATGCGGCGGAACTGAAGGGGAGGGAACACAGATCCCTCTTGCGGAAGGGACGGGCTTCCCGGCCCGGCGTGGAAGACGGGCTTTCGGACCCGGCCCCCGGCGCGCACCGTCAGGCCGTTCTTACGACCTCGTGTTTCTTCACCCAGTCGGGATCGAAATCCACCCCGAACCCCGGTCCCGCCGGCACCTGAATCTTGCCGTTCACCACCTTGAGAGGCGACGTCTTGCACTCAAACCGCACATGCGTCTGGTAGCCCTTGAACTCGTGGTGTTCGCCGGCGTTCGGCACGGCGGAGACGAGGCAGATGTTGTACAAGTAACCCAGCCCTCCTCCCGACATGTGCGGGATGAACTGCTTGCCGAACGCCGCCGCCATCCGTGCCACTTTCATCGACCGGATCAGCCCGCCGAAATAGTAGTTGTCCGGCTGCACAATGTCGAGCCCGCCGTGCGCCAGCAGCCAGCGGAATCCGTAAAAGGAATAGTCCTGCTCCCCGTTCGCCACCGGAATGGCAAGCGCGTCCGCCACCTGTCTGATCTCCTCGAGGTGGTCGAACATGACCGGCTCCTCGAAATAGCGGTAGCGGTACTGCTCCAGCAGACGCCCCACGCGAACCGCCTCCGCCACGTTGTAGAAGCCGTTGGCGTCCGCATACAGAGCCATCTCGTCCCCGAATGTCTTTCGGATCAGCGGAATGATCTTCTCCGTCCTTCCGGGCGGTCCGGCGGCATGCAGGTCCGTGGTCATGAACATCAGCCCGCCGACCTTGATCTTCAGCGCTCTGGCGTCGTACTTCGCCACCTCTTGCCGGATCAGCTCCAGCGACTCCTCAACCGGTTTCTCCCGCCATTCCGTGGCCACATACACGCCGACCTGCGGGTGGTGGATCTCTCCGATCAGCTCGCCCACGGGTTTGCCGGCGATCCGGCCCAGCATGTCAAGGATGGCGAACTCGATCGTGGCCAGCGGAATTCCCAGCGAAATGCCGCCGAACCGGAAATTGAAATCGTAGACAAAAACCCGCTCGAGAATCAGATCCAGATCACGCGCGTCCTTTCCCAAAAAGAACGGTTGCAGGCGGCGCAGAAAGATCGGATACAGGTTTCGCATTTCGCTGTGCGCCGCGGAAATCCCCTCCGCTCCGTCGCGCGAGCGCACCCGGCACAGGAACCGGTTGTCCAGCCGCAGCAGCTCCACCGATTCGAGGATTGCCGGGGCGGGAAACAGGTGCCTCTTCAGCACCGGCTTCTTCAGAATCTCGTCCAGGCGCGCGAAGCGCTCCTGCAACCGCGACGGCATCCGCGGCGCCCTCTCCCGCTGCGCTGCCCCGAGTCCCGTTCCCGCCGCAGCCAGACCCGACAGCATCGTTCGCCTGTTCATGCGCATTGCCGGCGCTCCTTCCTGCGGGCCTCCCGGTAATCCCCGCCGGCCGGCCCGGCGGCTTCGAGCCTACCACGATCCGGCCTGTGCCGCCCCGGCCGGAAGGAGCCGCGCACCGCGGCTCAAGAGCCTTCTTCCGCTGCACGCAGACAAACAGGGGGCAGGTTCAGCCCGCCCCCCTCTGACTCCGGCCCCCGGTTCAACGGAACAGCAGAGGCGCGAACTCGCGGAAGCACCGCCGCCACGTCAGCCACTCGTGGGCTGTACGGGGCGAAACATAATAGACGTTGCGGATGCCGTTCTTCGTCAGAAGATCGCTGAATTCCTTCGTGCGCGGACCTTCCTCCGAGCCGATTCCGAGGAAAAGGACCTTTACTTTTTTGTTGAATTCCTCGGGATTGGCGAACACTCCATTGTGCGCCGTCTTGATATCGAATCCCGGCCGCCACCCGGAGCTGCCGCTGAATCCGCCGATGTAGGCGAACTTGTCGAGGTTGGCAAGCGTGGTCATGAACGTCTGCATCCCTCCCATGGAGAGACCCGCCATCGCGCGGCTCTCCCGCCCCGGCAGCACGCGGTAGGAACTCTCGATCGCGGGAATCAGATCCGTGAGCAGCATCTCGGTGAACGTGGCGCCGGTGAAGGAGGCCAGTCCGCCCCGGGGCGGCGCGGCGGCGCCGGGCTTGGCGGGTGCGGCGGCCGGCGGCTGCGGAGGCTGCGGCCACAGCCATCGCGCGTTGAAAATCGAGCCGTCTTCCCCGGGCTTTGCCGCATTCAGATTGTCCATGACGACAATCATCGGCCGCGCTTTTTTCTCTGCGATCAGATTGTCCAGGATCACATCCACGCGGCCCTGGTTGTGCCACCCCTGCTCGTTCTCGCCCCAGCCGTGCATCAGGTACAGCACCGGATAGCGCGCCTTCGGGTTCTTGTCATAATCCGGCGGCGTATAGACGTACGCGCGGCGCCATTTCTGCGTCACCTTCGAGAAATACCACTTCTGCCTTACGTCGCCGCGGGGCACGTTTTTGTGCTGGTAGAACTCTTCGTCGGGGGCCGGAATCTCGAACGCGCTGTTGTCGAAGCCCGACCCGAAGAACGTGCGCGTCGCCGGATCGGCCACAATCGAACCGTCGATCGCCAGCGTGTAGTAATGGAAGCCTTCCGCCTGCGGAGGTGACGTGGCGTACCACCAGCCGTCCGCGGCCTTCGTCATCTCCACCCCCTTCCCGATGCGCACTGTCACCTTCTGCGCATCCGGCGCCCACACCCGGAACGTGACGCTGCCGTCCGGGCGCACGCACGGGTACTCCGCCCCCGGGATGTTGTATGCGCTCGGCTTGCAGTCCCCCGCCGGTTGGCTCCATGCGGCGCCGCCCGCCAGCAGCCCGCAAACCAGGAACAACTGCTTCATTCTCATAACCACTCCTATGCCCGGCATGATCCAACCAAAGGGCGGTCGGCCACGCGCCGCTCGTTTGCCATGCGGCACGTCTACCGGCCGCCGGTTTCCTCTCCAGCCGGCTCGCAGCAGCCTGCGGCGCAGGCAAGCCGGTGCGGACGGCCAACTCCGTGAATGCGGATGCAATCCGGCAATCGCGGGCGATTCTATCACATGACGCAATTCAGAAAGCAAGCGCTTCCAGCAGGCATGGGCAGGACCGATGCATCCTGTTGTTTGATGGAATCCCCGCAAGCCACAGAATGCCTCTTCGTCTACGGCACCCTGAAGCGCGGCTTCCCCAACCCATGGTCCCGACGGCTCTGGTCGCAAGCCCGCTTCGCCGGCGAAGCATCGCTCCCAGGCTGCCTGTACGATCTCGGCGCCTATCCGGCGTTCGTGGACAACGGCGGGCAGGGCGACAGGGTGCATGGCCAGGTGGCGGAACTCTCCAGTCCTCAAGTCCTGGCCGAGCTCGACCGCTACGAAGGCTCTGCCTACGAGCGCGTGCTGCGGACCGTCGAGATGCAGGACGGCGCACGCCGCCAGGCGTGGGTCTACGTCTTCCGCGCGCCGCTCAGGGGCGCGCGCCGGGTCGCCGGCGGCCGGTGGCCGGTAGAATAGGACCCATGTTCCGCCTTCTGGTTCTGAGCCTCCTGTTGCTCCCGCTGGCCGCGCAGAAAAGAGCATGGACCGATGAAGAGGTGATGGAGGTCCACCGCTCCGCCTTGTTGATCGACGGGCACAACGACGTCACCAGCCGCACGGTGCGCGGCTGGGACATCGGCTCGGAGAAGGACGCGCGGCACACCAGCATCGGCAAGCTGCGCGCGGGCGGCACGGGCGCGCAGTTCTTCGCTGCCTACGTGAGCGCCTCGATGATCGACTCCGGCGGCGCCGCGCGCCGCGCGCTGGAGATGATCGACACAATCCGCCACGATATCGCCGCCCGTTATCCGCAGCACTTCAGGCTTGCCACATCCGCCGACGAAATCGTGGCGGCGCACAAGGCGGGCAAGATCGCCGCGCTGATCGGGATCGAGGGCGGGCACGCGATCGAAAACGAGCCCCGCCTGCTGCGCGCCTTCTACGACCTCGGCGCCCGCTACATGACGCTCACCCACACGCGCAACCTGGCATGGGCGGGCTCTTCCGCCGAAAAGGAGGAGCGCGGACTCAACGATCTGGGGCGCCGGATCATCGCCGAGATGAACCGCCTTGGGATGATGGTCGACATCGCCCATGTCTCCGACCGCACCTTCTGGGACGTGATCGCCACGAGCCGCGCGCCCGTGTTCAGCTCCCACTCTTCCGCCCGCGCGTTGTCGAACATCCCGCGCAACATGAACGACGACATGATCCGGGCGGTGGCGAAGAAAGGCGGGCTCGTGATGATCAACCTCGGCTGCGAGTTCATCAGCCAGCGGTCGGCGGACACCTCGCCATGGATCCGCCCGGAGCTGCCCAAAGATTCCCGCTGCCAGCAAGCCACGCTCGACGAAGTGGTGGCGCACTTCGAACATGTCCGCAAGATTGCCGGCGTTGACTTCATCGGTTTGGGCAGCGATTTTGACGGCGTGTCCTGCACCCCCGCCGGGCTGGAGGATGTTTCCAGGTGGCCCAATCTCACGCGGCGGCTGCTCGAAAAGGGCTTCTCTCCCGAGGAAATCCGCAAGATTTACGGCGGCAATTTTCTGCGATTCATGCGCGCCGTCGAGCAGACGGCCAGGGACCTCGCCGGCCGTTGAAGCCGCCCCTCAGGCGGTGCCCTGCGACACGCGGGGGTACACCTTGCGGACGGCCGCCACGATGTCTCGTGTGTCCGATTCGCTGAATTTCGGATCGAGCAACACGCCCCCGAAGCGGTTCAGGATGTCGATGGTCCGCAGGCAGGACTGCGCCCCGTAGCGGATCTCCGGCCCACGTCCGGCGCGGAACGTGGGCCATTCCGGATGCACGGTGAGTTTCTTCTCGGCATACGGCTGCACCGGCAACACGACGGAGCCCGACGGCGGCGAGGCGGGCACGTTCTCCGCCCGCATGGCCTTGAGGAACACGTCCCGGGCCTCTTTCGACCCCAGGTCCAGATACACGCCCACGCCAAGTTCTCCGGCGGGATCCGGCAGCAGGCGCGTCCTGAGCCCCGGCAAGTCGGCGATCCCCTCATACACTCGCCGCGCCACGGCGCGGATGTCGCCCACAATCCGGTCCAGCTTCCGCACCTGGCTCAACAGCACCGCGCCCGTGAACTCGGTCATGCGGAAATTCGAGCCGGGCACTGCTTCCAGCTTCGGCTGCCCGATCCAGTCCTGGTGCACCTGCCGCAGCGTCCCCACGTCGTGGAAGCGCACGGCGCGCTCAAACAGCAGCGGATCGTTTGTATAGACCATGCCGCCTTCGCCGGCGCTGATCGTCTTGTTCACCTGGAGGCTGGCAGCGGCGATGTCGCCCATCGAGCCCAGACGATTGCCCTTGTAAGACGCTCCCACCGCCTGCGAGACGTCCTCGAGCACTTTCAGCCCGCGCTTTCGGGCAATTGGCAGCAGGCGGTCCATGTCCGCCGGGTTCCCCTGCAGATGCACGATCATCAGCACTTTGGTTCGCGCGCTGATGGCCTGCTCCACTCGGGCAGGGTCCAGATTGAAGCTCTCGTCGATCTCGGCACAGACGGGCAACGCCCCGTGCCGCACCACGGCATGGAAGCACGAATGCCAGGTCCAGGCGGGGACCACCACCTCGTCGCCCGGCCCCACTTCCAGCGCCGCCAGCGCGGCCTCCAGCGCAGTTGTGCCGGAGTTCACGGCCAGAGCGTATTTCACGCCCATTTTCGCAGCGAACTCCCGCTCGAGCGCCGCCACCTTGTCCGGGGGTTTCATTTCGAAATTCCAGAACCGGAACGGGCTGCGCGTCTGCCAGACCTCCTTCAGCAGCGTCCACTCCGTCTCGTCGTAGTACAGCGGCCCGAAGTGCCGCGCCCGCAGCGGCGTGGCCCGGACCGGAGAGCCGCCTTCCAGCGCCAGCCCCGCCGGCGCCGCCAGAAACGATCTTCTCGACCACAACATCGCCTGCCTCCCAATCTCATTCGGGCAGCGTGCCCGACCACCGCCGCAGCGTGCGGTGGAACCGGTGAATCCAGCCCGCGCCGCGCAGCCACATCAGCGGGCATTCGTCATCCACCACGGCCATTCCTTCCAGCGCCGGACCCTTGTTCCGGAACCAGACCGCCGCAGCGCCCGCAGCCCGAGCCTCTTCAGCCAGCCGTGGGTACAGCTCCGCGCTGGTCAGAATCATGGCTGCTTCCGGCGGCGGCGATACATCCGCGAGCGTCTTGACACAGGCGATGCCGTCGATCTGCTCCGCCTCCGGATGCACGGGCACCACGTCATAGCCGCGGCTGCGCAATTCGCGGAAGACCATCCTGCCGTAGCTGGCCGGCTTTCGCGACACGCCCACCACCGCGATCCGCCTCAAGGCCAGAAAAGCGTCGATGTCTCTGCGCGTCGTCATGCGACCCCCTGCCCACGCTATCACGGCCGCGCAGAGAGCGGAACCCCGGCGGCGCCTGCGAGGCGGCCGGGTCCCGACGTCTTGCCCGCTCCGCGGATCGCAAGGATGCAACCCGCCTCGCGATTTGGGTTCTCCATGCGGCTCCGGGCAACCGGCGCAAAAAGAAGCAGCCCGCCGCGGGGCGGGCTGCCTGGGATGGACTCTTCCGCTTCTGGATGGCTTGCGGCCGCGAAACTCCTCAGCCTTGGCGCTTCCTGCGCAACACCAGCACGGGTTCGGGTTCTGCCTGCGATTCAAGTTCGGCGAGCTCGCGCTCGATGATCGCCTTCTCGATGTCCTCGGACACTTCCCCCTCCTCGAGCGAGCGAATCTTTTCGAGCCGCTCGAGAATTTCCATTTCGAGTTGCAGGCGTTCGTTGAGGCCCATCGTTTCCTCCCGGCCCTGCGGCCTTCCATCTGTTCAGACGCTCAGCCGCGCCGATCGTTCCATAAAAAAGAACGGATTTTTGCCTGCGCTTTTCCCGATGCGGGCAGCATTCCCGGGCCGGCAGGCGCTGCAAGCCTGCGGACTCGCGCCTGGCGCGGCGCGTCAAATTGCGCTTGCGGCGCGCCGCCTGGCCTGCCGCACCGACTCCTGCTGACAGGCCAGAAACGCCTCCGCCAGGCGCCGGACCACGCTCCATTCCGTACGAACCGAAAGTCCGTCCACCGAGGCCACGGGCAAGAGATTCCGTGTGGTGGAGGTGATGAACAGCCCGTCGGCCCTTTCCAGGTCCTCCAGCGTCAAGCGCCGCTCGGCAATGCGGATGCCCGGCGCCTGAACCGTCTCCAGCAGCAGCTCGCGCGTGATCCCGGGCAGGCATCCGGAAGACAGAGGCGGCGTCACCGCCTCATCGCCAAATACGGCGAACACATTGGCCGACGTGCACTCGCTCACCTCGCCGTGCTCGTTGAGAAGGATCACTTCGTCGAAGCCCTGCAAATGGGCCTCTTCGTAATAGACCAGGTTCATGGCCCAGGATGCGGTCTTCGTTCCGGCGAACCGGCTGGCGGCGTGCCGCGCGTGCGGGACAATGCCCAGGCGGACGGATCCGCCCCAGTTGGAAAGCGGCGCCGTAAAAGCGACAAGGTCGTAGTCCTGTTCGAACCCGGGTCCTTCCCAGACTGTGCCGCGGTTGCGCATCACCAGCACGCGCAAGGCCGCCTCATATGCGGCGTTTGCCTCCACCACGCGCAGCAGCAGCTCTTCCAGCGCCTGCGGCGTCCAGGGGAACGGGACGCGCAAGAGGTCGGCGTCGCGCTGCATGCGCGCCCAGTGGCGGTCGAAGGCGAACAGGACGCCCTCCATCACACGGATCGTGGAGAACACGCCCCATCCGGCGAACAGCCCTACTTGGCCGGCTCGGAACAGGGCTTCGTCCGCGCGGCGAATTTCACCGGAGACGAGGATGTGCGGGTGGATCACAAGGCCATCTTAGCGAACTGCGGGCATGCGGCTCCCGCAGGCCGATGGTGGTCCCGGAAGCGCTTCAGCCGCGCCAGAAAGGAAAGCTCTGCGGGCGCGCGCGCACGGTGGCCAGCAGCAGCCCCTCGATCTTCCGCCGGCGCGCATAGAGCTTCTCCAGCAATCGCTCCCACTCGGCCTCTTCGCCGTCGATCCAGGCCCGCGGCGTCGTGCGCAGCACGTCGTCGAGGATCTGTTCCGGACAGTGGCGGGCGCGCGAGAGCCACGGCTCGAAGTCGTCGAGTGAACGGATGTGCTGATAGACGTGGGGACGGAAGTAGAGCCCCTGAAGGGGCGAGTCCGGGAACTCCCAGTGCGGTCCGTCGAAGATGTAGCCGTGGTCGACCATCTGCGCGATGAAGCCCTTCCGGTTGGGCGCGGCGGGCTCGTCAAGGAAATCGCGGATGCAGCGGCGGAAGAAAATGGCCTGTCGCGCGTCGGAGTTCGCCGTCCACTTGTCGAAAACGAGAACCCCGGCGAAGTGGGCGAGGTTCACCACCGACGGCAGCAGCGCGTCCGGCAGGTAGTCGTAGACGGCGTCGCGGTCGGGGTCGCCCGGAAAGAGCGAGCCAAAGTGGATGCCCGGCTCGACGGGCACGCGGCGCGAGCCGAGTTGGAAATGCACATCGGGCTGGGCGGCGAGGAAGGCGGCGTCCACGTGAATGACGCGCGCCTGTGGCGCGGCGATGCCGAGATGGGAGAGCAGGACCGAAGCGGCCCATTCGTTGGCGAGAATGCGGCGGTGCTGCGGATTGTTCAGAAACTTGGTGACGTAGAAGCGGCCGTCCTCGCAGGCCAGAAGGTGCGCCTGCGCGCCGCCGCGCATGCGGCGTGACAGCCGCGTCGCCTGCACCGGCATCTACACACTAGAATAAACATGTCGGGCGCGGCTCCCGCCGGGACCCGGCGCCCGAGTCGCAACAGGGAAGGGAAGATCCATGCAGGAACAAGGCGCCCCGGCTGATCTGCGGCCGAAGTCGGATGACGAAATCGCGCTGGAGCTGATGAAATTCATCGCCGCCACCACGGGCTACGCCAAGGGCGCGCAGGCGGTGGGATTCTCCGGCAAGCCTCCGCGGACGCCGGAGGAGCAGGCTGACGCCCTGCTGGAACTGTTCGAGAAGTGCCGGCAGGCGGTGGCCCGGCGGTCCCCCGCCGGGGCCTGAGGGCGGGGCGCCCCAAGCCGGGTCAGGTCCGCGCGGAAAGGCAGGAGGGGTGGTTGCCTGCACGGGACGCCCCCTTGGCATCAAGCGGACCGGTTCCCGTTGGCAGGGCGCAGCTTCCCGGCAGGCGCACGCCATCGCGTGCGGATCCGGCCTGCCTCCGCTGCCTGCTGCCGGGAAACCGCCTGCGGCGGACTGTTGCCCCCGTGGCGCGCGCTCCGGCGCCAGCCAGCCACTCCGCCTGAGAAAACAGAAAGGGCGCCCGCACGGGACGCCCCATTGAACATCAGCACTGTCACACCCCGCGGTTCCCCGGCAATCGCCGGCGGACGCGGGCCGGTGTTACTTCTTCTTCGCCGCGGGCTTCTTCGCGGCCTTCTTGACAGCGCCCTTCTTGACGGCGGTCTTCTTCACCGCCTTCTTCGCCGCGGCTTTCTTCACAACGGCCTTCCTGGGTGCAGCCGTCTTCGGGGCGGCCTTTTTCGCCGCCTTCTTGACGGCCACGGCCTTCTTCGCCGCGGCTTTCTTTGCCGGAGCTGCCTTCTTGGCGGCAGCCTTCTTCGTTGCAGTCTTCACTGTTTTCTTCGTTACCTTTCGTACGGCAGTTGCCGTTTTTCTCGCTGCCTTGGCAGCGGTTTTCCCCGGCTTGGGCCGGGAAACCTTTGCGGGGGCCTTCTTCGCTGCCGGCTTGCGCGGGCGTGGCGCAGCCGGCCGTTTGGGCGCCGGAGGCGCGGCTTCGGGCGCTTCGGCCGCCGGCGCAGGCGCCAACTCTGGCGCGGCAGGCGCGGGCGGGGCGGGTGCGGCCTCCGGTGCGGACGGAGCCTCTTGCGCCGGCGGAACCGGAGCCGGTTCCTGGGCCTCCAGGCTCTCGTCCAGACTGTCTTCCACCTCTCCTACGCTGTCGTCGCTGAGCGCGGAATCGAAGTCCGTCTCCTCGTCGTAGGAGTCAAAGGGTTTCGCAATCCAACGAACCATGACGCGGTCCTCCCTCCAGGCCGAATCATAATTAGCATATCTTGTTTTGGCGTCCCGCGGAAGAGGAATCTTCCCGCGCCCAAGGCGGCGGCGCCCCGCCTAACGCCGTGCCGAGGTCTTGCGGACCCTGCTGCTGGAGGGCGCCGATGCCCGGCTGCTGGCCGGCGTCCGCCTCCGCGGACTCCGTGAGCCGGCGGCGCGGCTTTGCGCCAGCTTCGCCGCACGCACGTTCCGGGCCGCAGGCACGGGCACGACGACAAACGCTCCCTCTTCCAGACTCGAGAGATCGTTCATCGCCGCCACCTGCGCCGCCGCCGCGCCATAATGCCGGGCGATAGAGGCTGCCGTGTCTCCGGGACTGACGCGGTGCAGGCGGCAGGAGGCCCGCCTGGCGGCAGGAACCAGATTCAACGCCGCCAATACGGCGGCGCCGGTTCCGCGCGGCACCCTCACCTCAAACCCTGCGGGGGCTATCTTATCCTTCACGGCGGGATTCAGGTCCAGGATCTCGCCGGCGGGAACCTCCGCGGCATCGGCGATCAGCGCCAGGCTCGTTTCCGCTTCCAGCCGGATCGTGTCGAACTCCAGCGGATCCTCGAATTCGACGGCAGGCAATCCGTAGTGCTGGGGGTCTTGCGCGATGATGGCTATGGCCAGAATGGCCGGGACGTAGTTCATCGTCTCCTTTGGCAAGGCGTTGCGCGCGCGCAACTCCCAGAAGTCGGCGTAGCCGGTGCGCTGCACGGCGCGCTCAACGCAGGCCGGTCCGCAGTTGTAGGCGGCCATGGCCAGGTACCAGTCGCCCGTCAGGTCGTAGAGGTCCTTCAGGTGCCGGGCCGCCGCCCGGGTGGCCTTCTCCGGATCCATCCGCTCGTCGTGAGCCTTGCCCGCCTCCAGCCCGTACTCCCGGCCCCGGCCGCGAATGAACTGCCACATCCCTACGGCCTGGGCCCGGCTGACGGCCCGTGGCTGGAAGGCCGACTCGGCCTGCGCCAGATGGATCAGCTCCCGCGGCACGCCCTCCTCGTCGAAGATGCGGAAGATCATCTGGCGGTAGCGCCCGCTCCGCCTGAGACCGTTGAGCAGGATCCGGGAACCGCGCGGGCCGGTGAAGTACTGGATGTAGTTCAGCACCGCCTCGTTCACCGTCAAAGGCAGCTGGGAGCTTCCCGTCAGGATCCGGCCCGCGACGGCGCTGCCACTGCCGGCCGGGAAGGAGAGATTCAGGATCTCCTCCAGCGGAGAAGACGGCATCATGGGCACCTGCGGCGCCTGCGCCGCGCCCAGTTCCTCCATGTCGTAGCGGTGGATCCGCCGGATCAGCTCTTCCACCCTTTTCTCGATCCGCTCCCGGCCCGCATCCCCCTCGGGAATGGCCAGCAGCGTGTCCACAGCCTCGTCGAAGACCCGGCGGGCTTCTTCCCTCTGCCCCTCCTGGATCAGGAACCGGCCATGCTGGAACAGCCGCTCGGCGGTGCGCAGCGCCCTCATCGCCGGCGATGACGCCTCCTGTCCGGTTTCCGCGCCCGCAGCCAGTTGCGCCGGACGCATGGAGGGCGGCACGACCGCGGGCTCCTTCGGGGGAAGCCGGTCGATCACATCATCGGAGATCGGCCTGGAAACGCCGCCGGGAGAGAGGAAGCTCTGCGAGGAAGCCTGGAAGGGAGCGAGAAGGATTGCGCCTGC
This sequence comes from uncultured Arcobacter sp., assembly GCA_964458495.1. Classification (GTDB taxonomy): domain Bacteria; phylum Acidobacteriota; class Terriglobia; order Bryobacterales; family Bryobacteraceae; genus JANWVO01. The sequence goes on from CAYWJB010000004.1 coordinate 263,552, forward strand.
GAGGGCGATCAGCGCGGCAGTTGGGTGGAGATTTCGCATTCGTACCGGATCGCGCGGCTGGATTCGGCCTTCAGACTCTACATGATCTATCGAAGGAACGAATCTATCGCAGCAGGGGGGCGGAGGTCAATTCTCCTGCCCGTCCGCCTGCGGCGGTCTCAGCCGGCAATGCGGTGGGCCAGAGTGCCGAGGATCCAGCCCAAGGCGCCGCCCGCCACCACGTCGCTCAAGAAATGCATCCCCAGGGTCACGCGCGACAGGGCTACGGAGATGGCACAGCCGTAGAGCACGGCGCCGGCTTCGGGGAAGTGCAGCGCCACGGGCACGGTCACGGCGAATGCCGTCATCGTGTGTCCCGATGGGAAACTGAACTCGTCTGGCGGCAGGACTGCGGCCCAGCAGTGCGGCAGCAGTTCGCAAGGGCGCCGTCTGGCAGCTTTGCGCTTCAGGACCAGAAACAGGGCGATGGCGGCGGTGCTGGCCAGCGCGGCTTCCGCGGCCGCCTGGCGGCCTTCCACGCCGCCCGCGGCCAGCAGCACGGCCCCCACGGCGTACCACAGCCAGCCGTCTCCTCCGCGCGTCGAGGCCAGCATCCACCAGCGGAACCACACGGGTGCGCTCCACCGGTGCAGGCGGCGCATCAGCCCGTGATCGAAGGACTCGATCCAGGATTGCAGGGCACGGGCGGCGCCGCTCATGCCCCTTGAATACGCTGGAACAATGAATTTCGCGTGAAAACCAGGATAATTTCACCTTACCACGCGGCTACCAGTTGGCCAGCGTTCCGTCGGGCAGGTACATGGTCTCGTCGCGCCAGGTCACGCCGGCGCGCGCCGCGCGCTGCACCTCCGCCCAGTTCAGCCTCACGCCCAGGCCCGGGGCTTCCGGCACCGGCAAGTGGCCCTCGGGGTCGGGTTCGAAGAGCGCCCGATCACGCTCGTCGACATACCGCAGCCATGGATCCACATCGCCCTCCGCTCCGTGGACGTTGTAATGGATTCCCTTGGCCCACTCCAGGATCCACCCCGCACGGCATTGCGCCACCACATGCAGGCTGGCCAGGAACGCCACCGGTGAAAGCGGGCAGTGCGGTGCCAGCGCAATGCCATTGGCTTCGGCCAGCGCGCCGATCTCCACCGTGTTGGAGATCCCGCCCACATGCACCAGGTCCGGCTGGAGGATGTGCGCCCCCTTGCCCGCCACCACGTCGCTGAACTCGGCCACGGTGGTCATCCGCTCGCCGGTGGCGATGGGCACGGCGGTGGTGGCTGCGATCTCCGGCAGCCAGCGGTTGTAGTCCGGCCGCACGGGTTCTTCGTAGAACAGCGGGTTGCCGAATTCCAGCGCCTTGGCCAGCCTTCGCGCCATCGGCACGTTGCACCGGCCGTGGAAGTCCAGCGCGATGTCCACCTCCTGGCCCACCGCCTCCCGCACCGCGCGCAGCCGGTCCACCGCGCGCTGGATGCCCCCGTAGGTGTCGATGGCCGCCAGCGGCGGGCAGGCGTTCATCTTCAGGGCGCGCGCGCCGGCGGCGACCACCGCCGCCGCCTCTTCGGCTGCCGCCTCGGGCGGATTGTTGTTGCCCCCGGCCCAGCGGTAAACCTTCACGCGGTCGCGCACGCGACCGCCCAGCAACTGAGAGACGGGCTGCCCGGCAGCCTTTCCTGCCAGGTCCCACAGCGCTGTCTCGATGCCGCCCAATGCGCTCATGTACAGGGCCCCGCCGTGATAGAAATTGCGGTCGTAACAGCCGCGCGCCAGCGCCTTCACCTGCCGGGGATCCTTGCCCAGGAAGAACTCGCCCAGTTCATGGACGCACGCCTCGGCGGCGCCAAGCTGGCCTTCCAGCGTGTACTCGCCGTAGCCTTCCGCGCCATCCGAGGTCAGGATTCGCAACAGCCCCCACCGTGGCGCCACCTGGGCCGTCTCGATTTTTTCAATCCGCATGGCTTCTTCATTCTATGGCTGATCCCTCGCGTTTCGCTGGAAGGCGCCGGAGCCCTGACTCCAGCCGGTTGCCGGCGGGAATTTCGACCAGAGTTCTCGCCGCAGCCGCGCAATAAAGCGTTGGCGTTTTGCGCCTCCGGGCGCCGGCGGAGCAGCCCCGCCTTTGCTGCATGAGTTCTCCGAGGTCGGTGCGGTAGGCTGAAGCAGGAGACCATGCGCCGCGACGAAGCCTTCTTCGGCGAACAGGAACTGATCCTGCTCTATATCGCCAAGCGCCTCCGCGAGGCGCAGCGCGTGGAGGATCTGCTCACCGGCGCCGGCATCGACTATCTGGTGGAAGCCGATCTCTACATGGGCGGATTCCTGTTCCGCCGGGCTCTGCACGGCGCCTTTTTCTACGTCACCGGCGCCGATGACGAACGCGCGCGGGCGCTGCTGGCCGGACAGGGCTACCGGCCCTACCGGCCGGACGACATCGGTTGAGCGTGCCCGCAGGCCCAGGCGCTATTGCGCTGTGGCGATGAACAGCTCCTGGGCCAGCGGCTTGCCGTTCAGGCGGATCTCGATCGGCGCCGGGCCGTCGTACCGGGCGGGCGGCATCGCGACGCGGATTTCGTAGATTCCCACTTTCCCTCTGGCGAGCCCCGCCGACACCACCTGTGCCGGTTCGCCGCCGATCAGGACTTCGATCTGCGCCGCCAGCTGGTTGTCTTCCGCCGCCACCTGACCGGCGTCGATCCAGGGGCTCACCGGCCCGAGCCCGATGGCATGAAGCACGAGGACGTCTCCGGCCCGGGCGGGACGGGTTGCCAGCTCCCCGGCAGCGCCTTCCGGTGCTGCATAGGCCTGTTCGCCGTCGATCTGCGCGGCCGCATACTGCCGCCCGCCGAGGCGCAGACTGGCCGGCGCCAGGACGCCGGCCCCGGCCGGGTCGACCTTCACAATGTAGGGCCGGCTGCGGCCCGCAGCGGTCTCGACTTCGATCCTGGCAGACGGACCTTCCAGCTCCAGTGGCGCTTGAGCGCGGATCAGGTTCGCGCTGACGTAGGAGACCGGCGCGGGCTGGCCGTTGATCCACACTGTGGCGCCCTCGAGTGAGACAGGCGCCCGTCCATCCACGAAGTCCTCGCTCTGCCACTCCCTTTCGCGCGGGGCGAGGTGGCGGCCGTAGATCTCGATCCATGCGCCGGGGGCGATGGTGACGGAAGCCCCGAACGAGGTGTCGGTGACGACGCCCCCATCGCTGCGGATCGCCGGCGGCTCGGCCGCCTCTTCCGTCGGGTTTTCGCCGGCGGGCGTCAGCAGCTTCACGCGGCTGTTGGCGTTGTCGCTGAAGTAGATGCGGCCTTGCGGATCGGCGGCGAGTCCCATGGGGAAGCGCAGGCGCGCCTGTTCGGCGGCGCGCCCGTCGAAGTCGTCGCCGAAGCGCCCCGTGCCGGCAGCCAGCGAAATGGTGCCCGTCTGTGCGTCGACGCGGCGGACGCGGTTGTTGGTGCGGTCGGCGATAAAAAGGTTCCCCTGCCTGTCGAGCGCGATGCAGCAGGGGTAGAACAGCTGCGCGCGGGCAGCGAGGCCGCCATTGCCGGAGTAACCAGGCAGGCCGGTGCCGGCGACAGTGGAGATGATGCCGTCCTTGTCCACCTTGCGGATGCGGTGGTTCATCTGATCGGCGATGTAGACGTTTCCGGCGCTGTCCACTGCGACCCCGGTCGGGGAATTCAGCTTCGCCTCCACCGCCTCGCCGCCATCGCCGGTCTCGCCCTTCTCCCCGCTGCCGGCGATGGTCTGGATCTTCCCGTCGGTGCCAATCTTCCGCACGCGGTGATTGCGCGTATCGCAGAAATAAATGTTGCCGGCGGAATCAATGGCGATCCCGGTGGGCGCATTCAGCTGGGCATCTTTGGCGTCCAGGAATTCTTCCTTCGCATCTTTTTCCAAGAACCCGGAGACGCCGCGCTGGCCTGCGAACAAGGTGATGTTTCCCCCGACGACAACCTTACGGATCGTATGGTTCATCGTGTCCGTGATGTAGAGGGCGCCGGAGCCGTCCACGGCCACCCCGGAGGGAAAATTCAGGCGCGCGCTGGTGGCGGGCCCGTCGTCTCCGGTCGAGCCGATGCTGTCCGAGCCCGCCACGGTGGTGATCGTCCCGTCGGCGGCCACCTTGCGGATCCTGTGGTTCAGGTGATCGGCGATATAGACGTTTCCCGAACCGTCGATGGCCAATCCCAGCGGGAAATTGACCTGTGCATCCGCCGCCTTTCCGCTGTCGCCGGCAAAACCGGCGGCGCCGTTGCCCACAGCATTGGAAATCGTATAGGAGGGCGGGGCCTGGGAAAACAGAAGGCCGCCGGTGCCGGCAATGAGCAGAACAATCCCTCGAATCCGACTCACTTTGCGCTCCTTGTTTTCTGAAATCGCCCGCGACATATTGCCAGGATTTCTCACTGTTCGCGCGGCTTTCGGCTGACTACCGGAATGGTGAAGATGTTCGAGATCTGGAAGCTCTGCGCGATCCAGCCCTCGGTTTTCAGGTTGGTCGGCAGGTCCGGGTTCAGCTCCAGGTGCACCTCGTAAACGCCCACGGCGCCCTGCTTCAGGCCCGCGAACAGCACGTTGGCCGTTCGCCCGCCGATCAGCGACGAGACGAATTCTACGGGGTCGTTGATCTCCGGCCCGAAGTAGGGCTGTCCGGTCTTCATTGCCGCCTTGGCCGCCTCCGGCCCGACCAGCCCGAGGCCCGCCGCCAGAACGACGATCGTTTCGCCCGGTTGCGCCGGATTGTCTTCGGTGACCGGCGCGCCGGCTGTGTTGGCGCAGCACAGCTCGCTGTTGAGCGCCGTCATGATGACCTGCGCATTCAGGTTGGCCTCGGCCTTGATGGGGATGCCATTGCCGGCGGGGCCCTCGATGCGCGCCCGCAACCGGATGCGCTGGAACGGACCGGCGGCGAAGGCCTCGACTTCCGGGTCGAACGCGTTGATCAGCGCGATCAGGTTGTCGCGGATCGTTGCCAGCGTGTCGGTGGCCTGCACCGTGTAGGTGTATTTCCGGTCTCGGATCACCACCGTGGCCGTGTCGCCGGGATTGGCCGCGCCATCCACGGAGACGGTACCCGTCGCCTGGCTGGAGAAGTGGTAGGCGAGGCCCGGCGAAGGCGCCGGCGAGTCCAGAGTGTAGACCGACGGGTTCTGTTCGATCAGCCGCACCGCCACGGCGCTGGAGACGGTGATCTCGCCGTTGTTCCTGCGCACGCGCAGCACGCCGCTGCCGCTGTTGGATCCGGCCACCTCGACGGGGATCTGCGCAATGACGCGGTCCGGAGAGACGGCCAGAATGGGGCAGGGAAGCCCGTCCACGAAGAACTGCACGCCGCCCAGTTCATAGGGCAACGGTTTGGTGATGTCGTCGATCTGCGCCGTCTGGTCGGTCAGATTCTCTCCAAGCACGGCCACCAGCGCATAGGGCGCCACCAGGGCGGGGTCCTGACCGCCGGTGAGCTTCGACCCGCTGGTGGTCATCACGATCCTGGAGCCGTCGGGCTTCACCTCGGTCTGCAGCGTCACGGAGTTGCCGAGCGCGTCAGCCTCGCGCGCAATCAGGATCAGCGCGTTAAACAGCTTGTTCGGCGCAGCGGTGACGTAGGGATCCTGCGAATCGTTGATGAGCTGGACGAACCTGTCGATGATGGTCTCGAAGTTGTCGTCCACCGTGGTCGTGATTTTGTAATCTTTGGTGATCACGTTCCCTTCGCTGTCCTTGACGTTCTCGTTGCCGATCTTGATGGTGAGCTCGACCTCCTTCTCTACGGTGCCGCTGAAGACGATGGAGCCGCGGGCGAAGGTCGACGGGCTCGGCGCGTTGCGCACGGCAGTGACCGGCAGGTTGAAGTCGCCCGGAGTATAGACGAGCACGCGCCGGTTGAACGTGTCGGAGACGTACAGGTTGACGCCGTCATAGGCGAGCGAGGTGGGCGTCTTGAACGAGTCGGTGGAGGCGACGCGGCGCGGCTCGCCCGAGTCCGAGCTCTGGTTCAGCTCGAAGTTGAGCTGGCCAAGAACAACGTCGGCGGGCGCGCCGTTCTGCGCGGGGATTTCGTTCCAGATCAGCACGCGGTCGTTGCCCGAGTCGGCCACAAACAGGCGCCGCCCGTCGCTGAGCACCGCGCGGGGCATGTCGAGAGTGGCGGCGCAGCGCTCCGGATAGGTGGGGTTGCCCTCCTCGTCGGTGCCATTGGACTGGCAAAGAACCTCGTTGGTGGGAGTGCCGCCGCTCTTGAATTCGGGGAAGGTGAAGTCCGGCTGTCCCACGACGACGCTGGCCGCCTGGCCGTTGCTTGTGGGGATCGAGTTCCAGATCAGCACGCGGCTCAGGCCGAGGTCGGCCACGATCACCTTGCCCGCGCCAACCCACACGGACGCGGGGGCCAGCATGGTGTCCGCCTTCGAGACGTACTCGGGAAAGCGTCCGCGTTGCTGGTCCGTGGTCATGTTGGGCTGCCCGAGCACGAGCCGCGCCGCCTGCCCGTTTTGCGTGATCTCGCCGAAGTAGAGCACGCGGTTGTTGCCCGTGTCGGCAACCCACAGCCCGTTGTTGTCGTCGAGGAACACGCCGTTGGGCCCGCGCAGCGCCGTCTCGCTCAGGCCGGGCGCGGACGAGGTGAAGTCCTTCTGGCCCACCACAAAATCCGCGGGCTGCTGGTTCACCGACGGGAGCGACCGCCAGACGAGCACGCGGTTGTTGTCCGTGTCGGCCACGGCGAGCACGCGGCCGTTGTAAGCCACGCCGAGCGGGTTGCGCAGCGTGTTCTGCGCCGCCGCCTTCAGTTCCGTGGTGGTGAAGTCGGGCTGCCCGAGCACGACGTCGGCGCGCCCGACGCAAGCGGGGCAGCGCGGATCGTTCAACGGCAGCACCGCCCGGCGGTCGGGAACGAAAGAGCCCACGTTGCGGTAGATCAGGACGCGGTGGTTCACAGGCGTGGCGCCGATGTTGTTGCCGTCGGCGACGATCAGGGTGTCGGCCGCGTACGCCACCCCGGTGATCGAACCCAGCAGAACCTCGCTTGCGCCGGGATAGGCGTCGGTAAAGGGCTTCTGGCCGATCACCAGGCGCGCCGCCTGGGAGCTGAAGAATTCCTGCGCCTGGCACACACCCGCCAGCGCACAAAGGGCAAAGATCCACTTCATCGGGAGTTTCAGTGCGAGCAATCTCTCAGTATATCAGCGTGATGACGGCGGCTCGCCGAGCCGCTCCAACGCTCGACAGACGCGCCCCGCCCACTGCCGGGTTTCACCAGATGTAGCGCGGGGCGACGCGCCGCCGCTCATGGCTGTCGAGGACGTGCAACGTGCGGATCCGCCGCAATTTCTCCGGCGACAGGGCGCCGAGCGGGATATAGAGGATCTGCCGCCCCAGCCGCGCCGCCGCCTGCCGCAGGATCGAGCGCGGAGGCCTGGCCGCTACATAGACGATGCGCCGCTCGAGCGAATAATCGATGGCCGCCAGCAGCAGGCGCTCCGGTTTGGTTTCCGCGAAGTCGTAGTCCGGATCGGTCCACACGTCCGTCATGCGCCCCGGCGGCATGGTCATCACAAAGCCGCCGTATTCGGCCCGCCCGATGCCCGGTCCCACCAGGTTGTCGAACGGGGGCGTGGAGTAGAACGCCATGTCGCTCTCGTTGGAGTGCTCGCCCAGCCAGGTGGTGAGCCACGGGTAGCGGTTGTCACGGTCTTCGTCGAAGATCACCACTACCGCGCCGGCTTCGCCGGTCACCTTCTCGGTTTCGCGAACGTAGATGCGCCCTTCGTGCCAGCGCCGGATCGTCTCCCGCACATCCACTCCGTCGAGCAGCGAAGCAGTGAACGGCTCCACGCGCGACCGCTCCTCTCCGAGCATCGTCACCGCCCGCTGGCGCAGAAACCTGCCGAAATCCTCGATCACGATGTCTTCCGGCGGATAGCTGCAGATGGCGTGCCCGTCCAGCTGAGCCGCCCAGGCTTCCGGCGTTCGCCCCGGACGGCGCTTCCAGGCGCGCGGCGCCCGCCGTCGCTTCTCCAGCTCGTAGCGCTGCCGGAGACGCAACCGCCGCGTCTCGGGGAAGACCTGCCAGCTCTCCAGCTCCAACGGACTCTCGCCGTCTCTGACCTGCTGATGCCCGTAGGACGAACCACGCCGCCAGACCTCGTAGGCCAGATTCTCGTCGATCACTCCCCGCGCTGCCGCCACCAGGTCGAACAGCGACGGCACAAGCGCGAAGTCCGACACAACCAGCCTCTCCAGAAAGCGCTGCGCCTGCTTGCGCTGCCAGGGCAGGATCTCTCCGCCATAGATCGCACGGTAGTTCTCCGCCGCCTCCTCCCAGAGATCCGCCAGCCACCTCCGCCGGTCAGGCATTGATTCGCCGGAAGCCGACTCGCGCCACTGCTCGTAACGCTCCTGCAAGTAGGCGCAGTCCTCCAGGACCTCGCCCAACGATGAGGGAGCTACCAGCCCGGCCAAGTACTTGAACCGGCTTGCCCGCGGCTCGCCAGGCGCCGCCAGATCCAGCCGGGGCAGCATCTGGACAAACGCGGGCAGGCGCACGACCACTGCCGTTTCCACGTCCGGATTCAGGCGGCACAGCAGCCCGGCAGCCTCCCACCCGCCGGCATCGTACGGCGGCGGCGGGGCGCGCAGATACTGCTCCACGTAGCGCTCGTAAGGGATGCTCGCCAGCGCCGCCGGATCGGGATAGTACTCCCGGCGGGCCGCCAGCGGCATCTCGCCGGCGCCGATGAAGACCAGTTCCGCGCCGGTTTCCAACGCTGTACGGCACGCTTCGGTGAACGCATCGCCGGGTTCGCTGATGGCAACCGGCGCGGCCAGGTCCTCCTCTTCCATGACGGAGAGAATCGCCATCACCGCTGGCAAACGGGAGGCGGCTTCGCACATCGCCGCCCTGCAGGCGGGCGGCAGTTCCACGGCGACGCGCGCCGGACGGATCTCAAGCAGCGCCTTGCGCACCAACGCGGCGAACTCGAGCCTGCGCGGCGCGACGGGCAGGAACGTCCACCGCCCCCGCCGCAGTCCGAGCCGCTCCCACTCAGGGGACATACCTCAACGCCTCTTCGCCCAGCACCTGACGCACCGCCTGGTGCAATGCGCTCCGCACATCCGGCGAACGCCCGCACTCCAGCAGCCGCGTCGCGTACCTTCCGATGTGAATCCCGTCGCGCGCCGTATAGGGTTCGTCTTGCTCGTGCGCCGCCCTCAACAACTCCCCGATCAGCAAAAGCACCTGCTCGTCCGTCTGGGGAAGATTCTGGCGCAGGATCATCAATTCTTCGTCTTCATCGGGAAAATCGATGTGAATTTGCGGCTGAAGCCGCGAGAAAATGTATTCCGGCAGATCAAACGTGGAAGCGTCCTCGTTCATCGTGCACGCCAGCCGGAAACCGGTGCCGGCATAAATCTTGATCCCCGCCACCACGCTTTCCACGTAGCGCCGCGCGTCGAGCAGCGGCGCCAGGCTGGCCCAGCTCTTCTCCGGCATCCGGTTGGCCTCGTCCAGGATCGCCACGCCTCCGCGCAGCATGGCCGACACCAGCGGCGAGGCCACGTATTTCAGCTTCCCGGGCCCTTCCACCACCGGCTGGACGATCAGGTCCTCCGGGCGCATGTCCACCGTGCCTTGCAGGATGTAGACCTCTTTGCCCAGCTGCCGGGCGGCTGCGCAAGCCAGCGTCGTCTTGCCCACTCCCGGCTTGCCGGTGATGCGCGGGTTCATGGGCAGATCGTCCTCGCCCAGGCTCATCCACGCCGCCAGCAGCTCCCGCATCACTTCCTGCTGTCCGATCCACTCCGCGGGATAGTCCACCGGATAGCTCAGATGCAGGACAACCCCTTCGACTTCCACGGTCATGCCTCCATTGTCCCGCACCGCCCTGCGTCCCATTCCGCGTTCCGAAAGCGAAAAGGGCGCCAGGTGTCCAGCGCCCGGCGCCCCAATCCCGAGATGGCGGCAGGACTACTTCTTTTGCGCTTCCCTCAGAACCTTTTTCATTTCGTGCTCGACTTCCTTGAACCCCGCCGGAATTGCGAACTTGCCCGCATCCACTGCCGCCGTCGAGAAATTCGAACTCTCCGACGTCATCTCCAGCAGCACGCTCGGCTCGCCTTTCCTGGGCTCTTCCGCTTTCTTGGGCGCGGGGGGCTCCTCCTGCTTCTTTCTGCGCCCGAAGCCTCCGAACCGGCCCAGGCGTCCGAGAGCGCCGCCCACTGCGGATTCCGCCGCGGCTCCCGTCACCTCCGCGCCGCTCGGCATGTCGACGTCCGGAAGCCCCATCCCCAGACCCGTCATCCGCGTCACCTGCACCAGCGGCACGCCCTCGAGCTTCGAGGCTTCCTTCGCCAGCCGCGCCATGCCCTCCGCCGTGCCCGCCTGCCCCATGGCCAGTTGCATCGTCCTCATGGTTTCCGGTCCCATTCCGACCTTCTCGGCGAATGCGATATAAAAAGCGCGCACCTGCTCATGGCCGGGAACCTGAGGTGTACGCCACTCGTCCATGTCGATCGTCGTTGTGAACGTCTGGCCGGACTTCTGGTCCTTCATGTCCATCTCGAGGTGCAGCTTCATCAGCTTCGCCGGCATGCCCTGAATGACCTTGCTCTCGCCGCCGTCCTTGACCGAGAGCCTCATGTCCGCCACGACCTGCGTGTCGCTGCCCATCTGTTTGGCCATTTTCTCGGCCATCGCCGCCACTGCCTTGCGGTACTCGTCAAAAGTGATCACCGAGTAGGTCTTCTTCTCCAGGTCCATGTGGATCATCTGTTCCTTGGCCAGATCAATGATGTCCACCTCGCGGTCCATCACCCGTGCCGAGCGGTTCTGCTGAAAGTACACCTGCGTGTACATCGGCTCCTTGATCTTGCCGGCGCCGGGCACGAAGCGCATCATCTTCAGCAGCGCTCCTCCGGTCACCTGCGTCTTCTCCTGATAGCTGAAGTCGGCCAGCGCCGCGGCGGGCAGCAGGGCCAGTGCAACGGCAGCCGTCATGCGGAATCTCATCTGGGTCGGGTTCCTCCTTCCCCGCCAGAGTAACCGATTCCGCGGCGGCCCGTAAACGCCCGCCGGGCAGACGCCGGGGAGCAGCGGCCGCTGCTATACAATGGGGCAGTCGGAGCCATACCTTGAGCGAGCTTCACGTCCGCCCGTCGAGAAGGCAAGCCCACGCGCTGCTGATCCTCTGCCTGGTTCCCATCGGCGCGCTGCTCCGCTGGGTTCTGGTCAGCCATCCCGAGACGCCGAAGGCGGTACTTCTGATATGGAGCGACCTTGTCAACCCTCCGGGGCTGACGGGTTTTGAATCA
>CAYWJB010000005.1:0-267301 GCA_964458495.1 uncultured Arcobacter sp.
TGGGGAGGGAGGCCCTGCGCTGGCGCGCAGGGGAATTGGGCCCTGAGCTTGCGCGCAGGGGAATTGGGCCCTGAGCTTGCGCTCAGGGGAATGGGGTTGGGGAGTTCGCGCGCGGGACAGATGCGTCAGTCCCTCTCGCTTGAGCGGGGGCGATTCGTCGTAGTCTTCGCGCAGTTCGAGGGAGAAACAGTCCCCCTCGCCTGGGCGGGGGCGATGGTAAGCTGGGCACGCAATGCGCGTGCTGGTGCTGAATGCGGGCAGTTCCTCCCTGAAATACCAGGTGATCCGGCTGGCGGACGGGGCGGAAAAGGTGGAGGTGAAAGGCGCTGTGGAGCGGATCGGGAGCGCCGGTTCGGCAGCAGACCACCGGGAAGCGGTGCGGGAGGCGCTGAGCCGTGCGGGCGCGGTGGATGCGGTGGGGCACCGGGTGGTACACGGAGGGGAGAAGTACCGGGACGCGGTGCGGATCGACGAAGAGGTGGAGCGTGTGATCGAGGACTGCTGCGCGCTGGCGCCGCTGCACAATCCCCCGAACCTGGCCTGTTACCGGGCGGCGAGGGACCTGATGGGCGGCGTGCCGCATGTGGCGGTGTTCGACACCGCATTTTTCCAGACGCTCGAGCCGCACGTCTTTCTCTACGGGCTGCCGCTCGAGTACTACGAGCGCGACCACATCCGGCGGTACGGGTTTCACGGCACGTCGCACCGGTATGTGAGCGCGAAGGCGGCGGAGCTGCTGGGCAAGCCGCCGGAGGCGTGCCGGCTCATCACGTGCCACCTGGGCAACGGCTGTTCGATCTGTGCGGTGCAAGGCGGGCGCGCGGTGGACGTGTCGCTTGGGTTCACGCCGATCGAGGGGCTGGTGATGGGAACGCGATGCGGGGACATCGATCCCGGCGTGGTATTTCACCTGATGCGGGCGAAAGGGATGAGCGTGGACGAGGTGGAGGAGGTGTTGATCCGCCGCAGCGGGCTGCTGGGGTTGAGCGGGCGCTCCAACGATATGCGCGACTTGGTGGAAGCCGCGGCGGGCGGGGACGGGCGGGCGCGGCTGGCGATCGACGTGTTCTGCTACCGGGCGAAGAAATACATTGGCGCGTACTGGGCGGTGCTGGGCGGGGCGGACGCGGTTGTGTTCACGGGGGGCATCGGCGAGAACCGCGCGGAGGTGCGGGGTCGGATCCTCGACGGGCTGGACAGGCTGGGGCGGTTCGAGACGCTGGTGGTGCCGACCCACGAGGAGCTCCTGATTGCGCGGGACACGGCGCGGGTGGTCAGCGGAAGAGGAACCACGTAGAGAGGGCGGTGAGGGCGACCACGAGCCATTCAAACATTTGCGGGGAGATATGTTGGACGATCCTGCGGCCTCCGGCGGCGCCGGCGACGACGGCGGGGACCATGAGGAGATCGAAGAGCAGCGACTGGCGGGAGAAGAGCCCGTGGAAGGCGTAGATGGGGACCTTGGCGAGGTTGATGACGAAGAAAAACCATGCCCCGGTGGCGATGAACTCCTCCTTGGGGAGGCGTTTGGAGAGCAGGTAGAGGTTCATGACGGGACCGGCGGCGTTGGCAACGGTAGTGGCGAAGCCGGCGGAGACGCCGTAAAGGGCGGGGTGGGGAGTGATGGCGGAAGGGTTCTTTGCGTGGCGGCGGACGAGGTAGGCGACCAGCATCAGCAGGACGATGACGCCGACCATGGGGCGGAGGATGCGTTCCTCGAGGGCGAGCGCGGCGGCGCCAGCGGCCATGCCGGCGAGCGCCCACGGGGCGAGACTCCAGAGACGGTGAATGGCGGCGTGGCGGCGCCAGTAGACGACGGCGAAGACGTCGGCGGTGCAGAGGATGGGCAGGAGCCAGGCGGCGGCGTGGCGGGCGTCGCCGACGGCGAGGACGACCATGGGGACGACGAGGATGCCGAGCCCTGGAAGGCCCGTCTTTGCCAAGCCGACGTTGAAGGCACAAAGGGCGCCCAGCGCCCATTGCCAGGGAGCGAGTTCAGGCATGAGGGAACCAGAAGAGGGCTATGCTTCCAGCATAGCCTCGACCTTGCGGCGGATGGTTTCGGCGGCTTCGGGGACGTGGAGCACGTCGCATTCGGAGCCGAGGATGAAAGGGTGGCCGGTGTCGCGCATTCGGGCGGCGAGATCGCGGGCGAGGCTGCGGACCTGATCGACAGGCATGGCGGAGTCCGAGTAGAACTGGCGCGTGGGGAGGTTGCCATAGAGGACGGTATCCGGAGGGACGACGGCGGCGTCCTCCCAGAGGCGGCGGCTGGAACCGAGGCTGAGCATGGCGGGACGCAGTTCGGCGGCGAGCGTGCGCACGAGGCTTGTGGAAAGCTGGCCGCAATCGTGGAGGATGAGAGCGGCGCCGAGTTCTTCGAGATGGCTGCGGACTTTTCGCAGCGGGTGGAGGGCGAACTGCTCGAAAACGTGAGGAGCGCGGGCGATCTGCCGCGGCGACAGGTAGGTGACGCTGATGGCGGGTTCGCAGAGGATGACAGCGCGGGCGCCGGCGCGGACCTGGGCGGCGACGGAGCGAAGGACGGTGGCGAGAGCCATCTCCAGTGCGGCGGCGGCGAGGCGGACGGTTTCGTCGCCGGGGGCGGCGGAACCGGAGGCGGCGAGGGCAAGCGGGGTGATGGGATCGGCGAGCAACTTGGTCATCAGAGAGAACGGGCCGATGGCCATGCCGGCGGGGAGGAGGTCCGTGCGAGAGGCGATGTAGTGAATGGCGCCCTGCTGGGCAAGGGAGGCCTGGGGGAAGGGGCGGTCCCGGGAGTCGAGCACGCGCGCGAGTTCCTCCTCGCCGGGAGGGGACTGGAAGTGGAAGGAGCCGGCGTCATCCGGAGGGATGCCGAGGGCTGCGAGGAGGTCGGCCTTTTCGAGGCGGAGGTCCATGAGGGGGAATGCGAGCGGTGTGCGGTAGCGGCGGGCGGCCGTTTCGATGATGCTGCCGAGGCGGGCGGGGTCGAGGCGCGCGGCTTCGGGATCGGGCAGTTCATGAAGGACGAGGTCGGCGCCGATGGGGAGGCGGTGGCTGGAGCGGGCGAGTTCGAGCAGGAGGGGCCGGACGGGGGGAGAGGGCATTCAGGGCCTGGCTCCGTTGAATTCATGGACCGCTTCGATCATGGCGGCGATGTTGGCCACGGGCGTGCCGGACTGGATGTTGTGGACGGAGTTGAAGACGAAGCCGCCGCCCGGGGCGAAGATCTCGCAGCGGCGCAGGACCTCCTCGCGCACCTGGGCGGGCGTGCCGAACGGGAGCGTCTTCTGGGTGTCGACGCCGCCGCCCCAGAAGACGAGGCGGTCTCCGTAGCGGCGCTTGAGCGCCTCCGGGTCCATGCCCGCGGCCGAACACTGCACAGGGTTGATGATATCGAAACCCGCCTCGATGAAGCTGTCGAAGAATTTCTCCACGCTGCCGCAGGAATGTTTGAAACATTTCCATTGAGTATTGCGATGCACCCAGGAGCAGACCTCGCGGTAGAAGGGGAGCCAGAGATCGCGGAAGGTTTTCACCGAGCAGAACTGCGAGGTCTGGGTGCCGAAGTCGGTTCCGCAGAGGAAGACGGCGTCGACTGAATCGCCGATGGCGGCGTGGATGCGGGCCAGGTTCTCCAGCGCCACTTCGCACTGGCGCTCGAAGACGCGGCGGACGTACCAGCGCCGGGAGGCCGTGCTCATATACCATTCGGCGACGTCGCGGATGCCGCGCGGGTGTTTGAGGAAAGGGGCGGGGACGAGGGCGATGTCGCCGAAGGCGGCGCCGCCGAAGGAGCCCAGGACGCCGCAACCGGTGGAGAGCGCTTCCTGCGAGGCGCGCCGCAGGTGGTCCAGATCGTCGTCCGAAACGAGGGTGAATTCCTCGCAGTTGTCCTCGGGGTCGAGGCGGGACTCGTCGATGGGAGGCTGGCGGATGATGGTGTCAAAGAATGCGCTGCCCACGGGCATTCTGCCACTGGGCGGCGCCGAGAGGTCGCCCTCGGGGTAGATGAGGATCGCGCCGCCGGGCTCGACAGTGGTACGGAAGTTTTCCGGGACGAGGACGGCGAGGCCGCGGAAGTCCCACTCGCGCCAGCCGGTGTTCTCGAAGCCGAAGAGATTCTTGCGTGAGAAGACGCCGACGACGTCGATGCCCATGGCGCGGCGCAGGTCCTCGTCGATCCAGCCGAGCATCTGGTAAGGCTCGTGGACCTTGACAGGGCGCTTTTCCAGCCCGTAATAGTCGCGGAGGGCGGCGACGCAGGAGACATGGATTCCGGTGACGGCGGAGGAGCCGAAGTCGATGGGGATGCGGCCGGGGTCCCGGTGGTTCAATGCGGCCTGAAGCCTGTCTCTGGAGGATTGCATGGGCGCCGGACTGCGGGTGCAGATCCGAGCCGATGCTACTCTAAAATCAGATCCGACGCCACAGATGGAGATTTTCAAGGATTTCACGTTCGAGGCGGCGCACCGGCTGCCGAATCTGCCGCCGGAGCACAAGTGCTCGCGGCTGCACGGGCATTCGTTCCGGGTGCGGGTGTGGGTGAGCGGGGAGGTGGAGGAGCGCACGGGCTGGGTGATGGATTTCGGCGAGATCAAGGCGCTCTGCCAGCCGGCGATCGACGAACTGGACCACCGGTACCTGAACGAGATCCCGGGCCTGGAGAACCCGACGAGCGAGCGGATTGCGGAATGGCTGTGGGGGCGGCTGCGGCCGGCGCTTCCGCAGTTGAGCGCCATCGAGGTGCGGGAGACCTGCACGTCGGGCTGCCGGTACAGCGGTTGAGGCCGGGCAGAAATAGAGAAAAAGATCTGGAACTATTGTACAATCGCGGGTAGACTGGCTTGGACCGGCCATGAAACCGCGAACGACGCCACACGACCATCCTCCTGAGGCTGTGCCCGCCGTCCGCCGGAGCGGGGTGGCGGGCAAGGTTTCCTTGCCGGCGCCGGCGAAGCTGGAATTGCGGCTGGACGAGTGTTTGAAGAAGCGGCGGAGCGTGCGGGAGTACTCGGAGGCGCCGCTGAAGCTGGAGGAGCTGGCGGCGTTGCTGTGGGCGGCGCAGGGGATCACGTCGCCGGGAGGGCTGCGGACGGCGCCGTCGGCGGGAGCGATTTATCCGGTGAAGGGATACGTGCTGGCGTTCCGCGTGCAGGGGCTGGCGGCGGGGTTTTACGCCTTTGATCCGGAGCAGCAGGCGCTGGCGCTGCTGTCGAAGGGGGACAAGCAGGCGCGGATGGCGAAAGTGTGCGGCGATCAACAGTGCGTGGAGGAGTGCGCGGCGGGGCTGCTGCTGACGGCATGGTACGGGCGGCTGCGGAGGGAGTTCGGGGAAGCGGCGGAGAGGCTGGCGTTGATGGAGGCGGGGCACATCGGGCAGAACTGGCACCTGGCGGCGGCGGCGCTGGGGCTGGGCTCGGTGAGCGTCGGGAAGCTGGACACAGCGGCGGTAAAGCTGCTGCTGCCGGTGCCGGAGGACGAGCACCCTCTGTATTTTCTGGTGGCAGGGCGGGTATGAGCGGGTGCGGGCCCGCGCGGGGCGGGCCCGCAGTTTTCCCTGGTTTATTCAGAGGTGAAGCGGTAGTTGCCGGATCCGGTTTCGAAGACGGTGTAGCCCCGTTCGACACGGGCTGGTTTGAGGCCGCCGGTTTCGGCGACCTTGCCCGTGCCGGGGACGTAAATCGTGGCAGTGGTGTTGGGCGGGATGAAGACTTCCATTTGGAGGGCGCCGCCGGAGCGTTTCCATGAGGAGGAGACGGGGCCGAAGAGGGAGCGGTGGGTGGCGCGCACGGAGTCGAGTCCGGCTAGCCGGAAGGGCTGGACGATGGTGTGCTGGAATCCCGGTTTGTCAGGGTCGGGGCGGATGCCGGCGAGGTACTCGTACATCCAGACGGCGAGGTCGCCGATCTGCATGACATGGTTCATGGAGTTCATGGCGGGATCGGCGGTGTCGCCGTTCCAGAGCTCCCAGATGGTGGTGGCGTCCTTTGAGACCATGTAGCCCCAGCCGGGGTAAGTGGTCTGGGTGGCGATGGCGAGGGCGACGTCGGGGCGGCCGTTGTCGGAAAGCGTGCGCATGAGCCACTGGGCGCCGACGAGGCCGACGCCGACGTGGTTGTTGCTCTCCTTTTCGATCTTCTCGACCAGCCGTTGGAAGACGCGAGAGCGGTCCTCGCCGGGGACCATGTCGAAGGCGAGGGGCAGGACGCTGGAGGTTTGCGTGCCGTTGTCGAAACGGGCTTCGGCGGGCTTGTACCAGGTGCGCAGGAAGGCTTGCCGGAGCCCGGCGGCGAGGCGGTCGAGTTCCTCGGCGTCCTGATTGCGCCCGAGCATGCGCGCGTTGGAGCTGACGTACTTGACCATCTGATGGTAGTAGGCGGTGCTGAGAAGCGCGCCGGCGGTGATGCGTGCGGGATCCTTGGAGTGGATCAGTTTGGGGTCTTCGGGAGGCACGCACCAGTCCCCGTAAGTGTTGCGGGGCATGATGCCGTCCTTGAGGAACTGGCGCATGTAGTCGACCCACTTCTTCATGCCGTCGTAGTGGCGTTCGATGATGCGGCGGTCGGCGTACTGCCGGTAGACCATCTGCGGGGCGAGCACAAAGGTGCTGGGCCAGACGATGCCGTCGTTGTAGAGGACCCAGTATGTGGGGGCGACGTCGGGGATGCTGCCCGAGGGACGCTGGGAGTCGGCGATGTCCTGGATCCATTTTGTGTAGAAAGCGGCGACGTCGAACAGGTAGCTTTCGCTCAAGCTGACGACGCTGCGGTCGCCGAGCCAGCCCTGCTTTTCATCGCGCTGGGGGCAATCGGTGGGGATGCTGCGGTAGTTGCCGCGAATGCCCCAATAGATGTTGCGGTGGATGCGGTTCAGCAGGGAATGGGAGCTTTCCCACTCACCGGCGGGCTCCATGGCGTCGTGGACGACGCGGCCCTCAATGGCGCCGAGGTCGGGCTTGCCGGGGTAGCCGGTGATCTCGACGTAGCGGAAGCCGTGATAGGTGAAGCGCGGTTCCCACGTTTCAGGGCCGCCGCCCTTCAGCACATAGTTGAGCGTGGCGCGGGCGCCGCGAAGGTTGTCGACGTAGAGGTTGCCGTCCTCGCGCAACGATTCGGCCAGGCGGATGCGAACGTGTGTGCCGGCCGGGCCCTGAACGTTCAGGCGTATCCATCCCACCATGTTCTGGCCGAGGTCGTAGATGAAGACGCCGGGGCGGATCTCTTTGACGGTTTTGGGGGTGAGGGTTTCGATGACGCGCAAGGGCTCGGCCATCTGGGCGCGGAGGGCGCCGGGAGGAGCCTCGACGAGCTGAACCGGTTCCCATTTGGAATCGTCGAAGCCCGGCTGCGCCCAGCCGGGCATCTCCATGCGGGCGTCGTAGAATTCGCCGTCGTATTCGTTGTTGGCGCGGATCGGCCCATCGGTGGTGAGCTTCCAGGATTCGCCGGTGACCACGGTTTCCTTGCGCCCGCCCGCGTATTCGAGTTCGATCTGGGCGATGGCCTTGGGGTAGCCGTAGCCGCGCGCCGGCAGCGGAATGCGGCGGCGGGGCTGCCAGTAGCGGCCATTGCCGAGCCAGAGGCCAACGGCATTGCGGCCCGGCTTCAGCATGGAAGTGATGTCATGCGTGACATAGAAGACGCGCTTCTCATACTCGGTGAGGGCGGGGGACAGGACATGGTTGCCGGCCTTGGCGCCGTTCAGGTAGAGCTCGCTGAGGCCGAGCCCGGCGACGTAAGCGGTAGCGCGGAGCAGACGGGGCTGGACGGTGAACTCCGTGCGGAGCATGCGGGCCGGGAGCGCCTGTTCCTCGCGGAGGCCGACTTCGCCCCACGGATCCATGCCGTAGGGGCCGAGAACGCGCGCCGGGCGCCAGCCTTCGTCGTCCTTGCGAAGGGCCTGCCAATCTGCGCCGGTGGTGAAGACGAGGGGATCGCCGGAGGCGAACTCGATTTTGAGGGCGCCGAGGACGCCGGCCTGGTCTTCCCGTGTGTTGCGCGCGGTGACGAGGAACTCGTTGGGGCCGGGCTTGAGGAAAGGCTCGAGGTGGAAGATCATGGGCAGCGCAGGGTTGTTGCCACGGCCGGCGAACTGGCCGTTGACGGAGAGTTCGAAGGTGTTGTCGGCGCCAAGGACGAAGACGGCTGTTTTCAGGGGCCGGTCCGCGGGGAGCTCGAGAGCCGCGCGGAACCGGCGGGTTTCCGCGGGCGCCTGCCTGGCTGGATCCGCCTCATCGAACCAGATCCACTGCGCCTGGCGGAGGAGCTGGAAAGGGCTGTTGGGATCCTTGTAATAGGTCTTCTCATCGCGGCCGATCCACTTGCCTTTCCAGTCTTCCGGTTTCAGCAGGCCCATCGACCAGCGGGCGGTGTCGCTCCATTGCGAGGGCTGGCCGCTTTCGTCCCACACCATGACGCGCCACCAGACGGGCTGGCCGGAAGCGAGGGGCTTGCCCTGGTAAGCGATTTGAATGCTCTGGCCGGAGGCGACCTTGCCGGTGTCCCAGAGGTCGCCCTTGGCGGCGCGAGCGAGGCTTGGCGAACTGGAGACGATGACGCGGTAAGCGGTCTGGCGGAGGTTGCGCGCAGCGGGGCTGGCAGCAACGAGCTTCCAGCTCAGACGGGGGGCGGTTTCGTCGATGCCGAGCGGATCCTTGCGGTATTCGGTGCGAAGGTCGGCTGGCTTCAGGGATGCGGCTGGCGCCAAAGCGGCGAAAAGGACGAAGGGAAGAAAGGCATGCTTCATGGCTGCGGACTCCTCACGGTTCGGCGGGCCGCGCGACCGAAGAGGCGGCCCGATGACACAGCATCTTATCAGCCCTCACGGGGAACTGGACACGGGGGCGCGCCGCGGCGCCAGCAGCCGGGTTCGTGGGCGTCGATCATGCCCATGGCCTGCAGGAACGATTCGACGGTGACCGGACCGACGAAGGTCCAGCCGCGGCGCTTGAGGTCGCGGGCGAGCTCCTGCGGGGGGCGGCCGGCGAAGGACCAGAAATAGCGGTCGAGCGACCCGTGTTCCTGCACGAGCTGGCAGGCGCGGCGGGCGTTGTTGAGGGCGGAAGCGATCTTGCCGCGGTGGCGGACGATGGCTGGGTTGGCGAGCAGGCGGGAGATGTGGGGGTCGCCCCAGAGCGCGAGAACGCGGAAATCGAAGCCGGCAAATGCAAGGCGGAAGGCTTCGCGTTTGCGAAGGATGGTGAGCCAGCTGAGACCGGACTGAAAGCCCTCGAGGCAGATTTTTTCAAAGAGGCGGATGTCGTCGTGAACGGGCACGCCCCACTCGTGGTCGTGATAGTCGACGTAGTCAGGGGCGTTGCCGCACCAGGCGCAGCGCCAAAGTCCGTCGGCGCCAAGAAGGAGGCGGGGGCGTTCGGGCATCGGGAATACCAGCTTGCCAGAAGCGTGCAGGGTTTGCGCGGGGCGCGTGCAGGTGTTGCGCGAACGGAGGAAGCGCCGCTGCGGAGCCCGCAGCCAATCAACGACTTGGCCGCCGCCGAAGGATGGCGTTGCAGATGCATTGAAAGGCAGCGCCACGAGGATGGCCAATTCGAGAATCGAGGAGATCAAGACCATGAACTGGAGAATGATGGTGGTTGTGACCGCGGCGGCGGGAGTGATGCTGGCGCAGGGGCCGCGGGGGAACGGGCCGCAGGCGGGGCAAGCCCTGCGAACCGGCGGCGCGCTGGATGTGACGCAGACGATTGTGATCGAAGGAGAGATCACTTCGGTAAGTATTGCTGTGGGCGTCGAGTATCCGACGATCACAGTGGGCGACAAGGCAGTGAAGGTGGCTCCGGCGTGGTATCTGCTGGATCACGATTTCGAGCTGGCGGTTGGAGACAAAGTGAAACTGATTGCGGCCCACTGCGCGTGCGCCGGCGACATCTGGTACGCGCTGGAGATTACCAAAAGCGACACGACATTGGCGCTGCGGGATTCGCTGGGGGTTCCGCTGTGGGTAAGGTCGCTGGGGGGAAGGGGCGAGAGCGCGGGCGCTGCACGCGGGGGCAACACCGCCGCGCCGGTTGCGGGCGGCGCCTGCATGGACACGGCAACAGTGCAGGGCTACGAGGGAGAGGTGACGAGCGTGAATGCCGGTGTGGGCATTCAGCAGCCGGTGCTGGTGCTGAAGACGGCTGACGGGCGGCTGGTAGCGATCCGGATCGGGCCGGAGCGCGTGCTGCTGGAGAACGATGTGGAACTGGCGGCGGGAGCGCAGGTGAGGATCGTGGCGGGCGCTTCCTCCTGTACGGATTCGCTCGTGGCGCTGGAGCTGACGACGGCGGACGGGGTAACGGTGAAGTTGAGGGACGAGACAGGGCGGCCGGTTTGGCCGCGGTAAGACCGGGAGGAGATGCGGGACGCCGGCGCACTTTTCGGGGCGCGCCGGCGTTTCGCTGTTTCAGAACGGAAACTCCTGTGATAGAACAGGGCGGGATGGCATATTGCGAGGCCGGCTGCCTGATGGGAGACCCAGCGAACCAGTGCAACGGGAACGTGTGCCTGGTGGCGGCGGCACGCCAAGGGGACGAGAGGGCGAGAGACCGGCTGTTCACGCTGCTGGCCCCTTTTGTGGAGCGCCACGCACGCAAGGTGTGCGGGGAGGCGGGGATGGCGCAGGACATCGCGCAGGCGTCGCTGCTGAGAGTGCTCGAGCGCCTGCCGCAATTGCGGCGTCCGGAGAGGCTGGCGGCGTGGGCGAGGCGGATCGTCACGAACGAGTTCCGGATGGAAGAGCGCGGCCGTGCGCTGCGGCGTCAGGCGCCGCTGACGGCAGATGTGGACACGCCCGAAAGCGAGGCAGAGAGGCGGCTGGACGCGCGCCGCGAATTGGGGCACGTTCTGGAGGCGGCGCCGCAACTGCCGCCGCTGCTGGAGCAGACGTTCCGGATGCGCGTGGTGGAGGGGCTCTCGACGCGGCAGACTGCGGAGCGGCTGGGAGTCAGCGTGGAAGCGGTGCGGGCGCGGCTGGCGAGGGCGCGGAAGAGGCTGCGGCCGGTGCGACGGCGCTCGAACTCGAAGGAGACGGCCTGATCCGGCAATCGGGGTGCTGCGTCCCGGTTGACTCGCCCGAAGAGACGATCCTGATGAAACAACGGGCCGGGCATCTCTGCAGGCCTTGCTGAACAAGGGCAGAGGCCGGTGCGAGGGCGTCCCGGCGCGGCCGATCCGCTCCGGGGCTGGATGTGCCAATCCGCCGTTGCGGCTCCGCACGGTACGAATCCGAACCGCCTGTGTGGAAGCACTGTTGCGGTCAAGGCGCCGCCCCATCGCGGAGCGGACGAGGGAGGCAATCCCCTACGATGCCGGTGCGCGAAGGCGTTGAAGGAGCCGGGTCTGCCATCCCCGGCGACTCAGGCGGCGGCTTCCGGCTGCGGGCGCACCATTCGGCGGATGATCCAGACGACGAGGGCCAAGCCGAAGAGGACGGCGACGACGGGGATCGTGTAGGCCCAGAGGCGGAGCCGGCCTTCGGGTTCCATCAGGATGCGCGTGCCGTACCTGGCCTTGTAGAAGTCGAGGATTTCGCGGTCCGTGCGGCCTTCCTGCATCATGCGGGCGATCTCGGCGCGCATTTCAGCGGCGACCTCGCTGCGGTGCATGGCGACGCTCTCGCTCCAGCAGCAGGGTGCGATGAGCTTCTCCTGCAAGGCGCGGGCGCGGTCCCTGTTCGTCTGAGCCCAGGCGGCAGTGACCGCCGACAGGGCCAAAATCATCAAGAGAACGATCCGGTTGTTTCGCATCCCAGCCTCTCAACGGTTTCTTTTTCCGTAGCGTCCCATTCGCCACAGGGGTGTGCCGTCCTCAGTGCGGAGTGCCAGCGTCTTCTTCCGGGCGGGCAACTCGACAGTGCGGGCGACGACATCCTGTTTCCAGCGGAACCCCTGAACCACGACCTCGGCGCCTGCCTGCGGGTTGAAGTCCTGCTCAATGAGGAAGCGGAGCGAGCCCAGTTGCACCCGGACAGGTCCGTGGCTGGTCTTGACAAGCATGGTGGGGAAGCCCAGCCCGGGGGCGGCGTCCATCCGTTCCACGACACCCTTGACTTCGACGCGCTCGGCGCCCGCCAAGGCAGCGGGCGTGGGCAAGGCGGCGTCACCGGGCTGCGCGAAGGCGAAGCCGGTGAAAAGCGCCACCGCGGCGAGGGCGATGCGATTCATGGCGCCTCCTTCATTGTACGGCGTCCGGCAGGAGAGCAGCCGGCCAGCCGGTTGTTCCGGAATTCAGTATGCAAGCCAGTGACCAAGCCCGCCGCGCTGTGCTGCAATGAGATGGCGGTGCGATGGGCCACGGGCGGGCAGGATTTGCCTGGGGCCGCCGCAAAGAACGCGCCGCAGGAGGGCCATGCCGCGATCCAAGCCAGCTCTGCCCCAGGCAGCGACAGGCGCGCTGCTGATCTCGTTCGCAGTGGCGCTGCCGGTCTGGCTTCTGTGGAGCTCGTGGTCCGCCTACCGGATGCAGGAACAGCAAAGGGAGACTTACCTCAGAAGCCGGCTGGGCGCGCTTGGGGCGAGACTGGAAACGTTCCGCAACGTGGAGACGGAGAGCGCTTTCGAGATCCTCTCGGCGGAAGAGCCCGGGCTTGTGGGGTTGCAGATCCGGCACGAGCCGGCGGCGGGCGACGGACTGGAAGCACTGTGGGAAGGGCGGCAACTGTTCCTGCTGGAAGAGGCGGAGTTGGAGGGGCGGAGGATATTGCGCGGCTCGATCCCGTTCCATTGCGGCGGCAGGCTGTGCGTGGCGAGGATGGATCTGTCGCCGGAGGCGGCCGAGTTCCTGATGACGCCTGTGCGGCGCAATCTGGCGGCGTCGGTGGCAGCCGCGGCGGCGCTGGCGCTCTTGAGCGTGCTGGCGTGGCGGGCGCATGCGGCGAGGCAGCGGGCGCTGTTACGGCAGGCGGAGATGGAGCACCTGGCGTCGATCGGCAGGATGTCGTCCGTGCTCGCGCACGAGATCCGGAATCCGCTGGGGACCATCAAGGGATTCGCGCAATTGATCGAGGAGAGCGCTGCGGAAGGGCAGAAGCGGCTGGCGGCGCCGATCGTTTCCGAGACGGCGCGGCTGGAGCGGCTGGTGAACGATCTGCTGGCGTACGGCCGGCCACGCGAGCCGCAGGTGAGGCGGGTGCGGCTGCGGCCCCTGGTGGAGCAGGCTGTGGAAGAGCACAAGAGGGCGGGATTCGACAGCCGGATCGACTGGCGCGTGGAAGCGGGCGGGGCGGGCATCGAAGCGGAAACCGACCCGGAACTGCTGCGGCAGATTCTGGACAACCTGCTGCG
The DNA here is from genome assembly GCA_964458495.1 of uncultured Arcobacter sp. GTDB lineage: Bacteria > Acidobacteriota > Terriglobia > Bryobacterales > Bryobacteraceae > JANWVO01. Next base: position 13,268 of record CAYWJB010000005.1, read on the forward strand.
CAACGCTGCGGAGGCGGCGCCGGCCAGCGAGGCGCCGGAAGTTCGGGTGGCGATCGAGGCGGAACAGAGACGGGCCAGGATCGAAGTGCGGGACAACGGGCCGGGCTTTTCGGAGGAGGCCCTGCGTCGCGCCTTTGAGCCTTTTCAGACGACGAAAGCCATGGGGACGGGGCTCGGGCTGGCGATTTGCCTGCGGCTGGCGCGGATGCTGGGAGGCGATGTGGAAGTGGGCAACCACGACGGGGGCGGGGCGGTGGCAACGCTTCGGCTGCCGCTGGCACAGGGAGAGGGAAGTGGGGATGGGGCGCCGGAGCATCGGATACACTCGTAATTTGGACGAATTCCGACCAGCCGTAAGGAGCTCCGATTGCAGCAGATCCTTGAGGAAATTCTGAGCCAGGCGCCGCGGTTCACCATAACCGGCGTGCTGGACATTCTGCTGGTAGCGGCGCTGATCTACCAGGTGCTGCTGCTGATCCGGGGCCGGCGCGCGGCGCATATCCTGGCGGGGATCGTGATTGTGGCGGCTGCTTACGTACTGTCGGTGGCGGCGGGGCTGACGGTTTTGCGGACGATTCTGGAGGCGCTGGCGCCCTACACTGCGTTTGCGCTGATCGTGATGTTCCAGAGCGAAATCCGGCGGATGCTCACGCGGATTGGAGAGCGAAAGTGGGCGGGATTCGGTTCGCGGGTGGAGTCGCGGGAGGTGGCGGAGGAGATCGTGCTGGCGGTCAGCCATCTGGCGGCGCACAAAACGGGGGCGCTGATCGTGATCGAAGGGGAGGTGGGTCTGCGGACGTTCATCGAGAGCGGCGTGCCGATTGATGCACGAGTGACGCGCGACCTACTGCTTGCGATCTTCGAGCCGGGCGGGCCGCTGCATGACGGCGCGGCGATTGTGACGGGCGGGCGGCTGGCGGCGGCGTCCTGCTTTCTGCCGCTGACGATGAATCCGGAGCTGTCGCGCGTGCTGGGAACGCGGCACCGGGCGGCGATCGGCGTGAGCGAGGATGCGGACTGCCTGGCGATCGTGGTGAGCGAGGAGCGCGGGACGATCTCGGTGGCATGGGGCGGGGAGGTGGAGAGCGACGTCACGACGGAACGACTGGCGGAGCGGCTGAGCCGCCCGTCGCAGACGGCGCCCCGCACGCAGCCTGCGGCGCAGGAGGACGGGCGCGTATGAGACGGCTGCTCACGCACAACCTGGGGCTGAAGCTGCTGTCGCTGGCGCTGGCATTTCTGGCGTGGCTGGTTTACAGCGGTTCGCGGGAACTGACGACGGCGGTTTCCGTGCCCGTGCAGTACCGCAACATTCCCACGGATCTGGAAATCGGGCCGAACCTGGTGGAAGAGGTGCGGCTGATCGTGCGCGGACCGTCGGCGCTGTTGAGCCGTGTGTCGGCGTCGCCGTCGCCTGTGATTCTGGACCTGGGGCGCGTGAGGCGGACAGGGGTGACGACGTTTTCGATCGAGCGTTCGAATGTGGATCTGCCGTCGGGCGTAGTGCTGGAGCGGGCGATTCCCTCGCAGATCCAGATCCGCACGGAGAGGCGCGAGGTGAAGGAGGTGACGGTGGTGCCGGTGTTCGAGAACGTGCCCGAGGAATACCGGGTGGAATCGTGGTCGGTGACCCCCCCGGTGTTGACGCTGTCGGGACCGAAGAGCCGGCTGGATGCGATCCACGAGGTGCGGACAGACCCGATTGACCTGCACGTGCGTCTGGAGCAGGGGCAGGTGGAGACTGTTGCCTACTCGGGCGATCCGCGGGTGCACTTTTCGGTGTCTCCCCAGGTGGTGGTGCGGTTCGTGCTGCGGCCCGCGAATGCGGCGGCGCCAGGAACAGAGGAGAAGAAGCGTTGAGCAGGAGACGGCTGTTCGGCACGGATGGAATTCGCGGGGTGGCGGGGCAGGCGCCGCTGGACGCGCGCACGGTGTACGCCTTCGGAGCGGCTCTGGGCGAGTGGGCGCTGAGGCACGAGGACCGGCGCGTGCTGATCGGGATGGACACGCGCGAGTCCGGCCCGCAACTGGCTGCCCTGGTGGCGGCGGGGCTGCAAGCATCGGGCGCGGGGGTGCTGAGCGCGGGCGTAGTGACCACGCCGGCAGTGGCATTTCTGACCCGGACAGGGCCATTTTCCGCCGGGGTGATGATTTCGGCATCGCACAATCCGTATGAGGACAACGGCCTGAAGGTGTTCGCGCACGACGGGCTGAAGCTGCCGGACGCGGAGGAGCTGCGGCTGGAGGGCCGCATCTTCGAGTTGCGCGCAGTGGCGCCGGAGGCGCCCGGCGGGCTGGCCGCGGAGGAGGACTCTTCCCTCGCCGCACGATACCTGGAGTACCTTGCAGGGAATGCGCCGGCGGGCCTGGCGGGGCTGCGCATTGTGCTCGATTGCGCGCATGGCGCGGCCTGGCGCCTGGCGCCGCCGCTGTTCCGGCGCCTGGGGGCGAGCGTTACGGAAATGGCTTGCGAGCCCGACGGGCGCAACATCAATGCGGGCTGCGGGGCGCTTCACGTGGAAGGGCTGCGGAGACGGGTACTGGAAGAGGGCGCGGACCTTGGGGCGGCGTTTGACGGCGATGCGGACCGCTGCATCCTGGTGAGCGGATCGGGCAAGATCATCGACGGCGACCACGTGCTTCTGGTGGCGGGGCGCGACATCCGCCCGCGCGCCGTAGTGGCGACGGTGATGTCGAACCTCGGGCTGGAGCGGGCGCTGTCGAAAGACGGCATCGGATTGATCCGCACCGCCGTCGGAGACCGGTACGTGCTGGAGGAGATGGTGCGCCAGGACCTGCCGCTGGGGGGCGAGCAGAGCGGTCACGTGATCTTCCGGGATTGTTCGACGACCGGCGACGGGCTGCTGACGGCGCTGCGCGTGGCTTCAATCACGCGCGAGGCGCAAGCGACGCTGGATGAGCTGACGCGGGACTTCGTCATATATCCGCAGAGGCTGGTGAACGTGCGATTCCGGGAGAAGAAGCCGCTGGAAGAGCTGGCCGGCGTGCAGGCGGAGATCCGCGAGGCGGAAGCCGAGTTCGGCGGCGCCGGGCGCGTGTTTGTGCGCTTCTCCGGCACGGAGCCGCTGGCGCGCGTGATGGTGGAGGGGCCGGACGCGGAGCGGGTGGAGTTCCGCGCGCGGAGGATTGCCGCCGCGATCGAGGCGGAACTGGCCTGAGCGGGGCGGATCAATAATTCTTCGAGCGTTCGTGGCGCGCGCGCTGGGCTCGGCCCATGGCCTTGACGCCGGCAAGCGCGGGGTCGGCGGCGGCAAGTGTTTCCAGCTGCGTGGCGACTTTTTCGATGGCTCGGGCCACGTCGCGGATGTCTTCCTCCTCGCCGATGAAGCTGAACTGGAACAGCCATACGGCCTCTTCGTAGGCGGCGCGCTCGGCGGCGGGACAACGGCAGGACTCATAGCCGGAGCGGAGCTGTGCACAGTTGTCCGGCGTGGCGTAGAACAGATCGCTGCGGTAGACGGCCTCGTAAAAGCGGCCGTCGCAGGGCACGCCCTCGGCTTCGATAGCGGCGGCGAAGAGATCGCGGTGCGGGGCGGGCGAGCCGGGCGCCGGCCGGTACTGGAAGACGTAGCAGTACATCGTGGGAGAGGTGATCTGCGGCTGGTCCGGCAGCAGCCGCACGGCGGGCAGCCCGCCGATGAGGGACTCGAGCAGCGCGGCGCGGCGGGCGCGGAGTTCCCTCAGCGCGGGGAGGCGTTCGAGTTGTCCGAACAGCAGCGCGATTTGCAGGTCGGTCATGCGGTAATTCAGGCCGAGAAGACGGCGGCCGTATTGGTCGGTCAACGACGCGCGGCCGCAGTTGATCACGGTCTGGAGGGCCTCGTAGTATTCGAGCGAATTCGTGGTGAGCAGCCCGCCCTCGCCGCTGGTCATGAGCTTGCTTTCCTGCAACGAAAACGAGCCGATGTCGCCGATCGAGCCGGCGCCGCGGCCGTTCCACGCGCCGCCGTGGGCATGGGCGCAGTCCTCGATGACCTTGAGGTTGTGGTCGCGTGCCAGTTGCATCAGTGCGTCCATGTCGGTGAAGCGCATGGCGAGATGGACGGGGATGACGGCTTTCGTGCGCGGAGTGATGGCGGCGCGGGCGCTCTCGACGCTGAGGCAGTAAGTGTCCGGATCTACATCGGCGAAAACCGGAACGGCGCCCATGGCGAGAACGGCGGTGGCGGTGCCGTCCCACGTGTAAGCCGGGACGATCACCTCGTCGCCGAACCGCACGCCCGCGGCGATCAGCGCGGCGGTGAGCGTGACCGTCCCGTTGGCGGCGGGCAGTGCGTAGCGGGCGCCCTGCATTTCGGCGAAGCGCGCGCAGAACTCCTGCGCGAGCGGCGTGGGGTAGGGGAAGCCGCCCCAGCGGCGGCTGCGGACGGCGCCGGCAATGCGGCCGACGTCCGCCTCGTCGTATTGTGGCCAGGGCGAGAAAGGCTTGCGGCGGACAGGTTCGCCGCCGAGAATGGCGAGGGTGCTCACATGGGCTCCGGGGAAATTTGAAAACAAATTTCAGTTTTTCGTTCAGCATACGCTATAGTGATCAGGAAGGCAAACCGGCAGCGGGAGCGGGGAGGATCGATGCGGGCCGTTCTATTCGCAGTGATCGGCGTCTGCGCCGCCAGCGGAGCCCAATGGCGCGTGCGGATCGAGGAGCCGACGGGGCTCTACCGGCGGACGGCGGAGGTGGTGGCGGTGCGGCTGGAGAAGTTTGCGCCGCACCGCGAGGGGTTCACGGTGCTGGATCCGCAGGGCAGGGAAGTGCCGCACCAGGTGGCGGCGGGAGATCTGCTGTTTCCGGTGTCCGTGATGCCCGGAGAGCTGCCTGAATACACGGTGCAGTGCTGCCGCACGGGCGGCGGCGCGTTTCGAAACCCGATCGTAGCCCGGAGAGTGGGGCTGCGGCGGGTGGAATTTGGCAACGAGCTGTTTCGGGCAGTGATCGACACAGGGGCGGGCGCCATCGTGGAGGCTTACTCGATGCGCGCGGCGGAACACAAGCGGTTGAATCTGGTGGAGCTGACGCCGGAAGACCGCAAGTCGCTGGAGGGCGACATTCACGAGGACACGCCGGAGGCGGCGCGGGTGATTCCGCCGCCGGTGCCGGGAGTGGAGGGTCCGAACACGGGCTGGACGTCGCTGGGCGGAAGCGGGGCGTTTGCGGAAGTCGAGATCGTGGAAAGCGGCCCGCTGCGGGGGCGCATCCGGCTGCGCCGGGCGGGCGAGACGTGGGAGATCGTGTGGAATGCGGCGAGCGGGGCATTCCGCTGGAAGGCTGAGAAGGGATTCCGGTTTGCGAGCGTCTCGGCTGCGCCTTACTTGCCATTTGACCGGTGCGCGGATGGCAGCGAGTACCGCTGGCCGACGGGACCGGGAGGAGGCGAGCCGCCATTCAGCCGGGTGGCGCCGCGGGAATGGCAGAAGCTGCCGGGCGGGCACATGGTTTACTGGCAGCGCGCGGAGGATTACGGGGCGCTCGGGATTGTGGCGCTGGACCGGGAACTGGAATGGAGCGGCGCATGTTCGAGGCGGTTCCTTGCGGAAAAGAACGCCGGAGTGGCGGAAATCGCCGTGACATTTCCCCCGTGGAAAGGCAGCGAGACGGTCCTGGAAGCGAGGAGGGAGTACCGGGTGCTGACGCAGCCTTTACTGGCAGGCGTCGAGCCTTTAGAGGCGCCGCGCGCCATCAGCGCGCCCGCGCCGCGGGAGCCGGCGGCGGAAGCGCGCGAAGCGGCAGCATCGCCGTTCGAACCGCCGGTGGCCAGCCTCGACGGAGAGTGGGAGCTGGCGTGGGCGGAGAAGGGGGAGGGGCCGCCAAAAGAGGGCTGGCGAAAGGTGCGGGTGCCCGGCACGGTCCATGTGCAATGGCTCCCGGCAGGGCAGATTTACACGAGGGCGGCGGAGTGGATCAGCGGAAAAGAGTGGTGGTACCGCAGGCAATTCGAGGCGCCGAAGGCTTTTTCGGGCAAGCGGCTTTTCTTGCAATTTGAGGCTACGGACTATTATGCCGACGTCTATTTAAATGGGCGCCGGCTGGCGAGGCACGAGGGCTATATCGACCCCTGGGAGGCGGAAATCCCGCCCGGAGCGCTCCGGCAAGGCGCCAACGAGTTGCTGGTGCGCGTCTGGACGCCGGTGCACTACTACTGGAAGCACCGTCCCTACACAGTGAAGGGCGCCTACGGAGCGGTGGATCAGAAGCCGGACGACATCACGGCTTTGGGGATCACGCGCCCGGTGCGGCTCCGGGCTTATGAGGGCGCGCGGATTGGCGACGTAGCCGTGGACACGCGGCTGGACGGGGATGGGGCGGTGGTGGAAGCGCTGATGGACGCGGAAGGGGAGACGGAAGGGCTCGAGTGGGAGTTGACGCTGAAGCCCGCGAACTTCGAGGGGCGGCCGCTGCAGGTCCGGAGCCCGTTCACGCGGCGGCTGGCAATCCCGGTGCGGGACGCGAAGCTGTGGTGGACCCGGGACACGGGCCTCCCGAACCTGTACTGGCTGGAGGTCCGCCTGCTGGGGCCGGGGGGCCGCATTCTGGACGGCCGCACGCTGCGGATCGGGATCCGGGAAATCGAGAAAATCGGCTGGAATTTCTATCTGAACCGGCGTAAATTGTTCATTCGCGGCACAAATTACTACTATCATTTGTATCTTTCCGAGATGGACCGCGGCAAGTACGAGCGGGACATGGAACTGATGCTCGAAATGAACTTGAACATGATCCGGCTGCACTGCCACTTCACGAATCCGGAATTCTACGATCTGGCGGACGAAAAAGGGGTGCTGCTCTGGCAGGATTTTCTGGAAGCGTGGTATCCGCACGACCGGGGCTTTTCGCAGCGCGCGGCGAAGCTCTATGACAACCACATCCGCTATGTGCGAAACCGGCCGAGCGTGGCGCTGTGGGCGGCGAGCGACGAGGAGGACTTCGAGAACTACCGGGACCTGACCAAGCACCTGGCGGCGCGGCCCTTTTTTCTGGACCCGCAACGCCGCCCGGTGGTGCGATCCACGGGGAGGTTCGGCGACAGCCATGTCTACTACGGCTGGTACGGCGGCAGCATCTGGCAGTACGCGAAGCTCGAGGAAGAGTTCGTCTCCGAGCTCGGCGCCACGGCTTTGCCGAATTACGAGACTCTCAGAACTTTCATGGAAGGCAAGTGGCCATTCACGAAATACCGGGAGGAGTGGGAGTGGCGGCGGTTGCAGGTGCCGGAGGCGCTGCGGGCGTGGGGCGACCCGGAGGGCTCATCCATGCAGGAGTTCATTCCCTGCACCCAGGCATACGTGGCGCGGCTCTTCCAGCTCGCCATTGAACGGATGCGGCGGCGCAAGGCCGAAGGCGCGGGCGGGATCCTCCATTTTCACGCCATCGACATCTGGCCTTCCGTGACGATGGCCGCGATCGACTTCGAACGGCGCCCCACGAAGGTCTACGATACGGTGCGGCGGAGCTTCGCGCCCGTGGGGGCGCTGTTTGAGTATGACCGAGACCGATGGCGCGCCGGGACGGCCGTGCGGTGCGCCGTGTGGGCGGTGAATGATCTGTGGCGCAAGCAGCCCGGACTGGAATTGCGGTGGAGAATCGAGGGCGCAGGCGATGCCGTGGCGGCCAGGGGAGTGTTCCGCGTTTCACTGGAGGCGGACTCGGTGAAACCGGCGGGCGTGGTGGAATGGCGCGCAGCAGCACCGGGGCCTTACCGCCTGGTGGTGGAAACAGCGGGTGCGGATGGACGCCGGATTTCAGAAAACATCTTCGAATTCGAGGTGACAGAGCCGTGAAATGGGCCCGCATTCTTGTCGCATGCATGTGCAACGTGGTCGCGCAACCCCTGCGTGTGGGAACATTCGGCGCAGAGGTCAGAACGGAATTCACGGCCGCCCAGGGGCTGCCTTCCAACGGCGTAACGCGCGTCTGGGTCGATGCGAAAGGCCGGGTTTGGGCTGCAACAGCGGCGGGCACGGCGCGTCTGGACGGCCAGCGGTGGGTGCGGGATGCGGCCGCGGCGCCGCCGAAGCCGGGCGTTGCGGCGGGACCGGGCGGCCTGGTGGCGGAGGCGCGGAAGGACGGGCTGTTTCTGCGCCGCAAAGGGGGAAAACCGGAGCGGGTTTTCCCCTCTGACGGGCGGCGGAGCTGGGCTCCGGCCGATGTGCGGGGCGTTGTTTTCGATTCGAAGGGGCGGCTGTGGTTTTGCTCGCCGCAAGGCGTTGGCGTCCTGGAAGGAGGCCGCTGGACGTTGTACACGGGCGCGGAGGGGCTCCCCTATGACGACTTCACCGCGATTGCGGCGGGCGGGGACGGGCGGGTATGGTTCGGCACGCGGATCGGCGCCATCCGTTTCGACGGGCAGACGTGGGAGTACCGGCAAGGCAAGCGGTGGCTGCCGGACGACGAGGTGAGAGACATTGTGGTGGAACCCGACGGCACGGCATGGATTGCGACGGCGGGGGGGATTTCGCGGATCGGCCGGCGGCCCATGACACTGGCCGAGAAGGCTCAGATTTTCGAGGAGGAGATCGACCGCCGGCACCGGCGCACGCCTTATGAGTATGTGCATCCGGTGCATGTCGCCGAGCCCGGTGAGAGCTCCCGGTGGTCGCAGACCGACAGCGACAACGACGGGCTTTGGACCGCCATGTACGGCGCGGGCGAATGCTTCGCCTATGCGGCCACGGGCGAAGAGGCCGCCCGCAGGCGGGCGCGCAAGGCGTTCGAGGCGCTGAGGTTTCTCGGGCAGGTGACGCAGGGGGGGACGCACCCTGCGCCGAAGGGTTTTCTGGCGCGTTCGATTCTGCCGGCGTCCGGGCCGGATCCGAACCTGCGCGATTCGCCGGAGCGGGACCGGCGGCGGCAACAGAGCGACCGGCTCTGGAAAGTGATCGCGCCCCGGTGGCCGTTGAGCGCGGACGGGAAATGGTACTGGAAATCCGACACAAGTTCCGATGAACTCGACGGGCATTATTTCTTCTACGGCGCCTATTTCGATCACATCGCCAGGACGGAGGAGGAGAAACGCGAGGTGCGCGAGCATGTGGCGGCGGTGACCGACCACCTGCTGCTCCACAACTACTCGCTGGCCGACCACGACGGGCGGCCCACCCGCTGGGCGGTGTTCGGGCCGGACGAGCTGAACCACAACCGGGACTGGTGGCAGGAGCGGGGGCTCAACTCGCTGAGCATCCTCTCGTATCTCCGCACGGCGCACCACATCACCGGCGACGCCCGCTACGAGCGCGCTTACCGGGCCCTGGTGGAGAGGCACGGCTATGCGATGAACGCGATGATCGTCAAGTCGCACCAGGGGCCGGGCGGGGGGAACCAGAGCGACGACGAGATGATCTTCATGAACTATTACAATCTGATCCGTTACGAAAAAGATCCGGATCTGCGCATGAAATACCTGCTGGGATTCCGCCACCATTACGAGAATGAATTTCCTGAGCGAAACCCTCTGTTTCACTTTTTGTATGCGGCGGTGGCGCGTGGCGAGCGCTTCGAGGACGCATTTGGCTACGCGGGGCTGGAACCGCCGGAAGGGTGGCTGGAGGATGCGGCGGACACGCTGAAGCGGCTGCCGCTCGACCGCTTCGACTGGGGGCACCGCAACAGCCACCGCAGGGACATTGTTCTGTTGCCCCCGGGGATGAGGGAGAACCCGAAAGAGCGTTTCGGGCGCCGCATCGATGGCAAGGTGCTGCCGGTGGATGAGCGGTTCTTCGCGCACTGGAACCACGACCCCTGGCGGCTGGACACGGGCGGCGAGGGGCGCCTGCTGGCGGACGGCGCAGTGTTCCTGTTGCCCTATTACCTGGGGCTGCACTACGGCTTCCTGCTCGACTGAAACCGCGCGGGCTTCAGTGCTTCGCACGCGCCGTGGAGGACCGCAGCACGACCTCGGGCTCGATGACGATCTCCTGGCCGGAGATGTTCGGCGCTTCCTTGTCCGGGACGAGGGCGGCGAAAGCGAGCCGGCCGACCTCGTCTCTCGGGATGTGCACCGTGGTCAGCGGCGGCTCGCAGTATTCGGCCAGACGGATGTTGTCGAAGCCGGTGACGGAGACGTCGTCGGGAACGCGGAGCCCCTTCTCGCGCAAGGCGCGCAGGACGCCGATGGCCATGATGTCGTTGACGCAAACGATGGCCGTGGGCTGGAAGCCCGCCGCGAGCAGGCGCATGGCGGCCATGCGGCCGCCCTCGAAGCTGTCGCGGTCGGCTTCGGTGCGCCATTCGATCTCCGGAACGAATTTCCTGACGCCTGTGATGAACGCCGCCTCGCGCTCGCTGGTCGGGCCGAGCGTGGCGTGATGGCCGACAAAGGCCAGCCTGTGGTGGCCAAGGTCGTGAAGGTACTCCACCAGCCGCTCAATGCCGTGGCGGTAGTTGACGCGGATGTTCGTCATCCGCTCCTGCGGCTTGCCGACGTCATAGAAGACGCACGGAGTGCGGGCGGCATGGAGCTCCTTGATTAGCGCCGGATCCATCTCCGACACGACGACGGCGAGCCCGGCGACGCGGCGTCCGATCATGAGCCGCACGCTGCGCACCAGCCGCTCCGGATCGTACTCGGTGTGGGCGACCACCACCTCGTACCCTCGCTGCCGCGCATGCGCCTCGAGCGAGCGGAACACGTCGAAGAAAAACGGGTTCTCCAGGTTGGAGGCGATCATGCCGATGGTGTTGCTGCGGCCGCCAGCCAGCGTGCGCGCGTGCAGGTTGGGCTGGTAGTTCAGCTCGGCGATCGCCTTCAGGACGCGCGCGCGGGTGGCGGGCCGCACGATTTCCAGGTTGTTCAGGACGCGCGAAACCGTGGCGGTGGATACGCCCGCGCGCTTGGCGACTTCTTCCAGGCTCATGACGTTTGGAGTCCTTTATATTACTCTCCCCCGCGGCGTACCGGGCGCCGCGCCTGGAGCGCCGTTCATGGCGCGACCGTGAGCGTCACGCTCTTCAGGTCGCGCGAATTCGGCCCTGTCATCACGGTGAACGTGCCCGGCTCGACCACGCGCTGAAGGTTGACGTCGAGAAACGAAAGCTCCGCAGGCGTGAGGCGGAAACGGACGGTCTTCGATTCCCCGGCCTTGAGGTGGATCCGCTGGAGTCCCCGCAATTCTTTCACGGGCCGCGTGACGCTGCTTGCGTCGTCGCGGATGTAGATCTGCACCACTTCGTCGCCGTCGCGGGGTCCGGTGTTGCGGACCGTCACCTCCACTTCGGTCTCTCCCGCGGGGGCGATGGTCGCGCGCGAAAGCCGCGGCTGCGAATACTCGAACGACGTGTAGCTCAGGCCCCAGCCAAACGGGAACAGCGGCTCCTTCGACGAGAACAGATAGCCGCGCCTGCCGCTCGGCTTTTGCGAATAATACACGGGCAGCTGGCCCACGTTGCGGGCGATGGTGACAGGAAGGCGGCCCGCAGGGTTGGAGTCCCCGAACAGGACCTGTGCCACCGCATGGCCCGTCTCCTGGCCCAGATACCAGCCGTTGAGGATCGCCGGCATGTTTTCGGCGATCCACGGGATGGAGTACGGGCGGCCTCCGAGCAGCACGACCACGACGGGCTTGCCCAAAGCGGCAATCTTCTGCGCCAGCTCGTTCTGCCTGCCGACAAGATCCAGCGTGTCCATGTCGCCGAGGTGGGTGGCGGACCACGCTTCGCGCGAGACTTCCTCGTTGCCGCCGAGGACGAGAACCACGGCATCGGCGCCGCTTGCGGTTTCGACCGCCTGAGCGATGCGGCGGGCGTCTTCCTCCGGGTCGGGCAGCTTCACTTCGTCCTTGTACCAGCTGCCGCCCGGCTCGGTGATCCTGCACCCCTCGGCGTGGAGCACCTTCACTCGGTTGCCCACCTTCTGGCGGATGCCCTCGAGCACGGTGACGAAGTAGCCGGGATCGTCGCTGTAGCCGCCGAGCAGAACCTTGTCGGCGTTCGGCCCGATGACAGCCAGCGTCCTGATCCGGGCCGGATCCAGCGGCAGTGTGTTGCGGTCGTTCTTCAGAAGGATGACCGACTCGAGCGCCGCGCGGCGCGCCAGGGCGCGGTGTTCGGGGCTGTTGGTGACTTTCTCGGCGAGCGCGGGATCGGTGTAGGGATCGTCGAACAACCCGGCGAGGAACTTGGCGCGGAGGATGCGGGCGACAGCGCGGTCCAGCGTCTCCGTGGAGATCCTGCCCGCGCGCACGAGGTCGGCGAGGCGGCCGTAGGCGTCGATGTCAGGCAATTCGGTGTCGACGCCGGCGTGGATGGCCTTCACCGCGGCGTCGTCCTTGTCGGCGGCCACTTTGTGCAGCGTCGCCAGCTGGGCGATGGCCTCATAATCGGAGACCGTGAAGCCCTGGAAACCCCACTCCTGCCGCAGCACGCGCTCCAGCAGCCAGTGATTGGCGTGCGACGGAATGCCGTCGATCTCGTTGTAGGAGGGCATGACGCTCATGGCCTTGCCCACGCGGATGCCGATTTCGAACGGGTACAGGAACTGCTCGCGCAGGATGCGCTCGCCGAAGTTGGCCGGGCCGGCGTTGGTGCCGGCCTCGGGCTGCCCGTGGGCGGCGAAGTGTTTCAGCGTGGCGAAGATGCGGTCTTTGGCGAGCGCCGGCCCCTGGCCCTGGAAGCCGCGAATGCAAGCCAGCCCGATCTGCGCGGTGAGCCAGGGATCCTCGCCGTAGGTCTCCTCCACGCGGCCCCAGCGTGGGTCGCGCGCCAGATCGAGCACCGGCGTCAGCGCCTGCCGGGCGCCGCGGGCGCGCACCTCCCGGGCCACAGCGGTGAACACCTCCTCCACCAGCGCCGGGTTCCACGTGCTGGCCAGCGCGATGGCCTGCGGGAAGTGCGTGCCCTTCGGGGCGGCGTGGCCGTGCAGGCACTCTTCGTGGAACATGACCGGAATGCCGAGGCGCGTGTTGGCCATGACCCAGCGCTGGATGGCGTTGGTGAACTCGGCCATCTCGCGCGGGCCTTTCTTCTCGCTCGGCCGCGTGATCTGGCCCATGCCGTGGCGCAGCACAGCGGCGGCTTTCGCCGGGGCGAAGTTGCCGTTGGCGTCCGTGATCAGGGCCTTCTTCTGCCAGAGGGCCTGCGTCTGGGCGACCTTTTCTTCGAGCGTCATCCGGGCCAGCAGGTCGGCCACGCGCTGTTCGACGCTGAGGGAGGGATTCTTGTAGGGCGGCGCCGGCTGCTGCGCGAGCGCCGGCAGGAGGGCGAGGAGCATAACTTGAAACCGCATGCAAATATCTTATGGCCGCGGGACGGCGTCTGCTATCGTGAATACGTCATGGCCAGGATTCTGGATGGCAAGGCGATTCAGCAGCAGATTCTGGAGGAGCTGAAGCCCCGCATCGCGCGCCTCGCCGCGGCGCGCCGCCCGCCGGGGCTGGCTGCCGTGCTGGTGGGAGAGAACCCGGCCAGCCAGATCTACGTCTCGAGCAAGGTGAAGACGTGCAGGGAGCTGGGCATGCACAGCGAAGAGCTGCGCCTGCCGGACACCATCACCACCGGGGATCTGCTGGAACGGATCGAGACGCTGAACCGGCGCGAGGAGATCGACGGCATTCTGGTGCAGATGCCGCTGCCGAAGCAGGTGGATTCGCGGGCGGTATTGCTGGCCATCCGGCCGGAGAAGGACGTCGACGGCTTTCATCCGTTCAACGTGGGACAGCTGGTGGCCAATGCGCCGGCGCCGCGCGCGTGCACGCCGGCGGGCGTGATGGAGCTGCTGAAGCGAAGCGGCGTGGAAACGGCCGGCGCGGAGGCGGTGATCGTGGGCCGCTCCGACATCGTGGGCAAGCCGATGGCTTTGCTGTTGCTGCACGCGCACGCCACCGTCACCATCTGCCACTCGAAAACGCGGGATCTGCCCGCGGTTTGCCGGCGCGCCGACATCCTGATCGCGGCCATGGGCAGGCCCGCGTTTGTGACGGCGGATTTCATCCGGCCCGGGGCCGTGGTGATCGACGTCGGCATCAACCGGATCACGGACCGGGCCGAGGCGGAGCGCATCTCGCGCGGCGCGCCCGCCAAGCTGGCCGCGTTCGAGAAGAACGGCAGCGTGCTGGTGGGCGACGTCCATCCGGGCGACGCCGCGGCCGTGGCCGGAGCGTATACCCCAGTGCCCGGCGGCGTCGGGCCGCTGACCATCGCCATGCTGATGGCGAACACGGTGGAGTGCGCCGAACGGCGGCTGCTCTGATTCCCCTTATGTTGCGCGTCGGCCTCACGGGCGGTCTGGCATCGGGCAAGAGCTTCGTCGGCGAGAGCCTGGCCGCACTGGGATGCCATCTGCTCAAGGCCGACGAGCTGGGACACCGGCTCCTGCTGCCCGGCACGCCGGTCCACGAACAGGTGGTGCAGGCGTTCGGGCCGGAAATTCTGGACCAGGAGGGGCGGATCATGCGGCGCAAGCTGGCCTCGGTGGTGTTTGACGACCCCCGGAAGCTGGCCGCTCTGAATGCGATTGTCCATCCGGCTGTGATTGAAGAAGAGGAGCGCTGGATGCGCGCGACAGCCGCGGCGGACCCGCATGGCATAGCCATTGTGGAGGCCGCTATATTGATAGAGACGGGGAGCTACAGGCGTTTTGACAAGATCGTGCTGGCCGTTTGCACGGACGAGCAGCAGATCGAACGTGCGATGAAGCGCGACGGGCTGACGCGCGAAGAGGCGCAGGCCCGGCTCCGGCGGCAGATGCCGCTGGAAGAGAAGCGGAAATTCGCCGATTATGTGATCGACACTTCGGGCGAGAAAGAAGAGACGCTCGTGCAGGTGAGGCGCTTGTACGAAGAATTGCGGAGACTGGCCTCATGAAAGCAAGAATTCTGGTATTGACCGCCCTGTTTCTGGGCGGGTTTTTTCTGGGAATGGCGGTGCTGAAGCGCGGCGGCGGGCCGCTGCGGCTGGCCAGCAATGCGGGGGGGGCGCTGTGGTCCGGGCCGGCGACTGCCCAGGGCGCCGGCCTCGGGCAGGACGAGCTGAACAATATCGACATCTACAAGCGGGCCCACGAGGCGACGGTCAATATCACATCCACCGTCTACCGCCAGAACTGGTTTCTGGAAATTTACCCGTCGCGCGAGTCCGGTTCGGGATTCTTCATCGACAACCAGGGCCGCATCCTCACCAACCACCACGTGGTCAGCGGGCGGGCGCCGGACATCATGGTGACTCTGGCGGACGGCCGCAAGTTCCGCGCCTCCGTGCTGTACCGGGACCAGACCAACGACCTCGCGCTGCTGAAAATCGAGCCGCGGGGGACGGTGAGGTTCCTGCCTCTGGGCGACAGCGACACGCTGCAAGTGGGCCAGAAGGTGCTCGCGATCGGCAACCCCTTCGGGCTTCAGGGCACGCTGACGACGGGCGTCGTCAGCTCGCTGGGCCGGGACATCGCCGACGAGTCGGGCCGCGAGCTGCAAGGGATGATCCAGACCGACGCGGCCATCAATCCGGGGAATTCGGGCGGTCCGCTGCTGGATTCCAGCGGCGCCGTGATCGGCATCAACACGGCGATCTACGGGCCCGGCGCGAACATCGGCATCGGCTTCGCCATGCCGATCAACCGCGCCAAGACGATGATCGAGGACTACCAGTCGAACCGCCGCTACGGGCGGCCCCGGCTGGGCGTGGATGTCATCTACGTGCGCGGCGATCTGGCGGAAGAGCTGGGGTTGCCGGCCGAAGGCGGACTGCTGGTTCAGGCTGTGGCGCCGGGCTCGGCGGCGGAAGCTGCCGGACTGCGGGGGGCGCGCCGCAACGTGATCATCGCCAACTACCAGATCGGCATTGGCGGCGATCTGATCCTGGCCGTCGACGGCAAGCCGGTGGACCGGCTGGATGCGCTGACGCGCGCCATGGCGCGCAAGCGCCCCGGTGATAAATTGGAACTCACGCTCTTCCGCAACGGAAAGCGCGTCAACGTGACCGTGACTCTTGGGGAGGCGCCCACGCTATGATCCGCATCTGGATGCTGGCTGCATTCGCCGCCCTGCCGCTATGCGCGCAGCAGGGCTTCCGGCCGCTGTTCAACGGAAAGGACCTCTCCGGCTGGAAGCACGTCGGGCCGGGGAGCTTCGTGGTGGAAGACGGGATGATGAAGACGGTGGGCGGGATGGGGCTGCTCTATTACGAGAAGGAGAAGTTCGGCAACTGCGTGCTGCGCGTGGTGTACAAGACGGCGTCGGACCATGCGAATTCCGGCGTCGTGATCCGGCTGCCCGAGCCGCCGCCCGACCCGTGGTTCGGCGTGCACAACGGATACGAGGTCCAGATTGACGCAGGCGGCGACGACTGGCACTCCAGCGGGGCCATTTACTCGATCTCCAAGGTCACTTCGCGGCAGCAGAAGCCCAAGGGCGAGTGGAACGTGATGGAGATCGAGTTGCGCGGGCCGGTGACCCGTGTCACGCTCAACGGCGTGCTCGTGAACGAATACCGCGAAGGCGCCCCCGTGCCGCCCCGCAAGATGTGGTACGAGCCGGTGCGCGGGCCGCGGGCCGAGGCCGGCTACATCGGCCTTCAGAACCACGACCCCAACTCCACCGTGTATTTCCGCGAGGTCTCGGTCCGGCCGCTGTCCTGACATCTGGCGCGGACCTGTGAGCAGAGCAGTGCCGGAACTCACACGGCCCCGGGACAGCCAGAAAACGCGCCGCGCGATTCTGGAGGCGGCCGCGCGCCTGCTGGCGCGCGAAGGCTTTCAGCGCTTCGGAATCTCGGCGGTGGCGCGCGAGGCAGGCGTCGACAAGGTTCTCATCTACCGCTATTTCGGCGGGGCCGAGCAGCTCCTGCGCAAGCTCGCTTCCGAAGGCGGGCTGTTCCCCGACCTCTCTCTGCTGCTGCCCGCCGCGCTGGCCGGCTCGCCGTGCGCGCTGGCGCGGCATGCGCTGGTCGAATACGCGCGCTGGCTGCGCCGGCATCCCTACGCGCTCGCCGTGTTCCGCTGGGAGTTGATCGAATCGAATCACCTGACGGCGGCAATGGCCGCCTGCCGCGAGGACTTCGCCCGCTCGCTGCTCGAGCGCCTGCCCGCCGACCCTTCCATCGACCTGCCAGCGCTGGCGGCCATTCTCGCCGCTGGTGTCACGCTGCTCGCCTTGCGCTCGGAGCCGGGCGGCGCCTTCTGCACCGTGCCTACCGGCGCCGAAGCCGGGTGGGAACGGATCGAGAACGCTCTTGCGTTTCTTGTCGACTCCGTGATGCCGGAGCGCTGACGCCCGCCTTCACTGCCCGCCGGTGCGGTAGCTGGCTGCGAGTTCGTCGCCCGGTTGCGGCGCGGCGCCGCTCAGGAAAGTGACGGTGTTGCCGCTGATGACGAAGTCCACGCCCGGCTTTTGCAGAATGCCATTGCGGAACAGGTGGAGGCTGGAGGCCGGCGCCGGCGCCTGGCTGAGGAGAAATACCTGGTTGACGCCATTGATCACGCCCTGCGGCGCCTCCATGTCGACGAAGCCAAGGGAGGCGGCCGAGCCGCATGCGCCCACGGTGCCGTTGGCGCGCACGCAGTCGCCGGGGTTGCCGCTCACCGCCGCCAGTTCTCCCATCGCGTCGATGAAGGCGATCCGTCCCGGCGCGTAAGCCAGGCTCTTCACCGGGCGCGCCGCCAGAGCCTCTGTGAGTCCCATCACGTCGGCGATCTGCACCACGCTCGGCGGCGGCGTTACGTTCGATCCCGGCGGCGAGGGGATCCGGATGTCGGCCACGCGCACAGGCACGGCGCTTGGCGGCACGGCCCAGAGTTCAGTGAACTGCGTCCGCCCCTCGGCGTTGAACTTCACGATGTAATAAGCCGTTTCGCGGGCGTTTGTGGTGGGTACGAGCCGCACCCGCAGCAAACCACTGACAATCTGCACCGTCACCTGGTTGGTGGGGATGTTGGACGCATCCGCCGCCGTGAAGGAACGCCAGCTGATGGTCGCCGTGCCTGCGAACGGCGACCCGTCCGCCTTGTAAAGCACGTCGTTAATCTGCGTCAGCGGTGGCGCCGCCATCGCCAACCCGCATCCAAGCCAGAAAGCCGGAACTATTCCTGCCCGCCGCGCCGCGCGCATTTGCCTGCTCACCTCCGTCCATTCCGCCGGGACGTTCCCAGCCGGCGATACAATACCTTGCGCTTTTCCGCACAAGCGCCGCCCGTTTTTCTGTGCACGGCCCTAAGACGCTGCAAAAATGCTACTTCCGGCGCACGAAATTTTCTGCGAAGTACTGTGAACGCCAGCGGCGGAATGGCATTGCCGCCGCCGGTTTGCGTGACGGGGATTGCCGAGAGAGGGAGGGAAACGCTTCAGCGGATTCCCCGCAGGGGAGAGTTCAAGGGTGTGGCCCGCGGCCCGTTTGCTCGTGGCAGGCAGCCGCCTGCGGCGCGCAGCTCTCACAGAGGACAATCGAGGCCGGCTCGCGAACAACGAGTCCGAATGCAGCGCTCCAGGCGCTGACGGATGGCTGCGCCGCCGGGGGGCCCGGATCCGATCCGTCCCTGAATCACCCACTCCGGCCCGCCGCCTCGAAGCCTCGGCCGCGGGAGATAGCGGCGAACTCTCGCGGGGCCGCTGCACAGGCAAACCCAACTGGCGTCCCGGGGCCGTGCGCAGTCCCTGTGCAAATGCGTCCGAGCCTTCACCCCGTCTGCGAATGACCGCGCACCTTGTGCCGCGGCCCGGGCAGCCCGCGCGGACCGGGCCGGCTGTTTGGCTCCATGCCTCGACGGGTGCGAGAGGGATTCAAACCCTGACGCGGCGGCGCGCCATCCAGGCGCAAATCCCGAGTCCCGACGCCAGCAGTCCGAATGTCGCAGGCTCGGGGATTTCTCCGCCGGTCTCGGCGGTCTGGATGACGGCGTAAGCGGCAAACCCTCTGCCGCAGCACCAGACGCTGTACACATCCGCCTCAAATGTGTTCAGGCCGGCTTGCAGGTTGCCCGCGATGTTGAACGGGCCGTATCCCCCGGCCTGCGTGTCCGTGTCGGTGAAAACGGTGGTCCCGTTCACGCGGAACGTCCCGTCATCGTCCTGCGCCACCCACAGAGTGCCGGAAACAACGGGGCCCGGAAGGAAGAAGCCGAGACGGTACCGCACTGTCGTGTTCTCGCCGACTCCGTTGGGCCAAAGGTACGGCATGGACTGGCCTCCGGGACTGTAATTCTCGGCTGTTGCCGTGGCGGGCGTCCAGGTGACGCCGTTGTCCACAGACTGTTCCCAGCCGGAAGTCGTCGTCAAAGTGATCACGGCTGCGCTGGACTCCGCGCAAGCAATGGAAAGCACGGCAACAATGGCCTTGATGAGTCGGTCCGTCATGGGTGTTCCCCTTTCTGACTTGCAGGCCCGTCAGTGCCCGCTCATTTGCTAAACAGGGAAACGCGGCGGCGCCGGCTCAAGGGATCGCGAATTTCTTGCGGGGCCTCACGGGAACCGGGGGATGCATCCGGCGCGATCCGGCTGTGCCGCCACCGGCAGGGCTGTCCGGGCGCCGTCTCTCCAGACAAGACGGCAACCTGCCTCGTCTTTCCCGCGGGCGGCCGGAATGCCGCTGGCTCCTGCTATGAACGCCTTCACGGGTGGAGCCGCCTGGCGGCGGGGTCGTCAGCCGGGCTCGTGTATAGTGCTGTCCATGCAGTCGCTGCCTCCGCTCCAGCCGCCCCCTCAGGCGCGCATCGGCCTGTTCGCCATCGGACTGGAAGCCTACTGGGCGCAGTTTCCCGGCCTCAGGGAGCGCCTCCAGGCGTATTTGCACGAACTGGAAGAGCGCCTTGCGGCGTCCGGCGGCACTGTCGTCTCCGCAGGGCTGGTCGATACCGCGCCTCGCGCGGCGGAAGCCGGAGCGCTGTTCTCGTCCTCCGACCTCGATCTCATCTTCTGCCACGCCGCCACCTACGCCACCTCGAGCCAGGTGCTGCCTGTCGTGCAGCGGGCGCGTGTGCCGGTGGTCGTGCTGAATCTCCAGCCCTCGCCGCGGCTGGATTACGAGACGTGCGACACGGGCGAGTGGCTGGCCAACTGCTCCGCCTGCTGCGTGCCGGAGATCGCCAACGCCTTCGCCCGCGCGCGTGTGCCCTTTCACGTTGTCAGCGGCGTGCTGCGAGAGGACCCCGCTGCGGACGCGGAAATCGCCCAATGGTGCGCCGCGGCGCGCGCCTGGCGCGCTTTGCGCACTGCGCGCCTCGGGTTTCTGGGCCACACCTACCCGGGGATGCTCGACATGTACTCGGACTTCACCATGATCAGCGCTCTCACGGGCGCGCACATTGAAGTCCTCGAGATGTGCGACCTCGACCGTTGTCTCCGCGACGCCGGCCCGCAGGAGGTGGAAGCGAAACTGGCGCTGGCCCGCGAGTGGTTCATTCTTGAGAACTGTCCCGAGGAGGACTTGCAGTGGGCGGCGCAGGTGGCTGCCGCGCTCGACAGGCTCGTGCGGAAGTTCGATCTCGATGGTCTGGCCTACTACTACCGCGGTCTCGACGGCAACGACTATGAGCGGCTCGCCGCCGGCATGATCCTTGGCAACTCGCTGCTCACCGCGCGCGGCGTTCCCGCCAGCGGGGAGGGCGACCTGAAGAACCTCGTCGCCATGAAGATCCTCGATGCGCTGGGCGCTGGCGGGGCCTTCACCGAGCTTTACGCCATGGACTTCGTCGATCAGTTCGTCCTCGCCGGCCACGACGGACCGGGCCATCTCGCGCTGTGTTCGCAAAAGCCCGTGCTGCGCGGCCTCGGGTTGTATCACGGCAAGCGCGGCCATGGCGTCAGTGTGGAGTTCAGCGTCAAACACGGCCCCGTCACGCTGCTCGCCGTCACGCAGACGGCGGACGGGGAATTGAAGCTGATCACCGCGGAGGGCGAATCGATCCCCGGCCCCATTCTGCGCATCGGAAACACCAACACGCGCGTGCGATTCCCGCTGGGGCCGGCGGAGTTCGTCAACCGCTGGTGCGCAGAGGCGCCCACGCATCATTTCGCGCTGGGCGCCGGCCGCTGCCATGGCCGGATCGAGAAGTTCAGCCGGCTGGCAGGGATCTCTCTGATCCGGGTCTGCTGAGCAGCCGTGCCGGAAACTGACAGGGCCAGTCCTGCAGCGCGCAGGTGCGCGAGGAAACAAAAACGCCCGCTCCCGGCGTTCCCTGCAGCCAGGGAGCGGGCGAATGCCGTTGGACGGCCCGGCTAGAAGTAATACTTGAAGCCGAGCTGCACGTTGCGCGCGCCGACCTTGTTGCCGGTGATCTGGCCGAAGTTCGACGCGCCATAGGCGGAGGCCGGATCGCTGAAGACCGGCGTGTTGGTGGCGTTGGTGGCTTCCAGACGGAACTCGAGCCGCTGGCCTTCCTTCGTCGTCCAGTTCTTCAGCAACGCGGCGTCCAGCGTGCGGATGCCGGGGCCTCTGTAATTGAGGTAGCGCGGCGCCGTGCCGAAGGTGTCCGGGTCCGGACGCGAGAACGCGCTCTGGTTGAAGTAGCCGTTCAGGCGGTCTTGCATTCTGCCGGAAGTGGAAGGATCGCCGATCAGGTTGGGCCGCTGCGTGCCGTTCCACAACACGCCGCCCGACTGCGAGATTTGCAGCGGGTTGCCGCCCTGCAACAGCCAGAAGCCGGAGACCTCCCAGCCGCCGATGAAAGCATCGACCAGGCGGTTGGCGCCGCCTCCGAACTTCCTGCCTTTGCCGAACGGGAGCTGGTAGGCGCCGCTGAGGACCGCGCGGTGGGCGATGTCATGCGCGGAGAGGGACTTCTCCAGCTTCCGGTTCAGCGGGTTCTGCATCGACGTGCTGCCGCCGAGCCAGGCGTAATTGCCGCTGCCGATGGAGCTGTCGTCGATCATCTTCGACCAGGTGTAGTGGCCGAGGAAGGTGAAGCCCTGCGACAGGCGCTTCTCCCACTTCAACTGCAAGGCGTGGTAGAAGCTGCTGCCCGCGGGCGGCTCCGCCGTCCCGCTCGACGCGCCGTCAAAGTGCGGCATCGGGCGGTACAGGCGGAACAACTGGACGGTAGGCCGGTTCAGGTTGACCGCACGCGGGTCTGTGATCTTCCCGTAGAACGGGTTGGGCACCTGCGATTGCAGCTTGCTCCTGCCTTCGCTCCAGTAGGTCGGGTACAACGGGGTCAGGCTCGTGAACGGCACAAAGAGGTGCGCGCCACGGCTGCCCGTGTAGTTGACCTCAATGAGCGATTGCCAGCCTACTTCGCGCTGGATGGAGAGGTTCCACGAGTAATACTCGGGGTTCCGGTTCCAGTCCGGCACAACCGTCCCGGCGCCGAGGCCCAGGAACGTCCGGTCGCCCAGCGAGCTGCCGGGCGGCAGCAGCATGCCATCCGGATAAGGGTTGTTCAGCCGTGCGTAGAGGGTGGCGTTCGAGTCGAGCGAGAACGTTGGCCCGGCATTGACTGTAAAGCCGGAGCCCGTGTGCCCGTAAACAGTCGCGCGAGACAGCTGATACAGCAGCCCGTACGCGCCGCGGATGGCCGTCTTGCTGTCCACGGCGTAAGCGAAGCCGAGCCGCGGGCTGAAGTTGTTGTAGTCGCCCTTGAAGTCCGAACGGCGGTTGTTGTCGACAAAGCGGTACACGCCGCGCAATTCATAGCCCGGCACCTGGATGGGCGCCTGGGCATCCAGGTCCCAGTAACTGAGGCGGTTCAGGGTTTCCCAGCGCGGGATGTCGAACTCATAGCGCAGGCCCAGGTTCAGGGTCAGCTTGCGCGTCACCTTCCAGTCGTCCTGCACATACATGCCGGAGTAGCGGGAGCGCGTAAACGCCTTCGGGTCGATGTGGAACTGGCCGCCGGTGCCCCAGCCGAGCAACATGGTGGCGAAGCCGTTGCCTTCATAGTTGTTGCCCACGTTCTGGAGCCGCCGCGTGACCTGCGAGCCGAAGCTGAACTGGCCCGAAGGATACCCGGGCTGGAGATAGTCGAGGTAGTTCTGGCGGAACTCGGCGCCGAATTTCAGGTTGTGTCCGCCGAGGATCTTGGTTGCCGAGCCGGTGAAGTGGTGCACGCCTTCCTGCCGGTCCATGATGAGCCAGCCTTCGGTGCCGATGTCGGTGTAGCCTTCCGGCGCCAGCGTCGGGAACACCAGGTAGGAGGCGTTGTCCTTCATGTACTTGGGGAACCCGAGGGTCGTCAGGTCGAACGGCTCCATCGGGTTGCGGAAGTAGCTCGAGTATGTGTGGCCGTAACGCACGGACCAGATCAGCGTCGGCGTCTCGGTGCGGGTGAAATCCACCACGCCCTGGTGCGTCCGGGTCCCGCTGGGGCCGTAGTTGAACGTGAACGCCGGGTTCCCTTTGCCGAAGAGGTTGGGCGGAATGCCGTCGCCGCGGCCATAACTGTAGCGCGCCGTCAGCCGCATCTTGTCGTTGAGGTTGTGGTCGCCCTTGAAGAGCATGCCGTGGCCGGGGCTTTCGTTGATTCCTTGCGCGAACCAGTTGTTGGTGTTGGTGACGGGGTTGGTCACCTGGTTCTGGTCGGGGAAGTATTTGATCGCCGCTTTGGCCACGGGGTCCCAGCGCGATTCGGGGATGATGTTGCCCGGGAAGGGGCGCCGCTCGAGCTGCCCCGCGGAATTGACGAACGTGTCGAACGGGTCGAAAATCTGGATGAGCTTTCCGTCGCCGAAGAAGGTCTTCGAGAAGTCGCCCTTCTTCTGTTCCGGAGTCGGGAAGGTGGCGTTGGCGCTCAGTGGGCTCTTTGCCTTGGTGTATTCGTAGTTCACGAAGAAGAACGTCTTGTTCTTTTTCACCGGACCGCCGAGCACGCCGCCAAGCTGGTCGCGCCTGTAATAGGGGCGCGCGCTTTTGGCCCGGTTGGCAAACCATCCATTGGCATTCAGATCCGAGTGCCGGAAGAAATAGTAACCGGTTCCGTGGAACTCATTGGTGCCCGAGCGGGTGACCATGTTGATCACTGCGCCGCCCGTCTGCCCGTACTCGGCCGGGAAGAAGTTGGTCTGCATCTTGAACTCCTGCACGGCGTCGACGCTGGGCTTGTACTTGAGATCGGTGATGCCGGAGTTCTGCTCCACGGTTGTCACAGTGACGCCGTCGACCAGCACGTCCGAGGTGGAGTTGCGCGCGCCGTTGGCCACGAAGTTCGTGTTGGTATCGCCGCGGCGCCCGGCCGAGCCGACGACGCCGGGTGTCAGATAGGCCAGCACCAGCGAGTCGCGCCCGATATTGGGCAGCGTGAGGATGTACTTGTTCTCGACCACCTGCCCCAGGGCCGCAATCGTGGTGTTCAACAACGGCGCCGTGCCGGTCACCTCAACCGCGGTGGTCACTTCGCCCACCTGCAACTGCACGTCAATGGTGGCCTGCTGTTGCACGGCGAGCGGGAAATCGCTCTGCACATACTTCTTGAATCCGCTGGCTTCCACCGACAAGTTGTACTTGCCCGGCGGGAGGGCGGTGAGGAAATAACGCCCTGCTTCGTCTGTCACTGTCGTGCGCGGGATGTTGCGCTCGGCTTCCGTCGCTGTCACCTTCGCGCCCGGCACTGCGGCGCCGGTGGCGTCAGTCACACTGCCGCGGATGCTGGCCGTGTAGGACTGGCCGAGTGCCAGAAGAGCCGCCAGTGCTGCCAGGCACGCGAGCCGGACCAGACTTCGGACTTGGCTCATGGTTCGGACCTCCTTGAGCATTCTTCGGACCCGTAGGTCTACATAGCATACCTGCTCACCGCGTATTTTGATCAAAGTGGAGCTTCAGGTCAAGAGGATCGGAGCCGAAAACTTCCCGGCCGGCGGTCATGCCGGTCCCCTGCCATTCGTCGGCTACAATCAGGGCCATGGAAGCCGGAAAGCGGATTGCGATTCTGGGCGCCGGCAACATGGGCGCGGCGATGATCGGCGGGATCCTGAAGGCGCAGGTGGCGGCGCCGGCCGACATCGTGGCCACCACGCGCTCCGGGGAGCGTGCTGCCGAGGTTGCCTCGCGCTTTGGCATCAAAGCCACGGCCGGGGGCAACCGCGAAGCCGCCGCGGACAGCGACCTGATCCTGCTGAGCGTCAAGCCGGGCGTGCTGGCCAAGGTCCTGGAAGAGATCCGCGACGTGCTGCACGAAGGCCAGATCCTGATCTCCCTGGCGGCGGTGGCGCCGATCCGGCTGATTGAGCGGCTCACCGCGCGGCGCATGCCCGTGTTCCGCGCCATGCCGAACATCCCGGTGGTGATCGAGGAAGGCGCCACGGCGATCTCCCCCAACAGCGTGGCCACACAGGAGCACCGCGCGCTGGTCGAGCGCATCTTCCGCGCCGTCGGCGTGGTGTGCTTCGTCGACGAGGAGGCGATGGACGCGGTCACCGCGCTCTCGGGCAGCGGACCCGCCTACGTTTACATGGTGATCGAGGCGCTGATCGCGGGCGGGCTGAAGATGGGCCTGTCGCACGAAGTGGCCACGCGGCTGGCGGAGCAGACCGTGCTGGGCGCGGCGCGGCTCGTGAAAGAAACCGGCATCCACCCGGCGATCCTGCGCGACCAGGTGATCACGCCCGGCGGGGTGACGATCTCGGCGATCCACGAACTGGAGCGCCACGGGCTGCGCGCCATGCTGATCTCTGCCGTGGAGACGGCGACGAACCACTCGCGCGCCCGCAGCCGCGCGCTGCTTGAGCAGACCCGTCCCGCCGAATAGCCGCGGTTCAGTATCCTTCTTCCCTACCCCATTCCGCCGGACGCGTGCCCGCAATTCACTTCAGCCAAGGCGATTGACACCCTCGCGAACTTCTGATAGAAGTGCACCAATTGCCTTCGAGCAAGGGTGATTGAAAAGGGGTGAAAATGAGACTGAACACACTGCAGGCATTTGCTGTCTGCGCCATTCTTGCAAGCGCTGTAGCGGGCCAGGAAACACGCTCCTCGCTTTTCGGGTATGTGTACGATCCCCAGGCGGCGGTGGTGACAGGCGCCACGGTCAGCGTGCGGAACGCCGATACTGGGGTGGCGCTGGCGACAAAAACCAATGAAGCCGGCTACTACGAGCTGAACCTGCTGATCCCGGGCCAATACGAGGTGACCGTGGAGGCGCAGGGCTTCAAGCGCCTGGTCCGCCGCGGCATCACGCTGCCGGTTTCCTCGAGGATCGAGGTGACCGTCACGCTGGAAGTGGGCGGCCTGACGGAGACGGTCTCCGTCGTGGCAGAAGCGCCGCTGCTTGAGACGAACGCCGTGACCAGCGGGCGCGTGATCGACAACAAATCGCTGATGGAGCTGCCGGTGATGGGCAACAGCGCGCTCCTGCTCGTTAAACTCGCTCCCGGGGTGCAGACCGGAGGCGTGAACAATTACCTCGCGCTGCACTCCAACGTTGGCGGCTCCGATTACAACGTAAGCGGCAACGTGGGCGGCAACGCCTGGACGCTGGACGGCTCGCCCAACCAGGGTCCGTCGCGCCGCACGGCGTATCTGCCGTACACCGACGCGATCGCCGAGTTCAAGGTGGAGACCAACAACTTTGACGCGGGCATCGGGCAGACCTCGGGCGCCGCCGTCAGCATGATCTCCAAATCGGGCACCAACGCCCTGCACGGCACCATGACCTGGCAGCACTGGCAGCAGCGCTGGCAGGGCACGCCCTTTTTCGTGAAGCAGAATTATTACCGCCGCATCGCCGCCGCGGAAGCGGCGGGAAACACGGCGCTGGCCAACGAACTGCGCAGCCAGGACAAGCAGCCCACCGGGCGCAGCAACAACTGGGGCGTTTCAATGGGCGGTCCCGTGGTTCTGCCGAAGATCTATAACGGCAAGAACAAGCTGTTCTGGTTCGCCACATATAACGGCTTCAAGGACGTCAAGGTCGAGGACGCGGCCAACATCAACCGCACGGTTCCCACGCTGAAGAACCGCGAGGGCGACTTCAGCGACCTGCTCCAGGTGCGCACCAGCCCGCAGCGGTTCATCGTCCACGACCCGACGTCGATCACGCGCGATCCCGCGCGCCCCAACAATTTCATCCGCACGCCTTTCCCGGGCAACATCATCCCGAGGAGCCGCTTTGCCAACCCGGCCCTGGACGCGTTCCTCAAGTTCTACCCGAAGCCCAACCGCGACATCGCCGTGGGCGACGAGCCGCAGAACAACTACCTCGCCAACCAGACCCCCTACAACTGGGACTACTACGCCGTCAGCAACCGCGTCGACTTCCAGATCAACGACCAGTGGCGCATGTTCGGCCGCTGGAGCGTGAACAACTTCGGCCCCGAGGACCGCGCCGACTGGGTGTATGAGACCGCGCGCGGCCTGAACAAGAACGGTCTGGTGCGCAACAACAAGGGCGGCAACATCGACATCGTCTACACGCAATCGGCAACGAAGATGTGGAACTTCAACGTCGCCCTGAACCAGTTCCGCGAAGGCAACCTGCAAGAGGTGGCCTGGTCCTACAAGCCCTCGAGCGTCGGGCTGCCGGACTACCTGGACCAGAAGGCGGGCTCGCAGCACCTGCTGCCCTACATGAACCTGGAAGGCTACTCGCTGGTGAGCCCGAGCGGCTACTCCGTGTGGACCCGGTACCGCCAGTTGACGGCGAAAGCCGAGGGGACGATCATCTCCAACAAGCACACGTTCCGCTTCGCCTTCGACAACCGCAACCAGTTCCGCACGGGCGGCGGGGGCGGCAACACGAGCGGCAACTTCACCTTCAATTCGTTCTACCTGCGGCGCAACGACGACACGCTGACACCGGCCAGCAACCTGGGTCTGGCGTGGGCGGCGTTCATGCTCGGCGTCCCGACCAGCGCCACCATCGCCACCAATGACTCCTACGCGCTGCACACGCCCTATTACGCCGGGTTCTTCCAGGACAACTGGCGCGTGAATTCGAAGCTGACGCTGAATCTGGGCCTGCGCCTGGAATACGAGCGCGGCTCCACGGAGCGGTTCGACCGCATGGTGGGCAACTGGGACCCGAATTTCCGCCCGCTGATCACCGCCGGCGCCGAAGCGGCGTATGCCGCCAACCCGATTCCGGAACTGCCCGCATCGCAGTTCAAAGTGGCCGGGGGCAACACCTACGTTGGCGTCAACGGCGCCCCGCGCCAGCTTTACAACAATGAACTGATGTGGCTGCCGCGGGCCGGCGCCGCCTACCAGATCAACTCCAAGACTGTGATCCGCGGCGGCTACGGGCTGTTCTTCGACACGCTGAACGTGCTGAACTTCGGGCCCAATCAGTTCAATTTCTCCCGTACGACCAGCGCGATCATCTCCAATGATTTCGGGCAGACGTGGGGATCGGCGACTGCGCCCTACCCGGCGGGCGCAAACCCCAACAACTTCCGCAGCATCCTGAACGATCCCTTCCCGGTGCGCGCCGACGGCACGCGTTTCGATGAACCCACGCGCAACCGGCTGGGTGGCAACGCCTATCAGGGGCGGGGCTTCGGCTTCACCGCCTGGGACACGCCGCACCCGAGGCAGCAGCGTTGGCAGGCGAGCGTCCAGCGGCAGTTCGGCGCATCGATGGTGGTTACGGTCGCCTATGCCGGCACCTATTCGGACCGGATCAGCCAGTTCAGCAGCCAGGGCAACGTGCCCGGGCGCCCGCTGCAGCCGTTGGCCGCCTCCTGGTGGGTCGGCGGCCTGGCCCGCGACGAGAGCGCCCAGCGGCTGTTGAACGCCAACGTGACGAATCCCTTCTACATCGGCAATTTCCGGGCGCAGGACTTCCCCGCCGAGGTCTGGGCCGATATGAACGCCAACAGCTTCTTCACGCAGCGCATCATCGCCCGGCACCGCCTGCTGCGCGCTTTCCCGAACATCAACGGGCTGACCGACAACAGCGAAGCCACTGCCTACACGAAGACGCAGGAGTTCCAGATCACGTTCGAAAAGCGCTTCAGCCGCGGCTGGAACCTGAACCTGGCCTACACGGGCATGCGGTTGCGCGACGCCGACGTTTTCCTGAACGAGTTCGACGCGCGACGCACGGAGCGCGAGAGCAACGACGGCCGGCCGCACCGG
This sequence comes from uncultured Arcobacter sp., assembly GCA_964458495.1. GTDB lineage: Bacteria > Acidobacteriota > Terriglobia > Bryobacterales > Bryobacteraceae > JANWVO01. The sequence continues at coordinate 42,201 of CAYWJB010000005.1, forward strand.
TTCACGGGTACCGGCGTGTTCGAGTTCCCGTTCGGCAAGGGGAAGAAATTCCTGGGCGGGTCCAGCCGGCTGGTGGATGCGCTGGTCGGCGGCTGGCAGATGGCGGCTACCTACGAGTGGCAGCCGGGGCCGCTGCTGAACTGGGGCAATATCTTCTACTACGGGCAGGACGTGAACCAGATCAAGAACGTGAACCGCACGTGGGACCAGTGGTTCAACACGGACGGCTTCGAGCGCACGCAGGCGCGCGGGCCCGCCGGATACCATGTGCGCGTCTTTCCGACGCGCATCGGCGGACTGCGCCGCGACATGACCAACCAGTGGAATGCAAACCTCGCCAAGAACTTCACTTTGCGCGAGGGCATGACAATGCAGTTGCGGCTGGACGCGCTGAACGTCCAAAACCGGTCGCAGATGAACGATCCCATCACCGATCCCTACCGCGCCGACTTCGGCAAGATCGTGTCGCAGACCTCGGCCACCAACCGGTGGATCCAGGTGCAGGCGCGCATCCAATTCTGACTTCGCGCCTGACTTCAGGCTGCGCGAGGCCCGGGAGGCGGCCAGGTGGCGCCTTCCGGGCCTTCTTCCTTCTGCGGCGTTTTATTGCTGCGGCGGCACGCGGTACTGCTTCAGCACGGCCGGGGCGCGCGGGCCGTCCATTTTGACGATGCGCGCCGGAGGTCCGGCGAACAGCGCCACCCAGGCCAGCAGGCACAACGCCGCGGCGAAGGTGATGCCGAACGCCCACAACACCTGCCGCCCGGTGCGGTCGCGGCGGCGGCCGATGGCGTTGATCTCGGCGATGAGCCTCTCAATGGCTCTGGTTTCGTCATCCAGGCGTGCCGGCATCCCCTCCCTCCCTCTGTTCCTGCCAATAAGATGCGATACCACGGCCCCGGGCTGCAAGCGGCGGGCCGCAGCACGAGATAGAATCCCTGCGGAGAGACCCCGATGGAGATGAACCGGAGACAATGGCTCGCCGCCGCGCCGGCAGCCGCCAGCGCCGCCTCCTGGCAGGCGCAGGACCGCATTTCGCTGGCGCAATGGTCCTTTAACCGCAGCTTCCGCGCCGGCGTGTGGAAGAACCTCGACATGCCGCGCATCGTGCGCGAGAAGGCGGGGCTCGATGCGCTGGAGTTCGTCAACCAGTTTTTCGAGAACCCGACGCTCGGCTATCTACGGCGGCTGAAAAAGAGCCTGGCGGACGCGGGCGTCACGCCGGTGCTCATCATGGTGGACGACGAGGACCCCACGGCCGGAACGGACGCGCGCGAGCGGCGCGCTGCCGCCGTGGCGCACCGCAAATGGGTCGACATCGCCCACTACCTGGGCTGCCGGTCGATTCGCTGCAACATGCGTGGCGGCGAGGGCGACTGGCGCAAGGACGAGACCCTGATAGCGCGCGCGGCGGAGAGCTTTCGCGATCTGCTGGCGTATGCGCGCGGCTCGGGGATCCAGATCCTGATCGAGAACCACGGCGGCGCCTCGTCCGACCCGGACGTGCTCGCGCGGCTGATGAAGGAGGTGAACGATCCGCAGTTCGGGCTGCTGGTCGACCTGGGCAACTGGAACAAGGGCGACGACCATTACGCGGCGATCGGGAAGACGCTGCCGTGGGCGCGCGGCATCAGCGTGAAGGACATCCCGGGGTGGGATCTCGAGAAGAAGCTGCGGATGTGCATGGCCAGCGGATTCCACGGCTTCTGGGGCATCGAGAGCGGGGCGCGTCCGCCGGAGGGCGCCACGCCGGAACAGATCTTCCAGGCCGAACTGGAGGCGGTGCTCAAGATGAAGGGAGCCATCGAGCGCGTCGTGCTCGGCAAGAGCTGAGCGGCGTTCAGGGCTTGGGCCGAAGCAACAGAAACAGGTGCGGCGGCAGTTCGCCGGGAACAGCGAGATGCTGCTTCCATGCGCCGGCGGCCCGTTCGAGCAGGGCGCTCGCGGATCCGGGCCGCCAGTCCGCGAGAGTCTCAATGATGCGGGCGTCGCCCCACGCTTCGCCTTCCGCGCCGGCGGCGGCTGGAACCGTGGAGGAGACGGCGAGCAGGAGATCGCCGGGGGCGAGTTCGATCTCCGCCTCCTCGCAGCGGAAGACGGTGTCCGCATCCAGCGGAGGACCGGTGTGCTTGAGGCGCAGCGCCTCCGCGCCTTCGGCTGTGCGCCGGAAGAGAAAAGGCGGCAGGAGGCCGGCGTTGATGTAGTGCAGCCGCCGCGTGCCGGACCGGTAACGGGCCAGAAACAGGCGCGCGGACGGCCAGCCCGCCCCCGCGCCCTCCAGAGCGCGCCGCGTGGAATCGGCCAGTTCGGCCAGGTCTTCGTGATAAGCGCGCACGCGCGAGCGCAACAGCGCCTGTAGCTGCACCAGGCGGATGGCCGCTTCTTCAAAGCCCGAGTCCATCTCGACGGCGGCGAATGCAGCGGCGCGCCCGGGCAGGCTAACCATGTCGAGAAAGACCCGGCACTGGCTTCCGTTTTCGGCCATGCCGGCGCAGTCCAGGTCTGGCAGCGCGATCTCCTCGGGCGGCTTGAGCGCTCCGAGCGCCAGCCGGACGGCGGCGCGGCGCGCCTCGTGGCGGGCTTCCGTGGCGGCCAGTTCCGCCTGCTTGCCTGCCGCGGCCAGGGATTCGCGCAACAAGGCGGCTGCCACGGCGAACCGCTCCAGGAAAGCGAAGTGGTGCTGAGAGTAAGGCTCGCCCGAAGCCAGGCGGCCGAGCAGGAAGAAGCCTTCCAGCCGTTCGCCGCGCAGGAGGGGCGCGGTCACTGCGGCCTCGAGGGACTCCAGCCGGGCCTGTGCGAGGGTCGCAGCGCCATTGCCGCCCGCGAGCGCGAGAAGCTCTTCCGCGGCCGGGCGGGCCAGCGGCAACGGTTCGCCGGGGGCTGAAGAGAGCGCACGGACCAACGGGCTGAGCGCATCCCATGGAGCGGCATCGCCCGGGGCGCCCGGATGCGCGGCCAGCAGCCGGTATTCACCCTCGGCGGCCCAATACAGCGCCGCCCAGGAGCAGCCCAGACGCTCGCAGAGGATGCGGCATGCGGCGGCGGGCAGCAACGCTTCCGCGGCCACGCCGGCCAGTTCGCTTGCGGCCGCGGCGGCGCGGCCGCTCCATTCACGGTGCAGCGCGGCATGGCGGGAGGCCGCGGCCCGGATCCAGCGCCAGGCCAGGTCGGCCGCCAGCCAGAAGGTGACGCCGGCGGCGCCTGCGGCGGCGAGACGGACGGCGAGAGTTTCACTTGCGCTGACCGCGAACAAGAGGGATGCGGCCAGCAGAGCCAGTCCTGACGGGAAGACCAGGCGCAGCCCGGACTGCCCCCGTGCCGTGCGCCTCCAGCCGGCGCGGATGCGCAGGCTCACGCTGCGAGGCGCCATCCAGGCTGCGGCGCACAGCAGAAAGAAAAGCGTGGCGGCCGCAAGCCAGAGCCAGAGAGGAAGCCACTCAAGCCAGGCAATCATGGCGGCTCAGCGGGGCCGGAATTCGAGGAAATACTGGTACGGCAGGAAGCGGTGCTTCCGGTCGAGGCGGAATCCCGCTTCGTGGAATTCCTGCTCGACTTCCTCCCCGGCGAGCTTCATGGAGGGAGGCGGTCCTTCCGGCAGGGGGCGCTTGTGGAAGTCGATAATCACGATGCGCCCGCCCGGCCTGAGGGCGGCGCGGAGTTTCTGGTAATAAGCGGAGCGGTTGGCGATGTGATGCAGCACGTTGCAGAGGAAGATGGTGTCGGTAGCGGCGCCGGGCAGGCGCGGGTCATCGGTGGCAGCAAGGACCGTGACGACGTTCGGCAGGCGCAGCGAGGCGATGCGTTCCAGGAGGCGGGCCTCCACATCGACGGCATACACTTTGGCGGCGTGTCCGGAGAACAGGCGGGTGAAGTAGCCCGTGCCGGCGCCGATATCGGCCACGGTCTCATCCCCGCGCAGGGCGAGGGCGGCGAGGACTTCGGCGGGCTTTTGCCATTCCGCGCGGCGGGAGTCTTCCAGCCACTGCTCCATGCCGCCCGGGGGATGGTGATGCGGCGTCTGGGGAAGAGCCGGGCAGGCGAGAATCAGCAGGGCGAGGCTAAGGCGCCAGGGCACTGTGCTTCCTCCCGAAGGCGAAGTAGATCACGATGCCGGCGACGGACCAGCCCACGAATCGCACCCAGGTCTCCAGCGGCAGCGCCATCATCAGCACCAGGCAGGTGAGCATGGAGAGCACGGGGAATACCGGGCCGAAGGGCACCCGGAAGGCGCCCTCGCGCGCCGGGCGGATGCGGCGCAGGATGAGCACGCCCGCCGAGACGACGAAGAAGGCGAACAGCGTGCCGATGGAAGAGAGGTCGGCGAAGGTGCCCACGTCCCACACGCCGGAGGGGATGGCGACGGCGAAGCCGGCGATCCAGGTGGAGACGTATGGCGTGCGATGCACGGGGTGGATCTTCGAGAAGAAGCTCGGCAGCAGCCCGTCGCGCGACATCGCGAACCACACGCGCGCCTGCCCGAACTGGAACACCAGCAGCGACGACACCATGCCGCCGAGCGCGCCGATGTCGATCCATTTCCACAGCGTGTTCATGCCGAGGTTCTTGAGCGCCCCCACGATGGGGGCGGCGTTGTTGAGCGTGTCCCAGCGGGCGATGCCGGTGAGCACCACGGCGACGCCGACATAGAGCAACCCGCAGACGACGAGGGTGCCGAGGATGCCGATGGGCAGATCGCGCTGGGGGTTCTTGCACTCTTCGGCGGCGGTGGAGACCGAGTCGAATCCGATGTAGGTGAAGAAGACAATGGCGGCGCCGGTGAGCACGCCGGTGAAGCCGTTGGGCATAAACGGGCGGTAGTTGTCCGGCTGGATGGCTCGCGCCGCGCCGAGGATGAAGACGAGGATGGCGGCGATCTTGACGAGCACCATGATGTCGTTGGCGCGGGCGCTCTCCTTGATGCCATAAACGAGGAGCCAGGTGAGCCCCATGACGACGAGGAAGCCGGGGAGGTTGAACCAGGCGCCGGTGAATTCGCCGCCCTGGATGGCGGGCGTGGTGAGGGCGCGCGGCAGGGGGATGCCGATCACGCCTTCGATCATGTGTGTGATGTGGGCGGAGAAGCCCACCGCCACCGCCATGTTCGAGACCGCGTATTCCAGCACGAGATTCCAGCCGATCATCCAGGCGATGAACTCGCCCATGGTGGCGTAGGCGTAGGTGTAGGCCGAGCCGGCCACGGGAATGGCGCAGGCCATCTCGGCGTAGCACAGGGCGGCGAAGCCGCACACGATGGCCGTGAGCAGGAAAGAGAGGGCCACGCCGGGGCCGGCGCCGGGGCGGCCGAACGTGAAGCTCGAGTTGCCCCCCTGCAGGATCAGGTCGAGCAGGGGCACGTGGAGCAGCGACTCGTAGGTGCGCACCTCGCCCGCGGCGGCCGTGCCGGTGAGGATGAAGATGCCGGAGCCGATGACCGCGCCGATGCCGAGGGCCATGAGCGACCACGGTCCGAGCGTGCGGGCGAGCCGCTTGTCGGGCGCCTCGGCGGCGGCGATGAGTTCGGGAATGCTCTTCGTGCGAAAGAGGGACTTCACCCGAGCGGCCCTTTCCGGCGGCGGCCGGACGCGCGGACGGTCCGGCCTGCCCGGCTAGCGTTTGCGCTGCCCTTTGGCCATTTTGCGGATCTTGTGCTTCTTCGACCCGCGCTCGTAGTCGCGCGGCTGGAGCGGGTTCTTCACCTCGGCTTCCTTGCGCGCCTTGCGCTTCAGGGCCTTGCGTTCTGCCCGGTCAGTGACGTTCTTCGTGTTCATCGTGAAGGTCCTTGTGTAGTGTACAAAAACTCAGTCGTCCTGCTGGAGCCCGGCGTAGCGCGCCACCAGCTTCTTCAGGCCGTAGCCCGGGAAACTCACGGTCAGCTTGGCGTCGTCGCCCTCGCCCTCCTTGCGCAGGACGGTGCCGCGGCCGTACTTCGGATGGACCACCGATGCGCCCGGGCGCAGCGGACGGCGCGCCGCCTGTCTCTGCGGGGGTGCGGCGGGCTTCTGCGGCTGAGTAGGTGCGGGTTGCGGGGCCGGTCTCGCCGCCTGCGGCGCCGGCGGCGGAGCAGCTTTGGGGGCGGCGGGTTGCGCGGCGCTTATGGCGTGGCCGCTCGTGCCCCGCTGGGCGAAGAACTGCTGGATGTGATCGATCGAATTGCAGGTTTTGCCCGTGAAGGTGTGGCGGCGCGCGGCTTCGCGCACGGCGGCGCGTTCGCCGAACAGGTTGAGTGCGCCGGCGAGGCCGCGAGGCTCGTGGAGCGGCTCCAGCAGGCGCGCGGGGATCTCGTCGAGGAACCGCGAGGGCTGGCAGGCGTCCAGCGGCGCGCCGCCGTACTTGCGCCGCCAGCGGGCGCTGGTGAGGTAGAGGCGGCGCATGGCGCGCGTCATCGCCACGTAGCAGAGGCGGCGCTCCTCCTCGAGCATGGATTCGCTGTCAACGGAGCGCGAGTGGGGGAACAGCCCTTCTTCCATGCCGGCAATGAAGACGACGGGAAACTCGAGCCCCTTGGCGTTGTGCATCGTCAGCAGCGAGACCTGCGCGGTGGTGTCCACGTCGTCGGCGTCCGAGCGCAGGGCCGTGGTGTCGAGGAATTCCTGGAGAGACTCGCCGCGCTCGGCGGCGTCGGCGGCGGCGGAGACGAGCTCCTCCAGGTTGCCGAGGCGGGACTCGGACTCGGGAGTGCCTTCCGCCTCGAGCATGCGCCTGTAGCCGGTGCGCTCGAGAACCAGGGCGAGCAGCTCGTGGGGCGGCAGGCGGCGGGCGGCGTCGATCAGTTCCTCCATCATGCGGAGGAAGGCGGCGAGGGCAGCCTCGGCGCGGGCGCCGAGGGAATGGCTTTCCACGGCTTCGCCGATGGCTTCCCACAGACTGACGCCGCTGCGCGCGGCGGCGGCTTCCAGCTGCTCGGCGGTGGTCTTGCCGATGCCGCGCGCGGGCACGTTCAGAATGCGGAGCAAAGAGATGTTGTCGCGCGGGTTCAGCGCCAGGTGCAGGTAGGCGAGCGCGTCTTTGATCTCGGCGCGCTGGTAGAACGAAAGCCCGCCAACGACCTTGTAGGGGAGGGCGTAGCGGCGCAGCGCCTCTTCGATTTGCCGCGACTGAAAATTGGTGCGGTAGAGCACGGCCGCGTGCGTCTGCGGATCGGAGGCGAGGATCTTGCGGATGGTGTCGGCGATAAACAGCGCCTCCTGCTCGCCGTCCTCGGCTTCGAAGTAGCAGATCGGGTCGCCCTCGGGCCCGTCGGTCCAGAGGGTTTTGCCCTTGCGGGCGGTGTTATGCTCGACGACGCGCGAGGCGGCTTCGAGGATGGTCTTGGTGGAGCGGTAGTTGCGTTCCAGGCGGATGACGGCGGCGTTGGGGAAGTCTTTTTCGAAGTCGAGGATGTTGCGGATGTCGGCGCCGCGCCAGCCGTAGATGGACTGGTCCTCGTCGCCGACGACGGCGACGTTGGAGTGGGCCGCGCTGAGCAGCCGCATCAGTTCGTACTGGGGCCGGTTGGTGTCCTGGTACTCGTCGATCATCAGGAACTGGACGCGGCGGTTCCAGAGGTCGCGCACCTGGGCGTCGTTTCGAAGAAGGCGCACGGCTTCCAGCAGCAGGTCGTCGAAGTCGAGCGCGTTGGCGGCCTGGAGGGCCTGCTGGTAGTGCTCGTAGAGGACAGCGAGGCGGGCGGCATCGGGGGCGGCCGAGACGCGGTAGATGTCCTCGGGGGCGAGCTTCTGGTTCTTGGCGTGGCTGATGCGGGAGAGGATGCCGCGCGGGGGCGTGGCCTTCTCGTCGATGCCGAGCTTCTTGTAGACCTGTTTGAGCAAGGCGAGCTGGTCGGCGTCGTCGTAGATCTGGAAAGAGGTCGTGAAGCCGGGGCGGAGCTGGGCGAGCGAGGCGCCGTCGCGCCGGAGCAGCCGGACGCAGAAGGAGTGGAAGGTGGAGACGACGGGGCCGGACTGTGCGGGCAGGCCGCCGAGGAGGCGCAGGACGCGCTCGCGCATCTCTCCGGCAGCCTTGTTGGTGAACGTAACGGCGAGAATCGACGGGCCGTAGACGCCGTGGCGGGCGATCAGGTGGGCGATGCGATGGGTGATGACCCGCGTCTTGCCGCTGCCGGCGCCGGCGAGGATCAACAGTGGGCCTTCGACGTGCTCGACGGCGCGGCGCTGTTCGGGATTCAGGCCGGAGAGGAAGTCCATTCCGAGGGGGTAAGTGCCAATTTTACCATGCGGGTACGGTTCGAGACGAGAAGCGGCGAAAATGTTGTAACCTGTGGCTGAGCCGGGCGCGCCTTAAAGGCAGGTAAAGAAATGTAAACCGCGCCCGTTCCCACTCGGTTCATGCTGGTGGAATTCGACATTGTCGAGCGGGCGCAGGCCGGCGACGCCCAGGCGTTCAACGAGATCGTCCAGGCGTACCGGCGCAGGATCTTTGGCACGGTGTCGCGGCTGATCGGGCGCCCGGAGGATGTCGAGGATGTCGCGCAAGAGGTCTTCATCCGGCTGTATTATTCTCTGGATCAGCTCCGCAGCCCGGAGGTGTTCGAGCCGTGGCTGTACCGGCTGACGGTGAACGCGGCTCTGGATTACCTGCGGAAGCGAAGGAAGCGGAAGCTGGAGAGCCGGGTGGCCGATCTGAGCGAGCAGCAGGTGATGATGGCCGATGCGGCAGCCGGATCGAAGGTGCAGGTCGATGAGAAGGAAAAGGCCCGGATCCGGGAGCTGGTGGATTCGCTGCTGGCCGGCGTTTCCGAGGAAGACCGGCTGCTGCTGACGCTGAAGGAAGTGGAAGGCTTGTCGCTGAAAGAGCTGGAGAGGATCTACCGGGTGAACGAGAACGCCCTGAAGGTGAGGCTGTTCCGGGCCCGCCAGAGGGTGCTTCGGGCCTATGCGGCGCGGCTCGGCGGCGAGGCCCGGAAAGGATCGGACAATGAGCGCTGAGTATCGGGATATGGAGAAGGACCTGGACCGCCTGCTGGAGGCCTACCGCGAGGCCTGCGAAGCGCCTGAGGCGCGCCCGGACTTCGTGCCGCGGCTGTGGGCCCGAATTGAGAGCACGCAGGGCTGGACAGAGCGGCTGTGGAAGTGGGCCAACGGGCTGGCGGTGGCGGCTGCGGCTGCGAGCGTGCTGCTGGTGGCCTTGCAGCTGGGTTCGCGGCAGCAGGCCGACTTCTACACGGGAACTTACGTGGAGACGCTGATGGCGCAGACCGAGGCCGAGATCGCCCCCGCCGAGCTGGCGGGGCTCGTGGCGGAAGCGCCGGCGGAGCATCCCGGGCGATGAGGAAGTCGAACCTGATCCTGGCGCTGAGCCTGCTGGTGGTGTTCGCCAGCGGCGTCGTGGTGGGCGTGGTGGGAGACCGCTACCTGGGCGGATCGAATCGCGCAGCCAGGGCGCCCCGATCGCCGGAGGAGTACCGGCGCGCCTATGTGGAGGAGATGAACCGGCGGCTGAAGCTTACGCCGGACCAGTTGGCTGACCTGAACCGGATCCTGGACGAGACGCGCGAGCAGTTCCGGCAGCTGCGGGAGAAGCAGCGGCCCGAGGTGAAGGCGTTGCAGGACGCGCAGACGGCGAAGATCAACGCGATTCTGACGCCGGAGCAGCAGGAAGAATACGCGCGGATGCGGAAGGAGCGGGAGGAGAAGCGGAAGCGGGAAGAGAAAGAGCGCGGCCGTTGAGCCGCGCCCTGGAGGGTGGAGATCAGTTGGCCGAGGGCGCGTTCCTGTCGGCGCGTTCTTTCTTGATGGCGGCCGTGCGCTGAAGCTTGCGCTGGAAGCGGTCGATACGGCCCTCGGAGTCCACGAGCTTCTGGCGCCCGGTGAAGAAGGGGTGGCAGCTGGAGCAGATTTCCACGCGGATGTCGCCCTTGTGGGTGGAACGCGTCTTGAAGATATTGCCACAGGCGCAAATGACGTTGACTTCGTTGTAAGCGGGGTGGATGCCGGCTTTCATGGGTGGAGGGAACCTCTTGACTCTTCTCAGTGTAACAGAGCCGGGCGAGTTGTGCAGGAGATGCAAAGCCCCGCGGCCGGACTCCGGCGGCGGGGCTTTCGGTAGCCTAAGGTAACAGGCCTGCGGCCTGTACTGGGTGCGCTGAAGTGGTTTGGATCCGGCGCGCCCCCTTCGCCAGCCTCAATGGGCCCGAATGGCGAGCGGCACGGAAACCAGAAGCGCGCCTATCCGCTGACCACCTCGCGCGAACGCTTACTACCAGAACTCATATCGACTGGACCACCTCCTTTCTTCCGTGATGGCCTCATCATACGGGAAAGCGGGTGGCAAGTCAACAGAAAACTGAAAGGGGACGCCAACCTGTCGTCGTATCGCCGAGAAGGCAACCATATATAGCCGCCTGCTTCCCCACTCGGCGCTTTCGTGTCGCCTGGAGCCGGCGGGATCAGAACCATTCCGGCGGCAGGGGGACGTTCTCCCGGTTCACTTTCTCTCCCGCGTGGAAGGCGCGCACCTCCAGGGAGAACGGGCGCGTCTGCTTCAGGATGAGTCCATAGAGAGGCAGATCCTCCCGGCGCACGAAGTAGCGGCTTTCCTGCAAAGCGAAGACGCTCCGGGGCGAGTCCATGACGACGGGAGACCCCGGACGCGATCGGAGGCGGAACTGTGCGGTGGAAGGCTCGTAATTCCCGTAACTGAAGCAATGCCCGATACAGGCGCGGTCGATCATGTGTAGCAGAGGATTCATACCCGAGAGAGAGGTGGTGACGCTGGCGATGGTTCTTGCGCGCGGCGGGACTTTCCTGGCAGCCGAGTGGAAGGCAAGCTCCATCCGTCCCAACTCGTACCACGTGAGGGAAAGCGGGGTGAAAAAGGCCACTGCCGCCGACAGCAAGGCGGCGAGTGTGAAGCGCGCGGGCAGCCGGGCGGAGAGCAGCGCATGCAGGAACAGAGTGAACCATGGGGCGAGGCGCCAATCCACGAAGAACAGAGACTGGCGGGTGCCCGTCCAATCGAGGCTTGTGGGGAGGATGAGCAGGGCGGCGGCGCAGAGCGCCGCTGCACCGGCTGCCGGGCCGAGGAGCATGGCTTTCCGGTATCGGACGGCGGTCCACAGCGCCGCAGTGATCCAGAACAACAACAGCAGCAGCGCCGGAACCACGTAAGCGCCGTGAAAGACGTGAAACGGCGTGACTGCCGACAGGTGCATGAACCGGTGCAGTTTCCAGGCTGCGGGAACCGCAGCAGCAACGCCCGCGCCAACAGCCGCCACCGCCGCGACAGCTCCAAGGAGCAACCATTTCCTGCGGGAGGCGGGGAGGGAGCCGCGCACCGCCAGATAGGCGGCCAAACCGGCGGCTACGGCGGCCCCCATCAGGTGGGCAATGCCAGCCAACAGCAGCAGCGGCGCCGCCAGCCAGCGCTGCCACCCCAGCGAGAAAGCCAGCCCGATGGCCCAGAATCCGAAGGCGCACGACAGATAGTAGTTGAAGAAGCCTTGGTGATACACCCAGCCGTAGGCCAGCATGGCCAGCAGCGGCGCCGAAGGCCACGCCGAGCGCTCCGACAGGCGAGAAAGCAGGAAGAACGAACCCCAGAAAAAGAGCAGCACCGACGCGGAGACTGCCGTCTTCTCCGCGAACCGGGGGCCGCCGAGGCGCCACAGCCCCTCCAGCCACCAGTCGAAGAGAACGTTGGAGTACTGCGGCACAATCTCCAGTCCGAGCGGCTCACCCGACTTGACCAGCAGGACAAGCCACGTGTTGTAGAGGTGGCTGGCCAGGTCGCCCGCCTGAACGTGCTTCTGCAACAGCACGGGGAGGATGAGGAGCAGGGAGACTCCAAGGATGGCGGCGCGGCGGCGGCTCATTGCGGGCAATGAATATGCTGCCACAGTTGAGCCAACGGCGGATGGCACAGGTTCCTTTAGCCGCGAGCGCCGCGGCATCAGGTGAAGCCGGAAAGAGCGGCGGCCGAACGAGGGCAGCGTGACCCGAGCGCTGCCTTGGGGAACTCAAATCGGGGAGGAGGCAACCGCCCAGCCTCAGTGAGATAACCTAGACCCGCCCTCTGCGAGGCAAGTGAAGTTCCATTGTTAACGTATTGAAAACACGAGATCGTTCGCTTTCGATGGCCCGATTTCCTTCCGATTCCCGGAATCCGGCTATGAAAGCTGGAATTGGAAGCGGGCGTCCGGGGAAGTACAATACGTTCGGTACTCTCAGAACAGGGAGCGAAGAAAGAATGAACGTGGCTGGCAGCGCGGCGATGGCAGTAGCGCGGCGCGGCGTTGCCGTGATGTTCTTCTCCGGGATGTCGATGGCCTTGCTGGGAGCGGCGCTTCCTGTCTGGCGCTACCACCTGCATCCGGCTTATGTGTGGATCGGGCACTCGTTCCTGCTGCTGAACCTGGGGGTTTTGGCGGGCGGGGCCGGAGGAGCGGCGCTGCTGGCGAGGAAGGGTGTGGGATTCACCCTGGCAGCGGGCTGCGCGCTGGCATGCCTGGCGCTGCTGGAGCTGGCGGCGTTCTGCCCGCCGGCGAGCGAGTGGGGGCGCCTGGCCGGGCTGTTTCTCCTCGGAATGGCGGCGGGCGTGATGAACCAGGGGGGCATGCACGCCATCACGCCGATGTATGAGCGCGACCGGACAGCGACCTTGAACCTCTCGGGGATTCTGTTCGGCGCCGGGTGCCTGGCGTGCGCGCTGTTCTTTTCGGGCGCGTTCTTCTTCTACACGGCGCCGAGCCTGCTGATCCTGCTGGCGGCTGCGCCCGGGCTGGCTGCCGGGGTGTTCGCCCGGACGCCGAAGGCGCCGGAGATTGTGCTGCCGGTGCGTCACTGGCGCGAGGCGCTGGAAGATTTCCGGAAGCCAGCGGCGCTGCTGTTTGCGGCGCTATTGTTCTTTCAGTTCGGCAACGAGGGGGCGCTCGCCGGTTGGCTGGCGCTGTTCCTGACGCAGCGTCTGGGCGCGAGCCCGGCGACGTCGTTGCTGCTGCTGGCGCTGTACTGGGCGGCGCTGCTCGTCGGGCGGGTGGCGGTGCAGTGGGCGCTGAGCCGCGTGCGCCACGGGAGGCTGCTGGCAGGAGCAGTGGTGGCGCAAGTGTTCGGATGTGTGGCGCTGTACTTCACTGACAACCTGTTTGGCGCATCAGTAGGCGTGCTCTTGGCCGGGGGAGGGTTCTCGGTGATTCTGCCGCTGGTGCTGGAGAGGATCGGCGACCGGTTCCCGCGCTACCATCCGGCGGTGTTCAACGGGATCTTTTCGGTGGCGTGGACCGGAGCGCTGCTGGCTCCGGCGTCGCTGGGCTATTTTGCCGCCTTCGCGGGGGTCGGCGTGGTGATGGGGCTGCCGGTGCTTGGGGCGTTGATGGTGGTGGCGCTGCTGGCGGCGCTGTGGCTGGAGTCGAAGCTCACCGCAGCCTGAGAACAGCCTGGCCGGCGGGCCCGTCGTAGATCAGCTCCACCTTTTTGACCTTCGAATGCTTGCCGCGCCAGTAGAAGTAGACCAGGCCGGCGGCGCCCGCGGGCTGCGCCTCCATGCGCGAAAGCGCGAAGCGCTCCACGGACCCGGCGGCGTCGAGGAGGGGCTTGGGCGGGGAGGCCTGCTCCGAGCCGGGGCCGCGCGTGGGGATGCGGCCTTCGGGGTCGCCGGGAAAGCGTTCCGAACGGCGGGGGCGGCCGAAGATCACCTGGCCGCCGCCGACACCGCCTCCGGCGACAAGGCCGGGCCGCTGCTCATAGTTGTCGGGCTGGCGAATGGCGAGAGCGACGGTGCCGGGAGTGACCGGGAGCAGTTCGGGCCGCCTGCCGTTGATGCGCAGGCGGAAGTGGGAGGGGGAGAACTCCAGCGGCGCGGAGGCCGGGAACAGGGCGGCCTCGACGACGAGGTAATCCTGGGCGAAGAAGCCGCCTTCCTTTGAGTCGAAGGCGCGTCCGTGGTATTCGGCGCCGAGCGACGCCCTGGGCATCACGGCATGGTGGGGGTAGTCGGAGGCGGCGGGTCTAGGATCGAGCCCGCCGGCGGAAGCGAGCAGGGCGACCGCGCATAATAGCAGGCGGAGCACGGCCTCAGGATACACTGAAGCGCATGAGAAGCGAAGCGTGGCTTTTGTGGGCGTGCCTGGCGGGCGCCGCCTGGCCCGTGGCGGGGCAGGGGCTCGCGCGGCGGATCGAGGCGCTGCTGGAGGCGCCGGAGGCGCGGCGGGCGGCGTGGGGCATTCACGTGGTGAGGCTCGCCGACGGCGCAGTGCTGTTCGAGCGCAACGCTCAGGTTCCCATGACGCCGGCGTCGAACACGAAGCTCGTGAGCACGGCGCTGGCGCTCGAACGGCTGGGGCCGGACTACCGCATGGCGACGCGCGTTCTTGCGGCCGGACCTGTGGATGAGGAAGGGCGCGTGCGGGGCGACGTGCGGCTGGTGGGCGGCGGCGATCCGACGCTCTCCGGCAGGGCTGTGCCGTATGCGAAGGATGCCAAAGACGGCGATCCGCTGGGGCCGCTGGCCGACCTGGCGGCTCAGGTGGCGGCCCGCGGCGTGAAGCGGATCGACGGCGACATCGTGGGCGACGCCACGCGCTGGCCGTGGGCGCCCTGGCCGGCGGGCTGGGCGGTGGGCGACATGACGTGGGAGTACGGCGCTCCTGTCAGCGCCCTGGTGGTCAACGACAACGCAGTGCGCGTGACGGTGCGCCCGGGAAGCCGCGAGGGCGAGCCGGCGACGGTGGAATTCCGCCCTCCGGTGGAGCTGTTCACGGTGTACAACACGCTGCGCACGCGCGCGGGCGCGGAACGGAGGATCGAGATGGCTCGCGCGCCGGGGTCTGGCGTTCTGGAGATTCGCGGCATGGCGCCGCCGGGCGGAGGGGTGGCGGTGCAGTCGCTGGCGGTGCCTGATCCGGTGCAGTTCGCGGCGGAGGTGTTTGCGCAGTTGCTGCGGCAGAGGGGCATCGTGATTCGCGGCAGGGCGCGCGGGCTGACGCGCGCGGAGGGAACCGAATGGAGTGAGCCGCAGGGGGTGGAGCTGGCGCGGCGCGAGTCTCCGCCGTTGGTGGAATTGCTGCGGATCGTAAACAAAGTGAGCCAGAACCTGCATGCGGAGATGCTGCTGCGGGAAACGGCGCACGTGGCGCGGGGGCGGGGCACGTCGCGCGCCGGCGTGGAAGAGATGGCTGCTCTGCTGAAAGAGGCGGGCGCGGGCGAGGACGCCTTCGACCTCGAGGATGGCTCCGGGCTGTCGCGCCGGGGGCTGCTGTCGGCGGGCGCGCTGACGGCGCTGCTCGCGCATCTTGAGAAGAAGGGCAGGGGCGAACTGTTCCGTTCGCTGCTTCCGGTGGCGGGGGAGGACGGGACGCTGAACGGGCGCTTCCGTGGAATGGCGGAGGCGTCGAAGATCGTTGCCAAGACGGGGAGCCTTTCGCATGTGGCCGCGCTGTCCGGCTACGCGGGCGAGGATCCGGGCAAGCGCGTGGCGTTCTCGATCCTGGTGAACGGCTCGACGGCGCCCGCTTCGTCCGTGCGGGCGCTGATTGATAAAATAGCGATAGCGATCCTGGAAGAAAGCCAACGGTAGAGCCATGCCGATTTTCGAATACAGTTGCAAGGGCTGCGGGCTTCGTTTTGAGAAGCTGGTGCGCGGCGAGAGCGGGGAGAGCGCGCTGCGGTGCCCGTCGTGCGGCGGCGAGCAGCTGCAGAAAGAGTTTTCCACGTTTTCCGCACATGCCTCCGCGGGAAAGAGCGAAGCGGCGGCGCCGATGTGCCCGTCGGGCGGAGTGTGTCCGACGCCGGGCGCGTGCGGGCTGAACTGATTTTCGCCGCGCGCTTCGGAAAATACGGCTTGACTTTCGCTGGTTCTTCGCCAACAATGAGTGCATGGCACTCACGCCGCGTCAAAAGGAAGTGCTCGACTTTCTTGTGGACTATATCAGCCGGCACGGCTACAGTCCCAGCTTTGAGGAGATCGCGGCGGGGCTGAAGCTGTCCTCGCTGGCCACGGTGCACAAGCACATTTCGGCGCTGGAGCAGAAGGGCTACGTCCGGCGGCGCTTCAATGAGAGCCGCTCGGTGGAAGTGTCTCCGGAGTATCTGGAGGCCGAGCGGGCGAGGTTGGAGATGCGGCACGGGGGGCACAGGGAGGTGCCTTTGCTGGGGCGCATCGCAGCCGGTTCACCGGTGGAGAGCGTGGCGTCGCCGGAAAGCCTGGATCTCGGCGAGTTCGCCGAATCCGAGAATGTGTACGCGCTGCAGGTGAAGGGCGATTCGATGATCGACGACCACATTTGCAGCGGGGATTTTGTTTTGGTGGAGCGGGTCGCGGAGGTGCGCGACGGGGAGATCGTGGTGGCGCTGGTGGACGGCATGGAAACGACGCTCAAGCGTCTGTACCGCGAGCCGGACGGGCGAATCCGGCTGCAGCCTGCCAACGTCGAAATGGCGCCGATTTTTGTCGAGCCGGATCGGATCGAAATTCAGGGCCGCGTGCTGGCGGTGCTGAGGAAATTCCGCGGGCAGGCGGCGGGGCACCGCGCCGGCTGAAGCGCGCGTGCCCGCTGCGGACACCTGAGAGCGTACCGGCTGCGCACGGACGCTCTGCGCGCGCCTCCTCATCAATACCGCCTGCAGACCGGGCGCGCGCAGAGCGGCGCGCGGGCGGCCTCAGCCCAACTTGAGCCGGCGCAGATCGATCTTCGATTCGTCGGCTTCACCCAAGCCGAGCATGGCGGCGAGTTCGACGTGCTCGGGCTGCATGCGGATGAAGTTGCTGTCCTGATCGTCGGGCGCGAGCGCGATGGGCGCCATGCCCATCTGGCCGCGCTTCATGTCGAGCACGTTCCACCCGGTGCGGTCCAGCGCCACCGGGTCCGTGCCGAAATACAGCGTCTTGTGCTCCCAGAGGTACTTGGCCGTGCGGCGCGCCGGGCCGCCGTGGTAGGCGCCCTTGATGCCGTCGATGATGTTGAGCACCACTTTCTGCCGGAAGATGCGGTGGTCGACGACGGCCGGGATGAACATGCCACAGGCGTTGTTGGTGCGGCTGACGTGGCTGCGGGCGACGTTGTTGACGAAGCCGTGGCTGAGGTTTTTGAGGGCGATGGTGATGCCCGCGCTCTGATGGTGCTTCAGCACGCCGAGGTTGACCACCTTGTTCGCAGTCTGCGAGAGCAGCCTGGCCACGTAAGAGCGGCGGTGGTGCGGGTCGCGGGGATCGTGGCCGGTTCCCACGAGCGGCAGCTCGATGTACTGGTCGCGGTCGTAGCCGTCCATGTCGAGCTGGAGCTTGTCGTATTTCACCGTGGCGCAACTCCAGCGGACGCCATCCGGGAGCCACTTCCGGAAGCCGCCGCTGAGGAACTCGCTCTGGTAGCGGTCGTAGGCGAAGATGTCGCCGCGCTTGACGCCAGCCGCCTCGAGCCCTGCCACGATCTCCTGGAAGACCTCAGCCGAGGAAATAATGTACGGCTGCCCCACCGGGTTGACCTTGATGATCACCACGTCGCCCGGCTCGAAGAAAACGCGCCACGCCTCCTGCCACGACGGTGCGCCGGTAAGCTCCATCATGCCGCGGCGCATCATCTCGCGCACGGGCTCGCGCTGGTAGACGCCCTCCACGATGCTGTCCGGGTGCTCCACCGCCACCACCCGGCCGGGATACGGGCCGGGGATGCCCAGTTGCGGGTTCTGCGCGGCGAGCCTTGTCTGCGACGCCGCCAGCGCTGCCAGGAGCGTCCGTCTGTTGAATTCCATAGGCCCCCTTCGTGTTTTGCTCCATCATAACTGACTCCGGATGCGGAGCCGGAGTTACCGCGCCGTGAGGGAGGCGACGCCGGGTTGCCAGGCGCGCCACCGGCCGGGGTGTGGCCGGCGGCGGCGGATGCTAGGATTGAGGGTATCCGGGCGGCGAGCCGCCCCTGTATGGCAGTACGCCGATGGATCTGGACCAGCTCCACACGTTTCTGGAGATCGTGCGGCTGAAGAGCTTTTCCAAGGCCGCCCAGACGTGCTACCGCACGCAGCCGGCCATCAGCGCGCAGATCCGGCAGCTGGAGACCGAGTTGAACGCCAGCCTGTTCGAGAGGCTCGGGACGCGGATCCAGCTGACGCCCGCCGGGCGCATCTTCGCCGAATACGCGGAGAAGATCCTGGACCTGCGGCGGCAGGCGCAGGACGCGATCAACGAGCTTGAACGCGTGCCGCGCGGCGAACTGGTGATCGCCGCCAATGAAGCCACCTGCATCTACGTGCTGCCTTCAGTGTTCAGTTCGTTCAAGAGGAAGTTCCCGAACGTGCAGTTGCTGGTGGACCGCAGCTACGGGCGGCACGTGGTGGAGTCCGTGGTGGACAACCTGGCAGACTTCGGCTTTACGCAGCTGCCTGTGCAGGAGAAGCGGCTTCAGGTGGTGCATGTCTACACGGACGAGATCAAGCTGTTGGCACCCGCCTCCCATCCGCTGGCGGAGAAAACCGCGGTGGCGCCTCGCGACGTCGTGCCGTTTCCGCTGCTGCTGCCGAAAGGCGGCGCCACGCGCACGAGGCTGAACCAGTGGCTGGAGCCGGTGGAGGATGAGCTGCAGATCTCGATGGAGCTGGATTCGACCGAGATGATCAAGCGGTTCGTTCTGGCCGGCATGGGGATCTCCTTCATGGCCGCATCGCACTTCCGCGAGGGCGTGGAAGCGGGGCAGTTTGCCGCCGTAAGCCTGGCGCCGGAGCCGCTGATGCGGCGGCTGGGGCTGGTCTACCGCAAGGACAAGGCGCTGTCGAAGGCGGCGCTGGGGTTCATTGAGAGTGTAATGGAGCTGGCGGCCCGCTCCAATACGCAAGCGGCGGGGGTGACGCCGGCGGCGGGAGGCGGGCGGTGATCCTCGAAACGAAGCCGGGCCGCTTCCGTTACACGGTGATCTTCGCGGCGACGCGGCGTGGCCTGGAGAGGTTCGAGAGCCTCGACGTCATGCCTGCCGTTCTGCGCGCCCGGTGTCTGAAGGCCCTGGAGAGCCGGGAGAGCGGAACGGTGCTGATCTCCGGCGAGACGGCGGAGCGGGTGGAGCCGCCACAGCCTGCCCGGGAGCAGCCCGGTACGGGAGCGGCCCGGCGCGCCGAGGGGCGCAGCCGGCTGCGGAGTCTCTCCCGGATGGGTCTGGAACTGCTGGCGGTGGCCGCAGCGGCGGCTTTCTGTTGGCTTGCATGGCGCGGGTGAGCGCTTCTTCGCTTTGCTCGAAAGCCCGCGCTCCGCGCCGATATGGAGGGCATGGAGCGCCGAACGACGCGACGGACGCCGGTGAGGATTCCGGCTGAGCTTCGCACGCTGCAGGAAGAGGGCGGGGAGACGCGGCAAGGGCCGCCGGAGGAGGTGGTGTTGGAAGAGATCTCGGGCCGCGGGGCCCGGATCCGCATGCCGCTGCCGCTGCGGCCGGGCACGCTCGTGCAGGTGGAGACGCGGGAAGATCTGTTCCTGGGCGAGATCATCCACTGCCGGGCGGAAGAGGGCGCATTCGTAGCCGGCGTCGAGGTCGATTGCGTGCTGCATGCACTCACAGGACTGCGCGCCCTGATGCAGGCGTTGCTGGACGAAGGCCGGGGCCCCTCAGGCGGCGATGCCGCGCAGTCCGACGTAAAGCGACACGACGAGCACGACCGCCAGCGTCGCCAGCAGCACCCAGCTTAGCGCTTCGACCCGGCGGCTACGGAGAAACGAGCGATGCAGAAATCGCTTCACTGCCGTGCCACTCCCGTTGAACTAGACGTAACTGAAGTGTATCAAAGTTGCAATAATTCTCCTACCCTTTTTTATCGGCTACGCGATCTACTCCCATGAGCCCGATGCCTGAAAAAGCGTTCCCGCCGGGGTGCGCGCTATAGTACAAGGCATGAGGAGAGCCATCGTATTTGGCTGCGCCGGACAGTTGGGCGTGGAGTTGGAGAGGGAGTTCGGGCAGAGGGGCTACGAAGTGACGGGCCTGGACCGCCGGCAGGTGGACATCACGAATGCCGAGGCTGTGGAGGCGGCTGTGGCGCGCGTGGCGCCGGATGTCGTGCTGAATTCCGCCGCCTACAATCAGGTGGACGTGGCCGAAAGCGAGCCTGCGGCGGCCTTCCAGGTGAATGCGCTGGCGGTGCGCAACATCGCCCTGGCCTGCCGGCAATCGGGCGCGCGGCTGGTGCACTACTCCACCGACTATGTGTTCGACGGGGCCTCGGGGCGTCCTTATGTCGAGACCGATCCGCCGCATCCGCTGGGCGCGTATGCTGTGTCGAAACTCGCCGGGGAGTATTACGCCCGCGCATATCTCGACGATGCGCTGATCATCCGCACCTCTGGCGTATTCGGTCTGGGCGGCCTGCAGACGGCGCGGGGCAATTTCATCGAGCTGATGCTGCGGCTGGCACGCGAGGGCAAGCCGATCCGCGTGGTCGAGGATCACACCGGCAGCCCCACGTACGCGCCCCTGCTGGCAGCGCGCACGGCCGACCTCGTGGAGCGGGGGATCTCCGGCGTCATCCACTGCGGGGGAGGCACGCCCATTTCCTGGTTTGATTTCGCCCGATTGATTTTCGCCGAAGCGGGGCTGCAGCCCGACCTGCGGCCCACGAACGAACGCGAATACCGCACGCCGGCGCGGCGGCCGAAGTATTCCGCCCTCTCGAATGAGCGCATGGAGTCGCTAGGCCTGGCGCCGATGCCGCCGCTCGAGACGGCCGTGCGCAGCTACGTGCAGCTTCGCAGCCGCATGGTTGCGGCGTGACGCTTCCAGCCTTGGACGCGAGACAGGCGGCAAGGCCGCAGGCCGCCCCGAAGGTCACTCCTTCGGTGCGTAATAGCCGCGCCGCACCTGCACGCGGTAGTCGCGCTTCTTCGTCTTGACCTCGATCCGGCGGAAGCTGCCGTCCCGCGCCTGGTTGGTGGGCGCGTAGGCGATCGAATACTGGCTGCGGAGCTCGGCCTGAATGGTGTCGTAAATATCGTCGAGCGTTTCGCGGCGGCTGACGCGGAAGATGCGCCCGCCGGTCTCTGTGGCGAGTCTGCGCATGGCGCCCTCGCCGGAGACGCCGCCGTACTGCCACGAGGTGTAGCGAGGGTCCTCGAACAGCACGACGTAGACGATGGCGTCGGCGCGCTGCGCCTCTTCGATGGCGCCTTCCAGCTTCACGCGGCTGCCGACGTCGACGCCGTCCGTGATCACAATCAGCGCCTTGCGCCCCACTTCGCCGCGGAGCTTCTCCCTGGAGGCGAGCCACACGGCATCGTAAAGGATGGTTCCGCGCGGACCGCCGGGCACAGGCACGGGAGGGCCGGTGGGCGACAGCCCGCTGACGTTGGCGTTCAGCCGGAGCCGTTCCAGCCCCTTGGCCAGCAGGGCGGTGGAGCCGGTCAGGTCCTGCAAGAGTTCGGCGTCGACGCCGAAGCTGATCAGGAACGCCATGTCCTTGGGGCGAAGCACACGCTGGAAGAAGCGGCTGGAGGCGCTGCGCTCCTGTTCGATCAGCGCCTCCTGGCTGCCGCTGACGTCCACCAGCAACCCGAGAGTGAGAGGCTGGTCGGTCTCGCGAGAGAAGTAGCGGATCTCCTGCGGCTTGCCCTCTTCGAAGACGGTGAAGTCCTCGCGGGTGAGTGTGGAAACGTAGCCGCCGCGGCGGTCGCGGACACTGAAGAAAACGTTGACCAGGTTCACGTCGACCCGGATGACCTGATCCTCAGGGGGCGGTTCGGGGGGACGCGCCTGAGCGAAAAGCGCGGGCGCGCCGGCCAACAGGAGCCCCAACAGGAGGCGGGCGGCTTTCATGGCTACTGAAGGGGATGCCTTCCAAGGCTTCTCTGTTACACCCCACTTTCTTTCGCCTCGGCGTTCTGCGCACGGGGCGGTATTGACCAGGCGGAGCCTTGAGACTGGCGTGCGAGTCCGTTGCGTATAGCGATCCAGATGGGGAGCCGGCGGCTCGCAGGCAATGCTGGTCACGGTGCCGGCGGACGGTGATGAAAGCTGCAACAGCCCATGTTGTAGAGTTCTACAGCCAGCATAAGTTCCTCAGGCGGCTGAAGTTCACGGGCGAAGCCACGTTACAGGCACCAGATGGCTGTTGAATGATTCAACAGGCATGGGTGAGGGGTTTTTCGATTCGATGTTTATTTTGAATCAGTTGCCGCGTTGAGCGGTTTGGCACGGCAGATGCCCTAGAAAGGGTGCAGGCTGGCAACACATGAGCCAGCCCAGAGATTCGAAGGAACTAAAGGAGCAAAGTCATGGTCGTCCTACTCGTCATCGTAACTTTCGCGATCTTCATCGCGATTGATCTGGTTCTGAGCCGTCACAAGCTGCCGGTTGCCGCCGCCGAAGCCCTGGAAGCCGAGCGCGCAGCAGTCGGGCAGGAAGTGTTGAGCGGATTCCACATCCCGGCCAATCTGAAGTACCATCCGGGCCATACCTGGATGCAGAAGGAGCGCAAGAACGTTCACCGCGTGGGTGCCGACGAGCTGGCGGCGGTGCTGGCCGGCCCGGTGGACCGGGTCGAGCTGCCGAAGCCCGGCCAGTGGGTGCGGCAAGGCCAGAAGGTGTTTTCGTTCTTCCGTGGCGAAGAGAAGATCGAGATGATCTCGCCGGTGGAAGGAGAAGTCGTGGAGGTGAACCGCGAGCTGGCCGAGAATCCCCGGCTCCTGCTTGAGGATCCCTACGGGCGCGGCTGGCTGATGACGGTCTTCTCGCCGGATGAGGAGTCTCCGTCGCGCAACCTGTTGCCGAGCTCGCTGGTTCCGGCCTGGATTCGCGAGTCTGCCGAGACCTTCTACAAGTTCCAGCCGCAATTTGCGGGCGCGACGGCGGCCGACGGCGGCCGGGCGTCGAAGGATGCAACGGCGGCCCTGCCTGTGGAGCGCTGGAAAGAGGCCGCCAAGGCCCTGTTGCTGAGTTAATCCGGCTTCATTGCAGAAAATCAGGACAAGAGACCTGAAATTCTGATATAGAATGGAGCTGGAGGCTGGCAACCTGCATGGCGCGCGCAATTCTGTTCGACAGCACCCAATGCATTGGATGCCGTCAGTGCGAGCAGGCGTGTTCGGAAGGCAAGAATCTCCCATACGACGACAAGATCGCCGCTGAGGAGAAGACTTCGGCCCACAAGCTGACGGCGGTTCGCACGTACGGCGAACGGTACTCAAGAAAACTCTGCATGCACTGCCTGGATCCGGCGTGCGCTTCGGTTTGCCCGGTGGCGGCCCTTCAAAAGACCGCCGCCGGGCCGGTCGTTTATCTGCCCGAACGCTGCATGGGCTGCCGCTACTGCATGGTGAGTTGCGTGTTCGGCGTGCCCACCTATGAATGGAATTCGCGCCTGCCGTATGTGCGGAAGTGCGACCTGTGTGCAGACCGTGTCCCGAAGAACGAACCGACGCGCTGTGCCGAGGCGTGTCCCACGGGCGCGACGATCTCCGGGGACCGCGACGAGCTGATCGCCGAGGCAAAGAAAAGGCTGGCGGAGAATCCGGAAGGGTATTATCCGCGGATTTACGGCATCGAGGAGGCGGGCGGCACTTCGGTGCTGATCCTGTCGGCCGTGCCGTTCGAGCAGATCGGTTATCCGGTGAACGTCGAGAAGACGGCGCTGCCACAGTACACGTGGGCCGCGTTGAAGCACATCCCTGACGTCGTGGTGATGGGCACGGTGCTGCTGGGCGGCATCCACTGGCTCACGCACCGGAAGGAGGAAGTGGCGCGGAAGGAGGGCAGGCCATGATGGATCTGGCGAAGCGGTATTTCTGGCGGGTGCTGTTTGCCGTCATCATGGTGGCGGCCGTCTATGCGACATTCCTGCGCTTCTGGGGCGGACTGGGGGCGTCGACAAACCTGAGCGACCAGTTCCCCTGGGGCATCTGGATCGGGTTCGACGTGCTGTGCGGCGTCGGGCTGGCGGCCGGCGGGTTCACGCTGGCGGCGACGGTCCACATCTTCAACATCAAGTCGTATCATGCCGTGGTCCGCCCGGCGATTCTGACCGCGTTTCTTGGATACCTCCTGGTGGTGGTGGCGCTGATGTTCGACCTGGGCCATCCCTACCGCATCTGGCATCCGCTCATCCTGTGGAACCCGCGGTCGGTGATGTTCGAGGTAGGCTGGTGCGTCACGCTTTACACCACCGTGCTGTTCCTTGAGTTCCTGCCGGTGGTGCTGGAGAAGTTCAAGCTGCACACGGCGCTGAAGGTGATGAAGGCGGTGACGCTGCCCATCATCATCGCGGGCGTGATCCTGTCCACGCTGCACCAGAGTTCGCTGGGCAGCCTGTTCCTGATCATGCCCAACCGGTTGCACCCGCTGTGGTGGACGCCGCTGTTGCCGGTGCTGTTCTTCATTTCGGCGGTGGCCACCGGGCTGGCGATGACGATCTTCGAGAGCTGGCACAGTTCGAAGGCGTTCGGCCGGCAACTGGAGTACGGCCTGATCTGCCGTATGACGCGGGTGCTGGCGGTGATCACGGCCGTTTATCTGACGATGCGTTTCATGGACTTGAGCCACCGCGGGGCGCTTTCCACGCTGAACCAGCCGGGGCTGGAACGCTGGATGTTCGGCCTGGAGATTGTACTGATGGCGGTGCCGATGCTGATGTTCTTCCGGGAGAAGACGCGGCAGCACCCTGTGGCCGTGTATCTCGGCGTGGTGATGTACCTGCTGGGATTCGTGGCCAACCGCATGAACGTCAGCGTCACGGGGATCGAACGCGCCGCGGGCGTCAGCTACTTCCCCAAGTGGAGCGAGATTGCGGTGACGCTGGCCATCATCGCCGCCGGTTTCGCCATCTTCAAGCTGGCAGCGCACTACCTGCCGGTGTTTGAAGAGGAGCATGAAACACCGGCCGGCGAGGGCGGGGGGCGCATCCCCACGCTGGAAGGCGCGGCGGCGCACGGAGACTAGGCGCAACCGTGACGTTCCGGCCCGTCCGCCTGCCGCGATTCGGCCTGGCGGCGAAGCTTGCCGCCTGGCTGGTGGCGGGTGTGATCGTTTGCTTCGTCCTGTTCAGCTTCGCGCACCAGCGGCTCGAGCAGCGGCATCTCGAGTCGCTGGTGTCCCTTTCGGCGCAGCGCGTGGCGGACGTGGTGCATTTCTCGGCCTGGCAGGCGATGCTGCGCAACGATCAGGAGATGTTGTACACGATGATCCGCGACATCGGCCGCGAACCCGGCATCCGGCGGCTGCGGATCATCAACGAGGTCGGGCTGGTCCGCTATTCCACCGCAGCGGGCGAGATCGGCACGATGGTGGACAAGCAGGCCGAGGCCTGCTACGCCTGCCACGCGCAGGCCCAGCCGCTTACGCGCCTTCACCGGAAGGACCGCACGCGCATCTTTCGCAGCGAAGGCGGCCACCGCGTGCTGGCCGTGATCCTGCCGATCGAGAACCACCCGGATTGCAGCACGGCCGCCTGCCACGCGCACCCGCCCGAACGGAGGATCCTGGGGGTGATCGACGCCCACCTGTCGCTCGATGCCGTGGACGAGCAACTGGCCGAGCACCGCGTGCAGATGTACGCTTTCACGGCTGGCGCGGCCGTCATCGGTTGCCTGATGGCCGTCGTGTTCGTATGGTTCTTCGTGCACCGGCCCGTGCACGACCTGGTGGCCGGCACGATGCGGCTGGCCGCAGGAGATCTGGGCCACCGCATTCAGGTCCACTCGCGCGACGAACTGGGCGTGCTGGCCGAGTCGTTCAACGAGATGGCGGAGGACCTCGAGAAGACTCACCGTGAGCTGACCGAGTGGGCTGACACGCTCGAGGAGCGCGTGCGCGAGAAGACCGCCGAGCTCGAGGCGGCGCAGAAGAGCCTGATCCACACCGAGAAGATGGCCTCGCTGGGGCGGCTGGCGGCCACTGTGGCGCACGAGGTGAACAACCCGCTGTTCGGGATGCTGACCTACGCGCGGCTGGTGCTGAAGGATCTTCAGAAGCCCGATCTGGACGAGGCCGCGCGGCGGCGGATGGAGGACAATCTGCGGATCATCGAACGCGAGAGCCGGCGTTGCGGCGACCTGATGAAGAACCTGCTGGCTTTTGCGCGCCAGTCCACGCCGCAGCGGGCGCGGGTGCAGGTGAACCAGGTGGTGGAGCGCGCCATGCGCCTGGTGGCTCACCAGTATGAGCTTTCGCAAATCGCGCTGAGGACGCAGTTGGACGAATCGCTGCCGGAGATCGATTGCGACCCGGGACAGATCCAGCAGGTGCTGATCGTGCTGCTGGTCAACGCGCAGGAGGCGCTCGGCAGGGGCGGGGAGGTGGCGGTCGAGACGCGCCGGGCGGGGCAGAGCATCGAGATCGTGGTGCGCGACAACGGCCCCGGCATCCCGAAGGACCTGCAACTCCAGATCTTCGAGCCGTTCTTCTCCACCAAGGACGACCCGCACCGCACGGGGCTCGGGCTGGCTGTCGCCAAGGGCATTGTGGAGCGCCACGGGGGCAGGATCCGGCTGAACTCCTCGCCGGGGCGGGGCGCGGAGTTCATCGTCGAGCTTCCCCTGGAGGCGCCGGAGTCCGAGCAGGAACCCGAAACCATGTTGAAGGGAGGCGCCTGATGGCAGAACCTCGCATCCTCATTGTCGACGACGACATCGTGGTCCGCGATTCGCTGGGCAAATGGTTCGAGAGCGAAGGCTTCGAGGTGTCCATCGCCCCCGGCGCCGCGGCGGCTCTGGAGATGCTTTCTCGCCAGCGGTTCGATCTGGCGCTGGTCGACATCAAAATGCCCGGAGTGGACGGGATCGAACTGCAGGCGAAGCTGCGCGAGATCGACGCCTCGATGCCGGTGATCATCATGACGGGCTTCGCCAGCGTGGAGACCGCCGTGCGCGCGCTGAAGAACGGCGCCTACGACTACATCACGAAGCCTTTCGACCCGGACGAGCTGGTGCACCTGGTCAACAAGGCGATCTCGCACAAGCGGGCAGAGCGCGAAGTGTCGCGGCTGAAAGAGAACCTGGACGAGATCTTCCCGGAAACCCGGCTCATCGGCCAGAGCCCGGCGATGAAGCGTGTGATCGAGCTGGTGGAAACCGTGGCGCCCACCGACGCCACGGTGCTGATCACCGGCGAGAGCGGAACGGGAAAGGAAGTGGTGGCGCGCGCCATTCACGCGCTCAGCCCGCGCCGCTACAACCCGATGGTGGTGATCCACTGCGGCGCGCTCACCGAATCGCTGCTGGAAAGCGAGCTGTTCGGCCACGAGCGCGGCGCCTTCACCGGCGCGCAGGCGCGCAAGAAGGGCAAGTTCGAGGTGGCCGACGGCGGCACCGTGTTCCTGGACGAGATCAGCGACATCAGCCTGCGCGTGCAGACCGACCTGCTGCGCGTGCTGCAGGAGAAGGAGATCGTGCGCGTCGGCGACACGATGCCGGTGAAGGTGGACTTCCGCGCCATCGCCGCCACCAACAAGAGCCTGGAGAGGCTGGTGGAGGAGCGGCTGTTCCGGCCCGACCTCTACTACCGCCTCAACGTCTTCGCCATCAACATCCCGCCGCTGCGCGAGCGGAAGGAGGACATCCCGCTGCTGGCGGCGCACTTCCTGGAGAAGTTCGCGCGGCAGATGAACCGTCCGCCGCAGCGGCTGGCGCCGGAGACCCTCGACCTGTTAATGCGCTACGACTGGCCGGGCAATGTGCGCGAGCTGGAGAACGCGATCGAGCGCGCCCTGCTGATGCGCCGGGAAGGGGATCTGAAGCCGGAGGACTTCCCCTTCCAGCTGCATCCCGCCGGCCCGGCGGTCGCTACCGGGCAGCGCCTGGAGGATATCGAGAAGGCGCACATCGAGCGCGTGCTGGCAGAGACGCGCTGGAACCTGTCCAAGGCGGCGCGCATTCTCGACATCGACCGCACGACGCTGTATAACAAGATCCGCAAGTACGGCCTGCGCGAACCCGCCGGCCGCTGAGGCTCGCCGTGGTCGACGCGTTGATCTTCGTGCGGCTCGGGCTGGCCAACTCGGACGGGATTCCCCCGCTCGAGCTGATGGACCGGCTGGCGGCGGAGGCGGCGCGTCTGCTGGGCGCCTCCTGCCACATCGAGCCTGTCCCGCTCGACATCACCTTCAGCTACGACGAGCTGCGGCGGCAGGCCTGGTCCACCCCTGTGCTGGCGCGGCTCGCCGCCATCCACCACCCGCCGGGCGCGGCGGTGGTTGGTGTGACGGGGCTGGACCTGTTCGTTCCCGTCTTCACCTTCGTCTTCGGCGAGGCGCAGGTGGCCGGGCCGGCGGCGATCGTCAGCACGCACCGGCTCCGCGATGAATTCTACGGCCTGCCGCCGAACGCGCCGGTGCTGCTGGAGCGCCTGACGAAGGAACTGCTGCACGAACTTGGACACACGCAAGGGCTGCGCCACTGTGACGACTGGCGCTGCGTCATGAGCAGCGCCCACACGGTGGAGCGGATTGACGTGCGCCAGGCCGCCTTCTGCCACTCCTGCGCCCGTTTCCTTCAGGGCCGGGCGCGCTCCTGACGGGGCGTCCGTTTTCGGACGCCTGTGGTTGAATAGGAGCATGGCAGAAACGGCAATCCTCATTGCGAACGGCGACCTGCGCCTCTCGGCCAACCAGGTCTGCTGGCCCGCCCAGCAAGCAGCCGAGCAGAAGGTCATGGAGGCTGTGCGCAGCCTCGGATATTCCATTGAACGCGGCCATCCTTATGACGAGGCGAAGCAGCACGGCTTCATCGACAGCCAGAAGTACGGCATGGAGGTCTTCCGCCGCATCCCGCCCACGGCGCCGCTGATCGTGGTCGAAGCGGTGTGGCAATACTCGCACCACGTCCTGCACGGCCTTTACACGCATCAGGGCCCCATTCTGACCGTGGCCAACTGGAGCGGGCAGTGGCCCGGTCTGGTGGGGATGCTGAACCTGAACGGATCGATGACCAAGGCCGGCATCCCGTATTCCACGCTCTGGAGCGAGAACTTCGACGACGAATTTTTCCTTGGCGGGCTGAAGCGCTGGCTGGAAGGCGAGAAGCTGGTTCACGACACGCGGCACGTGCGCCCGCTCGGCTCGGTGCGCCTGCCCGGCGACTGCGAAGAGATGGGCGCGCGCATGGCCCGCGAGCTATACCGCAACAAGGCCATCATGGGCGTCTTCGACGAGGGCTGCATGGGCATGTACAACGCCATCATCCCCGACGAGCTGTTGCACCGCACGGGGGTGTTCAAGGAGCGTCTCTCGCAGTCCGCGCTGTACGCCGAGATGCTCACCGTCAGCGACGAGGAGGCCCTGGAGGTCCGGCGCTGGCTCGATGCCAGGGGGATGAAGTTCGTCACCGGACCGGCCCCGGAGACCGACCTCACCGACGATCAGATTCTTCAGCAGTGCAAGATGTACATCGCCGCCCTCCGGATCGCCGACGACTTCGGCTGCGACACAATCGGCATCCAGTACCAGCAGGGGCTGAAGGACCTCGCGCCGGCCTCGGATCTGGCGGAAGGGCTGCTGAACAACGTGGACCGGCCGCCGGTGCGCGCCCGCGGCAACGGGCGGATTTTGTACGAAGGCAAGGCCCTGCCCCACTTCAACGAGGTGGACGAGTGCGCCGGGCTCGACGCGCTGGTGACCAACCGCATCTGGACGGCGCTCGGCTACGATCCCGAGACGACGCTGCACGATGTGCGCTACGGCGAGCCGTGGCAGGACGAATATGTGTGGGTGTTCCTGATCTCCGGCGCGGCGCCGCCGCAACACTTCATCGGCGGCTATGCAGGAGCGTCGAGCGAGCGGCAACCGCCGATGTATTTCCGCCTGGGCGGAGGGACGCTGAAGGGCATTTCCAAGCCCGGCGAAATCGTCTGGAGCCGCATTTTTGTCGATGCGGGCGTTTTGCGCGCCGATCTGGGGCGTGCGAAGGTCGTGGAGCTGCCGCGGGAGGAGACCGAGCGCCGGTGGCGGATCACCACGCCGCAATGGCCCATCATGCACGCCGTGCTTTACGGGGTGACGCGCGACCAGATGATGGCGCGCCACAAGGCCAATCACATCCAGGTGGCCTACGCCCCGGACGCACCCGCCGCCAACCGCGCCCTGGCGGTGAAGGCTGCCATGCTGCGTGAAATGGGGATCGATGTCTCGATCTGCGGCACGAAACACGGGCTGGACTGAAGCGGGACGGGCGGCGGCATCCGCCGCCCGCACCTGGGTTCCGGGCAGAAATGGCCCGAGCCTGGACGCTCTGACAGCAAGAATTGTCCGGGTTCGAACCCAGGGATTGCCATAAAATGGGCGGGTGGAGGGGCAGGCATGATCGAGACGGGGCTTCATGGCAAAGTAGTCGTTGTCACCGGGGCAGCCGCGGGCATTGGCCATGCCACGGCAATGCGGTTTGCGCTCGAAGGCTGCCATGTGGCCGCATGGGACATCGCCCGTTGCGAGCATTGTCCGTCCGACTGGCTGGGAATCCAGGTGGATGTGCGCGACCCGGCGGCCGTCGACGCCGCCGCCAAAGCCGTGGCGCACAAGTTCGGGCGCATCGACATCCTGGTCAACAACGCCGGCATCCTGCGGGACGGACAACTGGTGAAGTGCCGCGACGGCGCAGCCGTGGGGAGGATGTCAGACGAGGATTTTTCCAGCGTTCTGGACGTCAATCTGAAGGGCGTCTTCCACTGCACGCGCGCCGTGGTTCCATTCATGATCCGGCAGGGCGGCGGCGTGGTGCTGAACGCCTCCTCTGTCGTCGCTATGTACGGCAACTTCGGGCAGACGAATTACATTGCGTCCAAGGCGGGAGTCATCGGCATGACAAAGGTCTGGGCGCGCGAGCTGGGACGGTACGGGATCCGCGTGAACGCGGTGGCCCCAGGGTTGGTGGAGACCGACATTCTCCGGAACATGCCCGAGAAGGTCCTGGAGGAGATGAAGCGCCACACGCCGCTCGGGCGGCTCGGAAAGCCGCAAGAAATCGCCGAGGCCTACGTCTGGCTGGCCTCCTCCGCAGCGTCGTTCATTACCGGCGCCGTGGTGTCCGTCGACGGCGGGATTGTCACCGGCACCTGAGGAAATGCGCATGAAAAGGATCTATATTGCTGCATATCATCAGTCGAAATTCGGCAAATTGATGGGCATGACCGTGCCGGAGATCCTGCGTGCGGCCGTGGAAGGCGTGTGCGCGGAAACCGGCGCCCCGCCTTCGGATCTCGACGTCGCCTCGGTGGGCGCCGCCTGCAATCAGAGCCTGAACCAGCAAGGGTTGCTCGCCGGGCTGCTGGCCTGCGTGCCGGGGCTGGAAGGCAAGATGATCGAGGGCGTGGAGAACGCCTGCGCCTCCGGCGGGCAGGCGGTGCTCAGCGTCGCCCAGAAGCTCCAGCTCGGCTTCGGAGAGACGGGCGTTGCGGTGGGCTACGAGAAGATGCGCGGCGCGGACGGGAAGGTGGACGGAAAGCGCATCGGCGAGGTGCTGGGATATTACGCGCATCCGGACGAAAGGCCCGGAAAGACATTTGTATTTCCGCACATTTTTGCGGAAATCATGCATCAGTATATGGCGGAATACGGAATTCCGGAGGAGCATCTGGCGCAGATCGCCGTCGAGGAGTACGCCTGCGCAAGGCACAATCCGTACGCGCAGATGCAAGGCGCGGAGCTGACCCTGGAGCAGGCGATGCGGATCGAGGGGGTGAACCGCCACGTGGTGGAGGGCCTGCCGTTGAAGACCTACGACTGCTCGCAGATCACCGACGGCTACGCGGCCCTGATCCTGGCCACCGAGGAAGGGCTGCAGCGGCTTGGCGTCCGGCGGCAGGACGCCGTGGAGCTGGCCGGCTACGGGCAGGCCACTGATCCTCTGGCCCGCGGCGGCCGGGATGTGTTGCGGCCCGCGGGCGCGCGAAAGGCCATGCAGCAGGCGTACTCGATGGCCGGCGCGGGGCCCGCCGATGTCAATGTCGCCGAGATCCACGATTGCTTCACCGTGATGGCCGCCCTGGGCACGGAGGTGATTGGCATGGCCGAAGCCGGACGCGGCGCGCAGTTCTGGGTGGACGGCCATGCGCGTGTCGGCGGGCGCTGCGCCATCAACTCCTCGGGCGGGCTCATCGCCAAGGGCCACCCGGTCGGGGCGACCGGAGTGGCCATGATCGGCTGGTGCTTCTGGCAGCTCACCGGCCGCGCGCCCGCGCCGCTTCAGGTGCGGGAGCCCCGGCTGGCAGCCACGTTCAACATTGGCGGGCCGGTCTGCGCCAGCGTCTGCACGGTATTGCGGCGCGCCGACTGAGCCGGTGCGCCGCGGCGCGCTAGACTCACTTTCATGAAGGTCTTTGTCACTGGAGCCACAGGCTACATCGGTTCCGCGGTTTGCGAAGCATTGCGCGCCGCCGGGCATCAGGCTCTCGGGCTGGCCCGCACGGGGGAGAAGGCCTCCCAGCTGGAGGCGCGAGGCGATGCGGCTCTGGCCGGTTCGCTCGAGGACCCCGAGGCGCTCCGGCGCGGGTGCGGCGAATCCGACGCGGTGATTCACACGGCGATGTCGTTCACCCCCAATGGCGGCCAGGTGGACCGCGCCGCCGTGGACACGATGCTTGCGGCGCTCGAGGGATCGGGCAAGCCGTTCCTTTACACGAGCGGCGTCTGGGTCTACGGCGACACCGGCGACCGCATGCTCGGCGAGGTGGCTGCGCTGAACCCGCCTCCGCTGGTCGCGTGGCGGCCGGCGGTGGAGGAGCTGGTGCTCGAAGCGAATGAGCGGGGCGTCCGGTCCATGGTCTTCCGCCCGGGCATGGTCTTCGGCCGCAAAGGTGGATTCCTGGCCGGGTTTTTCCACGATGCCCGCACGCACGGCGCAGTCCGCGTGATTGGCGACGGCAAGAACTACTGGTCCTGCGTGCACGCCGACGACCTGGCAGACCTCTATCTCCGCGCCGTGCTGCGCCCGGCGGGGGGGCAGCTATTCGTGGCTTGCGGCGGCATGCCGCAGCAGGTGAACCGGATTGCCGAAGCCGTGGCGGAAGCCTGCGGCGCGCCCGGCAAAGTGGAACATGTGCCGCTGGAGGCCGGCCGGGCGCAAATGGGGCCGATGGCGGACTGTCTCGCTATGAGCTGTAAAGCCGGATCCACCAAGCCGGCAAGGTTCTTCGGCTGGACGGTGCGGCATCCCTCGGTTTTCGACGAGATCGCTTCCGGGTCGTATTGACAGGGATCCGCCGCCCGCAGCCGGATCGCCCGTCCGGAGCGAATGCTACCGGCCCAGCCGGACGGGCCTGGACGGGCGTGAGTCCAGGCCAATCCCGAGATACTCCCTCACTGTGCACGAGATTCTGTGAGATTTTTTTCTCGCGCCGCCCACTAATTGGACGCACCTGCATGAGCCAACCGGATCTTCGCCCGTCCTTCCGGAGAGGCGAAGCCGGGAAAGCCGCCGTGCGATGCAGGGAGGGACCGCGATGACGGGACTATACTGGGACGAGGATGGTGAACTGGAGGGTCTGTTGACCAGACGGTCCCCCGAACACTGCCTGACCGGGCAGGAGATCGAGGACTTTCTGTTCAACCGGTTGTCGGGGGTCACCCGCGAGGCCGTGGAAGAGCACCTCCTGGTGTGCGAAGAGTGTCTGAAGCGCGTGGAGGACGAAGAGCGGTACGTCGACGCCGTTCGTGCCGCGGCGGGACGGATCGAGGCGGAGATGCTGGCCGGAGTCCAGCCGGGCGAGGACGGCAAAGAAAGCCCCGGACGGCGAGGCGCGCCCCGTTGGGCCCTGGCAGCCGGCTTGGCTGCCGTGCTGGTCGGGGGCTCGCTCACGGTTCGGCTGTTGCAGCCGCGCCTCCCGGTCGATGTGCCGCTGCGAGTGGAGCGCAGCGCGGAGTCCGGCCCTGAAGCCGTGCCCGCTGGCCGTGACCTGAGGCTGAAGGCAGATCTGCGCGGCTTGCCGCCGCTGCCTCTGTTCCGTTGGACCATCGCCAACCGGGAAGGGATTGTCGTGAGCGAAGGTTCGGTGGAGCGAGAGGCGGAGTTGGCGGAGATCCACCTGGAGCGGGGCCTGCCTGAAGGCCTCTACTGGGTGCGCATCCTGGATCCGGAGACTGGCATCCTGTTGCGCGAATACAGTCTGCAATCAAAGGCCAGACGCTAGGCGCATTTTCTTCGCTGCCGGCTGGCCGCAGATCCTGCGGCCCGTCTGCGCCACCGGCTGCCCCATTGGCAGCCTGTCGCGGATTCCGCAACGCACTTCCCGATTTCGCAGGCCGGTGCCTGTCCTCCGACAGGGCGCGGTGACCGGCGCAGAATCCGGCCGGGACGGTTGACACGGACGTGCCCCGCGCCTGTTCAGCCGAACTTTTCCTCCAGTTCCTGCCAGCGCGAATAGAGGCGGTCGACTTCGTCCTGTGCCACCCGCATGGCCTGCCACGCAGCCTCCAGCCTGCGCGGGTCGCTGACAGTCTCCGGCGCCTGCAAGTCCTGCTGGGCCGCTGCCAGCCGCGCCTCTGCTTCGGCGATCCGTTGTTCGATCTGTTCGTACTCGCGCTGCTCCAGGTAGGACAGGCGCTTTCTCGCCGGCGCGCTCTCCGTGCGAGGTTGCGCCGCCGCGGGCCTGGGCTGGCGCGCGCGCTGGCGCCCGTCGAGCCAGTCCTCCCACTGATCGAGATCCGCGAACAGTCCGCAGCCTCCCTCGCCATCCAGCCCGAGCACGCCGTTGGCTACGCGGTCCATCAGGTAGCGGTCGTGCGTGACCAGAACGACAGCGCCAGGGAATTCCAGCAGGCTCTCCTCGAGAACCTCAAGGGTGAGGATGTCGAGGTCGTTGGTGGGCTCGTCGAGCAGCAGCACGTCGGCAGGCTCGAGCATGAGCCGGGCCAGGTGCAGGCGCGCGCGTTCGCCGCCCGACAGGCTCGATACCGGCTGCACCAGTTGCTCTTCGCGGAACAGGAAGCGCTTGGCCCAGCCGTTCACGTGGACAGGGCGCCCGAGATAGAGCACCGTGTCGCCCTCCGGCGCCAGCGCCCGGCGCAGCGGCAGCGCGGGATCCACCTGCCGGCGGTGCTGTTCGAAATACACGGTGCGCAGCCCGGGCGCGCGGACGATGCGGCCCCGCGAGGGGGCGAATTCGCCGAGCAGGAGCCGCAGGAAGCTGGTCTTGCCGCTGCCGTTCGGCCCGGCGACCCCAAGGCGGCGCCCCGGGGAAAGCACCAGCCGGAGATCGGAAAACAGTGTGCGCCCGCCCAGCTCCAGCCCGGCGTCCTCGACCTCGACGAGCTTTTTCGTCTTGCGGTCTGTGGCGCTGAAGTCGATGCGCGCAGTCTCTTCAGCAGACCTGGCCGCCGATTGCTGGAGTTCGCGGATCATGGCTTGCGCCGATTCCACCCTCGCTTTGGCCTTGCGGGTGCGCGCCTTGGCGCCGCGGCGGAGCCACTCCACTTCGCGCCGAACCTTGGCCGCCAGCGATTCCCGGGCGCGCGCCTGCGCCTCGAGGAACTGCTCGCGCTTCTCGAGAAACGCGCTGTAGTTGCCCTCGGCGCGGAACAGTCCGCCGGGAAACGCGCGGTTCAGCTCCATCATGTGCGTGGCGATGTTTTCGAGGAAATAGCGGTCGTGGCTGACCGCCACAACGGCGAATGAAGCGCTGGCCAGCAGATCTTCCAGCCACTCGATGCCGGCGATGTCGAGATGGTTGGTGGGTTCGTCCAGCAGCAGCAGCTCGGGGCGGGCAGCCAGAGCGGCGGCGATGGCCAGCCGCTTGCGCCAGCCGCCGGAGAGCGTGCCGGCGCGCGCCTCCGGATCGCGAAAACCAGCCTGACCCAGAAATGTTTTGGCGGCGACGGCATCGGCGGCCGCGGCCTCCAGGACGCCGCGCACCGTGCTCTCCGGGGGAAACTCGGGTTCCTGGCTCACCCAGGCCAGCCGGGCGCCGCGCTTGAGCGAGACCGTGCCGGCGTCGGGCGTGTCGAGCCCGGCAAGAATCCGCAGCAGAGTGGACTTGCCGGCGCCGTTGGGGCCTACGAGGCCGTGCCGCTCGCCCTCGTGAACGGCGAGGGTCAGGTCTTCAAACAGCGGCGCGGACCCGAATTGCCGGGAGATGGCCTGGCAAGTGATCAGCACCCCCATGTCAATTCCAGTGAAGCACGCCCGGAGCGGGCAGGTGGCGGGCATGCTATAACAGGAACAAGGAGGTGGGTCTTCTCCAGTAGCCCCCCTGCCAAGGCAGCGATCCACGCTCCGGCTCGCTGGATCGGACGAGCCGGGTCCCACCTGTTTGCGCTTCTGTTTCCCGACGACTGCCGCCTTTGCGGGCGCCCGCTGTCCGGAGCCTCGCTGGTTCCCGTCTGCGACTCCTGCCTGGCGCCGCCGCCGCCTTTCTCCCCGGAATACTCCTGCGCCCGCTGCCGCACCCCGTTCCTGAATCCGCGCCCTCTGGGCGAGACGGGGCTCTGCCGCCTGTGTGAGGCGGGACTGACGGCTTACGACGGGGCGTGGTGCTGCGGCGCATACGACGGCACACTGCGCGACCTGATTCATCTGTTCAAGTACGGCCGCATGCTGCCGCTGCGGAGCTTTTTCGGACAGATCATGGCGCGCGCCTATCCGCGCGACCAGCTGTTCGAGGTGCTGGCTCCGGTGCCGAGCCACTGGCGCCGGCGTCTGTGGCGGGGCTTTGATCAGGCATCCGTGCTGGCGCGGGAATTGTCGCGGCGCACGGGGATCCCGGTGGCGGAGGCGCTGCGGCGGAAGCGGCACACGCCGCCGCAGGCGGGGCTTCCGCGCCGGCAGCGCCGCGACAACATCCGCGGCTGCTTTGATGCCGCGCGCCCGGAGGCGGTGCGCGGGCGCCGGGTTTTGCTGATCGACGACGTGCTCACCACCGGCGCCACGGTGAACGCCGCCGCCGCCGCCCTGCGGCGCGCGGGCGCGGCGCATGTGGGCGTCTTCACACTGGCGCGCGCCGACCGCGCCGCGCTGTCCGGCCGCAGCCTCCTGCTGGCTGATGCTTCATTCGAGGTCTCCGCGCATGAATACGAACATTGACCGTCTCCACAGCCCGGTGCTCGTTTTGAATGCGAGCTACGAGCCGATCAATATCTGTGCCGCGCGGCGCGCCCTCGTGCTGATTCTGAAAGGCGTGGCGCGGGCCGAGGAACACAGCCACGCCGTGTTCCACGCCCCGCGCGCCTCCTTCCCGCTGCCGAGCGTCATCCGGCTGCTCGAGTACCGCCGGATCCCTCGCCAGAGCCGCGCCCTCAGCCGCAAGAACATCCTGATGCGGGACCGTTACACCTGCCAGTACTGCCACAAGGTGTTCCCCGCCGCCGAGCTGACGCTGGATCACGTGATCCCACGCTCGCGCAACGGCGAGACGAGCTGGGAAAACCTGGTTGCCTGCTGCCACGCCTGCAACAACCGCAAGGGCAACCGCACCCCGGAAGAGGCGGGCATGAAGCTGCTGCACCCGCCGCGCCCCTACACTCTGCACACCGGCAGGCACATCCTGCGGCTGCTCGGCAAGAGCGACGAACGCTGGCAAAAGTACCTGTTCTATTGAGCGCAGAGGCACGGCGCGCCGCCGCGCTTATCATGAAAGTGGGATGATACCGCTTCTCCTTGCCTGCCTGCTTGCGCTCCCGGCGGCGCTGCCTGCGCAGGGACAGGTGATCGAATTCGAGTCCGGCGGGCTTCGCTACCAGACGCTGACGCGCGAGGGTCTGACGGTGATGTTCGCCCCGCTGCCGCAGCAGGTGAAGAACTACGTCATCCTTCAGGTGGCCGTCGCCAACGGCTCCGGCTCGGCGCGCCTGGTGCGTCCGGAGGACTTCCGCTTTGTGCGCAAGGACGGGCGCGTGCTGCGCCCCGTGCCGCCGCGGCAGGTGGTGCAGAGGTTCCTGGACCGTGCCGGGCGCAACGACGTGATCCGCATGGTGACGCTCTACGAGATGGGGCTGTACGGGATGGAACGGTTCCGCTCGACCAGCGGCTACGAGCAGCGGCGGCAGCAGGCGCTCGCCGAGGTTCCCAACCCGCGGCTCAAGGCTGCCGCTTCTGCTTCGGCGATCGTGCTTGTGCCGGTGAAACTGGAGCCGGGGCAGTCCACCGACGGCGCCATTTTCTTTGAAGTAGCGGAGAAGACGCTGGGCGAAGGACGCCTTCTTGCGGCCATCGGGCAGGACACGTTCGAGTTCAACATCGGCGGGCTGGAGCACCCGGGGAGTCTGATCCGGCGGCCCTGAGTTGGCGCGGCAAGCGTCCGGGCCGCTATCATGTTGCATTGGTCGACCTGCACACGCATTCCTCCTTTAGCGACGGAACGGATTCCCCCGCCGAACTGGTGCGGAAGGCTGCGGCTCTGGGCCTGGAAGGACTGGCGCTCACCGATCACGACACGCTGGAGGGCGTGGAGGAGGCGGCCGCGGAAGGCGGGCGGCAGGGGCTGTTCTTCCTCCGCGGCATCGAACTCAGCGCGCGCCGCGAAGACGAGCCTGACGAACTGCGGCGCACGCTGCACATCCTCGGCTACTTTTTCTCGCCGCCGGGGCCCGGCTTCGCCGAATGGCTGGGCACACTGGCCGCGATGCGGCGCCGCCGCAACGAGGCGATGGCGGAACGGCTGCGACGGCTCGGATATGACGTGAAGCTGGAAGAGGCGGAGGCCCTCGCGCGCCGCATTACCGCGCGGCCGCACTTCGGCGAGGTGCTCGTGCGCAAGGGCTACTTCCCCACCGTGCGCGCGGCCATCGACGCGCTGCTGGCCGAAGGCTGCCCGGCGTACGTCGAAAAGGAGGACCCGTCGCCCGCCGAATGCATCCGCAGAATCCGCGACGCCGGCGGCGTGGCGTCGCTGGCCCACCCGCGCCGCCTGTGCAACGGCGACCCGGGCGCGGAGGAACAGTTGCTGCGGTCCCTCGCCGGGGCGGGGCTGCAGGCGGTCGAGGTCTGGCATCCGGATCACGACGGGCGCGCCGTGTCGCGTTACTTCCAGCTCTCGCGCAAGTTCGGCCTGGCGGCCACGGGCGGATCCGATTATCACGGCGGGCGAACGCCCGGCCTCAGGCTCGGCGACGCGGGCGGAGCGCGCGTGAAGATGTCAGTTCTGGACGAGCTGCGCCGGCGCGCCGGCCACTGACAGGTCGTTCAGTTTGCGCAGATAGGCCAGCGCTCGCACGCAGCCCTGCGCCGGCGACCAGACGGCCGAGGTGACGGCGCCGCACTCCTCGCCGCCCGAAAACACCTTCTCTCCCGGAGGCGGCGGCTGCGTGGTTTCGATGCGGACCGGGTAGAGCATCTTGTGCACCTGCCCCCGTGCGCGGACCCGCTCGACGATCTCCTGGCCCAGGTAGCAGCCCTTGTTGAAGTGGACAGCGTGGAGCTGCCGCGTCTCCTGCACCAGGTGGGACTCGGTGATGTCCTCCCCGTAACGGGGCACGCCATTCTCGATCCGCACCGCGCGGGCCTCTTCCGGCGCCGCTTCCACCACGCCCGCGGCCTTCAGCCGTTCGATCATGGCCGCCTTCTCCTCCGCGGGCAGAACCATGCGGAAGCCCGGCTGGCCTGTACTCGACGCCGCCATGACGATGCCGGCGCGCGGCGCCGCCGCGGAGGCCGGCCCTTCCACCGCGATCTCCGCCGTGGCTTCGGTGACGTCCTCCAGTGTTACGTCGTCGGCGATGATGTAGCGCTCCAGGTGCTGATACACCTTTTCGCGCATCTCCGGCTCGACGTCGAGCAGCAGATGGTCCTCGGCGCAATAGATCCACGCGTCGGCCAGGATGCGCCCCTGCGAATTGAGGAAGAACGCGTAGAGCGTGTCGCCGGGCTGCATCTGCTCGACGTGGTTCGTGGTCATGGCGTGGAGCAGCCGTTTGCGGTCCTCGCCGGAGGCGCGGATACGACCGCGGCCGCCGAGATCGATCCATGCGGCGCCATGCCGCAATGCCTCGTATCCAGTCATCTCGTTCAGCGGGCGAAATTGCTGTAGTAGAGCCCGATCACCATCGTAATGGCGCCGCTCGCCAGCGCGCCAATGCGCCAGCGGCGCTCCTTCTCCGGCGCGGCGCCCCGGGCCAGCAGGAACACCATGGCGATCACATGCAGGGCCAGCAGGACTTTGATGCCGACCAGAGCATGCCAGCCCGCCGGCGGAGACTTCATCCGCGTCATGAAGTTGTGGGCGCCGGTGACAGCAAGCAACAGAGCGGCTGTGACAGCCAGCCCGCGCCATTGCCGCACCCGGCCGGCCAGCAGCAGGGCGTAAAGCACGAGGGCGAGAGCCAGGTGAAGGTACAGCAGGATGTCATTCATGGGGGACAAAAAAGC
Organism: uncultured Arcobacter sp.; assembly: GCA_964458495.1. Taxonomy (GTDB): domain Bacteria; phylum Acidobacteriota; class Terriglobia; order Bryobacterales; family Bryobacteraceae; genus JANWVO01. The sequence continues at coordinate 82,371 of CAYWJB010000005.1, forward strand.
CTTTCAAGCATATACTGATGTGGAAATGACCCACGAGATTCTTCCCATGGGGATGTTGCAGTGCAACTGTTCGGTCTTCGGCGACGAGGCGAGCGGAGACGCCATCGTGGTGGATCCCGGGGATGGCACGGACCTCGACCGCCTGCTCGCGCTTCTCCGGGAACGCCATTACAAGGTCAAGGCGATCTTCATCACACACGCGCACATTGATCACATCGGCGGCGCGGCGAAGCTGAAGCACCTCACGGGCGCGCCCGTGTTCATGCACGCCGACGACCAGGACCAGTACGACCACATCGCGCTTCAGGCGCAATGGCTTGGCATGCCCGCCCCGCCGCGCACCGACGTCGACGTCCGTCCGAAAGAGGGAGACACGCTCACTCTCGGCGGCGCGGTCATGCATGTGCTGCACACGCCGGGACACACGCAGGGCAGCGTGGCGCTCTACATTCCCGCCGAGAGGATGCTGGTCGGAGGCGACACGCTGTTCCGCGATTCCATCGGCAGGACCGACCTTCCGGGCGGCGACGCGAAGCAGATCCTGAAAACGATCCATACCAAGCTGCTGGCGCTGCCCGAGGAAACGCGCGTCATCTGCGGGCACGGAGCGGAAACCACCATCGGGCGCGAAAAGGAACTGAACCCTTTCCTGAAGGAATAGCGCCCGGCGCCGGATCACCGGTTGGCGTAATTTTGCTCGTAATATTTCTGGTATTCCCCGGACTTGATGCGCGCCACCCAGCCCGTGTTTTCCCGGTACCAGCGGATGGTCCGCTCCAGCCCCTCCTCGAACCCGACCTGCGGCCGCCAGCCGGTGGCCTTCTCCAGTTTCTCCGTCGTGATGGCGTAGCGGCGGTCGTGCCCGGGGCGGTCCGCCACCTCCCGCATGAGGCTGCGGGGCTTGCCGAGCGCGTCCAGGATCAGCTCGACGACGCGGCGGTTGGGCAGCGCGCGGGAGCCGCCGATGTTGTACACCTCGCCGGGGGCGCCGCCTTCGAGGGCGGCGCGGATGGCGCGGCAGTGGTCGTCCACATACAGCCAGTCGCGGACCTGCATGCCGTCCCCGTAAATCGGCAGAGGTTTTTCCTCCAGAGCGTTGGAAATCATAAGTGGAATGAGCTTCTCGGGAAACTGAAACGGGCCGTAATTGTTCGACGCGCGGGTCACAATCACCGGAAGCCGGAACGTGATCCAGTAAGACAGCGCCAGCAGGTCGGAGCCGGCCTTGGACGCCGAATAGGGACTGGAAGGCCGCAGCGGCCAGGTTTCGTCCGCCTCGTCCGGCTCGGGGACCGACCCGTAGACCTCGTCGGTGGAGACGTGCAGGAACCGCCCCAGTCCTGCGGCGCGCGCCGCCTCCAGCAGCGAGAACGTGCCGCGGACGTTGGTTTCGATGAACTCTTCCGGCCCGAGAATGGAGCGGTCCACATGGCTCTCGGCGGCGAAGTGGATGATGGCGCGGGGGCGCTCCGCCTCAAGCAGCGACCGCACCAGCGGCATGTCGCAGATGTCGCCCTGCACGAAGCGGTAGCGCGGGTCGCGCTCGACGGCGGCAAGGTTCTCGAGGTTCCCCGCATAGGTGAGCTTGTCAAGGTTCACGATGCGGTCCGCCCAGTTCTCCTGCAAGGCGAGGCGGACGAAAGCGGAGCCGATGAAGCCGGCGCCGCCGGTGACGAGCCATGTCATTTGTGCTGCAGCTCCCAGTCGTAGGCGATCCCCGCATCGTTGTAGGCGATGCGCCCCTCATCGGCAGGATCGTAGAAGCGGTCTGTGAGGTAGACCAGCAGCGCCGGCGCCGTGCCGATGACCTTGTAGCCGTGCCCGACGCCGGGCGGAATCAGCAGCTGCCACGGCCGCAGCGTGCCGATGTAGAGGGTGTTCTTGCGGCCGAAGGTGGGTGAATCGGGTCGAAGGTCTACCAGAGCCACCTGCAGCATCCCCTCGGCGACGGTCCAGAAATCCGTTTGCCGGCGGTGGAAATGGAACGCCTTGATGGCGCCCGGCCAGGACAGCGACGCGCTCACCTGCGTGGATTCCGCGGGGAATCCTGCCGGCAGCCCGCAACCGGCCCGGGCGACCTCGAGGAAATAGCCCCGGTCGTCCGCCCACACCGGCACGGGCGCAATGCGAACGCCCTCGATCCTGTCCGGGGACTCCGGCGTTGCGATCACCTTGCCGATTCCCGGTTCGCACCGCGGCGAGCCGATTTGCGCCTCCCGCCCGCTCATGCGGAAGCCTCCTGCCGCCGGGACTGCGCCACCAGGTTGGCGGCGCGCAGGAGGGAGTCGAAGGTTCCCGCGTCGGTCCACCAGCCGTCGAGAAAGGCGAACGAGAGCGCGGCCTCGCGGATGTAGGCGTTGTTGACGTCGGTGATCTCGAGTTCGCCGCGCGCGCTCGGTTCCAGGGCGCGGATCTTGTCGAAGACCGTGGAATCGTACATATAAACGCCGGTGACGGCGTAGTTGGTTTTCGGACTTTTGGGTTTTTCCTCGATGTGGACGACGTGGCCCTTGTGGATTTCCGCCACGCCGAACCGCTCCGGATCGGGAACCTCCCTGAGCAGGATTTTCGCGCCCTTTTCCTGGCGGCGAAAGTCCTCGACGGCGGCGCGGATGCCTTTCTCGATGATGTTGTCGCCAAGAATCACGCAGATCTTGCCGTTATCGGCGAAGTGCTCCGCCAGCGACAGGGCGTCGGCGATTCCGCCTTCGCCCTCCTGGTAGGTGTAGTTCAGGCTGGTGAGGCCAAACTGGCGGCCGTTGCCGAGAAGCTGAAGAAAATCTCCCGCATAATTGCCGCCGGTAACGATGAGAATATCCCGGATGCCGGCATCCACCAGCGTCTGAATCGGATAATAAATCATGGGCTGGTCGTAAACCGGAAGCAGGTGTTTGTTCGTGATTTTCGTCAGAGGATACAGGCGCGTGCCCTTGCCTCCGGCGAGAATGACGCCTTTCATGAAAGCCTCCCCGGGCGGCGCCGCGCGGCGGCGCAACAACCCATATGATACACTGGCGCGGCGTGAAGCCTTTCGACTGGAAAGAGATCCCCTCCGAACCGCTGAACGAAAAGATGCGCCGGCAGATGGTGCACACGGAGCGGATGACTCTGGCGCGGCTGGAGATGAAAGCCGGCTGCACCGTCCCTGTGCATGCGCACGAGAACGAACAGGTCTCGATGGTGCTGAGCGGGCGGCTGCGGTTTCTGCTGGACGGCGGGGAGGAAGAGGCCGGTCCCGGGCAGGTGATGCGGCTGGCGCCAAACGAGCGTCATGGCGTGGAGGTGCTGGAAGACAGCGTTGTGCTGGATCTGTTCAGCCCGCCCCGCGAGGACTGGATTCGCGGCGACGACGCTTACTTACGGCGCGGCTGACGCCTGTTTCTTCTCCCGGAGCACGCCTGCCAGCCCGGCGCGGGGGACCTGCGCCTGCTCGCCGGACGCCATGTCCTTGACGGCGGCGGAAGCGCGGGCGATCTCGTCGTCGCCGATCAGGATGGCGAACCGCGCCCCCGCCTTGTTGGCGAGCTCCATCGCGCGCTTCACCTTCTGGTCGGCGGAGAGTTCCACTGAAAAGCCGGCGTGGCGCAGCTCGCGGGCGACGAGCGCCGCCTCCTTCACCGCCGCCTGGCCGATCGGCACCAGGAAGACGTCCAGCCGGGCCAGCTCGGCGGCGGAGACGTGCTCTTCGATGGCGAGCACCAGGCGGTCCTCGCCGATCGAGAAGCCGATGCCGGGCGCGGGCACGCGGGAGCCGAGCGCCTCGGCGAGCCCGTCGTAGCGGCCTCCGCCGAGGATCGAATTCTGCGCCCCCAGCGCGCCGTGCGTCACCTCGAACGTGGTGCGCGTGTAGTAGTCGAGCCCGCGCACAAGGCGGGAGCGGATCTCGAATTCAATGCCGCGCGCCGCCAGCAGCTCCTGCACGGCGTCGAAATGGCTGCGGCAGGCGGCGCAGAGATGCTCGAGGATCGAAGGCAGCGAATCGATGAGGTTCTGGTCCTCGGGCACCTTGCAGTCGAGCACGCGCAGAGGGTTGGTCTCCGAGCGGCGCTGGCAGTCCTGGCAGAGCTCGCCGCGCACCGATGCGAGCCGCGCGCGGAGCTGCTCGACGAATGCCGGGCGGCAGGCGGGGCAGCCGACGCTGTTGAGCAGCAGGTGCGGGTTGCGCACGCCGCAGCGGTTGAGAATCTCGAGCGCCAGATCGATGATCTCGGCGTCGACCACAGGCGACTCCGTGCCGATGCATTCGGCGCCGATCTGCGAGAACTGGCGGTAGCGCCCCTTTTGCGGGCGTTCGCGGCGGAACATCGGCCCCATGTAGTACAGCCTCGCGAGGCCGGGCATCTGATCCAGGCGGTGTTCGATCCAGGCGCGGATGACGGAGGCCGTGTTTTCCGGCCGCAGAGTGAGCGAGGTGCCGTCGCGGTCCGTCCAGGTGTACATCTCCTTGGAGACGATGTCGGTGTCCTCGCCGACGCCGCGCGCGAACAGGGCGGTCTCTTCAAAGATGGGCGTGCGGATCTCCTGGTAGTGGAAGGTGCGGAACACCTCGCGGGCGAGCGCTTCCACGTGGTTCCACAGCGCCGACTGCGGAGGCAGGATGTCGCGGGTGCCCCGGATGGCGCGGATCATGTCAGTGCGCCGCCTCGTCGCGGTAATCCTGGCGGTAGCGGATGTAACGCTGGGCGTTTTCGCGGAAACGCGCCTTCTCCTCTTCGGTGACCTGGCGCCGCACCTTCGCCGGAACGCCCATCACCAGCGATTCGGGCGGAATCTCCATGCCTTCGGGCACCAGCGAGCCGGCGGCGATGACCGATCCCCGCCCCACGCGGGCGCCGTTGAGCACGATGGCGCCGATGCCCACCAGCACGTCGTCCTCGACCACGCAGCCGTGCAGGCACACCATGTGGCCTACAGTGACGCGCGCGCCGAGAATCACCGGGTACTTGTCCAGCTCGCCGTGCAGGACCGAGCCGTCCTGGATGTTGGTCTCCTCGCCAATGACGATCCGGTTGACGTCGCCGCGCAGCACGGCGCCGGGCCACACGGAAGCCCTCTCGCCCAGGGTGACGTCGCCGATCACTGTCGCCGCCTGGTCCACATAGGCGGTAGGCGCGATTTTCGGGTAGATGCCGCGGTAGGGACGAATCATGGGATGTGCAGGAAACTACCATCGTATCATTGGGGTATGTTGTCCCGGACTCTTCTGGCCCTGACGCTGGCCGTGTTGCCGGCGGCCGCGGAGAAAGCGCCGTTCACTGCCGAAGCCATGATGAAGCTCAAGCGAATCGGCGATCCGTCGGTGGCGCCGGACGGCTCCGCCGTGGCCTACACCGTGGGCGAGCCTGACCTGGCGAAGAACGCCGTCGACCGGCAGGTCTGGATCAGCCCGCTGGCCGGCGGGCCGGCGCGCAAAGCCACCACGGAGGGGCGCAACTGGGGCGCGCGCTTCAGCCCGGACTCGAAATGGATCGCATTCATTTCCACCCGCAGCGGCTCCGCGCAAGTCTGGGTGATGGACGCTCTCGGGGAGAAGCCGAGGCAGGTGACCAGCCTCGCCACCGAGGCGGACGGCGTCATCTGGAGCGGAGACGGCAAGACGCTCGTCTTCACGAGCGAGGTCTATCCGGAGTGCGGCGCCGACGACGCCTGCAACCAGAAGCGCATGGACGAGGAAGCGAAGAACCCGGTGAAGGCGCGCGTCTATGATTCGCTCCTGTACCGCCACTGGAACCAGTGGAAGGGCAAGCGCGTGCGGCATTTGATGGCAGTGGCATTCGAAGGCGGCAAGGTGCGCGATCTCACGCCGGGCTCGAGACACGATGTCCCCCCGTTTTCGCTCTCCGGCGGCGGCGACTATGCGGTGTCGCCCGACGGCAAGGAGGTTTGTTACGCGGCGAACTTCGATGCGGATCAGGCGACGAGCACGAACTGGGAGCTTTACGTTGTGCCCGTCGAGGGGCCGGCTGAAGGGCGTGAGGCGGTGAAGATCTCGTCGAGCCCCGGCGCGGACGCCAGCCCGCAGTATTCGCCCGACGGGAAATGGCTCGCCTGGCGCATGCAGGTGCGCCCCGGCTACGAAAGCGACCGCTGGCGGCTGGCGGTGCTGGAAAGGGAAACGGGACAGTTGACCGTGCTGACCGAGAACCTGGACCGCCACGTGAGCGGGTTCGCCTGGCATCCCGACTCGAAGCGGATCGCCTTCACCGTGGAGGACCGCGGCAGGCAACAGGCGCACCTGATCCCCGTCACCGGCGGCGGCACGCGCGTCATCACGCAGGGCGCGGCGCACGTGGGGGATCTGCAGTTCACCGCCGATGGAAAGACGCTCGTCTACAGCGAGATGAGCGGCTCGAGCCCCGTGGAGCTGTACCGCGCGGCGAGCGGCGGCGGAGCGCCCGTGCCCATCACGCGCCTGAACGACGCGGTGCTGGAGGCGCACGACCTGCGGCGCCTGGAGGACTTCACGGTGGCGGGCGCGGAGGGCGCGCCCGTGCACAGCTTCCTGCTGAAACCGCCCGGCTTTGATTCAAACAAGAGATACCCGGTTCTGTTTTTGATCCACGGCGGGCCGCAAGGCGCATGGGGAGAGTCCTTCAGCTTTCGCTGGAACCCGCAGGTGTTCGCCTCGGCTGGGTTCGTCGTGGTGATGCCCAATCCCCGCGGCTCTACCGGCTACGGCACGAAGTTCACCGACGAGATCAACGGCGACTGGGGCGGCAAGGTCTATGAGGACATTCTGGCCGTCGTGCGTCACGTCGAGAGCCTGCCCTATGCGGACGCGAAGCGCATGGCGGCGGCGGGCGGCAGCTATGGCGGCTACATGGTGAACTGGATCCTCGGCCACACCGACAAGTTCCGCGCGCTGGTTTCCCACGCGGGCGTCTATGACCTGTACAGCATGGGCGGCGAAACGGAAGAGCTGTGGTTCACCACGTGGGAGTTCAAGGGCCATCCCTGGGAGAATCCCGAGATGTACGACCGCTGGTCGCCCTCCCGCCACGCGCAGAACTTCCGCACCCCGACGCTGGTGATTCACGGCGAGATGGACTACCGCGTGCCCTACGGGCAAGGGCTGCAGCTGTTCACGGCGCTGCAGGCGCGGAAGGTGCCCTCGAAGCTCGTGCTGTTCCCCGACGAAGGCCACTGGATCCTGAAGCCGCAGAACTCGCTGTTCTGGTACAGGACGTTTCTGGACTGGGTGACGGAGTGGACGAAGCAGCCGTGAGGCTGCGCCTTCACGGATCCAGGCGGCGCAGCGTCTCGATCAGCACGCGCCCCACAATTTCGAACGACTGCGGGCTGAGCTTGTCGAGCGTGTCCCCGGCGGTGTGCCACCAGGAGTTTTCGGGCCCATAGTCGAAGTCGATCAGGTTGGCGGCTGGCACGCCGAGGCGAAGGAAGGGCACGTGATCGTCCTCGATGGCCAAGGCGGGCCCGTTGAAGTGCTGCCACAGCCCGAGCTGGCGCGCGACGCTGCCGATGAGGCGCATCAGCGTCTCCGAAGAGTACTGCTCGCGAAGGATGCGCAGGTCGCGGTCTCCGATCATGTCGACGTTGATCAGCGCCGCCAGAGTGGAGAGCGTGCGGTCGCGGTTCCACCTCTCGGCGAGATGGCGGGAACCGTACAGGCTGTCCTCCGCGGTCCACTCGCGCACAGCCTCCTCGCCGTCGAAGAAGACCAGGTACACGGAGTTTTTCAGCGGCACGCCTTTCAGCGCCCGCGCCATCTCCAGGAGGAATCCCGCCGAGGCGCCGCCGTCGTTGGCGCCCACGAAGCGGAACGGAAAGAACTTTGTGTCGTAGTGGCCGGTAATGGCCACGGCGCGGCCCGATGTTCCGGGGCGGAACGCGACGATGTTTTTCATCTGCAGCGGACCCTTGGGCGTATGCGCAGTAAAGGCGTCCGCGGTCACTTGCCACCCTTCGGACTTCAACTGCCCCATGATGTATTCCTGGGCCTTCCTCATCCCGGGCGAGCCCGGCGCGCGCGGGCCGAACGAGACCAGCGTCCGGGTGTGCTCGAAAGCATTCTTGCCGCTGAACTCGGCGGGCGCTGCGGCGGAGGCGAGCAGAAGCACGGGGATCAGGGTTTTCGGGCGAGGCATCTATAGCCCAGTGTAAAGTCCTTGCGCTTGTCGAGCGGATCGAGCAGCGCCACGAGAAGAGCCAGCGGGGCAAACAGGGGCAGGAGCCAGGGAATCATGTGGCACGCGTTGAACAGCCGGCGCGAGAGCACCAGGAAGAGCCCGCCCGCCGGTGCGATCTCCTCCGGCAGGAAGCCCGCTTCCGCGAGCAGGTGTTCGAGACCGAAGCGCGTATAGCGGTAGTAATCGTGCGGCGCCTGGTGCACCTCCCACTCCTGCGGCGCCAGCAGCAGCAGCGTGGCCCCGGGGCGCAGCACGCGCGCCAGCTCCTTCAGCGCCTCGGCGGGGCGCGGCAGGTGCTCGAGCGTGACGGCGTGCAGGGCGGCGTCGAAGACGGCATCGGGGAAGGGGAGCCGTTCCAGGTCGGCGATGGCGTGGAGCCGGCGGTAGTCCCAGCCGGGATCGCCGATGGCCAGATCGACGCCGACATAGCGCGCGTGCGCAAACAGCGGCGCGTACTGCGTCTCTCCCGCGCCGGCGTCGATCAGCCGCGCGCCGGCGGGCAGGGAGCGGGCGAACGCTGCCACGGAATCTCCGATAAATGTTTCAAACGTGAAGACGCGTTTCCGCAACCACGCTGGCAGGCGGCGGCGTGCCTCCCGGTACGTCATGGCTTGCGGCGCGCCTCGATCATGATGGTGGAGCCTGCGCGGCACGCCGCCTCGAGGACCGTGAACGGAATGGAGGCGAGCACCAGCAGGAAGTAGGCGGCGTCCTTCAGCAGCCGCATCCGGGGCGTCTCGGGCGTGCGGCGGACGCGCCTGCCCATGGGGTCGAGCGCCGGCGCCAGAGTGGAGGCGAGCCCTGCGGGATTGTCCCGCAGCGAGAAATGCTTGCGGCGCACGATCTCGAATCCCGTTGAGTCGAGCAGCACTTCCAGGTCGGATTCGCGGAAGTCGATCAGGTGCCGCGGCACGTCGAGCCCGTTCCAGGCGGCGCCGAAGATCAGGAGCTGCCAGCAGCCGGCGTTCGGCACCTGGAGGACGAGCCGCCCTTCAGGGATCAGCAGTTCGCGCGCGGCGGTCAGGTACGCGCCCGGATCGTAGAGATGCTCCAGCACGTGAAACATGGTGATGAGCCCGAAGGAGGCGGGGCGGAACGGCGCCCGCGGGAGGGCGCCGCAGGCGGCGGGCACCCCGTTGCTGGACCAGGCGACCGAGGCGGCGTCCAGCGAGAAGTCCAGGCCGAAGGCGCAGTGCTCGGGCAAATGCAGCTCGCGCAGGAACAGCCCGCCGCCGCAGCCGACATCGAGCACGCGGGCATCCTGAGGCAGGTGGCGCAGCGCCCCGCGCACGAAGCGCACGTGGTCCCGGATGACGAAGCGGCGCCAGGCTTGCGCCAGCGAGTCGGCGGCGGAGGCGGCCGGGTCGAACCAGTAATCCGGAGGGTAATAGCGGTGCAGGTGGCGCGGGTCCGGCCACGGAAAGAGCCGGAGCAGCCGGCACCGGCGGCACTCTACGATGAGGAAGGTCTCGTCGGTGGTGGCGAAGAGGCGGTCCGTGCACTGACAGATCGTGCGGAAGGCGGTCTCTCCGCAGGCAGGACAGGCGTCGCGAACCGGGGGCGCGTCCTGGCGCGGCTGCGTATCCTGGGTGGAAGAGCTGGGACCGGTCGGCACGGGTTCTTCGCGTGGCTGTTCCAATCGCAGAGTCTCAGTGATCAGTGTACCTGCCGCAGCGCCGCCTCCGTGGCGGAATGGCGGCGGGCTACACTGTAAGTTTCCCCATGCACATGGAAACCGTGCCCGTGGCGCGCTGGCGCCTCCACCGCCGCCTCTACGACTGGATGATGCAGTGGGCGCACAGCCCGCACAGCCAGGCAGCGCTTTTCCTGCTTGCCTTCGCTGAATCGAGCGTGTTCCCGGTTCCTCCCGACGCGCTGCTGATCGCGCTCGTGCTCGGCGCGCCGGCGCGGTGGCTCCTGCTGGCGGGCGTGTGCACGCTGGGCAGCGTGCTGGGGGGCGTGGCGGGCTATGGCGTCGGCCGTTTTCTGATGGACACCGTAGGGATGAGGGTGATCGAGTTCTACCACGCGCAGCAGTATTACGAGCAGGTGATGCGCTGGTACCAGCAGTATGACTTCTGGATCGTCTTCACGGCGGCGTTCACTCCGATCCCCTACAAGGTGTTCACGATCGCCTCGGGCGCTTTCCACATGAACCTGTGGGCGTTCGCAGCGGTGTCCGCGGCGGGGAGGGGCGCACGGTTCCTGCTGGTGGCGGGCTTGCTGCGGCTGTTCGGAGAGCCGGTGCGGCGCTTCATCGACAGGTACTTCGACTGGCTGGCTCTCGCGTTCGTCGTTCTGCTGGCGGGCGGATTCGCGGTGCTGCGCTACGCGCGTTGAGCGCGCGCATCCCGAGGCGCCGCCGCCTGCTCGCTGAGCTCGCGCAGGCGGATCCGGTGGCGAAGCAGCAGGCGGCGCACTTCCGCATTCGAAAGGCGCCGCAGCGGGCGCAGGGCGCGGCGTTTGCGCCATGTGCGCGGCAGAAGGGCCAGCGCCTCCAGGTCGCCCCGGATCAGGGCCAGCAAGGCCCGCAGCTTCCCGGCCGCGCCCGGGATCCGGCCGGCCTCCCCGCGCCCGCGCAGCGCCGCCCAGGCTCCGGCCGCCACCCGCGCCAGGAAGAAGACGGGATTCAGTAACAACAAATCCGGCGGGAAATGTTTCACCGCCAGCAGCACGCGGTTTCGCTCGATCAGCGCCAGCCGGCGCGGGCTGGCGACGCCGAGCGTCGAACCGCGATGGTGCAGCACCGCCGCCTGAGGCGCATAGAGGCAGCGCCAGCCGGCGATGCGCGCGCGCAGCCCCAGTTCGGCGTCGTCCCCGTAGGCGAACAGGTCCTCGTCGAACAGGCCGATCTCGTCGAGCATCGCGCGGCGGTACATGCACGCGCACCCGTCCGGCCAGAGCACTTCCTCCACCTGATCGTATTGCCCGCGGTCCTCCTGGCCGGTGCCGCGGCCGCGGTTTTGCCCGTCCAGCCAGATCAGGTGGCCCGCCTTGTCGATGACACGCGGATCGCCGTGAACCAGGATTTTGGAGGCGGCCATCCCCACGCCGGGATCGAAGAAGACGGCGTGCAGGTGCGCGAGCCACGTCGGGGCGGCTTCGGCATCGTTGTTGAGCAGCGCGACGAAAGGCGCGCCCGACGCGCGGATGCCCTGGTTGTTGGCGGCGCAGAAGCCCAGGTTCTCCGCGTTGCGCAGAAGCCGGACGGGAAACGGGGCGGTGGAGGCGAACGCTTCCACCACGCTCCGGGAGCCGTCCGTGGATCCGTTGTCCACCACGACGACCTCGAACGGGACGCCCTGCGGGCGCAGCAGCGACTCAAGGCAGGCCCGGAGCAATGCCGCGCGGTTGTGATTGACGATGATGACGGACACCAGCGGCTCGGGCATTGCCTTCCCGTATGGTAGCGGGCCGGACGGCAAGCGGTGCGCTCAGGGGCGGGCGCTGCCGGAAGCCGCGAGCACAAGGATCCGGTGCGGGGGCAGGGGAAGGGAACCGGGCATGGCGTTGCTGGTCCGCCAGCCCCGGCGGAGGCGCCACAGGTGTGCGCGGCAGCGGCAATCAGAGGCGCCGAAACCCGGCGCCGCGGGCTCGCAGAGGCCGCTCACGGCCAGAGCATTGGCCCAGAGGCACTCCAGCCGAAGCGTGTCTTCGCGGGCCCAGATTTCGCGCAGGCGTGCGCGGCGCAGAAGGAAGTCGATGTGCCAGCGGACGGCTCCGCGCCCTTCCAGATGCCGTCCGGCGCGGGCGCGGATGCCGCCGGGCCCCAGAGCGCTGCCGCAGTAGAGGTAAAGGCCTGCGGGAAAGTCGAATGTCCCCAGAGCGCCCACGGCGAGCCGTTGCGGAGAGGCGAGCGAAAGCGCCAGCAGGTAGCTGCCGGGCCCGGCCGGCAGACGGCGCTTCAGATCGTCCATGCGTTCGCCACACACGGGCATTATCATGGCACCATGCGGCTCGTGACGGGTGTGCTGCTGCTGGTTCCGGCAGCGGTTCTGGCGGGCACGCGCGGCACCGTGCGCGACGCGGCGGGCGGTGAAAGGCTGGAGCGGGTCCAGGTCACGCTCGAGTGCGGAGACAGCGCGGAAACCGTGGTGACCGGTTTTGACGGGCGATTCGAGTTCCGGGCACAGGCGGCGCCCGGTTGCAGCGTGCTGGCGCGGCTGGTGGGCTACCGGCCGGTGCGCGTCACGCTCGGCGGCGAAAGCGAGATCGAGATCGCCCTGACGCCGGACACGCTGACGCGCCGCGAAAGCGTGGAGGTTCGCGAGGATGTCTTCACCCTGCAGACCGAGAGCAGCGTGAGCGAGCGCGTGCTCAGCGGCGTGGAGATGAAGACGCTGGCGGGAGTGCTGGTGGACGATCCGCTGCGTGCCGTGCAGGCGCTGCCGGGCGTGGCCTCGTCAAAAGACTACATCGCGCAGTTCACGCTGCGCGGGGCGGCGTTCGACCGCACGGGCGTCTGGCTGGACGGCGTGCTGCTGCACAGCCCCTTCCACACGGTGCAGAGCCAGGAGAAGACGGGCTCGGTCTCGATCCTGAATGCGGACCTGGTCGAAGAGATGGCGCTGCACGCAGGAGCGCCGCCGGTGACGTACTACGACCGCACGGCGGGGGCGCTCGACATGCGGCTGCGGGATGGCGGCCGCACGGGGCCCGCCATTCGCGTCAATGCGGGCGTGGCCAGCACGGGCGTGATCCTGGAAGGACCAGCGGGCGCTTCCCGCCGCGGCTCATGGCTGGCGGCGGCCCGCAAGAGCTATCTGCAGTATCTGCTGCGCCGGAGCACGGCGGATGACTGGCTGGCGTTCGGCTACGTCGACTTTGAAGGGCGGTTCACGTACGACGTGACGCCTGCGCAGCAGGTGACGGTTTCGCTGATCGACGGGCGCTCGGATCTGGACAGGACGCATGTGCGGGACCAGCTGGGGCTGAACGCGATCATGAACGGCGAATACCACGTCACGCTGGCGAGCGTCGCCTGGCGCTGGGCCCCTGCGGCGCGGGCGCTCGCCACGCAGCGGCTGGCCTGGATGCGCGAGCGCGCCTGGAACGTGAACAACCGCGACCTGGAGCTGAACCGCATGGGGTACGGCGAATGGGCGTGGAACGGCAGCGCCGCCTGGAACTGGAGCCCGCGGGCGGCCCTTCAGGCGGGCGGGGTGCTGCGGCGGATGCACGATGACGGTTTCACGGCCCGCTACCAGTTCAACCCGCTGGCCGTTCGCAGAAAAGACAACTGGCACGGGACCGCCCTGCGCGGGGGAGGCTTCGTGCACCAGGGCTGGAGCGGGGGGCCAATGACGCTGGGGGCAGGCGCGCGCTTCGACAACGACAGCGAGGCCGGACCCGCGGCGGTCTCCCCGCACGCCTCCGCTGCCGCGCGGCTCGGCGGGAGGCTGCGCGTGCAGGCGGCCTGGAGCCAGGCTGTGCAATACCCCTCGCTGGCGGCGCGCCTGGTGGAGAACATGGGGAACCGCCATCTCGCGCCGGAGCGCGCGAACCATTTCGTGACGGGCCTTGAGCACAGGCTCGATGAACGGACGCGGCTGCGCCTGGAGGCGTTTTACCGCGCGGAGCGCGACCTGATCGCACAGCCGCTGCTCGAACCGCGGCTTCTCCCCGGCGGCGCCATTTTCGTGCCTCCGGCGGCCCCGCTTTTTCTGAATTCCGTACGGGGAACGGCGCGCGGTGCCGAGATTTTTCTCCAGCGCCGTTCCGCGAACCGACTTTCCGGCTGGATCTCCTACGGCTGGGTGAAAACGAGGATGAGAGACTCCGTGACAGGCGCCGTCTACCCTGCCGACAGCGAGCAGCGCCATACGGCGGCGGTCTTCGGGCACTGGCGCCTGACACCCTCCGTCCATGCGAGCGTGCGTTACAGCTATGGAAGCAATTTTCCGGCGCCCGGGTTCTTCCGGTGGGAGAACGGCGCCTATTTTCTGGGTACAGAGAGAAATTCCATACGGATGCCCGATTACCACCGGCTGGATTTCCGGATCAACAAATCATTCCATGTCGAGACCGGGCGGGGCTGGACATGGCGGGGCACGCTCTACGCAGAGGTGCTGAACCTGACGAACCGGCGGAATGTGACCTTCGATGCTTTTGGCGGGTTCAACTCGCGCACCGGGCAGGCCACCGTGCGGTTCCTGAATCTGTTCCCGGTGGTGCCCGCGGCGGGCGTGATGCTGGAGTGGGAGCGCGGGCTACGCTCCCGGTGAGAGGCCGGCGGCGGCGCGCACGGCAGCGGCCAGGGCTTCGGCGGAGAAGGGCTTGGCGAGAACCGGGATGTCCTGGAGATCGGCGGGACGGCGGTTGAGCTCTTCCGAATAGCCGGTGAAAAACAGCGCGCGGATCGAGGGCGAGATGCCACGGAGACGGCGCACGAGTTCGATGCCGTCTATTTCGGGCATGGCGACATCGGTGATGACGAGCCGGAACGGCGGATCCGATTTGGCGTACAGTTCCAGGGCGCGCGCGGCGGAGCTGGCTTCCACCACCTCGTAACCGAAGTGCTCCAGCAGTTGCCGCGTCAGCAGGCGGACGGCGTCGTCGTCCTCGACAAGCAGAATGGGGCCGTGCGCGTGCTCCGGCAGCTCTTGCGCCGCCGCCCCGGCGCCCGCATCGGATGCGGGAAGGTCGATTTCGAACTTCGCACCGGCGCCGGGCGCGGACTCCACGCGGATGACGCCGCCGAGCGAGCTGACAATCCCGTATACCGATGTGAGGCCCAGCCCCGTTCCGCGCCCCGGTTCTTTCGTGGTGAAGAACGGCTCGAAGATCCGCGCGCGCGTCTCTTCATCCATGCCGTGGCCTTCGTCGCTGACGGCGAGCCGGACATAGCGGCCGGGCTTCAGCCCGATGCGGGCGGCCTCCTCGGAGTCCTCGATACAAACGGTTCTGGTGGAGATCCCGATCCGCCCGCCTTCCGGCATGGCGTCGCGCGCGTTGACCATCAGGTTCAGCAGGATCTGCTCCACTTGCGAGCGGTCGGCGAGCAGCAGGGGCAGCGCGGGGTCGAGGTCGCGGATGATTGTGATCGAAGGCCCCAGCAGCTTCTCGACCAGAGAGACCAGTGATTCGACGGCATCGTTGAGATCGAAAGGGAATGGGCGGGCGGTCTGTCTGCGGCTGAACATCAAAAGCTGGGATACCAGCCGGGAGGCGCGTTCCGAGGCGTGGCGGATTTCGGCGGCGGCGCGGGACAGCTCCGCCGGGCCGGAATCGGGGCGGCCCAGCAGATCGGCGTATCCTCTGATGACGGTGAGAAGGTTGTTGAAGTCGTGGGCCACGCCGGAGGCAAGCAGGCCGATGGCCTCCATGCGCGCCGCCTGCCGCAGGTGCTCCTCCAGGCGCCGCTGTTCGGTGATGTCCACGGCGAAGGCGCCCACCAGAAGCTCGGCGCCGGAGGGGACGGGAAAGCGGCGGACCAGGAAAGTGCGGTCCTCCCCCTGGATGGGGATGGTCATGACGCGTTCGGCCAGCGGTTCGCCGGCGAGGATGCGGGCGTGGTCCTCGTCGGCCAGCTTGACGATGTCGGGGCCGAAGAACGCGCGCGGGCTCAGTCCCTCCCACTGGCGGTCTTTGGCGAGGTTCTCGATCCAGTAGCGGTTGGCGTAGATGTAGCGGCCCTGCCGGTCGCGGAGGAATGCGGCCACCGGCAGGTTGTCCATGAAGGCGGCGAAGCGCCTTTCACTGGCCTCGATCAGCCTGCGGGACGACTCCATCGCGTCCAGCCGCCTCCGCAACACCGCATACAGAAGCAGCGTGGTGACGAAGACGAAGCCGAGTCCCTTGTACTGGCTGACGCGGGCAAGCGCCGCCGCATCCGGAAACAGCCGTGCAGCCACGGTGTCGGAGAGGACGATCCACAGCGATGCGGCCGCGCCGTAGGCGGCGGCAATCTGGAAGGCGCTGGATCGCGCCAGCTGGGAGATGCGCCGCTGCATGCCGCTTGAGGCCGCGGCCGCTCAGAGCTGCGGCAGGGCGACGATCACCGCCGCGAGAATCAGCGACGCGGCCGGCAGCAGCAACAGGGCCTTCTTCAGCCGTTTCGGATCCTCGCCGGCGATGCCGCCGATGATGGGGGAGCTGACCACCAGCCCCAGCCAGCCGCACGTGGACGCGATGCCGGTAGCCGTGGCGTCGAGCCCGGCGGGCTTGAACGCCGTCCCGACCAGGCCGAGCGCGGTGGGGAACACGGGCGCCATGGCGATGCCCGCCAGAAAGACCAGAACCCAGGCCGTGGATGCGTTCGCCGTTTGGAGCATGATGTAGGTGGTGACGGCCATCAGCACCGCCGCGCCCAGCAGCACCATTTTCGGGGTAACGCTGCCCAGGACGGGCACCACGGCGACGCGGCCCAGCAACAGGCCGAGCGCGAAGCCAAGAGAGAGGATCGTGAGCGCCTTCGCGTCCGGCACTCCCTGCGCGATCAGATGGCGCGCCAGCCAGTTCCACACGCCCACCTCGCAGGCGACATAGAGAAACAGTGCGAAGGACAACAGCAGCAGCACGGGGCTGGTGATCAAGGAAGACACCTGCTCCGCCTGGAAGGATACCTTGCCGCTGGGTGGCGCCATCTCCGTTGCGGCGTTGAAGACCAGCGCCACGAAGGCCACCGTCATGGCGAACAGGAGCAGCTTCGGCACGTCGTTGCGGAACAGCCGGGCGGCGATCAGCGGAGTGACCAGCCCCCCGAGGCCGAAGAAGAGGTTGACGGCGTTGAAGACGGCCGCGCCCTGCAGCCAGCTCACCTGGATGTCGTTGGCGACGGCGAACGCCGAGGTCACCAGCGCGCCGCCGCCCGTGCCGAGAACGAACATGGCGGAAGCGATGGGCACGAACCCTTTTGCTGAGCGCAGGCCGATCAGCGCCAGGCCGATCAGCGCCAGCGACAGCAGCATGCCCACCTTCTTGCCCTGCAAATCGAGCAGCGGTCCGGCGAAAAATCCGCCGAACATGAGGCCGATGGCCTGCATCATGCCGATCTTGCCATTCTGGTTCGGCGTGAGCTGGAAGCGCCGCGACAGCTCGGGCAGGATGGTGCCCAGCATGGCGGCGATCATGCCGTACGTGAAGATGCCAAGGATGTCCGCGATCAGGAGCATAGCGGAGTCATGCTATCAGATCGGCGGCAGGCTGTGGCAGCGCCGCCTGCCTCCGCTTCACTCGATGACGGCGCCCGCGCCCTGGATCTGATAGACCGTCACAGGACCCGTGATGGAGGCGGGATCGAACGGCTTGTTGTTCTCCTCGGCCTCGTGCCTGGCCCGCTCGATGGCCTGTTCGCGGGTCAGCTCGATCTTCACGAATTTCCCCTCGGCGACAGCCATTTTTCCGACCGCTTCCTTCGGGAAAACGATCTCACCGTCCTTGACCTTGATCCGCACGCGCGCGTTGGTGGCGGGATCGACGAGGTTCATCCAGCAGCCCATCTTCTCGCAGACCTCGGCCACGCGCCCGCGCACCTGCACGGTCTTGCCCACGAAATCGCCCGGCGTCTTCTCGAGGCTGGCGATGGGGGTCTGTGTCTTCAGTTCCAGGGGCTTGCCCAGCGGGCCGCCCATCAGGCACAAGGATCCGAACAGAAGCAACGCGGCAATACGCATGGCACCATTGTGCCCGAAAATGCCGCGGCCGCGCCACGCGGCGACGGCAGGCGGACGGGCGGCTACTTCTTCTGCTGCGCGGCGGCTTCGCGCGCCAGGCGGACGCGGGCGTTTTCCAGCTTCTTGCGCACCTTCGCCACTTCCTCCTGGTCCACGTCGCCGGGAGCGTTCGACTGCCATTCCTTCAGGGACCGCTCCCAGTGTTGCACAGCGTCCTTCAGGCGGTCGAGGCTGTAGTAGACGTCGCCCATGTGGTCGTGCACGGTGGGGTCGCGGGAGCTGCGAGCCAGCGACTTCTGGAGCCATTCGGCGGCTTCCTCGAGCCGGTTCAGCCGGTAGTAGACCCAGCCGAGCGAGTCGAGAAAGGCGCTGTTGTTGGGTTCGAGGGCGACTGCCTTCCGGATCAGCTCCAGCGCTTCCTGGAGACGCACGTTGCGGTCGGCCAGCATGTAGCCGAGGTAGTTCATCGCCGACGCTGACCTGGGGTTGATCTCGAGCACCTTGCGGAATTCCGCCTCGGCAAGGTCGTATTTCTTCTGCCGCTCGTGCATTGCGCCGCGCATGAAAAGAACCACTTCCTTCTCCTCACTGGTGGAAGAGAGCTTGCCGGCTTCGTCCAGGGCGCGGGCCATTTCGGCGAAGTTCCTCTGTTTTTCGTAGATCTGGGCGAGCGAAATCCACGTCTCGCGGTCGTTCTTGCCGTCGAACGAAGATTTCAGCATCGCCTCGGCTTCCCGGAAACGGCCAAGGTCGGCATAGACGCTGGCGGCGAGGCTCTTGACCATGCGGTCGGAGGGGAACCTTTGGAGCGCCGCTTTGGCCTCTTTCTCTGCGGCGGCGAAATCCTTGGCGGCGCGCAGGGCATCGATGATCTGCGCCGAAGCGCGCGCGGCAGAGTCGGGATCGGCTTGCGCCATTTCGCGGAAAGCGGCGATGGCGTCCTGCGTTTGATCGGCCATCCGGTGAAGCAGGCCCAGCCGTTCGAGCAGGATGGCGCGGTTGGCGCGTTCGCCGAACGAGGACGGGCGGCGCTCCAGGGCGGCCAGAATCTCCTTCAGCCGGGCGATGGCTTCCGCCATCTTGCCCTGCGCCTCCAGCAGGCTGACCTCGTTGTACTGCACCTCGAGGTTGGACGGATCGAGCTTCGCGGCGCGGCGGGCGTACTCCTCGGCTTTGGCGAACTCCTGTTTCTGGCGGTGGATCTGCGACAGGCGGAGCAGGGCGAGCAGGTCGTTGGACTCGGCCTGCAGCAGTTCCTCGAACGCGGCCTGGGCCTTGTCGTGGTCTTCGGCGGCGAACAGCGATTGCGCCCAGGCGCGCTTCAGATCCAGGTTGTCGGGATTCAGTTCGAGAGCGCGGCTGTAAGTCTCGGCGGCTTCGCGGTACTGCCTGAGCTGCTCATAGGCCGAGGCCAGCGCCAGCAGCGTACGCATGCTGGGGTTCTTCTCGGCCACGCGTTTCAGCATGCGGCTGGCGGAAGCGGTGTCGCCCAGGTCGGAATAGACCATGGCGAGGCCGGTGAGCGCGTCCTCGCTGGTTTCGTCGAGTTCGAGAACCTTCTTGAAGGCGCGCTCGGAGGCGGGCGAGTTCTGGACGAGCTTGTAGAGCCGGCCGAGCATCAGCCACGTTTCCTTGTCCTGGGGCGCCAGTTCGGCCACCTTCTCGTATTGCGCGATGGCCTGCTTCAGCATGTCCTCGTTCATGCGCGTGGACTGGCCTTCGCGGATTCGGGCGGTGTAGAGCCTGCCGAGGATGCGGCGCGAGTTCACATCACCGGGATTGCGGCGGACGGCCTCCTCGAATTCTGCGACGGCGGAGCGGATCTGGCCGCTCTGGACATAGAGCTCGGCAAGTTCCTCGGCAAGCGCCGGGGATTCGGGGTCGTTCTGCACGGCCAGGCGATAGTTCTCGATCGCCTTCTGGATGTACTCGCCCCGGCCGCCGAACTGCGCCGCCAGTTCGGCGTAGAGGTGGCCGAGCGCGGCGTGATAGTAGGCTGCCGCCCGGTCGGGGGCGGCCGCGCGGGCGGCCTGGGGCGCCTGCACGGAGGCCGTGGTCATGGAGGCCGCCAGCAAGAAACAAACCGAGAGAGAAATGTTCATCGTCGCCATCCGTCGCCGCTGCCTGCCCGCGCGCGTCGGACGGGCAAGGCGGCCTGCGCTGTTATCCTAACTATATCTGATGCGCCTTGGCGGCGCGGCGGTTCCCCGCCGCGCGCAAATCCGGGGCCGGCCATGACGAATCCCGCGGGCGGCGAACATCCCCTGATCGTAATCGTGGGTCCGACCTGCTCCGGCAAGAGCGCCCTCGCGCTGGAAACGGCGCGGCGGGTGGGCGGCGAGATCGTGAATTGCGATTCGCTGCAGCTCTACCGGGGCCTCGACATCGGAACGGCGAAGACTCCTCCGCACGAGCGCGCCGGAGTGCCTCACCACTTGTTCGACGTTCTGGAGCCCTGGGAAGTGTACAGCGCCGGCGCCTACGCGCGCGAGGCGAGGAAAGTTCTGGAGGCGATTCGCGGGCGGGGGAGAATCCCCGTTGTCGCCGGCGGCACGGGCTTCTATCTGCGTGCGCTGCTCGAAGGGCTGGCGGAAGCGCCGGCGCGCGACGAGGCCCTGCGCGCGAGGCTTCTGGAAAGGGAGCGCCGGAGGTCCGGGAGCCTGCACAGGCTGCTCGGGCGGCTCGATCCGCGCACTGCGGCTGGCATCCATCCCAACGATGTACAAAAGACGGTGCGCGCCCTGGAAATCTGCATCGCCACGAGGAAGCCTGCGTCCGCCGTGTTCGCCGGCGGAAGGAGACCGCTGGAGGGCTGGCGCGCACTGAAGCTGGGGCTGCATCCACCCCGCCGGGAACTGGTGGAACGGATCCGGAAGCGCGCGCGCCTGATGTTCGAGCAGGGGCTGCTCGACGAGGTGCGGGCGCTGCTGGAGCGCGGCGTGCCGCAGGAGTCCAAGGCGTTCGAGTCCATCGGCTATAAAGAAGCCCTGGAGTGTCTGAGGGGGCGAATGACGCCCCAGGAGGCGATGGAACGGACCGAGATCGCCACCCGGCAATACGCGAAGCGGCAGATGACATGGTTCCGGCGCGACCCGGCGATCATCTGGCTGCCCGGATTCGGGGATCAGCCAGCGGCGGCGGCTGCCGCGCAGGACCGCATGCGCGAGTTCCTGCGCGAAATTTACACCGGAAGGCAGAACGCAGGCCGGTGTTGAGCCGTCTTCTCCGGTAGAGCGCTCTGGGGCAGATCGAGACCGGTTCTAGCAGAAAAGCATTAGTGCGGACAGATAGCACCACCAAAAAGTTGGAAATTTAATGCTCCAAAGCTGGAGAAAGCGAATCAGACCGGATATACTGAAAACAGCAAGGAGTGTCCACGATGACCAAGACCATGAAGTTTCTCGCAATTTTCCTGACAATCGGTTTGCTTGCGGCGTCGGCGGCGACGTACAACGTCACGCTGTTCCAGCCGTCGGTTGTGGCGGGCAAGGAGCTGAAGCCGGGCGACTACAAGCTGATGCTGGAGGACGGCAAGGCCGTCATCCAGAAGGGCAAAGAGAAGGTGGAAGCGACGGTAAAAGTCGAGCAGGGTGATTCGAAATTCAGCTCGACGTCGGTTCGCTACGCCGAGGAAAACGGAAAGCTGAAGATTCAGGAAATCCGTTTGGGCGGAACGACCACGAAACTCGTTTTCAATTAATCAGCGAAGACGGAATTATTTCCCTCCCTCATTCTGGCACCTCCTTCGGGATGCGAAGGGGGTGCCTTTTTCTTTTTGAGCGGCAGCGGCGGCAGGGCAGGCGGGGCGGCGGCCAAGGGGACAGGCTTCCGCTCAGATCCCCATGATTTGATAGCCGGAATCGACGTAAAGGACGTTGCCGGTGACGCCGCGGCCGAGGTTCGAGGCCAGGAAGACGGCAGCGTCGGCGACCTCTTCGGGATCGGTGGGGCGGCGGAGTGGGGCCTTCTCGGCAACGGTCTCCAGAATCTTCGAGAAGTCCTTGATGCCGCGGGCGGAAGCGGTCTTGACGGGCCCGGCGCTGATGGCGTTGACGCGGATCTGCTGCGGCCCCAGTTCCGAGGCGAGATAGCGCATGCTGGCTTCCAGGGCAGCCTTGGCCACGCCCATCACGTTGTAGTTGGGCAGCACGCGCTGGCTTCCCAGGTAGGTCAGCGTCGTGATGGAGCCCCCCTGCCGCATCACCGGGGCGACGGCGCGGGCGACGGCGACCAGCGAGTAGCAGGACACCTCGAGGGCGAGCTGGAAGCCCTCCCGGGAAGTCATCTGGAAGGGGCGGGCGAGGTCGTCCTTGTTAGCGAAAGCGATGGAGTGCACCACCGCGTGGAGGTCGTCGCCCTCCGCGCGGAGCATTTCCGACAGGCGCTCGACGTCCGCTTCCTGGGTGACGTCGCAGGACATGACACGGGCGGCGCCGAGCTCGCGGGCCAGTTCCTCGACGGTCTCCTGCTGGCGGTCGCCCTGGTAAGTGAGGATCAGCTGGGCACCCTCGCGGCGAAAGGCCCGGGCGATCGAGTAGGCGAGCGACCAGCGGTTGGCAAGCCCGAGGATGAGGGCCGTTTTCTCCTTCAACAACTGCGGCATGAATTCACCATTGTAGCCCGAGGCCCGGGGGCCGGATCCGCAGCCGGATGCAGCCCGTGATCGCAGAGACGGTGAGACGATGCGCTTCCCGCCCCGGTGCCGCACGGGTGTCGAATCCGTGTGGAGGCGGGCGCCTGCACACGGGGGAGGCGGCCGGGGGAGGGCAGCGCAGGCAGCTTCCGCCGGCATCCGGACAAGGCCGGGCGCCGGCGGCGGCGCTGTGACCGGCGGGGCGCATGCCGCCGCCCGAGGGAATCGAGCCCAAGCCTCGCCCGAGGGAGCAACAGATCCCTCTTCCAAATCCGGGGCCTGGCGTCGGAGCGGCCTGCGGCAGAGCGATTCGGCGAAGGCAAGATGCCTGCCGACCTCTTGCGGCAGCGGGCAGGCAAGCGCCCGCGGCCCTGCGGCTCTCAGGGAGGCGAAGGGCGAGCGTGAAGGGGCCCGGCGCGAGGATTCGGTTGCGTGCCATGCGGTCTGCATGTCATTGAAAGCGTGCGCACAGCCATACTCCTGACGACTGTTTGTCCGGCGCAGGCAGACGGGGAGTTCCAGTTGCCTCCCGCGTGGAAAATCCGGCGTGGGCTCATCAGGTGAGCCACTGTCCCAAGGACAATGGGATACCCGGCGGAAAGGAGGCCGAATGGCTGAGATTCAATTGAAGGCTCGCGAGGCGGCTTACTTGAGAGCTTTCGTCTGGATGGCGCTCGAAATGAGGATCTTCCGGGAGACCATCGACGACGAAGCCGAGCAGGTGATCGGCGAGGCGATCGGGAAAATCGGGCGGCAGTTGGCGCGCCTGAGGTTCGAGGAAGGCCCCCTGGTGGAGGATCTGTTGCCGTTGATCTTCCAGCCGCGGGCTTACATGGACCTGGGAATGGATCTGCTGGAGGACCTGCGGGAGACGTTCGAACAGGTTCACTAAGTTCTGGCGCCGGCCGGTCCGCTGTCCTGCGGACGGCCGGGTTGCCGGGGCGGGCCGGACGGCGAGGTAAAAGCCGTCTGGCCCGTTGGCAGAAACGAGCACGCCGGATGTGGCGGCGAAGAAAACAGATGCGAGGAGGTCCAATGGGATCGCTGAAAGAGTTCATCGGGAGTTTTGAGTTCGGGAGCGCAGTCGTCTTCAGGAGCCTTGCCATGGTTCCGGTCAAGATGCAGGAGGCGGAGGGGCCAGGCTACCTGCTGCTGGGGGAGGCTGTGGAAAGAGGGCTGGCCCATGTCACCGAGTTGGGCGGCGGGGTGGTGCCGGAAGTGGCGCTGGAAAACACATCCGACCTGCCGGTGCTGCTGGTGGCTGGCGAGGAGTTGGTTGGCGCGAAACAGAACCGGATGGTGAACCTGACGATTCTGGCGCCGGCGCGGAGCAAGATCGTGATTCCAGTCTCCTGTGTGGAAGCGGGCCGGTGGCGCACCGTTTCTTCACGGTTCGCTCCGGCGGATCACCTGGTGTTTTCGCGGCTTCGGGCCCAAAGCGCCGCCCACGTCACACAGAGCCTGCGAAGCGAGGGCAGGCGCCACACCCGCCAGCACAGGGTGTGGGATTCGATCGCGGCGCAATGCCGGTTCTTCGAGGCGGAGTCCGGAACCGGGGCCGTGGATGCGATCTTCGAGCGGCGGCGGGAAGATCTGAGGGATTTCGCCGAGGCCATGCCGTGGCAGGAGGGGCAGACGGGGGCGGCGTTTCTGATCGGCGGCCGTCTGGCGGGCATCGATGTCTTCGACCATCCCGAGACGATGCGAAAGCTTCTTCCGAGACTGGTGCGGAGCTATGCCGTCGACGCACTGGCCGAGGAAGCCGCCAGAACGCAGGGAGCGGAACCATCCCGCAGCGAAGAACCCAAAGCGGAGGACGGCGCCGATGCGGTGGCAACAATCCGCGGGTGGCTGTCCAGCCTTGACGATTCGGGTGCACAGGTGGCGCCTGCCGTCGGGATGGGGCAGGACTTCCGGCTGGAGTCCGGGCAGGTGACTGCGGCCGCGCTGTGGGCGTTGAACCGATTTGTCCACTTCTGTGCGTTCCCGGTTGCGGACGAGGAACCGGAGCCGGATTGGGCCGCGCGGGGGCGTTTCGCGAGCACGCGGGACAGAATGGACTTCCTGCGGCGGCGCAGGCGCGCACAGGGCACCGGCGGCGAGGAAGAAAGCGGGTGAGAGGGGAGCGGAAGGCGCGACGCAGATGGGGCCGGAGGCGGGCATCGGGCCTCCGGCCCCGGGTTTTTCGGGAGTCCGTCAATTGGGCGCCAGCACGAAGCTGAAGGTCACGTCATTGGACCAGTTCACGGTGAGCGTGCCGGAGCCGTCGCTCAGGCGCACGACCGAGGCGCCCTGCAAGGTGGCAATGGCTCCGATGGGAGCCAGCACGGGAGCGGGGCTCGAGCCAGCGGGCAACGTGTTGGACGGGAACGAGATGACGTACTGCCCGGCGCCGTTGCGGGTGGACGTCCAGCCGGGGGGTAGCGTCTGCGCCGAGCCGGAGGAGTTGACGACGCCGCCGAGGACACGGCTGACTTGCGAGGCCTCCATGTAGTAGCCGTTGAGGTCGACGATGAAGTCCAGGTTGTGGGTGGTGAAGACGTTGATACCCCCGTTGACGCCGGCGGCGACGATGACTGCATTGTTGTAGAGTCCGGCGGTGGTGCCGTTCAAGAACGACGTATTTGGGTAGGGGTAGCCGTCCGGCCAGACGGACAGCCATCCGAAAGGTCCAGAGCTGATTGCGAGGAGGTTGAGCGAAAAGGCCTTCGCCTCCGGGGGAATGACGCAGTTCGGATGGGACTTCAGCGGGAACGAGCGAATGACGTTCGGCTGGAGCTGGGGGGCGCCGAAGGGTGAGGGGAAGTTCTGAGAGCTGCGGGTGTCGATGAGGCGGCAGGGTGTGATCCCGATGAAGAGGAGCGGACCTGTAAGCGGCGTGACGCTGCCGGACCGGGGGGCGCCGCCTGCTTCCGCCGCCAGCTTGCCGGAAGCAGCCGCGGTGTCTGAAGTCAACAGCGGCGGCTGAGAAGGCATCCAGAACGTGGGCGCTTGCCAGTTCCGAATGGGGATTTCCTGGTCTGGACGGAAGGGTTCGCCGGCCAGAAGGGGGATGGCTGAGGCCAGGATGGCAAGAAGCGCTGTTCGGAGGGCCGGGATTGAGAATGGCTGGTGGCACATCCTGCGTGGAAGTTCGGCGGAATCCGCGACCGAGTCCATATGCCCTCGCGGCAGGAGGGGGAGATCATGACTCAGGCAGAGGCGCGGCGGCGGCGCTGCGCGGTCTCGGCGAGCAGCCGCGAGAGGGACTCCGCGCGATTTCGCCAAAAGGCCTGACGTGCGTGCTGGCGCCGGGCGGATTCCAACGCCGGGTCGTCCTCGCGAAGGGCTTCCGCGACGGCGCGGGCGAACGCGGCCGGGGTGTCCGCCCGGTAGACCAGCGGACCGAAGCGGTCCAGCTCGGGCATGGGGCCGGCAACCACCGGGAGCCCGTAATGGAAGTATTCGTAGATCTTGATGGGGGCCATGAACCTTGCCTGATCTCCAATCCTTGGCAGGAGACCCACGCGGAAGCCTGCAAGCAAGGCCGGCACTTGCGAGGCGGGCGCCTCGCCCGGCAGCACGACGTTCGGCAAGCCATAGAACGCAGAGCGGATCCGTGGATGAGGCGCGCCGAACAGCGTGAATCTCACATCGGGCAGCAGGCGGGCGGATTCGACGACGGCATCGACCCAGAACCAGCGCTCCATGGCGCCAATGTAACCAGCAACAGGCTGACTGGTTCTGGGGCTGGAGGGGGGAGGCCAATCCGGCACGCCGTTCTCGACGAGTGCGGTTCGCTCTCCGATCTCCGGCAGAGCACCGCCGAGGTGCGTCAGAAGTCCGCGGGAGCAGAAGAGGACCAGGTCCGACCGGCGCATGGCGTCCGGCTCGGCGGCGGCAATGGACGGAGCCATGCCGGGCAGGGAGGGGAGCCAATCGTGGCAATCGTAGACCAGCGGCGCCTGCCAGCGCTGCTGCAAGAGAAGAGCGGCGCCCAGCCAGGTCGGGAGCGAGAGCATGAGGGCGAGCCGCTGGACGCCTGCGCGGCGCAGGGCCCAATCCAGCGCTTCGGCGACGGCCATGGACTCCACGGGAGCCAGCAGCCTGTGGTGGAAGACTGGTTCAGAGGGCAGCGGGGCGTGGATTTCGAAGACGCGCTCATCCAGCCGGGCAAGGGCGGGGCGGCGCCCCGGCCAAGGGGCGGACGGGTACTCGCGTCCGAGATGGGGGTTCAGCAGGAAGCACCGGTGGCCCAGGGCCGCAAGTGCGAGTGCGAGCCGCTGGGTGCGCTGGAGCCGGTGGTGCCAGTCGGTCATGGGGAGGAAGAGAACGTCGCAGAGTGAAGGAACGGGAGGCGGGATCTCCAGCGCCGGGGCGCTGCCCTGGAACTCGTGGGGCGGCTCCCAGCAGCGAAGGAACTCCGCAGGACGCCTTTCGGGGAAGAGGCGGAAGAAGACGTGGCGGAGATAGTAAGGCCGGGCGGCCTCGCGGAGGCGTGTGGCGAATCCCGGGAAGTGCGGCATGAGATTGGGAATCCCGGCCGGGATGTACTCCTGCCCAGTCTAACAGCGCCGCGCAACGGGATGGCGTCGGCGCCGGGCGGCTGGCGAAGGCAGCGCCGGGCTGCCGAACCGGAGGCGCCGCCGGTGCGCCAGGTGAATGTCCGGTGCGGAATCGGGGGCGGTGGGGGGGCTGCGTGGCGGGGATGGGCATGCTTTTCAGGATGCGTTGAAAAAAATCCGGTTCCCTCTTTACAAGGGGCGGGAATGTTGTTATAGTAAAAGCTCCACCACCCGCCAGGAGCGGGAGGGATTTCCCCCATCCGCCCCCCTCCCGCTCCCCCCAATCCAAACCGCGATGGGGGAGCGTGTTCCCCGGTTGGATCAACCCTTTACCCTTCTCAACAATCTGTGCGGGCTGCTTTGCGCCGCGCGCTGTGCCAGGAGGCAAGAGGCGTTTGCCCGGGTGCAGGCGGCAATACCGGTGCATGCGAGCTTCGCGCTTCGGACACCGGTGTGTGAGGAGTGAGCGGGGAAAGGCAGAGGAGCCGGCGGTTGAGGTGTCCCTGGGCTGGCGGGTTGCTCCGGGAGTTCGCCCCGAGGCTGAAGCCAGGGGAATGCCGAGAGCATGCGGGCGAGATCAGGACAGGAGCTTGCGCATCTCGACGCAGTTGAGCATCAGGGAGGGGACGAGGCGGTAGCGGATCAGGGCGAGATGCTGGTAGCCGTGGCGGGCATAGAAGGACTCGGCGTTGAGAGTGGAGCGGACCTTGAGTTCTTTCAGTCCGCACTGGCGGGCGCGCTGTTCCAGGTGCTGGAGGATGGCAGAGCCTGCGCCGCGGCCGGAGGCTGAGGGCGAGACATAGATCGCCTCGACCTCGCCTTCCTGCTCATCGAGCTGCCCGAAGCCCTCGATGCGGCCGTCGCGCTCGGCGACGACGAAGTAGCGTTCCTGGATGGCGTGATAGGAGTCGGGCGAGAGCAACCCCGCCCATACGGTGACGTCCTCTTCGGGGTAGCTGCGGCGGCAGGTTTCCAGGATGGCGGCGCGCTGGATTTCGTAAATGGCCTGGCGATCGTCGAGAGTGGCTCTGCGGATGGAGGGCGGGGCGGCCGGGTGGCTCATAGGGCTCCGGGAAAAGCATACAATACGAGTCGCTGGAGGTGAATCGAGCCATGGAGATGACCAGGCGCGGGTTTCTGGAGATGCAGGCGGCGATGGCTGCCTCGATGCAGGCGCGGGTGAGCGCGAACGACCGGGTGAGGGCGGCTTTTATCGGGTGCGGCGCGCGGGCGCATGAGTTGATGGAAGCGATGATGGCGCACCCGCAGTTCGAAATTGCCGCCGTGAGCGACGCATACCAGGGAAGGATCGAACGGGCGCAGGACCGGGTCCGCGCGCGGCGGGGCGCTGCGCCGCAGGTGCTGAAGGACTACCGGGAGGCGCTGGGTGACAAGTCGATCGACGCCGTGATCGTCGCGACGCCGGACCACTGGCACAAGCCGATGGCGGTGGAGGCGCTGGAGGCGGGCAAGGACGTCTATTGCGAGAAGCCGCTGACGTTCCGATCCAGCGAGGGGCTGGAGATCATTGCCGCCGCGAAGCGCACGGGACGGATCGTGCAAGTGGGCTCGCAGGGGATGTCGTCGATGACGCAGAACCAGGCGAGGGAGCTGATCCGCGGGGGCAAACTCGGCAAGGTAACGATGATCCGGGCGGCATACAACCGGAACACGGCTTCAGGCGCGTGGATCTACCCGATTCCGCCGGATGCAAGCCCGGAGACGGTGAACTGGGAGATGTTTCTGGGACCGGCGCCGAAGCGCGGGTTCAGCCTGGAGCGGTTCTTCCGCTGGCGCTGTTACGAAGATTACTCAGGCGGGATTGCGACCGACCTGTTTGTGCATTTGTGTACGACGATCCATTTCCTGATGAATGCGAAGATGCCTGCGCGGGTGATGGCGATGGGCGAGCTCTACCGGTGGAAGGAATCGCGCGAGGTGCCGGACACGCTGAATGCGGTGCTTGAGTACCCGGAGGGATTCACGGTGAACCTTTCGTCGACGTTCAACAACCAGTCGTCGTCAGAGGCGAGCTTCACATTCCTTGGAACGGAGGGCACGATCGCAGTGGGGTGGGGCGAGCTGCGCTACTGGCCGGAGAACGTGAGAGAGGACAACCGCTGGATTGTGGAAAGCTGGCCGCGGCGGCTGGAGGAGCAGTACTGGAAAGATCCGAAGGTCCAGAAGGAAGAGTTGCGGCACCTGAACAAGCCGCGGCTTGTGGATGGGGGCAACGTGTGGCGCGAAGAAGGGCAGGATGCGACGATCATCCACTTCTGGCACTTCCTGAACTCGATCCGCACGCGCAAGCCTTACTGGCAAAACGAGGTGGCGGGGCACCATGCGGCGGCGTGCGCGCACATGGTGAATGAGAGCGTGAAGACGCGGCGGATGGTGGAGTGGGATTTCGAGCGGGACGACATCAGGAGAGCCTGAGTCTTGCCGCTTCAGAGGCGGGCGACAGACCGGGCACGGGCGCTCTGCCGGGCGAGATCGGCGCGGTCGCCGGTGAACTGGAGGAAGATCTCGTAGAGCCGGCGGGCGTCGTCCATGCGGCCTTGTGCGCGAGCGATTTCGGCGCGGGTGAAGAGCAGGCTGGGGTAGACGAGGAAGTCGTAGAACTCCATCTGGCCCGGATTCAGCAAGGGCCACGAATTGCCGACAACCGAAGCTGCCTGTCTCACGAAGCCGGCCTGGACGAGGCAGAAGGCGCGGAGCTCGCGGTAAGGACTGTCGGTCCCGCCGGGGGAGCGTTCCATGACGGTCTTCCAGGCTTCGGCGGCGCGGGGCCAATCGCGGCGGAGGGTGAGGGAGAGGGCCAGGAGTTCGTCGCGGAGGCGCGCGTCGCGGAGCTGGTCGAGAAGGGCGGGATTGGGGCCGGCGGCCGCGTACAGGGAGTAGAGCTGATGCATGGGGTCGCGCGGCGGCGTGAGGGACCGAAGAAGCGAAGCGGCGGCTGCGGGATCTGAAGCGGCGAGCCGCAGGGCAAGCATGGAGGCGGCGACGGAGGCGAGAGGGTTGGCCGGGTCGAGCGCGATGCGGGACAAGCGAACTTTGGCGAGAGCGGACTGTGCGGTGAGCCACTCCCAGCGGGCGCGGCGGAGTTCAACGGTACGGTCGCCGGAGCGGGCGCGGTCTTCGAAAAGCCGGGCCAGGGTTTCCGAAGTACGGACTGGATCGCCGTGGAGGAGCCAGCAGAGAGCGCCTTTTTCGAGCGCGGCGCCGTTGTTGAACATGGGGTCCTTGCGGTAGCTTTCCGCGAAGGCCTGGTAGGCATCCGTGAAGCGGCCAGCCATCATGAGGATCTCGCCGCGGCTGTCAGCCGGGTTGGCGGAGGGGTCGAGCTCGGCGTAGCGGCTGACGGCTTTGAGGGCGTCGTCGAAGCGGCCCTGATAAGCCTCGGCGTAGGCGAGGGAGTTCCAGAAGGCGGCGGCGCGGGGATCGAGGCTGGTGGCGCGGCGGAGGGCGGCAGCGGCCTGTTCGTATGCGCGCGAAGCGACCAGGGCTTCGGCCAGACGGACGTGGCCGAAGGGATCTGATGGCGAGGCAGCCACCAGGTCTTTCAATGCGGCGGCAGCACGCCCGGGATCGGCTTCGAGTCTCGCCTTGAGGACATCGAGGCGGGCGAGCGAGAGGGGATCGAGTAGCTGGCGGTATTTCGAGGCCGCGCCAATGGCGGACAATGCCTCCCTGCCGTCGCCGATGCGGGCCGCGGTTTCCGCCCAGCCGAGCCAGCACCAGCCGCAGGCGGGGTCGGCTTCGGCGGCGGAGCGGAAGGCGGATCGCGCCTGATCGGGAGCGGGTGCAGCCAGAGCTTCGGAAAGCAGGCGGGCGGCTGCCTCCTGCGTCACGGCGAGGGGGTGGAGGGGGGCGCCGGGAGCGAGGGCGGAGGCGAGGAGGCGGGCGCAAGAGGAGAGGAGATTGTCCCAGCCGGAGGCGGGGCTGGCAAGGACCTGGTGACGGACAAGCTTGTGCGAGGGGAGTTCGTAGAGGAACAAGTGGGCTTCAAGCGCGCCATTGCGCGCGAGAAAGAAGCCAGAGAGTTCATGAGTAGCTTCGGGGAAGGAGGCGGAAGAAGGCACTTCGGCGACCTGAAGGCCGGGGGCGCCGGCAAGCTGGCGAGCGAGGGAGAAGGGCAGGAGACGGGCCAGCCAGGCGTGGGAGGGCTGCGGGGAGTGGTCCTCGAAGGGGAGCACGGCGAGCCGGCGGACAGGCGGCCGATCCTGCGGGTTGTGGCGGCAGGCGGGGAGCAGGAGCAGCGCGGCGCAAGCGGCCGCCAGGAGGGATTTCCTAAAGGACACGAGGTTCGATTTTGATGATCTCTTCAAATTCCGGCAATTTCCGGATTTCGGCGAATTCTTCTTCCTCGAGATAGCGCTTTTTATCCTTGAAGCCCTCCTCGATGGATTTTCGCATGTAAAAGAGGGCGAGGTCGTTCCGGCCGTGCTTGGCGTAGACCTTGGCGAGCTGGTAGTGGAAGCGGGCGCGCTCTTCGACGCTGCGCTCCTGGAGGAGGACGCCGGAGGTGCCGCGGCGCTCGAAGACATCGGGATCGAGGGATATGGCCTTCTCGTAGCATTCAGCGGCACGGCGGTAATCCTTGCGGGCGAAGTAGGCGGTGCCAAGGTTGGAGTAGATGGAAGCGGAGTCGGGGTTCAGCTTGAGGGCCTTCTTGTACTGGGAGACCGCGCGGCGGTAGCTCCTCCGGGCGTAGTGGACAGTGCCGAGGTTGTTGATGGCTTCCGGATAATTCTTGTTGAGCTTGAGGGCGCGCTCGTACATTTTCCTGGCGGAATTTAGGTCGCCGAGCTGCTGGAAGGCAATGCCGATTTTATTGAGAATGACTGCGGTTGGCGGCTGGATGGAGCGATAGACGTCGATTGCCTCGCGGTACATGCGCCGCGCCATGTAAATGTCGCCGCGCATTTCGGGGCTGATCTGGGGCTTGGGAGATTCCGCCTGCGAGGCGGGAGGAGGCTGCTGCGCCGGCTGGACGGCCGCAGCGGCGAAGAGGCAAGACGCCGCGACGAAGAAGAATCTGGCGGGGGACTGCATATGGCCCTCCCTGGCGATGAGCCTACTTAAATATAGCCCGAATCCGGCCCCAGAAACCCTTCTTCGGTTCGGGCTGCCGGGGGGCAGGTTGAGGCGCAGAAGGCTGGGGCGAGGGGGCGGCGCGCGCCGCCACGGGCGAGGAAGGCTGGCTGGGGGCGCGAGCGGTTTGCTGCGAGGGCGCCGGATCGGACTCCCAACTGGAGATGAGGGTGCGACCGCCGCCGCCGTGGAGCTGGCAAAGATCGACGGGCTGGGTGCCGGCGAGGAAGACCTCGGAGACGGCTTTGGGGCAGGCGGCGGTGGCGAGCTGGCCGCTGAGGGGATCGATGTCAACGATGGCGACGCCATCGGGAGGGGAGAAGGGCTGCACGCCACGGTATTCACGGTGGCGGTGCGCACGCTTCATGAATTCCGTCCAGATGGGGAGAGCGGCCTTGGCGCCTTCGAGGGGGAGTTCCTGGTTGTCGTCGAAGCCGACCCATACGACGCAGAGAAGCTTGGAGGTGAAGCCCGCGAACCAGGCGTCGTGGGATGTGCCGGTCTTCCCGGCTGCGGGCAGGAGGAAGCCGCGGGAGCGAACGCCGGCGCCGGTGCCGGAGCGGAGGACCTCTTCCATCAGGTTCACGATCATGTAGGCGATGCGAGGGTCGAGCGCGGGCCGTGCGACGGGCTGGTATTCGAAGATCAGGGCGCCGTCAGAGGAGCGGATTTCGCGGATAAGATTGCGCTGGACCCAGGTTCCCTGGTTGGAGAAGACTGTGTAGGCGGCGGCGATGTCGAGGGGAGTGACCTCATAGGCGCCGAGGGCGAGGGCGGGGGTGGGCTTGACGCCGCGGAGGCCGGCGGCCTCGGCGAGGGCGGCGACGTTGTCGAAGCCGGCCATTTCCGCGAACTTGACGGTGGGGATGTTGAGAGATTTCGAGAGGGCGAAGCGGAGGGTGACGTTGCCGTTGAATTGCTGGCGGAAGTTGTTGGGGGTGTACTCGCGGTCGTCGTAGTAGAAAGTGGTGGGTTCGTCGACGACCTGGGTGACGGGAGTGATGAGGGGCTCGCGGCCTTCGAGGGCGGTGTTGAGCGCAGCGGCGTAAACGAAGGGCTTGAAAGCGGAGCCGGGCTGGCGGCGGGCGAGGGCGCGGTTGAGCTGGCTGGCAGCGTAGCTGCGGCCGCCGACGAGGGCCTTGACCTCGGCGGTGTGGGGATCGAGACAGACGAGCGCGACCTGGGGCTCGGGAAACTTGCGGCGCATTTTGGCCAGCAGGGCGTCGACCTCCTGGATGCCGATGCGGACAGCCTCGATGGCGTCGCGCTGGAGCTTCATGTCGATTGTGGTGTAGATGCGGTAGGAGTTGGCCTGGAAGTCGAGGTCGGCGAAGTTCTCCTGGAGTTCGTCGTAGGCAAGGTCGACGAAGTAGGGGGCGTCGGTCGATTCCTCGCCTCCCTCGGCGAGGCGGAGCGGGGCTTTGACGGCTTCGAGGTACTGGAGTTCGGTGATGTAGCCGTTGTCGCGCATGAGGGCGAGAACGACGTTGCGGCGCTGGAGGGCGCGTTCCGGGTGGCGGTAGGGATTGAGATAGTTGGGGCGCTGGATGAGGCCGGCGAGGAGAGCGGCTTCCTCGATGCGGAGATCGCGAAGATCCTTGCCGAAGTAGACCTGGGCGGCCTCGCCGAAGCCATGGATGGCGAAGCTCTTGCGCTGGCCGAGATCGACCTGGTTGGCGTAGTACTCGAAGATCTGCTCCTTGGTGAGCTTCTGTTCGAGCTGAAGGGTGATGAGGGCCTCAAGGGCCTTGCGCTTCCATGTTTTGTCGCGGGAGAGCCAGAGGAGGCGGGCGAGCTGCATGGAGATGGTGGAGGCGCCGTAGCGGCGGTTCTGGGTGATGTCGACCCAGGCGGTACGAAGGATGCGAATGGGGTCGAAGCCGGCGTGGTCGAAGAAGCGCTTGTCTTCGGCGGAGATGACGGCGTGGACGAGGACCTTGGGGATGTCGTCGAAGCGGACGAGGCGGCGTTTTTCGCGGCGGCGGTCGTGGAGGTTGGTGACGAGTTCGGGGTCGAGGAAATAGCGGGGGCGCTCGGTGTGGTCGCGGCTGGAGACGATGCGGGAGACGGTGTTGTTCTCGATGAAGACGACGCCGGGCTCGGAGTGGGGATAGGCGTCGACGCCGGGGAAGACTTCGATGCCGTCGGCGCGGACGTGGAACCAGCCGACGCGGTTGGAGCGGTCGGTGGAGTAGCCACGGCGGCGGAGCGCGTCGACGAGTTCGCCGGGGGTGAGGGAGTCGCCGACGCTGACGGGTTCGGGGGTGGCGAAGAGCTGGGCTGTCTGGGTGAAGGGACCCTTCTTGAGCTTTTCGTCGACGAGGCGGGAGTAGTGGACCCAGACGGCGACGAAGGCGATGAGGGAGGAGACTGCGAGGAAAGCGATGAGAGCGGCGAGGACTCTGCCAAAGGTGTGGCGTGGGAGGAGGGAGCGGGCAGTTTTGCGGGGTTTTGCGCTCACGGAGTTTTCTTCAGTTGGCGAACACCTCTATTGTGGCATGGCGGCTAGCGGCGGTCCCTGTCGAGGGCCTCGAGTTCCTTCCAGATATCGCCGTGGGCATGCCATTCGGTGGGGGGCTGGGCGGAGACGTGAGCGACGGGCTCGTCGAGGGTGCCGTGTCCGTAAGGGCAGATGAGGGAAATGCGGGGAGGGGCGAAGAGAGTGGCGCGGCTCCAGCTGCCGCTTTCGACGGGCATGCGGAGGCGGCGGAGGCAGATGCGGCAGCGGGAGCGCTGATCGAGAACGATGAGGGCGAGCAATCCGAGGGAGAAGAGGCAGTAGACGAGGATGGCGATGGTCCAGGGGAGATCGTTGGGGAAGCGAGGCAAGTGGGTGTAAAGAAAGATCTCCGGTTCGGGGAGTAGGCGGTCGATGGCGAGCCAGAGCCCATGCATGACCGCGGCGGCAGCGGCGAGCTTCGCCAGGAAAAAGCCCCAGTACTTCACCGGGCCGTCCTCATAGTGGTTAGACGCTGCGGGGGTGGCGGCAGTTCCGAAAGTTCGGGGTCAATGACGGGCGAGGTTGCGGAGGATGAAGAGGAGATTGGCGGGCCGTTCGGCAAGGCGGCGCATGAAGTAGGGATACCAGGCGTCGCCGTACGGGACGTAGAGGCGGAGGCGGTAGCCGGAGGAGACGAGCATGCGCTGGAGGTCGCGGCGGACGCCGTAGAGCATCTGGAACTCGAAGGAGGAGGGGCTGCGGCCGGAGCGGGCGGCGTGTTCGAGCACGACGTCGATCATGCGGGGATCGTGCGTGGCGAAGGCGGGATCCTCGCCGTCGTCGAGCATGAGGCGGGCGAGGCGGGCGTAGCTGGAGTCGACGTCGTGTTTTTTGGGCCAAGCGATGGAGGGGGGCTCCTTGTAGGCGCCCTTGCAGAGGCGGACGGGGATGCGGAGGGAGTTGAGGCGGCGGAGGTCGTCGTGCGTGCGGTAGAGGCAAGCCTGGAGGACGGCGCGAAGGCCGTTGTGGGCGGAGTGGAGGTCTTCGACGATGCGGAGGGTGGGACTGACGTACTGGCTGGACTCCATGTCGATTTCGACGCGGGACTGGACGGAGCGGGCCTTCAGGAGGACGGACTCGACGTTCGAGCGGCAGAGGGAGTCCGAGATATCGAGGCCGAACTGGGTGAGCTTGATGGAGACGGTGGAGCGGAGGGAGGAGCGGGCGATGGCGTCGAGGGCTTCCTCGATGCAGGCGCGTGCGGCGGCGGCTTCCCCGGTGGAGGTGACGTTTTCGCCGAGGTGATCGAGCGTGGAGAGGATGCCGTCCTGCTGGAGGCGGAGGGCGACGGCGATGACGTCTTCGAGCCGGCGGCCGGCGACGAAGCGGCTGGTGAGGCGGGCGGCGAAGGGCGAGGTTTCCATCCACCGCCGGAGGCCGCGGCGGCGGGAGAGGAAGAGAAACGTTTCTCTCAGCATACGGGGCTGATCCACTTCTACGGTATCTGATGCGAGGGGCGGAAGGGAAGCTGTCACAGGAGTGGAACAAGAAATTTCTGTTTTGTTTTTCAGGATTTGGCGCGGCGAAAGGGCGGGCGTTGAGGAAACGCGGAGAAGCTCTGTGGCGGCGGGGGAACGCATGGAGATGGCAACGAAGCAGGCGAAGAAGAAAGCGACGCGAAAGACGGCGCAGGGATCGAAGACGCCGCTCAAGCCGAAGGCAACGAAGACGGCAGCGAAGACGAAGGAGGGGAACAGCGGGGAGGCAGCGAGGAAAGAGGGCGCGAGCAAGCGGAAGGTGAAGCTGGACAAGAAGAAGCTGGGCGCGATGGTGGACCGGATGCTGCTGCAACTGGCGGAGCAGGTGGAAGAGGGCGAGTGCAAGATCTCGACAAGCGAGGGGGTGAGGCTGATCCAGTTGCGGGAGTCGCTGGGGCTGGAGAAGCCGAGCGCGGTGAAGGTGGAGTGGGTGGAGCCGAAAGGGGAATGAAGATCCGGAGGGCCATTCCGTATGCGCCGCTGCCGTCGCAGCGGCGGTTCCATGAATCGGCGGCAAGGTTCAAGGGGTTTTCGGGGCCGATCGGATCGGGCAAGAGCCAGGCGCTGTGCCACGAGGCGCTGAAGCTGGCGTATCTGAACCCCGGGAGGACGGGGCTGATCGGGGCGCCGACGTATCCGATGCTGCGGGACGCCACGCAGGCGGCGCTGTTCGAGGTGATGAGGCAGAGCGGGATTCCATATGAGTTCAACAAGGCGGAGAACCAGGCGGTGCTGCTGGACACGGACTCGCGGATCCTGTTCCGCTCGCTGGACGAGTACGAGCGGTTGCGGGGGACGAACCTGGCGTGGTTCGGAGTGGACGAGCTGACATACGCGAGCGAAGAGGCGTGGGTGCGGCTGGAGGGAAGGCTGAGGGATCCGCAGGCGAAGCGGCTGTGCGGGTTTGGCGTGTGGACGCCGAAAGGGTACGACTGGGTGTGGGAGCGGTTTCTTCATGACCCGGTAGCCGGATACGAGTGCGTGCAGGCGCAGCCGTTCGAGAACCGGCACCTGCTGGAGAAAGTGCCGGATTTTTATGAGCGGCTGAAGCACAGCTACGACGAGGCGTTCTACGCGCAGGAGGTGCTGGGCGAGTATCTGAATCCGGCGCAGGGGCTGGTGTACCACGCATTCGAGCGGAAGGCGAACGTGAAGGACGTGGAGGCGGACCCGGGTCGGGAGCTGCTGTGGGCGCTGGACTTCAACGTGGATCCGATGTCGAGCGTAGTGGTGCAGGAGGTGGAGGGGCGGGTGCACGTGCTGGACGAGATCGTGCTGCGGCGGGCGGGGACGCGGGACGCGTGCGAGGAGTTCGCGCGGCGGTATGGCGGGTGGAAGGCGGGCGTCGTGATTTATGGGGACGCGTGTGCGGGGCGGTTGCAGACGAGCGGGACGACGGACCGGCAGGTGATCGAGGCGTTCTTCGCGGAGAGAGGGGAGCGGCCCGTGTACCGGATCCCGAGGAAGAACCCGCCGGTGAGGGAGCGGGCGGCGCTGATGAACGCGAAATTGAGGAACGCGGCGGGGGAGGTGGGTCTGGTGGTCCACCCGCGCTGCAAGGAGCTGATTCTGGATTTCGAGCGGGTGCAGTGGGCGGAAGCGGCGAATGAGATCGACAAGGACAAGGACCCGCGGCGCACGCACCTGAGCGACGCGCTGGGCTATCTGCTGTGGGAGCGGCAGCAAGCGGGCTCGGCGGCCGGGGAGAGGGACCAACGGCTGTACTGGTGAGGGGGAGAGCGATGGAAAACATCAACCGGGAGCATGCGGAGTACAAGGCCTGGAAGGGCGTGTGGCCGAAATACCGGGACCTGTACGCGGGCGGCGAGCAGTTCACAGCAAATGCCGACCGGTACCTGATTCCGAGGCAGAAGGAGCCGGCGGCGGTCTACCGGGAGCGGGTGAGCCGGGCGTTTTACGAGAACTACGCCGGCTCGATCATCGACTGGTATGCGGCGACGCTGTTCCGGAGGGAGCCGATCCTGACGTTCGAGGGGCGCGACGAGGGGGCGCGGCGGTATTTCAACGATCTGGCGGAGGACTGCGACCGGCGGGGGTCGACGCTGAGCGACTTTTTCCGGCGGCAGGTGGTCGAGGCGATGGTGATGGGGCGGAGCTACATCACGATC
The DNA here is from genome assembly GCA_964458495.1 of uncultured Arcobacter sp. Lineage (GTDB taxonomy): Bacteria > Acidobacteriota > Terriglobia > Bryobacterales > Bryobacteraceae > JANWVO01. The sequence goes on from CAYWJB010000005.1 coordinate 120,510, forward strand.
GACTTTCCGAAAGGGCCGCGGCCGGCGGGGAGCCGGGCGGAAGAGGACGCCCTAGGGTTGTCGCGCGGGTATTTCAGCGAGTATCCGGCAGAGAGTGTCATTCACTGGCAGAAGGACGAGCGCGGCGAGTACGAGTGGGTGGTGCTGCGCAGCGAGCGGGACGTGGTGGATGAGACGACAGGGGCGAGGAGGAAGCTGCGGGAGTGGGTGAGGTACGACCGGCAGCGATACGAGATCTGGCGGCAGGTGGAGACGGAGGGCAAGGCGGCGCCGGCGCAGAAGCAGGAAGAGGGGCTGCACGGTCTGGCGGGACTGGGGCGGGTGCCGGTGTTCGAGTTCACGCTGGGCGAGGGGATGTGGCTGATGAACCGGGCGGCGTCGCTGCAACTGGAGCACTTCAACAAATCGAACGCGCTGGCGTGGGCGCTGACGATGGGGCTGTTCGCGATGCCGGTGATATACAGCGACAGCGAGTTCAAGCAGGTGGTGGGCGAGAGCTACTACGTGAAGCTGGGCAAGGAGGACCGGTTCGGGTGGACGGAGCCCGAGGGGCACGTGTACCGGATCGCGCTGGAGAACATCGACCGGCTGAAGGAGGAGATCTACCGCGTCTGCTACATGCTGCACCAGGCGGGGGGATCGCTATCGAAGAACGCGGCGCTGACCGGGGTGAGCAAGCAGCGGGACTACCTGGTGACGCAGGAGGTGCTGCGCGGGATGGGGGACCGCGTAAAGGACATGCTGAAGCGGCTGTTGAGGACGCTGGCGGAGGCGCGGCAGGACGAGATCCTGATTGGCGTGGCGGGGATGGATGAGTTCGACATCGGCGAGTTTTCGAGCGAACTGGAGGACGCCGAGCGGCTGTTGCGGATGGGGATTCCGTCGGCGACGCTGCGGGCGGAGATCCAGAAGAAGCTGGCGATGAAGTATCTCTGCGACGCGAGCCAGGAGCTGAAGGACCGGATCGCGCGCGAGATCGACGCCGGGCAATAGGGCCGGCAGAACGAAGGAGCGAGGGCAAGGATGGAGCAGGCACAGCACGCGGAGATGCAGGCGTCCGCAGGGGCGCAGCCGGAGGAGATCCGGACGGTGATTCGGAGCGTGATCGAGGAGTATCTCGATCAGCAGAAGAAGGAGAGCGAGCCGGCGTACAAGGCGGAGCTTCAGGAAGAGAGGAAGAAGCGGGAGCAGCTGGAGCGCCGGTTGAACGAGCTGGTGGAGGAGAACAAGCGGAGCCGCCAGATGGCGGAGGAGAGCGACCGCCACGCGCAGATCAAGAGCGAGCTGCAGAGGCTGGGCGTGTCGAAGGTGGACCTGGCGTTCCGGATCGTGAAGGACGAGATTGTGAGGGCCCCGGACGGGGCGCTGGTGGCGCGGACGCCGGAAGGGGAGAAGAATTTCAGGGAATTTCTGTCGAATTTTGTGCAGGAAAATCCCGAATTTCTGCCGGCGCGGATTGCGGGCGGCAGCGGGGTGGTGAGCCCCGGCCGCGGGCCTGCGACGCCGGCGGTTGTGGATCTGGACAAGATCCGGCCTGGCATGAGCCAGGAGGAGATGCAGCGGATCCGGGAGCAGATCAGCCGGGTGGCGCTGCAGAGCCTGAGAGGGGAATAGCGCGGAGGGCGGGAGCCGCCGCGAGGCGCTGGTAGAGCAACAAGGAAAGGAAAGAGAGGATGGCAGCAATCACATCGGCCAATCTGGCAAATGCGATCGTGAAACTGGTGGCGGTGGACGCGCTTCCCGCGTTGATGGGCCACCTGGTGATGGGCAATCTGGTGAACCGGGACTTCGAGCCGACGCTGGCTCAGGCCGGGGACACGGTGAACGTGCCGATCCCGCCGACGATGGTGGCGAACAACATCGCCGAGGGCGGGACGGTGCAGACGCAGAACCCGAATGTGGAGACGGCGCAGATCGTGCTGAACACGCACGCGGAGGCGACGTTCCAGATTCCGGACGTGACGAAGGTGATCGCGGTTCCGGACCTGCTGAGGCTGTACATGGAGCCGGCGATGATCGCGCTGGCGGAGAAGGTGGAGAGCGACCTTCTGGGCCTGTACAGCCAGTTCACGGCGAACGCGCCGCTGGGCACAGGCGGGACGGCGCTGACGGAGGCGGTGGTGGACGCGGCGGAGACGGCGCTGTTCAACGCGAAGGTTCCGGCGAGCGAGCAGAAGTACCTGGTGGTGGACGGGACGGCGTATTCGCAGCTGCGGCAGATTCCGCGGTTCAGCGAGTATCAGACGGCGGGCGACGCCGGGCTGCGGGCGCTGGTGGACGGCAGCATCGGGCGGCTGAAGGACTTCTATGTCTTCCGGTCGCAGTTCGTGAAGAAGACGGGTTCGTCGCCGGTGACGACGCAGAACATTGCGTTTGCGAAGAACGCGATGGGGCTGGCGGTGCGGCGTCTGCCGAAGCCGCTGCCGGGGACGGGCGCCATTGCGGAGTACGCCGAGGTGGGCAACTTCGGCATCCGGGTGGTGATGAGCTACCAGCCGAACACGCTGGCGCAGCAGTTCACGGTGGACATTCTGTATGGCGTTGGCGTTCTGCGGAACAGCCACGGCGTGCAGGTGCGCAGCTAGCAGAGGCGGGGAAGAAGGGGGCGGCGAGGCGCCGCCCCCGACGCAGCCGGACAGAACACAAAGCGAGGACAGGATGGATCTGAGGCGTTACTATCAGGAGCTCCGCCGCAAGGAGGCGGAGATCGAGGGCAAAGACATTTACGTGGCGAGCCTGGAGACGGCGGACGGGGGGAAGGCGGGAGTGATCACGCAGGTGCCCAAGACGCTGGGATGCCGGCTGATTGTGGAGGGGAGAGCGCGGCTGGCGACGAAGGAAGAGGCGGAGCGGTACGAGCAGGAAGAAGAGCGGAAGCGGGCGGAGTTTGCGAGCCAGGAATTCGCGCGGAAGATCCAGGTGCAGGTGGTGGCGGACCCGCGGGCGGGCCGGAGCGGGAAGGGCGAGGAGAGGGGCTAGGAGGGCGAGATGGCGCTGCTGGTGGACGGAGACATCAACGGCCTGGACGAACTGAAGGAATGGGACAGCGGCGTGCTGGAGGTTGCGCACGGGGAGGGGATCGACCTGGGCGCGAAGCTGCGAAGGGCGCAGGCGGAAGTGGAGGAGGAGATCGAGGCGTTTCTGCGGGACCAAGAACGCGGCGCGCTTTCGCAGGTTGTGGTGGACAGGGGGTTGAGGCACTGGCACGCGCTGAAGACGCTGGAGGCGGTCTACCGGGACGCCTATTTCAACCAATTGAACGACCGTTACGGGGAGAAATGGAAGCACTATTACGAGCTTTCCGGCCGCCAGGCGAAGAAGTATTTCGACGCGGGCGTGGCCATTACGTACGAGCCATTGCGCAGGCCGGCATGGGTGGAAGCGGAGATCGAAGACGGCCCGACGGCGCCGGGGAGCTACCGGATCCAGGCTACGGTCGTGGACGGGCAGGGGCGGGAGAGCGCGCCGTGCCCGGTGCAGGTGATCGCCGCAGCGCTGCCGCACGGGTTGCGGGTGCGGCTGCCGTATGCGCCGGAAGGGGCGGCGGGTTGGAACGTCTACGTGAGCGGGGCCGACACCGCGCCGGGTTTGCAGAACGCGGCGCCGATGGGGCTTGAAGAAGCGTGGGAACTGCCGCCGGAAGGAGTGGCAAGCGGCCGGCCGGCGGGCGAGGGGCAGGCGGCCGATGAAGTGATCCGCGCGGGCGGATTCATTTTGCTGAGGGGCTGAGCGATGACGTTCACGATTCGCGAGGTGCTGGAGCGGGTGCGGGAGCTGCTGGAGGGTGAGGGCGGACTGGCGGACAGTCTGGAGCAGTTGAGAGGGGAGTATGAGGCCGAGGACCGGGCCTGGCCGCTGCGGACAGTGGTGCTGAAGGCGGCACCGGAGCATATCGAGCAGGCGTGGGGCGGCCGGTATCCGGCAGTGAACGTTTACTGCGAGAAGGTGCGGAGCCGCCCGACGGAGCGGCTGCGCCGGTTTTCGGGCGAAGTGCAAGCAGGGATCGAAGTGAGGGTGTCGCAGGACCGTCTGGAGGGGATCACGGATCTGTTGCATTACTACTGCGACGCGGTGAGAGACGTGATGGAGAGGCGCGGCGGCTGCATTGGGCCGGGGCTGTACCTGAGCGGCGAGGCGACAGTCCACGTCGATCCGGTGAAGAAGGGCGGGAGCCATTTTCTTCAAACCGGGCGGGTGATGTGCACGGTGATTGTGAACCGGGAATGAGCGGAGAAAGCGGGCAATGAGTTGCTACATTTCGACGAGGAACAGCCGTTATTATGCGGTGAAAGAGGCGGAATTCGGGAAAGTGGCCGCAGCCAGCGCTTCCGGCCGGTTCGGCGCCGTCTGGCTGCGGGTGGCGCAAAAGCACGAGGAGCCGCGCAGGCGCGACAAAACGGGCACGCGGACCCGTGCAGGCGTGGCGGGCCGGCTGCGGAAGCGGACGAGCTTCGAACTCAGCACGTACCTGTTTGCGCGCGAGGCCGGGGAGGCGGCGCCAAGGTGCGGCGCGCTGGTGGAGGCGGCGCTGGGCGCGGCGCCCCGGGTGACGGCGGGAGGGCTGCCGGTGGCTCAAGTGCAGGGGAGCATGGTAGTGTTCGGCGCGAGCCACGGCCTTCAGCCGGGCGACGGTCTGAGCATCGGCGGAGAGTTGAGGGTGGTGACGGCGATCCCGGACAACCAAACGGTGTGGGTGAGCGCTCCATTCCGGGGAGGCGGTGGAGCCGTGACAGGTGGCGCCGTAAGCTACGGCCTGGCGGGGCAGCTTCCGAGCGTGAGTCTTTACGAATACTGGACGCCAGAGGGGGCCGTTCAACGGATCCTGACCGGAAGTGTGGTGGACGAGATGGAAGTGGAGCTGAACGGGGACTTCCACGAGTTGACGTTTCGAGGCGTATCGGCGGGCGTGATCGACAACCGGACGTTCGAAGGCGGGCAGGGCGGGCTGGCAATGTTTCCCGCCGAGCCGGCGACCGAGGCTCTGTTGGAGACTCCTGTGCCGGGGCACCTGGGCCAAGCGTGGGCAGGGACGGGCCCATGGCCTCTGGAGACGCTGTCACAAGCCCGCGTCCGGGTGAAGAACAACGTGGAGCTCAGGTGGCGGGATTTTGGGTTGATGGAGCCGAAATGCGCCGTGCCGGGCGACCGGGAAGTGACGATCGATCTGGAGATTTATGGCACGGGCGCGGAGGCGTGCGAGGCGCTGTATGCAAGTGCGAGTCGTCGTGAGCCAATGCCCCTCATGGTTCAAATGGGAGAAGTTCCAGGGGCAATGTGCGGCGTTTATGTTCCGAATTTTGTTCCTGCTCCTCCAGAATTTCTGGATGGAGAGGAGCGGCTTCGGTGGCGGCTACGGGGCAGTATTGCGCAAGGGGTTCGAGAAGACGAGATTCACGTTGTTTTCGGCTGAGGGGACGAGAGTGGACTACGAAAGCACGGTGAAGCGAGAGTCGAAAGCCTGTCCTGGCGTGCGGTACGTGATCCGGAGGCCGTCCTTGCAGAGGAGGGCAGAGATCACGAGAAGCGTGCGCGAGCTTCTGACAGAGCTGGAGTACAGGGAATCGGGAGAGGGCGTGGCGGACCGGCTGGCAGCGGCGGAACTGGAGAGCCGTATCGACAGCGCGTATCTGGAATGGGGGCTGGCGCGTGTGGAGGGCCTGCGGATTGACGGCGCCGACTGCGACGTGCGCGCGCTGATCGAGAGCGGTCCGGAGGAGCTCTGCCGGGAAATTGCGGCAGCGATCCGGCGGGAATGCCGGCTGAGCGAAGAAGAACGAAAAAACTGATCCTCGCCCTTCATTACTACACGGGGGGCGCCGCCGGGTGGAGGTGCGAGGATTGCCGGAGGGCGGGCCTGGAGGAGAAACGGCGGTGCGGGTGGAGCGCGAAGGATGTTGACGGGACGGCTCCGGTGTGGGCGGGATACGGCTCGGCCGCAATGCGGTGCCCGAAGACAGTGATTACTCCGGACAGTGTGGCGTGGCTGGAGATGTGGGCTGTGTGGAGGCATACGGGGAAGGGCCCGGAACCTGTCTGGAGCGCGAAGGACCTGGAGGCTATGGCGGCGCTGGAGCAGGCGTGGGAGAGGATGCAGGATGAAGCGCGAAGATCTGGAGCTTGAATCGCGGATTGCCGAGGCCGTGCGGGCGGCAGCGGGCGTGTGGCGGACGGGTTCGGTTGCATCCCAAGCGGAGGCGGCCACTGGAAGGGATGCGGGGGCGGGCGGATCCGCCGAGAGGTTGGCGACAGCATTCGGCGACCTGCTTTCGCGGCTGGATGCGCTGGCGAGGCCGGCGACAACGGCAGTGGAAGGCGGGTGGAAGGGGGTGGTTTCGAGCCTGAATCCCATAATGGGAGGGCTTCTGAGACTCTTCGGAGGCGGGGAGCCGGAAGGCCCTGCGGCGCCGGCGGCAGCAGTCCGGCCGGCGGCTGCGAAGCTCGAGCTTGGGTACGGGAGCGGGCGTGAGGGGTACTTCATGGTCGACCGGGACGCGAGCGGGATGGTACGAGCGGGCGCGCCGGTGGGAGCGCCAACCGTGGTGGTCAACATCGACACGATAGACAGCAGGTCTTTCCTGGAACGGACACCCGAGATAGCCGAAGCCGTGAAGCGGGTGATTCTGGAGGCGGAGGGGATGCGAGAGGTTTTCGGAGCTTTGCAGGAGTAAGAGCATGCTGGAATTCCCAAGGCTGAAAACGGGAGTGAGCGCACAATATCCGCTTCAGCGGGAAATTCTTGCAGAAACGCGGACATTCACGTTTCTGGACGGCAAACAACAGAGGTTTCCCGTCAAAAGGCTCCGGAGAAGGTGGGCCGTCCGGCTTGGGGATCTGGCGGAGGACGAGGCGGCGGCGATCGAGACTTTTGCTTTCCAGCACCGGGAGACTGGAGAGGCATTTCGATTTCTGGATCCGGTGACGGGCAGGGAGCATTTCCCGTGCTACCTCGAGGGGCGGGCGCAGCAACAAACAGCCGTGGGACCCGGGCGGAGGCAGAGCGTTCTGATCGTGGTCGAAGGGGAGGGGTGAGATGTATTTTCCGGTGCAGGCGAGCCGGGTTCAGGCGCAGTATCCGGTGACGAGGATCACGGAATCGCGGTTTCGCGAGGTGGAGACTCCGGGCGGGAAGCGGTGGAGGAGCGCCAGCGACGGACCCGCGGTGCGCCGGTGGGTACTGAGGTTCGAGGACCTGACAGACGGAGAAGCTGCGGCGCTGGTGACTTGCTACGAAGCTTGCGCCGGCGGCTGGCGCACCTTCGTTTTTGCCGATCCCGCGGGGAACCTGCTGCGGTGGAGCGAGGACCTGGAGGCTGCGGTTTGGGGCAAGGATGCGGGCTTGGCGGTAACAAGGTCTGGCGGCGCGGCGGAGCGGCCTGCGGAGTTCCAAGTGGTCAACGGGAGTGCGGCGGCGGCGAAGATCTGGCAGGAACTGGACCTTCCGCCGGGGCTGGCTGTCTGCGTCTCGTGCGAGGTGCGGGGGGAGGGAGTGACTCTACGGGCGCCCGGCGGGGCGCCGAGAGGCGTGGCGGCGAGCGGGGAGTGGACGAAAGCGTTCGTCACAGGAGAGAGCTCGGGAGGAGTCCAGAGGGTCGAACTCGAGATCCCGGCCGGGGCAACTGCTTTTGTCCGCAGAATGCAGGCAGAAACGCAGCTGGCTCCCTCGGAATACGAGGGCACGTTCGAAACGGGCGGAATCCACGTGAAGACGCGCTTTGCCGAGGACGGACTTCAGTTGGTTGCGGTGGCGCCTGACCGTCACAGGGCGGAAGTGATTCTCGAGAGCGCATTGGAGAATGCCGGGTGAACCAGATCAGCGATTGGAAGCAACGTGAGGAGACGCTGACGCCCCTCCTTCTATTCGAATGCCAGCCCGCAGAGGGGACGGAAGAGCTGTGGTGCACGCACGCCGTCAGAGCCGAAGGGAAGGCTTACGAGGGGCGCGTGTTGCGGCACAGCGGATTCGAGATGCGGCTTGGGGCCGAGGACGGTCTGGACAACGGATCCCGATTGACGCTGACGCTGGCGAATGTGGACGGGCGGATTTCGCAGATCGATGCGAATCCCGGATGGCGGGGCGCGAGGCTGAGAGTACGATTCGGGTTTTTCGATCTGACCACTGGCGAGCCGGCCAGCGAACTGGTGACGGTTTTCCTGGGACTTGCGAATCCAGCCGAAGAGATTACCGAGCGCGATGCCCGGCTGAGTTTTGTCAACCGGCTCAGCCTGCAGCGGGTGCAGGCGCCGCAATTGAGGATCCAGGCGCGGTGTCCCTGGCGCTTTCCATCGACGCGGGAGCAGCGGGAAGAGGCGTTGGAGGGAGGAGCCGAGGGGCGGTACTCGCACTTCTACCGGTGCGGTTACTCGCCCGATGTGGAGGGTGGCTGCGGGAACCTGAACGGCGACGAGCCGTATACGGACTGTAATTACACGCGCGAGGATTGCCAACAGCGCGGGATGTTCGAGAAGGATTCGCAGAACCGGCCGACGGCGCGGTTTGGGGGTTTTGCCTTTCTTCCCGCGGGGCTCTTGACGAAGGCTCATGGCACACGGGACGCGCAATGGTCGGAGCCGCTGGACGGCAGGGCAAGGCCGAACGATGCGGTTCCGGTGATCTACGGGACGGCGTGGATCCAGGCGCCAGTGATTTTCGCCAGGAACGACGGGAACCTGACGCACTGCGAAGCGCTGGTGGGGATGGGGCCGATCGAGGGGGTGAGGAAAGTCATCGCCAACGGGGTGGAGATACCGCAAGCCGATGACGGGCGTGACATGTCGGGAACCGGGTGGTACCGTTTGCTGACGCGCGGCGAGCGGAACGGCGGATTCAATACCGGGTTTGCCGACAGCGAAGGCAGGCCGATGGGGGACCCACACGGGAGCCTGGCCTGTCTGAGCGTGGTGCTGCCCAACGCGATCGTCGACAGGGGAAAGCTGCCGAGAATCGAAGTGCTGGCGGACGGGTTGCGGCTGGAGAGATATGATGCGCAAGGTCAGGTGATCGACGCCAGTTTTACCCGGAATCCGGCATGGATTTTACTCGATCTTTTCCGGTCGGCAGGCTGGCGGAAGGAGGAGATTGATTTCGCAAGTTTCGCAGCGACGGCGCAGTATTGCGACGAATTTGTGACGGTTGCCGGTCCGGACGGTGAACCGCTCCAGGGGCCGCGATTCGAAGTGAACGCGGCATTGACGAGGCGCCGGAGCCTGAGTGAAACGGTGAAGGGCATCCGGTCGGCATCGGGGCTAATGCTTTCTTTCGATGCGGAAGGGAAGCTCAGCTTGCGTCCCGAGGCCACATTGGAACGGCAGCATCCGGCGAAGGCGCCGTCGAGCAACGCAAGCGCGCCAATGCACGGCGGATGGCCGGCATATGAATTCGGGGACGGGAGCAATGGAGTTTCCGGCATTCTGCTGCGCAGGGGAGGGGAGTCCACCTTCCGCGTTTACCGCCGGAGTTCGGGCGAGGCGCCCAACCGTCTCACGGTGGAGTACACAAACGCGTTCAGGGATTACGCGCCGGAGTCGCTGTCGTTCGTGGATTACGAGGATGCGCGCCTGCAAGGCTGCGAGGTTTCAGCCGCGCACAGCGCGCTGGGGCTGCCGCATTTCGATCAGGCGGCGCGGATCCTCCGACTCCAGCTCGAGAAAAACCTGCGGGGCAACCAGTATGTGGAGTTCGAGACCACCGTACAGGCTTTCGGGTTGCGGCCAGGCGACATCATTACGATCACGCACTTGCGCAGCGGTTTTGACCGGACGCCGTTTCGAGTTCTGAAAGTGGCGGCGGGGTTGAACTTCGAGACAGCCCGGATCACGGCGCAGCGTCACGAGGATGCATGGTATGAGCGGGTTGCCGCGGAGAAGCCCTTCGAGGGCGCGGAGATCCTCCAGAACGGCGGGGTGCCGCTTTCGTTGGCCGGGAAGGCCAGGAATGCTTCCGGGGAGGAGGAGTTTGAGTTTGAGGAGGCCGAGGCGGGAGGCGAAGGCAATGTGGAGGTGACCGTGCGGTTCACAGCGCCTCCGAAACCCGGGATCGGCGCTCCCCGGGTTCCGTCGGTGGACTTGGTCCCGCGAATCCGGAGCGGGGAAGGGACACTGGCGGGAGGCAGGACGTGGTATTACGCCGTGAGCGCTGTGAATGCGACGGGGCAGGAGTCGAAGGGATCCTTCGTCGTGGAGGCGCGCTTGTCCGGCGGGGCGGAAGGCTATGCAGTGGAACTCAAGGGGATCCGAACCGGGGCCGACGCTGCGGGAATCCGGGTCTACCGCGGAGAGAGCCCGTTCCGGTTGCGGCGCATTGCGGAAGTCTCGCCGGTTCCGACAGAGTTCGTCGATGCCGGGCTTTCGGCGAGCCTAACCCCGGTTCCTGATCCGAACTTCGACCACGCGAGATTCCAGTGGCGCTTCGAGTATTTGCCACCCACTGCAACCGATTCGGCCGCGGCGGCGATGATCGGGAATTCGACGCTAGGAATGCAGCCAGACGAGTACCGGGGCCGGGTAGTGCGGATCATCTCGGGCAAAGGCGCCGGACAGGAGCGGCAAGTGACGCACAACACCGAAACGGAGATCCACGTGTCGCCGCCGTGGAACGTGGCGCCAGACACAACGAGTATCTTCGCCGTTTCAGAGACGGGGTGGAGACCCGGGGGGCTCACGAGATCTGACGAAATCCGATTCGTTGTGCCGGCTGGATATGGCGGCGCGATTCAGGTCATGGGTGTTGCCGTGAGCGGGCGAGGGGCGGAGAGTCCAGAGGCGGAAGCGCTGGTGGGGAGGCATGAACTCGGGCTTGCGGGCGCCGGAGACAGAGATGTGCCGCCCATGCCGGGCTTCGGACTGACCGCGCACGGGCAAGGCGGTTTTGTGATCAGCGGGATCGGTTTCCCGACGCTGGAGAACACGCGGACGATCCGCACGGGCTCACTTGTTGTCCATTATTGGGATGAGCTGAAGAGCCCCTGCCCCTGGCGCCTGGGGGCGGCGATGGATGCTGCGGCAGTGGTGCTGGAGGCTTCCTCTCCGATGCCGGCGGCACAAGGGGATCTGGTGCAAGTGGAGCAGGAGTTGATGCGCGTGCTGGAAGTTTGGGACGCCGGCGCCCGGTTGCTGGTGGACCGCGGGGTTCACGACACCGAAGCCGTGATCCACACGGCGGGCACGCCGGTCTACCTGCTGGAACGGCACACCTCCGTGATGGCGTTCTCCAAAGGATTCTTTGGAAGCCCGGCCAGCGGAAGCTACAGCCGGAGAGTGGATCTCAAGAACGCTCGGATTGCGGCAGGCGAGTATTACGTAACCAACGACCGGGGATCGAGTCCGACCGCATATCAGGCCTACACTGCGACTGCAGAGGGAGGGCTGAGAACGATGGTCGGAGGGCAGTACACGTTCCAGTTTGATAGCGAACTGGCTGTGGCGGCGCACATTTCGCCACCGATCATTGTGGAGTCGACACGGGCTGTGAGAGACGTGCAGGCTCATGTGGACCAACCTCCCGCCGGAGAGCCCGTGCTGATTCGCGTGTCGGTTGACGATGAGCCTTACGCAGACCTGGTTGTGCAACCGGGATTCAGGGATTCGGAAGCAGTGAACTGCTTCGACCGGCTCCCCTTGACCGAGGGGGCGCGGGTAACCGCTTCCATCCTGGCAGTGGGGACGGGGGTGAACAGCTATCCGGGCCGTGGGTTGACCGTCACTTTGCGACTTTAGGAGTGCTGTCATGAGGCCTCTCGCCGTGTTATAAAGGAAACAAGCCACGAGGGCGCGTAGCTCAGTTGGTTAGAGCGCCTGCTTCACACGCAGGAGGTCATAGGTTCAAGTCCTGTCGCGCCCACCACCCCGCGGCTCCACGGCTCGGCTGTACGCCATGAATGGGGGCAAATCCGCCTCCAGTTCCCTCAACAACACATTCCCCTTACGCGCAGTCTGTAGCTTTGGAAGTTGCGGAAGCCGTAAGCTTGCCGCTGCATGACCTCCACTTTGGTGTGCAACCCTTCTGTGGTGCCGTTGTTGGGGGTAAAGCGCCACATGGCGGCTATCTCCGCCTTCCAAGCGTGCAGGGTTTCTCTGACCGTGACGATTTGCGCCAGTCCGGACTGGCGCAACGAGCCGATGGCACGCAAGAAGCGCGGGATCCGCTTCCGGCGCTCTTGGCGAGTCTTGTGCTTCTTCAGTGTCAGGTGGCACAGCCGCTGTCTGAAGCGGTAGACCAGCGCGCGGGCCAGATGCCGGCAAAGAGCTGGCGGAAGTTCCGGCCGCAGCCCAGACACTGGCACTTGCGGGCCTCCAGCTCCAGCACCACACGGCGCAGCCCCCTGTCCTCATGGCGCAGAGTCCGGTCGCAGCAGCCCTTGCTGCGCACTGGGGCGCATGCATAACCGGGGCAGATAACCGGACCGGCATGCCGGCCCCGGATCCGCACTTGCCCCGCCACACGTTCCATCCCGTTGATCTGGTTATCGGGCAGTCCCAAGAGAAGCTCAGAGTTGATCACAACGTTTCTCCCAAGATTGGTTTATCTGTCCTGAGAAGTCGGGCTGCCCCGTTTCCGGGCAAGAGCCCACACAAATCAGATCCGGTGGGGGCAAGAACGTTCCTGCATGAATGTCTGCCTTCCAATCCACCCGCCGCTTCAGCACGATCCCCCCATCGCCGAGCCCGAGAGGTTGGATCAAGCGAGAGAGCCAGACCGAGCCAGGCTGTCCTGCGGGCCTTCAGCGCTCGGTTTCTTGCGTTGCTCTCCGTGGGCCGGGCGAGACCGTCCCGCCCCGACGTCCATCGGGAGAAGGACAGGACTGCTGGTCCTGACACGAGGCGGGTTTCACTTGTGAAGCGCTCTTGAGCCGGCCATTGTGTGGATGCCGGAACCTTGGGGGCAGCTACCGGCACAGTCTTCTTTTTGGCGACGGTTGCGCTTTCACCAAGCCGTGAGAGGAAACAGCCGCTGGCTCCACTTCTGTCTTGTGGACGGACTCCTCGGTGCAGTGAGATGGTTGGACTCTCGCACTTCGGCGGAGCTGGCCTGGCTGGTTGCCTGCCTGGCGTTGTACATCCTTGCCAGCGGCCTGGACGACTTGGCGCTGGACATCCTCTGGCTGGCCGGCTTCGGACGGCGGCGGACGGCGATGCCGCCAAATCCGGAACGGGAGAAGAGGATCGCAATTCTCGTCCCGCTGTGGCGGGAGGCCGACGTAATCGGCCGGATGCTGGAGCACAACGTGTCTGCCATCCGGTATTCCAACTACGAGATCCTGGCTGGCGTCTACGCCAACGATGACGAGACGCGGCAAGCCGTGGAGGAGGCGGCGGCCCGCCTGCCCCGAGTTTCGCTGGCGGAGGTGCCGCACGATGGCCCCACTTCCAAGGGGGACTGCCTGAACTGGCTTTACCAGCGCCTGATCGAGCGCGAGTGTGCGGGAACGCCACGGGCCGAGATCGTCGTGATCCATGACGCTGAGGACCTGATCCACCCTGAGTCGCTAGAGTGCCTGAACCGCTGGTCGGAAGCCGCGGATATGATCCAGATTCCCGTTCTGGCCCTCCCGACGCGGCTCTCGCAAATTACACATGGCGTCTATTGCGACGACTTCGCGGAGAGCCAGACGAAGGATCTCAGGGTGAGGTCGGCGCTGGGGGCATTCCTGCCGGGATGCGGCGTGGGCACCGCCTTCCGCAGGTCAGAATTGGAAAGGCTTGCCGGGGCGGAGTCGAACCGGATTTTCGATCCGCTCTCGCTCACAGAAGACTACGACAACGGGCTCCGCCTCTTCCGGTTGGGCTGCCGGCAGCTGTTTCTGCCGCTGGAAGGTCCTGCCGCGAATCCAGTGGCCACACGAGAGTATTTTCCCCGCGGTTTCGGCGCCGCAGTCCGCCAGCGGGCGCGTTGGATCACCGGAAACTGCCTGCAAGCCTGGCAACAGCATGGGTGGGGGGGCGGGCTCAGGCGGCGATGGCTGCAAGCCTGGTTTTTCTGGCGCGACCGCAAGGGCCTCTGGGGCAGTTGGGCCGGAATCGCCTGCAACATCCTGTTTCTCTGGGCGGTGTGCGGTTGGGCGGCCTCGGCGGCGACTGCTGGCGCCTGGGCGTTTGGCGACGCCGTGGCGGACATCCCCTGGCTCAAGCCAGTGCTTGCAGCCAATCTCGTTCTGTGCGGGGATCGGATCCTGATGCGCGCCTGGTTTTCCGGCCGGCTTTACGGTTGGAAGTTTGCCTTGTTGGCCCCGCTGAGAATGATCTGGGGCAATGTCATCAATGCCGCGGCTTCCGCCCGTGCGCTTTGGCAGTTCACCCACTCCTGGTGGACCGGCCGGCCCTTGCGGTGGCTGAAGACCGAGCACTGCTACCCATCGCTGGAGACGCTGCGGGCATATGTTCCTGCGAGGGCAGGTGCAGCCGCGGCGGAATGTTTCCCGGATTCAGCGATTCCGGCCTTTGTGGGCCCTGGTGGAGCGGAGCGGCCGGCAGCCGGGCGGCCATCCAGAGCGGTGCTGTGGCGCGAGGCTGCACCGCTTCTTCCGGCCGATGGTTTGCCGGCAACGTACCCTTCCAGGCGTCTCTTGCGGGCACTGCCCGCAAAGCTCTCCGACGAGTTGGGGGTTGTCGCGACCGGATTCCGGGACGGTCGGTTGGAGGTGGTCGCTGCACAGCCGCCAGAGCGACGCAAGCTGGAGTTGCTGGAGCGTTGCGCCGGGGTGAAACTCAGAGTCCGCCGCGTCAGCGCCGAAACATACGCGGCGCTGAAGCAGTACCGCGACCAACCGGCGAAGCCGCACTGGCGGAGGCTGCATCAGCCGGGCGATCCAACGGGCCAATTCCCGCTGGAAGGCTCTCGCCCTGCACCGGCAAAGCTACGGATCTTGGCCAATGCTGCAGGCAGTGGATAGGCCCTCCCACCACCACCTCCCTGGCGATAGAAGAACCTCCCTCGCCTGTGAAATCACCCGCAGGGGGTGGAGCCGCAAGCGATCCCACCCCCTTCCTCCGACAGGGTGATCCCCGGAGACGACTCCAATCACGCGGCCAAGAGAACAGGCAGCGAAGATGCCTGAATCAGCTTTCGCACCAAGGTCGCCTGCGACCGCGCGCCGACTTTGTGGTAGAGCCTCTTCAAATATGTGCGAACCGTATGAATGGTCACACCCAAAGCCTCCGCTGCCTCCGCCGGGGTCTTGCCCAAAAGGATTTGCTCCACCAGGCGCATTTCCGCCCGAGTGAGCCGGAAAGCCTCCCGCAACACCCCCATTGCAACGTCAGGTTGGCGCTCAAAATCGAAAACAAAGCAAAGATGCCAGCCGTTCGGGCCGGCTGGCCGTTCAGACAGTCTCGTCAGCCACACAATCCAAGGCGCTTGCCCCTTCATTCGTGCGAGTCCAAATACCGCCCCGCCGGAGTCAGGCCGTAGCCGGTTCCGGATCTCGGCATGCATCCTTGGCCAATCCTGCGATTCCAGAAGGCCTGCTCCATAGGCATTCGCGGCGAGCGGCGAAGCACCGTCGCAAAGCAGGACGACACCTGCAATCTCCATGGATTGATGATAAGCAAACCCCTCCGATTAGGGAAAGAGTTAACCCGTTACAACTCGGCTGACTTCGTTTTATTTCGCCGTTGCGGAGAGAAATGCACCGATTCGGCGCGCCCCTTCCATGAGATTTTCTAATGAGTTTGCGTAACTGAAGCGAAGGTATCCCTCTCCGTAGGCACCGAATGCAGTGCCACTCAGGCAAGCGACGCCAGCCTCATGCAGCAGTGCATCGGCCAGTTGACGAGAGTTCCAACCCGTTTCCTTGATATTGGCGAAAGCATAAAAGGCGCCCTCGGGAGTGGCGCACCGAAAGCCGGCTATTGTGTTGAGTTTTTCCACGAAAGCGTCACGCCTGCGCCGGAATTCGGCTACCATGGCATCCACCGGGGATTGGTCGCCTTTGAGCGCGGCGAGAGCGGCACGCTGCGTGAAGGATGCCGTGCAGGAGTTGGAGTTCACCATCAGTTTGTTTGTGGCGTCCACAAGGAATGGCGGCAAGACGCCATATCCGATGCGCCAGCCGGTCATGGCGTAGGTTTTGGAGAAACCGTCGAGGATGATCGTCTTTTCGGCCATTCCCGGGAAGCTGGCGATGGAAACAGGCGGGGCATCATACCAGATGCGGCTGTAGATTTCATCCGAGAGCACGACGAGGTCGCGGTCCTGGAGGAGGCTGGCGATTGCGGCCAGGTCCTCACGGCACAGGACGCCCCCGGTGGGGTTGGCGGGCGAGTTCAGCACGACCATCTTTGTGCGGCTGGACAGGCGCTGGCGGAACAGATCGAGGTCAAAGGCGAAGCCGCGTTCTTCGAGCAAAGGAATCGGCACGGGCGTGGCGCCGCAATACCGGATCATGGATTCGTAAATGGGGAAGGAGGGGTTTGGATAGATGACCTCGTCGCCCGGCTCGAGCAGGGCCAGCATGGAGAAAAAAATGATGGGCTTGCCTCCGGGAACGATGCAAACACGCTCTGCGTCTACCCTGATCCCGTGGGTGCGCGACACGTTCTCCGCGACCGCCTCTCGCAGTTCGGGCAGCCCTTGTGTGGGGCCATAGTGGGTCCAGCCCTCATCCAGCGCGGACTTGGCTGCTTGCACGATGTGGCGCGGAGTGTCGAAATCGGGCTCACCGATTTCCAGGTGGATGACGTGCTTCCCTTGGGCTTCCAGTTGCCTGGCGCGAACGAGCACTTCGAAGGCCGTCTCCGTGCCAATCCGTCCCATGGCGGAGCTCAACTGCATGGTCGTAGTTCCTTTCTTCGTGGAAAGAAGCGGCTCGCATCGTGGCGGCCGCACGGCGGAGACGGTTTCATCCGGCGCCCCGCTCTCTTACAATTTCAGCATAAGGCCGATGGAAGGGTTTGCACGGCCGGGCCCCGGGGAGCGTCATGAGTAACAGGAATGCAGTGGCCGCAGACCGAAGCGGGAAAGACGCGCCGCGCCGCCAGACGGGAGTCTGCGCCGATGCCTGAAACCGGATCCCCGGGAACCGGCATGGGAACTGACACGCCCCAGGCGGAGAGGGACGCGTTTGTCGAGGCGCACCTCAAGCGCATCTTCCTGCTTATCTACCGCCTTGTCGGCAACGTGGCCGACGCCCAGGACCTGACGCAGGAAGCCTTCATCAAGGCGCTCCAGCGGCAGGAGCAACTCCGGGACGCGGAAAAGGCCGCGCACTGGCTTTCGCGGATCGCCACCAACACGGCGCTGGATCACCTGCGCAAGAAGGCGCGCCGGGGCGAAACGGGTCTGGAAGGAATGGCGGCGCCTGCGCCGGAAGAGATGAACCCCGAGCAACGCGTGCTGCACGCCGAACGGGCGGCTCTGCTGGAGGCGGGGCTGGACAGGCTGACGCCCCGCGAGCGGGCGGCCTTGGTGCTGCGGGATCTGGAAGACCTGCCTGCCGAAGAGGTGGCGCGGCGGCTGAACTGCGGCAAGGCCACGGTGCGTTCGCATATTGCCAACGCAAGAGTGAAGTTCCGGAAGTACTGGGAGAGGCGCCAGCCATGAGGAACCATCCGGCAGACAAGGAACTGGCGCTTCATGCGGGCGGCGAACTGCCCTGGCTGCGCCGTCTGGCCGTGGCCTGGCATCTCAGGGGCTGCGCCGGCTGCCGCCGCGAGATCGGGCGGTTTCGCGAGTCCCGCGAAGCCCTGCGGGCCGCTTCGGCTCTCCCGCCTGAACTGGACTGGGCCTCTCTGGCTGCCGAGATGAAGGCCAACATCCACTTGGGGTTGGCCGCCGGGGAGCTGGTTCGGCGCAATCGGGAGCCGGACGAATTTCGGCCCTCGGACTGGCGCGCGGCGGCGATCGTGACGGCGACCTTGGCTGTCGTGGCGGTGGCGGGCTGGACGCTTCAGCGCCGGGCGGGGCCGCCTGCGCCTGCTCCGGGGACCGAAGTTGTGCTTCGCCAGACCGAAGATGGCCTGTCGGTGCAATGGGGCCGGAACGAGGCGGCGGTATTCGGCGCAGGGAAGGCGCCCGTGACGGCTGCCGTCAGCTGGGACGGAGGGGCCCGCGCGCCGTTCCTGGACGAGGAGACCGGGCAGGTGACGATCTACGATGTGGCGGCGCAGTAATCCCCTGATGGTTCTTGTCTGCCTCGCCGTGGGCGGCTGGGCTCAATCCCCGCCTTTCCGCGCCGACCTTCCCGCCGGATCCCCCGTGGAGCTGGTGGCAGCCGACTGGGGCAACTCCTCGGCCGTGCCACGAGGCGGCGCCATGCTCGTGGATCTGCACGCCGTGCTCCGGCTGCGCAACAACACCGCCCGCCGCATCCGCGCCATCGCACTTCGCGTGGTGGCGCAGGAGGTGGCGCCGGGCGGACGCGGCGCAGTCACGCGCCCGGGGCTGGACGTCGCGCCGGGAGGCGAGTTCCCGCTCCGGATCGACATGAGGCTGATGCGCCCGCTGGCGCCGCAAGCGGGCCCTCTGGTCGAGATCGCACTGGATGGCGTCCTGTTCGACGATCTCGCCTTCCTGGGGCCGAATCGCATGAACGTACGGCGCTCGATGCTCGCCTGGGAGATCGAAGCCCGGCGGGACCGCCAGATGCTGGCGGCGATCCTGGAAAAAGGCGGAGCCGAGGCGCTCCGGGAGACGATGCTCGAGACGCTGGCGCGCCAGGAGAGTGCGATGATGCCGGTCCAGGTGATGCGCGGCGCCGCTCCCTCCACCAATCTCGGGCCGGGCCGGAAGACGGAGCTGGCTGCTCTCCGGATCCCCGAGTCGCCCGTGGAGCTGCTTTCGGGCGAGGCGGTGATCGCCGGCCCCGAAGCGCATTCGGCCAGGATCGACGTGTCGAACCGCAGCGCCCGGGCGGTGCGGTTCGTCGAGCTGGGCTGGCTGGTATCGGATTCCACTGGCCGGATGTCGGCGGCAGGCACGCTGCCGGCCGAGATTCACCTGCCTCCGGGGCAGCGCTCCACGGTGCGGGGCGAAAGCCGCGTCCGGTTCGCCCGCCCGGTGGACTCGCTGGCGGTGTACCCGGCGCTGGTCGAGTTCGAGAACGGCGATGTGTGGGTTCCCCCCGCCGCAGCATGGCGCCAGCCGGGCGCTGGCGGCGCGTTGCCGCCGTCGGGCGAGTTGATCCGCCTGGCCGAGCTGTACCGGAAGAAGGGGCTGGAAGCCGTCATCCAACAACTCCGCGCGATGCGCTAAGATTTGGAGCGATGGATACGGCCAAATTGATCGGACGCGCACCCGAGCGGCTGACCCTGGAAGAGCGCAGCCAGCTGGCAGGCTGGTGGGTGGCCTACGAAGTCTACACACCGCAAACGCTGCCGCTGAAGCGCATCGAGGCCGCAGGCCGGGACATCCCCTCTTGCATCCAGCAGTTGGAGAGCCGGGGTCTCGATCCCCGCGAGTTTGAGTTCGTCCTGTTCCAGGGTTGACGCGCCAGACTCGGTAGCCCCATCGCCGCAGCAACCGCATTCAGTCCGCGGCAAGAATCTCTCAAGACCCGCTCGCAAGGGCCGATAAGGCCCGTGAACCCCGTCAATCACGGCTGGGGTTCTGTTACTCCAAATCCAGGGTCAAGGAGAGAAACCGCATGAAACTGTCTCAGTGGATCCGTTGGGCGGTTCTGGTCGCCGTAGTCGCAGCACTTGCCGTCATTCCCGCCGCCGCTCAGGACGAGATCACGACCGCCAACGCATTGGGACGCGTGATCAAGAAGGTGGCGCCTGCATTCCCCGTCGCCGCCAAACAGCTCAACGTCACCGGCTCGCAGGACGTCCAGATCACCGTCGACGAACAGGGCAACGTCATCGACGCCAAGGTCCTCAAGGGCAACGCCCTGTTCACCCAGGCTTCGCTCGCTGCCGTCAAGGAATGGAAGTTCACCCCGCTGCTGAAGGACGGTCAGCCCGCCAGGTTCACCACCATCATCACCTTCAACTACACGAAGTAGGATCCCCCCTGCGGGCGGGTCCGCCACCCTCCCGGCGAGCCCGCCCGCACGGCACTCACCGCCCCTCCAAAGCCCCAAAATAAGAGGTCGTGCTGGTTTCGCTCCTTGCGCTCCTCCTGCTGGCGGAGTCAGCCGCCTCCGGGACCCAATCCTTCCAGGCCCTTGTCGTCTCCATCGCCGACGGCGACACCTTCACCGTCCTGTTCCAGCGCCGCCAAGTCCGGATCCGCCTGCACGGCATCGATTGTCCCGAACCCGGCCAGCCCTTCCATCGCCGTGCCACACAGCGCGCAGGCGAACTCATCTTCGGCAAGACGGTCACAATCGAACCCCGCTCCCGCGACCGCTACGGCCGCCTCGTTGCATCCGTGCTCCTGCCCGACGGGCGTTCGCTCAACCACATTCTGGTTGCCGAGGGGTTTGCCTGGCATTACCGCCAGTACGCCCCGCACGATGCCACACTGGCCCGTCTGGAACAGTCGGCCCGCGCCGCCCGCCGCGGGCTCTGGCAGGATCCCGCGCCCGTGCCCCCGTGGCAGTGGCGCAAGGCCCGCCGCGGCGCGCGACAATGGTCCTTGCCATGAAGAGCTACCGCAAAGAACTCTGGTTCGAGGTCTCCTCCCGCCGCGCCTTCGTCAATATCACGCCGCAGGTGGAACAGTGCCTCAAAGAGAGCGGCATCCGGGAAGGGCTTTGCCTGGTCAACGCCATGCACATCACGGCCAGCGTCTTCATCAACGATGACGAGTCCGGCCTGCATCACGACTACGACGTCTGGCTCGAAAAGCTCGCCCCGCACGAGCCCGTCTCGGCCTACCGCCATAACCGCACCGGCGAGGACAACGCCGATGCCCACATGAAACGCCAGATCATGGGGCGCGAAGTCGTCGTTGCGGTCACTGAGGGCCGCTTCGACTTCGGCCCGTGGGAGCAGATATTCTACGGCGAGTTCGACGGCCGCCGCCGCAAGCGCGTCCTCGTGAAAATCATCGGCGAGTGAGACCCGCTCCCCGCTACACTGAAACCAAGCCTGTCTCATGCCCGGACTTCTTGAACGACTCAAGCAGGGAATCCAGAAAACCCGCGCCGGCCTTGTCGGCAAGGTGGAGGACGTTCTCCTCGGCAAGAAGGAGATCGATCCCGAACTGCTCGACGAGCTCGAATACACTCTCATCACCGCCGACATCGGCGTGCGCACCGCCACCGAGATTCTGGAATCCATCCGCCAGCGCGTCGACCGCCACCTCGTCAACGACCCGGCCGAACTGCGCCAGTTGATCCGCGAGCATCTGCTGGGAGTCCTCGATTCGGGCGGCAGCCCGCTGAACTGGCCCGCCTCTCCGCCCGCCGTCGTGCTCCTGGTGGGCGTCAACGGCTCGGGCAAGACCACCACCACCGGCAAGCTGGCCGCGCAGTTCCGGACGCAGGGCAAGAGTGTGCTGCTCTGCGCGGCCGATACCTTCCGCGCCGCAGCCATCGATCAGCTTGAGGTCTGGAGCCGGCGCAGCGGCGCCGACATCATCCGCCAGAGCGCCGGCGCCGACCCGAGCGCCGTGCTCTACGACGCCATCCAGGCAGCCAAGGCCCGCCAGACCGACGTCCTGCTTGCCGATACCGCCGGCCGCCTGCACACCAAATCGAACCTGATGGCCGAACTGGAAAAGATGCGCCGCACGGCCGCCAGGCTCATCGAGGGCGCGCCCCACGAGGTCTGGCTCGTGCTCGACGCCACCACGGGCCAGAACGGCCTCGAGCAGGCGCGCCGCTTCACCGAATCGGCGGGCGTCACCGGTCTGATCCTCACCAAGCTCGACGGCACTGCCAAGGGCGGCATCGTCGTGGCGATTGCCCGCGAGCTCAATCTCCCCATCCGCTACGTCGGCGTGGGCGAGCAGGCCGACGATCTGCTGCCGTTCGACGCCCACCAGTTCATCGACTCGCTCTTCGAACCATGAACCCCGACCTGATGCGCGAAGCGCTGGCCCTCGCCCGCCAGGGCGTGGGCCGCGTCTCGCCCAACCCGGCCGTCGGCGCCGTCGTGGCCAGCGGAGGCTCCATCGTCGGCCGGGGTTTCCACACTTGGGCGGGCGTCCGCCACGCCGAGGTGATCGCGCTCGAGGAAGCCGGCGAGGCCGCGCGTGGCGCGGATCTCTACGTCACTTTGGAGCCATGCTCTCACACCGGCCGCACGCCTCCCTGCGTTGACGCCATCGTTCGCGCCGGCGTCGCGCGCGTGTTCTCCATTACGGAGGATCCGAACCCTCTTGTCTCCGGCCGCGGCTTCGCCAGACTGCGCGAAGCGGGTGTCGAGGTCGCACTGATGGGGGAATTCGTGGAAGAAGCCCGGCGCCTCAACCTGGCTTTCTTCCATTTCATGCGCACCGGGCGGCCGCTGGTGACTCTGAAGTCCGCTCTGACTCTCGATGGCAAGATCGCCGCTCCGGAGGACAACACCGGCTGGATCACCTCCGAGCGCGCCCGCGCCCATGTCCAGCTGGTGCGCCACGAGCACGACGCCATTCTCACCGGCATCAACACGGTTCTCGGAGACGATTGCCTGCTGAACGACCGCAGCGGTCTCCAACGCGCCCGCCCCCTGCTCCGAATCGTGCTCGACTCGCTCCTGCGCCTGCCGCCGGAGAGCCGCATGGTCCGCAGTTGCCGCAATGACGTGCTCGCAGTCTGCACTTCGGTCGCTCCGGCGGCGCGCCGCACGGCGCTGGAGGAGCGCGGCGTCGAAGTGGTCGCCCTGGATGGAGAGGACGGGCGTCCCGATCTGCGCCGCGTCGTCGCGCTGCTGGCCGAGCGCAACTACCTCTCGCTCATGATCGAAGCCGGCAGCAAGGTGAACTGGTCCGCCCTCGAATCCGGCGCCGTCGACCGCATTCTCTTCTACTACGCGCCCAAGATTCTGGGCGGCATCGAGTCTCTTCCCGTCGCTGGCGGGCTCGGGCGCCGCCGCCGCTCCGACGCCATTCTGTTTCACAACGTCCGCCTCTCCCCCATTCCCCCGGACGAGTTCCTGCTCGAAGCGTGGCTGACCAAGGATCAGCCGTTTTCCCGCTCCGCCTGAATCGTCAGGCTTCCGTCCTGCGGGAGCCTCCGCGGCGGCGTTTCGCGGCGCCGCTGCTGCGCCTTCTTCCCGCGCGCGAAGCGCGGCGCCCGCTCCCTCATGGTCGCGGCGGAGCAACGCAGCCTGCCGCAGCGGGGCTGCGGAATCCTTCCCGCCACCCTTGAACTGCGCCCGCACTCGTGATCAGATTGTCGGAGATCCATGACCGCACGCCGCGCCAAAGCCGGGCGCACATACCATGCACGCATCCTCTGCTGCGGCCGCATGGACTGGGGCGATGATGCCGTCGGGCCGCTCTGCGCCGCGGCGCTGGCGGAACGCAAGATCCCGGCTGTCACTCTGGGCGGCAGCGCCAGCGAGCTGCTGGAAGCGTGGCAGGAGGCGCGGCATGTGATCGTCGTGGACGCGCTGGTCACGGGCGAGCCGCCAGGCACCGTCCATCACATGGCGTATGGCGATTCAGGGTTCCACCCGGAGTGGACGCGCTCCTCCGCCCGGGGGCCGGGGCTCGCGCAGGCCGTGCGGTTGGGCGCCTCGCTGCACTGCCTGCCGGAATCGCTGGTTGTCATCGGCGTCGAAGGCGCGGACTTCGAGTGGGCTTCCACGCCGTCGGCGGAAGTGGCCGCAGCCATGCCGGCGCTGGTGGAGGCGGTGGCCAAAGAATGGCAGGCGCTGGTCAAGGCCAAGCCTGCCGCTCCCCGCGCGGGCGCCGCCAAGCGGGCTTGAAGGCCCTGTCAGGCAGGCCGCTCAAAGCCGGGCTTCCGGGATTCGGGCTCTTCCGGTTTCAGGTGTACGTCCCGCTGCGGGTAAGGAATCGTGACGCCATGCGCGCGGAAGGCGTCGAGGATGGCGAAATTCAAGTCGCTGACCAGTTTCCCTTTCCGCTGGATGAGAGTTGTGGTCCACGCGCGCAACTCGAAGAGCAATCCGCTGTCGCCGAACTCGAGGAAGCGCACGGCCGGCGCGGGTTCGTCGAGGACGTCGGGATTGGCGCGGGCCACTTCGAGCAGGAGTTGTTCCACCAGCCGCACGTCGCTGTCGTAGCCGACCGAGACGGGGATGCGGAAGCGCACTTTGGGGTCGGAGTAGCTCCAGTTGATCACCTCCTCCGTGATGAAGCGCGAGTTGGGGATGATGATGGCGATGTTGTCGTTGGTGAGCACGGTGGTGCTGCGGGCACGGATCTCCACCACCTGCCCCTCGGTGCCCGCAACCTCGATGCGGTCGCCCAGCTTGACAGGGCGCTCCAACAAGACGATGAGTCCGCTGACAAGGTTGTTGGCGATGTTCTGCAGGCCGAAGCCGATGCCGATGCCGAGTCCGCCCGCGGCGACGCTGAGCGCCGTCAGGTCGATGCCCGAGGTTTGCAGGATCACGAGCAGCCCGAGAAAGACCACGCTGTAGTGGAACAGGGCGCCGACGGCCTGGCGCGCGCTGGCGTCGAGCCGGGTTCCGGCGAGCAGCCTTCCCGTGAGCCAAGCGCGCAGGCGGCCGGCGGCGAAGAACAGCAGCAGGACCAGCAGCGCCAGTTGAAGAAGCGCGCCGAGGGACAACCCGGAGCCCCCGAGCGGCAGCACCGGCCTGCCAAAGACATCACGGAGATGCGACCACCAGTTTTCCGGCATATTCGAGCCCTCCTGAACCGGGATTTACGGATGAAACGGCCAATATTGGGGGATAAAGATGGTAGCGAGTATCCAGAAAATCAGATTCAACGGAGTCCCGACCCGGAGAAAATCCTTGAATTTATAAGCGCCCGGGCCGAAAATCAGCGTGTTGGTCTGGTAGCCGACCGGCGTCATGAAGCTCGACGAGGCGGCGAACATGACGGCCACGAGGAACGGTCGGCTGTCGACGCCCATCGCCTGGGCCGAGCTGATGGCGATTGGGGTCAAAAGCACCGCCGTCGCCGAATTCGACATGACCTCCGTGAGCAGCGACGTGCACAGGTAGAGCGCCGAGAGGAAGACGACCGGGCCGAACCAGCCGAACACCGCGGCGATGAACGAGGATAGCTGCGCCGCCAGCCCGGTGGTTTCGATGGCCGTGCCGAGCGGGATCAGGCCGGCCAGCATCAGGACCACCTTCCAGTCGACAGCCGGGTAAACTTCTTCCGGTTTCAGGCACCCGGTGACCACAAGCAGCGCCGCGCCGGTGAGCGCGGCGACCACGATGGGCGCGATCTTCAGCGCGCTCACCGCCACCACGCCGGCAATGATCGCCGCCGCCAGCAGCGCTTTGTGCGTGCGGTAGCGCGGGATGGCTTTGCGCGTCACCATCACGAAGGCAGGGTTGCGCGCCACCTGCTCCAGTCGCTCGCGCGTCACGCTCAGCAGCAGCGTATCGCCCGCATGCAAAGGCACGCTGTCGAGCTTGGACTGCGCCAGTTGCCCGTGGTGCCGGATGGCAAGCACCTTGGCGCCGTAGGCGTCCTTGAATTGAAGCGATTTCAAGGTCTCGCCGATCAAGGGAGAATTCGGCGCCACGACCGCCTCCACGAGTTCCAGGGCATCGCCTTCCACGTCCTGGTCCCGCCAGCCCAAATGCGAGATGAGGCTCACGCCGAAGCGGGTCTGCAGCTTCTCAAGCCGCGAAGTGTCGCAGTTGAGGCGGATCACGTCGCCCGGCTCCAGCACGATCTGCTCCGGCGGTTCCGCCAGCCGCTGTCCCTTCCGGAACACCGCGAGGATCTGCAGGTCGAGATCTTTTGCCAGCGGGGAAAACGCGGCCACCTTGCCCACCGATTTCGCTTCCGGCCCCAGGACCACATCCGTCAGATACTGTCCGATGTCAAAGACCTCTGTCAGGTCTGCCCCGGCGCGCCGCTGCGGGATCAGCCGGATGCCGATGAGGAACATATACGCCATGCCGGCAGCGGCCATGATCAAACCCGGCGGCGCGGGCTCGAACATGGTGAAGGGGCGTAGCCCGTGCTTTTCGGCGATCGAGCTCACGAGGATGTTGGTCGAGGTGCCGATCAGCGTGCATACGCCGCCGAACATCGACGCGAACGACAACGGCATCAGCAGCCGCGAAGGGCTCAGGTTGGCAGCCCTGCCCATTTCGAGCACAACCGGCAGCAGCACGGCGACCACCGCCGTGTTGTTGATGAACGCCGACGAGACACCCGCCACGACCATCGTCAACAGCACCGCCAGCCAGGGCAGGCGTTTGGCCACCTTGATGAGCAGCGCCGTCGCCGATTGCAATGCGCCGGTGCGGGCCAGCCCGGCGCTCAGGACGAACATCGCGGCCACAGTCACCGTGGCCGAATTGCTGAAGCCGGACAAGCCTTGCTCGGGCGTGAGCACCCGCGTGGCGATGAGCGCGATGGCGACGAAGATCGCCGCCAGGTCCACGCGGAGTTTCTCCGTGGCGAGGACATAGACGCAGCCCGCCGTCAGGAAGAGGACAATCGCGGCGTCCACTGCGGCACAGTGTATCGAACCGGGGCCGGGTGCGGCTCGCGGCCGGCCATCCGGATCACTCCTCTTCGAAGTAGTCGGAGTCGAGTCGCTTCAGCTTGTAGGTGTGGGCGACGGTGACGCCGACGTCGTGGTCAATCATCAATTCAGCGAGCTGGCGTCCGTCGATCAGGACGATTTTCTTTTCAATCCGCCTCACGTATTCGCGGGCTTCCTGGGTGAAATCGGACGTCGTGATGAAAACGCCCTTCCGGGCGCGGGCACCCTCCAGCGACCCGGCAAAGGCCTGCACCTCGGGGCGCCCGACATTCTGGATCCACCGCTTGGCCTGCACGTAGACGACATCCAGGCCCAGCTTGTCTTCCTTGATCAGGCCGTCGATGCCTTCGTCGCCCGAGCGCCCCAGCACGCTGGCCGCATCCTCGACCGAGCCGCCATAGCCCATCGCCACGAGCAGATCGACGACGATTGTTTCAAAATACGCGGGAGACACCTGACGCAATTTGTCGAGGATTTCCTTCGCGAGCGACTCGCGCAATTGCTTCCAGGCGCTGGCCAGGCGCTCTTCCGGGTTTTCATTCTCGACATCCGTCGTGGGGACGAGCTCTGGCTTGCCCCCTGGCATGAATTGGCGAAATTCCGCAAATTCCATCAGATGCTTCGCCGTGAGCTTTTCCAGGTTGCGCCCGAGAAGCTCTCGGCCGCGCTCCGTGATTTGGTAGACGCCTCTTTTCGGGCGCGCAAGCGCCCCGGCGCGGTGCAAATAGGTGATCGCCCAGTTGGCGCGGCTCACAAAAAACGGGCGTGTGGCCATCGGGAAGAAGAATTGCGCGGCTCTCAGGGTCCAACTTCAATTGCTGCGACACTTGTTCGCGCGCTTCCTTGAGGCCGTGCGGCTTCCCGTCGGCGAATACTCGCAAAGCGGGAAGAAGAAACGAGTGAAAATCCGGGAGAGGCATGGGAATCCGATCGGCATTTTACCAGACGGGCGGCAGGAATCGATCCGCGCGAGGCAAGCCGGGATCACCCTTCCGCGGGTTCGAGGATGGCAGTCATGGAACCCTTGCAGCGCGGGATGCGCGGGTCGGCGCCGTAAGCGTGGATCTGGTCACGGGCGAACTCGGCGGCGCTGCGCTCGCAGGTGAGGACGATCGTGCGCCCCGTGGTGTCCACCTCGATCGCATGGCGCAGCGCCTCGTCCGCCGTCTTGAAGAAAAGGCTGCACAGCATCTCGATCACGTAGTCGTAGGTATGCTCGTCGTCGTCGAGCAGGACGACGTGCCAGAGAGGCTCGCGCATCTCCTGGTCTTTTTTCTCGGTTTCCGTGCCGGGCGTGGGAAGCGCCATGAGAGATCCGAACTACCAGTGTAATCATCACAGCGCGCGCCGGAAAGCGCGGCCTCGCAGCGCTCGAGCGCTGCTCCGCTCCCGGCTCTGCATCCGAACAACCGCTCGCTCCCGCAGCGCTTCGCGCTGCTTCGCTCGCGGCTCTGACGGCGCTTCGTTCGTTGCGCCCGGGTACTCGCGCGTTCAGAGCCGCGACCGAAGGCCGGAATTCGGACCGAATTCCGGCCGGAGTGAGCGGTTGCTGCAAAGCAGCTGGTGGACCAGCCGGGCAGTGCCAGTGCCAGCCGCGGCCGCTTGTCCTTGCGCTTTCCGGAAGGCCGCTCGGCGGCCCCGCGGCAACCGCTCTTCAATGTTGCATTCCCGGCCGAAACCGCTCGCTCCCGCAGCGCTTCGCGCTGCTCCGCTCGCGGCTCTGACAGCGTTTCATTTGCGGCGGCGGGATGGCCATGCGCGTTCAGAGCCGCGACCGAAGGCCGGAATTCGGACCGAATTCCGGCCGGAGTGAGCGGTTGCTGCAAAGCAGCTGGTGGACCAGCCGGGCAGTGCCAGCCGCGGCCGCTTGTCGTTGCGCTTTCCGGGAGGCCGTTCGGCGGCCCCGCGGCAACCGCTCGCTCCCGCAGCGCTTCGCGCTGCTCCGCTCGCGGCTCTGACAGCGTTTCATTTGCGGCGGCGGGATGGCCATGCGCGTTCAGAGCCGCGACCGAAGGCCGGAATTCGGACCGAATTCCGGCCGGAGTGAGCGGTTGCTGCAAAGCAGCTGGTGGACCAGCCGGGCAGTGCCAGCCGCGGCCGCTTGTCCTTGCGCTTTCCGGAAGGCCGTTCGGCGGCCCCGCGGCGACCGCTCGCTCCCGCAGCGCTCGAGCGCTGCTCCGCTCGCGGCTCTGCATCCGAACAACCGCTCGCTCCCGCAGCGCTCGAGCGCTGCTCCGCTCGCGGCTCTGACAGCGCTTCCTCGAATGGTTTCGCCCGGGACCGGGACAGCGTGCACCGGCTTGCTCCTCAGCGCCCGCCGCCGGCTTCCCGCAGCGCCGCCTCCAGCATGGCCCGCGCCGCCCACTGGCAAATTCCGATCGAGTGTTTCGGATCCAGGCCGCGGATGTCGTGCAGGATTACCAGCGCTTCCACGCCAAGCGTCAGCGTCAGCGCGGATACCAGCCGCTCGTAGACACGCTTCGGCAGCCGCTGCTTGACAGTCTCAAGGGCGCTCTCGATCCAGTCCAGGCGGCGGCGGCGGCGCTCCGGCGCCCCTTCTCCGAGTTTCCGGTCGAGACTCAGGCGAAGAATCGTCCGCAGGAGCGCCTCATGCTCCACCGCCAGCCGCTGGATCTCCCCCACGATACGCTCCAGCGCCGCAGCAGCGCTGCTTTCCGCGCGGGCGGATTCGAGAATGGCCTCCACACGCGGCCGCAGGCCCTCCAAAGACGCTTCGGCCAGCAACTGCTCCTGGGTGGGGAAGTAGCGGTAGGCAGTGCGGCGGCTGACGTCGGCCGCATCGGCCACCGCTGTCACCGTGGGCACCTCCCCGCGCTGAATGAGCTCCACCGCCGCGCGAAGGAGCAGAGCCTTCGTCCGCCGCTTCTGGCGGGTTCGCCCGGTTTCTCCTTGACTCGCAGACGGCACCGCTTTATAGCATATCAATGTGCCTTGGTGGCACTAAAGTGTCACAATGACAAAAGGGTGAAACAATGACCACGAAAACCTGGGCAGTCGAAGCGCTCGCCCTGGCCGGACTGGGAGCTTCCGGACTGGCGCTGCAAGTGGCGGTGTTCGCGAGGGGGCTCAACAACCCGTCGAAGGCAATCCTGGCAGGCAGAGGGAGCCTGCTGGTGGCAGAAACAGGCGCAACTCCGAATTCCGGCCGAGTGTCCGTCGTCGATCCCGGCGGCCGGGTGCAGCCGTTGCTGGAAGGGCTGCCTTCGGGGGCAGCGGCGCCGGATGGCACGCTGGACGGGCCGAGCGGGCTGGCCCTGGACGGAAAAGTGCTTTTCGTCCTCAACGGAGAGGGCGACACGCACGTGGCCGCACAGGCGCCGGGCACGACCGTCCCCAACCCGGCCGGCCGGTCTTCGCCGATCTACTCCTCGATCCTGAAGGTGATCCTGAGCAGAGATGTGGACGAGATCCGCGAACCCTTTGTGCTGAAGCGCGCCGATCACGACCTGCTGGCCGATGGGACCACAGTGGAACTCACCAACGGCATGGGCGACAAAGCCGCGTTAGAACTGCTGGCGGATTTCCGCGACAACATCCCCGACGCACGCATGATCTACCGCAACTCCCACCCTTACGGGATGACGCTGCACCCCTCGTGGCCGGAGTGGCTGTTTGTGGCGGACGCCGGGATGAACACATTGCTGAAAGTGGAGATCGCTACGGGAAGAACGCGGACCCTTGCGCGGTTTCCGAACGTCGCGACGGGCATCCCCGGCCGCCCGTTCGCCGAGGCGGTCCCCACCAGTGTGCAACCGTACGGAGACCAGCTCCTCGTGACCCAGTTGTCCGGCGTCCCTTTTGTACCGGGCACGGCGCTTGTCTCGATCGTCGACCCCGCGACCGGGGCCATCGCACCGTTCATCCCGTGGGCGAGCACGGCCATGGATATCGCCTGGGAAGACCGCCCGGGTGCGAGCCGGCCGACCTTCTATCTGCTCGAATTCAGCGCTGCTCTCGGGCAGACTCCCCCTGCGCCGGGCAGGATCCGGCGTTGGGTGTCGCTCGAGGAAGATCTCTTCGTGCCTGCGCTGCGGACGCCGACGAGCATGGCGCTCGATTCCGCCTCGCGCGCTTTGTTCGTGACCAACCGCAGCGAAGGGACGATCCTGAGAGTGTCGCTGCCATGACCGAGCCGGCTGCCGAACAGGCGAATCGCCGCCTGCTGGACCGCCAGACGGATGCGTGGAACCGGGGCGATGCCGCCGCCTATGCGGCGGACGCGTCGGAGGAGATCTGGTTCACGAACATCCTTGGCCAGACCGCCACTGGCAAACGCCCGTTCCTGGAGCGCCACGAGGTGATATTCCGCACCATCTTCAGCGGCAGCAGGCTGGAGCAGGAGATCCTGCGATGGCACCTCATCGCGCCGGGGGTCGGCATGGTAGAGACGCGCGTCAGGCTCACAGGCTTCCGCGCGCTGCCTCCGGGCATCAGCCCGCCGGCGGACGGAGCCCTGCACACGCGCCTGCTCCAGGCGCTGGTCGAGGATGCGGGTTCATGGCGCATTGCCGCATACCACAACGTCGCCGTGAGCCCGTCCGCGGCCGGCCAATAATTCCGGCCTACACCGCAAGGCCGGGGCAGCAGTGGCGCCTCCGCGCCGCTATCATCAAAGGCATGCGAACCCTGATCGTGATGCTGCTCGCTGCCGGTCTGCCCGGCGTCGTCCTGGCACAGAAGAAGGCCGTCGTGCCGGAGGGCGCCGCCGTCGCGGGCCCGTACACGCCCGGCATCCAGGCCGGCAACTTTCTGTTCGTCGCCGGGCAGGTGGGCCGGGACAAGACCGGCAAGTACCCGGAATCGTTTGAGGACGAGGTCAGGCAGACGCTCGAGAACGTGAAAGCCGTTCTCGACAAAGCCGGCTATACCTTCGCCGATGCCGTGTCCGTGCAGGTGCATCTGACCGACATCGCGCTGTTCGACCGGATGAACAAGGTCTATATGACGTACTTCCCCGAGCCGCGCCCGGCGCGCACCACCGTGGGCGGCGTCACTCTGGTCGGACCGGCACGGATCGAGATCACGGTCACCTGCTGGAAGAGGTAGCGGCCCGCGTCGGGGTGAGCCTCCGCCCGGTGCCGGGGCGGCGCCGCGCCGCGGGCCACTCATCCCTTGCCTCGCCTCCGGGCATGCGGGAAGAGCGCATCCGTCCGCTGCTGTCGGCCTGTGCGCTAAATTCAGGAAGGAGTGCGGACGGCCGAACGAGATGGGGTGCGCATCGCCATCGCCAGCATGGCGCTCAGCGGAGCTCTGGCCGTCGCCAAGCTGATCGCCGGCTGGCTGGCCGGTTCCGCCTCCGTCGTTGCTGACGGATTCGAAAGCGCCGGCGACGTTGTCACTTCCGGCATCGTGCTGCTCGGCCTCACCGTCGCCGCCCGCCCGCCCGACAAGAACCATCCGTACGGACACGGACGCTTCGAAACGCTGACCGGACTTGTTACCGGCCTCGGCCTCGCCCTTGTGGGCGCCGGCATTATCTGGAAATCCTTGCAGGACGTTGGCATGCGCCACGCCCCTCCGGCCGCCTTTGCCCTCTGGCCGGTGGCTGCTTCGGTCGCTTTGAAATCCGCGATGGCTGCCGTCAAGCTCCGCGTCGGCCGCCGCATTCGCAGTGCCGCGCTTGTCGCCGACGCCTGGAACGACGCCGTCGACATCCTTTCCGGGTCGGTCGCCCTGCTCGCTGTCGGCCTCGCGATCCTCAATCCGGAGCGATTCCTCGCCGCCGACCACTACGGCGGCGCCGCCATCGGCTGCATCGTGATCCTCCTCGGTCTGCGCGTTGTCCACGAAACTTCCCTCACGCTGATGGACACCATGCCGGACGAGCAGATGATGGCCACGATCCGCACCACCGCCCTTCAGGTGCCCGGCGCGCTCGACGTGGAGAAATGCTACGCCCGCAAGACCGGCCTCCGCTACCACGTCGATCTCCATCTGGAGGTGGATCCCGAACTCACCGTCCGCCGCAGCCACGCCATTGCCGAAGAGGTCCGCAACCGCGTGAAGGGCGAACTTGCCTGGGTCGAGGATGTCCTCGTCCATGTCGAACCCTACGGAGAGAGGGCTTACCATGGAGAATCCTGAAATCGCACGGCTTCTCTCAGAAACCGCTGACCTGATGGAAATCGGCGGCGAGGATCCGTTCCGCATCCGCAGCTATCGCAACGCCGCCGCCGCCATCGAGAACCACCCGGAACGCATCGTCGATATCCTTCGCGATCCGCAGCGTGACGTCACCTCCATCCCCGGCATCGGCAAGAGCCTCGCCGGCGCGCTGCGCGAGATCGCCGAGCGCGGCAGCTTCGCCCGCCGCGACGAGATGCTCTCCCGATACCCGCCCACCGCGCTCGAAATGCTCCGCATCCCCGGTGTCGGCCCCAAGACCGTGCGCGCACTCTGGGAGCACTTCCGCGTCAGCACGCTCGAGGATCTCGCCCGCCTGTGCCAGGAGCAGAAAGTACGCGAACTGCGCGGCATGGGCGCAAAGATGGAGCAGAAGATTCTCGACGGAATCGCCCACTACCGCAAGGTCGCCGGACGGTTTCTTCTGAGCTACGCTGCTGCGGTTGCCGCCGAGCTCGCGCCCCTCGTCAACGGCACGCCCGCCGGCAGCCTGCGCCGGGGCAAAGAGACGGTCGGCGATCTCGACATCCTCAGCACTGACCCGGCTGCCATCGAGCGCTTTCTCTCCCACCCCGGCATCCAGAGCGTGCTCGCCAAAGGCGACACCAAGGCCAGCGCACGCTTCGGCGCCGAAGGTTTGCAGGTCGATGTGCGCGTTGTCGCCGCCGAGAGCTTCGGTGCCGCGCTCCAGTACTTTACCGGCAGCAAGGAGCACAACGTCGCCCTCCGGCAGCGCGCGCTGAAGATGGGCTTCACGCTCAACGAATACGGCCTGTTCACGCTCGATGGCGACCGCCGCGTCGCTGGCGACTCCGAGGAGGGCGTCTATGCCGCCCTCAACCTTTCGTGGATTCCCCCGGAGCTGCGCGAAAACCAGGGCGAAATCGACGCCGCCGAACAGGGCAGGCTTCCGCGCCTCGTCGAGCTGGCCGACCTCCGGGGCGACCTTCACATGCACACCCGCGAAAGCGATGGGCGTGCCACACTCGCCGAAATGGCCGCTGCTGCTCGCGAACGCGGGTATGAGTACATCGCCATCACGGATCACTCCAAGGCTCTCGCCATGGCCAACGGCCTCGACGAGCGCCGCGCTGTCGCCTTTGCTGCCGAAGTGCGCCGCTTCAATCAGTCATCGCCCGGCGTCCACGTCTTCTCCGGGCTCGAGTGCGACATCCTCCGCGACGGCCGCATGGACCTCGCCGAAGACGCCCTCGCCGAGCTCGACTTCGTCGTCGCCAGCGTCCACTCCTACATGAATCTCGACCCGCGCGAAATGACCGACCGGCTCCTCCGCGCCATGGAATGCCCCGCCGTCAAAGCGCTCGGCCATCCCACCGGCCGCGTTCTCCTCCACCGCGACGCCTACCACTACGAATTCGAAACCGTGGCGCGCGAGGCTGCCCGCCGCGGCGTCTGCCTCGAGATCAACTCCAGCCCGGAACGCCTTGATCTGCACGCCGCGCTCATCCGCCGCGCCCGCGAACTCGGCTGCCGCTTCGTCATCTCCACCGACGCCCACCACCCCAAACATCTCGCCAACCTCCGCTTCGGCGTCCAGATGGCCCGCCGCGGCTGGCTACAGCCCGCGGATATCGTAAATACTCTTCCGCTCGAAGATCTGCGCGCCGCACTGACAAAGTGAGCTCTCGAAATGCCCATGAAAATCCTTTCCAGCCAGGAGCTGCTCTCCACCCCCATCTTCCGCGTCACCCTCGATCACGCCGTCGATCCCGGCGGCTTCGAGATCCGGCGCGCCATTGTCCGCCACCGCGGCAGCGCCGTCATGATGGCGGTGGATGACCGCAAGCGCGTGCTCCTTGTCCGCCAGTACCGCCTGCCCGCCCGCGATTACCTGTGGGAGCTGCCTGCCGGAAGGCTGGACGAGGGCGAAAGCCCGCTCCGCGCCGCCCGCCGCGAACTCCGCGAGGAAACCGGGTGCACCGCCCGCAAATGGACGCGCCTCGTCGAGTTCTTCCCCAGCCCCGGCTACGTCGAGGAGAAAATGACCATCTTCCTCGCCGAGGATCTCCGCCTCGGGAAGGCCCAGCCCATGGACGACGAACGCATCGAAACCGGCTGGTTCACGCTGAAGCAAATCGACAAAATGATCGAATCCGGAGAAATTCGCGACGCCAAAACCATCATCGGCTGGGCGATTTTCCGGCGCCGGTCGGCTCAGCGTTCCCGAAAATCCGCCAGATAGCGGAACAATTTGCGCAGCGCCTGGCCCCGGTGCGACACCTGCATCTTCGTCTCCGCATCCAGCTCGGCGAAGGTCCGCCCCAGCGGAGGATGCAGAAACAGCGGATCATAGCCGAACCCCTCCCGGCCCCGTGGCGCCTCCAGCACCGTCCCCTCCGCCTCTCCCCGGAACGTGGCCTCGAGCCGCCCCTGCCGCGCCAGCGCAATCACGCACACAAAGCGCGCCCGCCGGTTCTCCATCCCCCTCAGACGCTCGAGCAGGAGCCCGTTGTTTGCCTCGTCCGTGCCTTCGGGGCTGAACCGCGCCGACCGCACCCCGGGCGCGCCGCCCAGCGCCTCCACCTCCAGCCCGGAGTCGTCCGCGAACAGAAATTCCTCACAGTATGCCGAATAATGCAGCGCCTTTTTCACTGCGTTGGCCTCGAAAGTCGCGCCGTCTTCCTCGCAAGGCGGCAGCTCCCGGATGCCTTCGAGGGGCAGGATTTCGATCTCCGCAGCGCCCAGCGTCTCCGCCGCCCGGCGGAACTCGGCCAGCTTGCCCGCGTTGCCCGTGGCGCAGCGCAGAATCATTTTCTTCCAAGGGCCTCGCGCTGCGCTTCGAACAACTGCGCGATGCCCGCCCGCGCCGCCTCCAGCATCTCCGCCAGCCTCGCGTCCCCGAACGCCGCCTTCTCCGCCGTCGCCTGGATCTCCACGAACTCCCCCTCCGACGTCATCACCACGTTCATGTCCACCTCTGCCTGCGAGTCCTCCTCGTAACAGAGATCCAGCAGCGTCTCCCCGTTTAGCACTCCCACGCTCGCCGCCGCCACCAGCTGCCGCAGCGGGTGGCGAGGCAAGGAGCCGAACGGCATCAGGCGGTCGAACGCAAGCGCCATCGCCACGCAGCCTCCGGTGATCGAAGCCGTCCGGGTGCCGCCGTCCGCCTGCAGCACGTCGCAGTCGACGATCACCGTGCGCTCGCCCAGCGCCTCCATGTCCACCACCGCCCGCAGGCTTCGTCCGATGAGCCGCTGGATCTCGTGCGTCCGCCCGCTGGGCCGCCCCTTGTTGATTTCACGAGGCGTACGTTGCGCCGTCGCCCTCGGCAGCATCGAATACTCCGCCGTCACCCAGCCCCGCCCCGTGTTCCGCAGGAACGACGGCACGCCGTCCTCAATGGTGGCTGCACACAGCACGCGCGTGTGCCCGATCTCGATCAGGCATGAGCCTTCCGCCGTCAGCAGGTAGCTCGTCTGGATGCGCACGGGGCGCAACTGGTCCGGGCGTCGGTTGTCGGGTCGCATGAAGTTCTCACGAGGCGGATTGCGCGGAGTAGATGAACGAGTAGTAGAGCAGCGCGGCGAGCAGCACGAAGCCGGTGATCAGCAGGATCAGACAGCCGATGGCCCCCGGATTCTTCGGCCCGCGCGAGGCCTTCTTCGCGCGCGCCGGCTTGATCTTGGCCATACGGGCTCTATCGTAGCACCCGCAGCCGCCTGAGGCTGCGGCCACCCTCCGGCCCGCCACAGGCGCTTCCCGGTTCGGATATTGTATTGGGAGAGGAGACCGACGCCTTGACGGAAGCGAAAGATACCGGCATTTCCATCTGGTTTTTCATCGGCAGCCAGCTGCTCATCTACGGACTGCTTATCGCCGGCGCCGATCTCTACTATCACGGCCATCCGGGCACACACGAAATCGTGCTCAAGGAGCTTCGCGTCGGTCTCTGGTGGGGGCTCTTCCTCTTCGCCCTCGGCGTCTTCTACTGCTGGAAGTTCCGCCCGCGCCGCGGCTAAGGCTCCGCCCCTTACTTCTGCCACGGGCGCGGTGCCGCCCCCGTGTCCCGCCCGGCCACCCTGTCGTAAAGGTGCTTCTCGTTCGTTGTCCCCAGCCCTTCGTTGTAAAGGCTCTCCAGCCCCAGCATCTCCACCAGGTCTTCACGGAACTCGTGCAATGCCTTCAGGTGTTCCGCCAGCGCCGCCGTCCTGCGCCCGCTCTGCGCCAGGAAGACCTTCTGAAAGCCGATGTCGGTCAGCACCGCCAGCTCGTCCCCCAGCAGAATCCCCGTGTCCTCGATCCGCGGTTTGCCCGAGCCGTCTTCCCGCAACAGCGCTCCCAACTGGTTCCGCGTCGCCAGCGTCGCGCCATTCAGTCCCGGCTTCACTTCGAAACCTGCGGCGCGCAGGCGCTCCAGATGCTCGGCAAAGCTTAGTTCACGCGGCTTCGGTCGTCTGAAAAACATGGGCGGTAGCAGCCTCAGCGGCCTGCTTTCATTCTGCCAGATTCCGCCGATCCCGGGCGCAGCTCCCCGCGTTCGCACTGGCTTTCTGGTTGAAATGTAGAATCTTGCAACACCTGGCCGCGCATAGTGTGCGTATAACGCCTCCGGTTTTCAACCATCCGGGCGTACTGAATACAGGATAAATACCTCAAAAATCCTTGAACTCTTGCTGAGTCTCGGTCAATATATACCCAACGATTCGGTCAAGGAGGCGCATCATGCGTTCCATCATCCTCTTTCTCGCCATTCTGGGCCTGCTGGCTATCGCCACTGCGGCTCTCGTCGAGCCGCCCGCCATCAAGATGCCCGGCACGCAGCCCGGGCAGGTCAGCAACCTGGAGACGCCGGACAAGTGCGACAACTGCCACGGCGGCTACAACCGGGCGGTGGAGCCCGCCTTCAACTGGCGCGGCAGCATGATGGGCAACGCTTCGCGCGACCCGATCTTCTGGGCGACTCTCGCCATCGCCGAACAGGACTTCGACGGCGCCGGCGACCTCTGCATCCGCTGCCACTCGACCTCCGGCTGGTACGCCGGGCGTTCTACTCCGACCGACGGCTCCAGGCTCATGTCAGGCGACGCCGACGGCGTCGAATGCGACACCTGCCACAAGATGACCAACCCCGACAACAGCGAGCACCTCGGCGTCATGATCAGCCCGTTCATCGCCAACAAAGGCGGCGAGGGCTTCTATGGCAGCGGCATGCTCTCCCTCTGGCCCAACTCCCACAAGCTCGGTCCTTACAGCGATGCCGATGCGCGGCACCAGTTCCTTCAGTCCCGTTTCCATCGCGACGTCCGCTTCTGCGGCTCCTGCCACGACGTGTCCAACCCGGTGACGGGGGATCTGGCGCACAACAACGGCAGGCAGGACACTTCGGATTCTGTTTTCGCCAGCGGCAGCCTGAACTCCCAGCTCTCGGACAAGGCAGCTTTCAACAACCCGCCATACATGTACGGCATCGTCGAGCGCACCTTCAGCGAGTTCATGGCGGGCGGGCTTTCAAAGACGCCCGTCACGAGTTACTCGTCTCTCCCGGCTGATCTCAAAGCCGGCGCCATCGCCGCCGTGGCTGCCAGCGGAAACTACGCCGACGGCACGGCGCGCTACTTCAGCTGCCAGACCTGCCACATGCGGGCTGTCACCGGAGCCGGCGCCAACAAGGCAGGCGTCCCCATCCGCACGGATCTGCCGCTGCACGACATGACCGGCGGCAACTACTGGACGCCGGATGCCATCCTCTACCAGAACACCCGCGGCTGGCTGCGGCTGGGCGGCGGCCTCACCACCACGCAGATCGACGCCCTGAAAGCAGGCAAGGACCGCGCCATCCAGCAACTGAAGCTGGCCGCAACGCTCTCGGTCGCCGGCAACACGCTCACGATCGTCAACCACACCGGCCACAAGCTCATCAGCGGCTACCCGGAAGGACGCCGCATGTGGGTCAACATCCAGTGGTTTGACGCTTCCGGCAATCTGGTGCGCGAGGACGGCGAGTACGGTGTCGTCACTACTGTCAACGGCACGCCGGTCAAGTCCATCGTCAATCTGAATGACCCGAACACGAAGATCTACGAGGCGCACTACGGGATGACGACAGAGTGGGCCTTTCAGCTTCGCTCGCTCGGCTATCCCAAAGACATGCCGCTGGCCTTCGATCGCCTCACGGGTGCTGTCACTCTCACGCTCGGACAACTTGCGGAGTGCGCCGGCTGTGCCTCTGCCGACACCTTCCACTTCGTCCTCAACAACACCGTCACCAAGGACAACCGCATACCGCCTTACGGGTTCAGCTACGAGGAGGCGCGCAAACGCAATGCGCTCCCGGTGCCGGCCGATCAATACCGCAATGACGACGGCACGTACCGCTACTACGACGAACTGACGCTGAATCCGCCTTCAGAGGCTGCATATGCCCGGATCCGGCTCCTCTATCAGCCCACAAGCTGGGAGTACGTGCAGTTCCTCTATCTGGCAAACAGGAAGACCAACGCCTTCCTGGCCAGCGAAGGAGACAATCTCCTGAACACGTGGCTTGCCACGGGCATGGCGGAGCCGTTTGTGATGGCGGAGGCGACCTGGGGCAGTGCGCCCCCACCTGCTTGCCAAACGCCCGGAGCGCCGCAAAATCTCTCGGCGAAAGCCGGGAAGAAATCCATCACTCTGTCCTGGTCACCCGGCTCTCCTGCACCCACCGTTGGTTACCGCGTCTACTACGACCAAAGCGGCAAGCTCCAGCTTCGTTCCGAAGTCTCCGCCGCCACCACGTCTTTCAAGGACACAGGGCTCACCAGCCGTGTGACGTACACGTACGTGGTCACTGCCTACAACACCTGCAGTCAGGAAATTGCCGAGAGCCAGCCGAGCAACAAGGCATCCGCGACAGCGCAATAACGCCGGCTCGCACCACGAGTCAGACAAACCGGCCGCTCGCGGCTCTGAAAAGGCTGCGCGCGGCTTCGGTCGCGGCGCGGAATGCGTTGACTCGTGGATCAGAGCCGCGCGCCGGCGGCCGGCGTTCGTCAGAACGACGGCCAGAGTGAGCGGTCCCCCCGCGGCGGCGCGCACGGCGCCGCACCATTCAACCGTGCCGATGGCGAAAGCGAGTCGGCAACCGCGTTGGAACCGCTCGCTCTCGCGGCCCTGAAGGTGACCGCTCGCTCTCGCGGCGCTGCGCGCCGCTTCGCTCGCGGCTCTGGAAAGGCTGCGCGCCGCTTCGCTCGCGGCTCTGAAACGGGGGCAATCTTCAGTTGCGGCCGGCGTTCCGTGTCAGCTGCCCGATGGCCTGCCAGAAGTCGGCACGCATCGCTTCGGCGTCGATCGACACAGCCGCATCCACCTCCCGCTGCGTGTTTTCAGGCGGCGTGCGCATCCTTTTCCACTTCACGAGCTCCGGCTTCAACACCCACTCGACAGCCGCCAGGTCCCACATGATCCACGTGGAGGCGCCCGGCGCGTGCTGCTTCCAGCGGGCAAGCAGAAACTCGCCAAGCCGGCCGTGGCGCGCGAGCCTCTCCGCCGTGAAGGCATACTCGAACGTCAACGCCCGCGCCACGCTGGCCGGCATCACGCGCAGCTCCAGTTCCCTGCGGTTCAG
The DNA here is from genome assembly GCA_964458495.1 of uncultured Arcobacter sp. GTDB lineage: Bacteria > Acidobacteriota > Terriglobia > Bryobacterales > Bryobacteraceae > JANWVO01. The sequence goes on from CAYWJB010000005.1 coordinate 160,689, forward strand.
CACCTCGTTCAGCGCCGGAATGTCGTTCAGGCAGTTGAATTCGCTTTTGTCCCACACGCCGCGTTCCGTGTCGATGAATGCACCCAGCCAGTACAACCGCATCTTCGGCGCAATCGACGGCTCGATCATCAGCGCCGAAGCTACGTTGGTCAACGCGCCCAGTGCAATCACCGTCAGCTTCTCCCCCGCCGGCGTGTCGCGCGCGGCGCGGATCAAATGATACGCTGCCGCCGAATAGGCCGCCCGGTCGGCGCCCCACCAATACACGCCCACGGCCGAGCCGCGCGGATGCGGGATCGACATTCGCCCGGTCAATCCCAGCAGTGCCTCGTTCAGCCGCTGGCTGGCTTCCAGCGTGTTGCCCTCCGCCGCGGGCGACTTGCTCCAGTGCGCAGACGATAGCGCCACAATCTCCAAATCCTGCGCTGCCAGCATGCGCGTGATGGCGTACAGGTCATCGATTTCATTCGCGGTGTCGGCGTCGATCCAGACCCTCGTCTGCGCCGTTGCGGCGATGCAGAAGAATAGGGCAGATAACAGCTTCGTCATGTCTTCCATCCTGCCACCTGGCGCGCCGCCGCGGCCCGGCTCAGAACTTCCAGCGCAGTGTCAGCATCCCCTGCCGCGGCGTTCCCGCCGGTAGAAACACGTGCGTGCTGGTGATCGTGCCGCCGGCGGATACGTTCACGGTCATGTTCGGCTGCCCGTAGTTGAAGTGGTTCAGCAGGTTCGTGAACGACGCTCCCGCTTCCAGTTGGTGCTCCCGCGGCAGAGTGAACCGCTTCAGCACGCCGGCGTTGAAAACTACGTATCCGGGTCCTTCGATCACGTTCCGCCCCGCGTTTCCGAACCGCCCCGCTCCCGCCGGAGGCGGCGCGAACGCCGCACGGTCGAACCAGGCAGCCAGCGTCCGCGGGTACGTCAGCGGACCCGCGACATCCGGGCGCCCACCAAACGTGTTCGTGTTGGAGGGATCCGAACCCGTGAACACCGGGTTCAGCCAGTGGCCCGTGCTCAGGTTCAGCAGGAAATTGAGCTGCCAGCCGCCCAGCAGCGGTCCGCGTCCCAGCGGCAGCTCCCACAGCGCCTGATTCATCCACTGGTGCCGAGGCACCGAGTAGACGTTGGCCCGGTCCCGCCGCCGGTCGTAAGCGTTCTCGATCTGCGTGTTCAGCTCCGCGTTGTTTGTGTCGTCGACCTCGCTCAGCTGCTTGGCCCAGATCCACGTCGATTGCAGCTGGAGCCCCCGCGAATAGCGCTTCACCACGCCCGCCTGCAGCCCCTGATAACTGTTGTTGGCCCCGTTCTCCGCGTAAACTACGTTGTTGTAGATCGGATATGGACGCCTCGACTGCGCGAACGGCTGCGTGGAAGGCAGCGGCTGATTGATGTTGCGCAGGTAGGGCAGCTGCGTGCCTTTCGTCCCGATGTAGGTCAGCCGCACGCCCAGGTTCCGGCTCAGCTCCCGCTCCACGCTCAACGTGTACTGCAGCGAGTACATATTCCGCAGATCCGGCGTCAGCCCGTTCAGGTTCAGCGTGCCCGCCGAACCGGGGGCGGCGAAGGGATTCGCCAGCGTGAACAGCGGCGTCCCGCCGCTGATCGCATTGTTGCTCGTCGTCGATACCGCGAAGGGTCCCGCCACCTGATTGCCCAGCGCCGCCACGCTGAAGTGCCCGTAGTAGATCCCGGCGCCGCCGCGCACCACCGTGCGCCCTGTCTCGTCCAGCCGCCAGGAGAATCCGATGCGCGGCGCCCAGTTGTTCTTGTCCGCCCGCCGCAGCGTGCGCCCCAGCCCCGCCTCCTCCGCTGTTTCCAGCGGCAGTGCGGATGGGTAGAACGGGCTCGTCAGCCGCCGCGCCGCCGCCGAGGCCAGCGTCGCTGCCCCGTTGGCCACGTTGAAGTTGTAGAAGTTGTCATCTCTTGCAAGGGGCGGGCCGTTATACTCATGCCGCAGCCCGTAGCTCAGGCTGATGCGCGGATGGATTTTCCAGTCGTCTTGCACAAAAAAGGAAAGATCATTCCATCGGAAATACTGCGCTGCCCACGGGTCGATTCGCCCCACCGTCGTCGGCAATCCCAGCAGAAAATCCCCATAAGGCTGTCCGCTGAACCGGTTCGTGAAACTGAAATCGCCGAACAGCGCCGGGTTCGATGTAACATGCCGGTTCACGAACCACCGGATATACTCGATCCCCGCCTTCACCGTGTGCCGGCCCGCCACCCGTGTCAGGTTGTCGGAAACCTGGAAATGCCCGTCGATCACCGGGTTTAGCAGGATCTGCGTGAACGTGCTCAGCCCCGCCACGCTGAAACGCGGCACTCCCGGCGCTCCCGGCCGCGGCAGCAGCCCCCGGATGCCGATCCGGTTGAGCAGGTCCTGTCCCTTCACATCCGCCGAGGACTTCGACTCCAGAACCACGAGCCCGCTGCGGAATTCGTTGAACATGGAGGGGCTGATAGTCCATGCGTGCCCCGCCACAGCCATGTGCATCTTCCGCACGTTGTTCGACGTGCCCTCCGTCACCGGCGGCAGCTGCCCCCGCGCGCCCGGAATATCGTAGTCGTCATGCTTGTACTGATAGCGCAGGAAGCCGGACTGCGCGCTGGAAAAGTTGTGATCGACGCGGCCTTCGAGCAGCCGGTGCCACTCCGCGCCGTTGAAGGCGGCGCGGTAATTGCCCACCGCAAGAGTCTCCGCCCCAAAATTCGGCGCAGGATAAAGCAGTTCCTGGGCCCGGGCCGCCTCCGGGGCGGTGCGGGACTGCGGAATGCGGTTGTCGGCGAACGGGGCTCCGCCGGCCAGCGGGTCGCGCACCGCCGCGGCGAACTCGCCGCGGCGCATGGCCAGCGTGGGCACATTCGAGGTGAACGTGTAGCCTCGCACGCCATCGATGAGGTCAGCAGTAGCGGTGAAGAAAGTCCTGTCTTTCCTCAGCGGCCCGCCGAGGCTCGCTCCATAGTTGTGGATGTTCTGGAAGGCTCGCGAGGGCAGGAAGGGATTTCGGGCATCGAGCGCCGCGTTGCGCCCGAACCAGAACAGCGAGCCGTGCAGATTGTTCGTGCCCGTCTTCGTCACCGTCGTCACCGTGCCAAGGCCGCTGAATTCGGCCCGGTTTCCGGCGATATTCGCGGTAAATTCCTCCACCGATTCCAAGGAGGGCTGTGACACGGGATCCGGACTTCCGAAGTTGCCGAATGTTGTATCCACGCCGTCCACCTTCAGCCGCAAGCCGTTCGGCCCCGCGCCGGGCGACATCCAGTAGGCACCGTTGCCCATCTGCACGACGCCGGGCACGGTGAGCGGCATCAGGTTGGCAATCAGTCCCGAATCGCCGGCATTGTTGTACACGCTCCGCAGGTTGGTCGGCAGTTCCAGCACCAGCCGGGAAGAAAGCTGCACTCCGACGCTTGGGGTCTCGCTCTGCACGAGCGGCGAAGCGGCCTCGCTCACGGTCACCTCCGTGGCCGTGGACGCCAGGTCGAACCGAACGTCCTGCCTCACCGTTCGGTAGGCAGCCACCTCGAGGCCCGCAGCCTCGAACCGGCGGAACCCCTTGGCCTCCGCGCTCAGGCGGTACGGTCCCGGCGCCAGGTTGACGAACACATAATTGCCCGCCGTGTTGGTCCGGGTCTCCTGCCTGATCCCCGTAGCGCTGTTTTCGAGTACGATGCGCGCCTCCGGCACGGGAGCGCCGCTCGGATCCAGCGCCAGCCCCGTCACCGCCCCCAGCGGAGACTGCGCCCGCGCCGCTCCCGCCGCGGCGAACAATGCCGCCACCAGCACAACACCGAATCGAAACGTTTCAAACGCCAGACGAAAATCCTGTTTCAGCCCTTTCCAGCTGCGCCGCCGCCCGCGGAGCCCGCCATTCGAGGCCAAAGCGAGAACCGGGTTCATGACTCCCATTGTTCCACAGCCCCGCCGGCGCGTCTGCCTTCAATCCGGCGCCAGCGGCTGGATCAGCCTCACATGGCGCCATCCGCCATGCGCTTCCATATGCAGCTCTTCGCGCGCGCCCGCCGGCGCTCGCCCGCTCTTCTCCATCCAGCGGTCCAGCATCTCGTGCGCCCGCGCCACCTCCGCGCTGTCCCCGCGCACGTCGGCAATGGCCGCCTCTCCGCCGGGCAGCACCAGGGATTCCACCCCCGCGCACGACGGCATCGCGCTCCGAGTCTCCACCCCCGCCTCCACCATCATCCGCCCTGTGTCTGTGAAGCCCAGATAGCGCAGAAAAGGCTTGCCCTCGCCCTCCTCCCCCAGCGCCTGCAAATGATCCAGCAGCGCCGGCAGCGCCGCGTCGAGCGCCTGCGCCAGTTCCCCTGCCTCCGCTTCCACGCGAATGGCCAGTGCAGGCCTCTCGACGACCGTCGCCACCAGGATCGAAACCATCAGATCATCCTGTCCCGCGCAAAGGCCAGGCTCCGCTCCAGATCCAGCCATTGCTGCTTCTTCAGTGCCGTCCGGTACTCCGCCACGTCCATGCCCGCCACATCCTCCATCACCATCGGCTTCATCAGCGGAGACCCGCCCTTCACCAGCGCCAGGAACCGCGCGAACTCCCCCGCTCGCGCCTTCGGAAACGCCTTCCAGAACGAGTCTTCGTAGAACGGCACGACCCGCGGCGGCCGCCCCGTGATGATCTCCAGGTGCAGCGGCGCCTGCGGGCACAGGCGCTTGTGCAGCTCCGCCAGCCGCGTCATGTCCACCGATCCGTCCCCCGGCGCCGTCCAGTGCGCCGCGCAGCCTCGCGGATGCGGAAAGATCGCCGTGTCCCTTACGTGTGTCGTCACCGCCACGGGGCCCAGCACTTCCAGCGTCACCTCGGGATGCTCCACGCACCAGATCGGGTTGCCCGTGTCCAGGCACGCCCCCACCGCGTCCGTGCCTGCCTCCTCCACCACCTGCCGGCACTCCCAGGCCTGCATGTCCCCCGAGTGGTTCTCGATCGCGATCTTCACCCCCGCCTCAAGCGCCGCCCCCCGCGCCGCCTTCAGCACCCGGACCGTTGCCTCCATGTGGTACTCGATCCCGTTCGGATGCAGACGGTCCTCGAAATCGCCCAGATAGCATCGCAGCGATCGCGCCCCTGCGAGCTGTGCCACCCGCAGCGCGCGCCGCAGATGCTCCGCCGCATCCTCTTTCCGGTTCCGGTAAGCCCGCGCCGTCGGACAGATGCACCCCGTGCCGGCGTCCAGCTGAATCCCCAGTTCCTCCGCCCGTGCCCGCACCCGCCTCAGGTGCGCCTCGTCGAGCGACTCGAAATCACCGAGCGAAGAGATCTGCAGCGCCGTGCAGCCATGGCGCGCGGCGAACTCGAGATGCTCCATCGCCTTCAGGTTCCACGCGCGCAGCGAGTATGTGTCATAACCGAGCCGCAGCCGCGGCTCCTGCGCCCGTAATTGAAAAGCGCGCTCCGCCAGGGGTGCAAAGAAGAGAGTCCGTCGGCTGACCGGCATTTGCCGACATCGTATCAGGAGCAGGTCTCACCCGCGCGCCCGCGTCACCACTCGTTGTAGGGCGTGCCCTCCAGCGATCGCGCTGTCGAGCGCGACCTCACGTCGAAGATCCCCGGCTCCGTCTGGTTCACGCTCGTTACCGCGTCCTCCATCACCACGTCCCAGTCCGCCTGCCCCGTCATCGGATCCACGGGCACCTGCCGCAGATAGCCCTCGCGCACCAGATCCTCCAGCGACTGCGGCGCCTTCGACTTGTCGTAGGTGTACTCGTCGATCACCGTCCGCAGCGTGAACAGGTTCTGCCGCAGCACCGTCTCCCGCGCCCGGATCACCGACTTCTGGTACATCGGCACCGCCACCGACACCAGCACCGCGACCACCGCCATCACGATCATCAACTCGATCAGCGTGAAGCCGGCCAGCCGCCTACCACTCCGAATACAGCGTGCCATCGGGCGCCCTCTCCGTCGATTTCGTGTACACGTCGAAAATGTTTTGCCCCCCCCACGATGTCGACTGTGGATCGTCCTGCGTCGAGCGCAGTCCCCAGTCGGTCGAGTTCGTGAACGGGTCCCGCGGAATCCGCCGCAGGAAGCGGATCTTCTTCCCCGTCGGATCGTTGGCCAGCTTCACCCCTTCCACCAATTGCTCCAGCGATTCCGGGTAGCACTCCGCGCCCAGCTTTTTCTCGATCCCGCCCTTCTCGCAGGTGTCCTTGTACCGGTCGATCGCCGTGCGCAGCTCCCGCAACGCGTACCGCAGCTCCCGCTCCTTCTCCCGCCGCACGCGGTAGCGAGCCAGCGGAAGCGCCATCGCCGTCAGGAACATCATGATCGTGAAGGCGACGATCAGCTCGACCAGCGTTAGCCCGAATTCACGCCTGCTGCTGAGCTCCCTGTGCTTCATGGCACGCGAATCGTCACCGCCTGCGGCGCCGCCGGGATCGGCTCCAGCTTCGCATCGCGCAGCGTCACATCCTCCAGCCGGATCGCTCCATCGCCGCGCCCCACGGCCTGGAACTTCAGCTCCAGCAGAATGCCCGCGCCCGATATGCCGCCCGCGCCCGGCACGCGGTTCATGTTCACGATCACCAGGCCCGACGCCTCGTCCCGCGAATCCGAAAAATTCACCTGCGCGCCGTCGCCAGCCAGGAACGGCCCGCGCTGCACGTCCAGCAGCCGCAGCACCTTCGGTTCATAGCGGATGCGCAGCGGCGCGCTGAACAGCTCCGACACGTTGTCCACCTGCAATCGCACCGTCACAGTGGAATTCAGCGCGGCTTCCTTGGCCGAAGGCTGCCACGAAAGCCGTGGGCCCTGCGCCGCCGCCGGTTCCTCGGCTGCCGGCGCTTCAGCGGGCTTCGCCGGAGCCGCCTCCGGTGCGGGTGGCGCTCCGGGCGCAGTCTGCCCCGGCGCCGCTGCTTCCGCGGGCTTCGCCGGCGCCGTCTCCGGCGCAGGGGAAGGTCCCGGCGCAGCTTGCGGCCGCGGGGCCGCCGTCCCCGGCACCAGCGGCGTCCTCACGGGCTCGCCCGGCTGCCGCGCCTGCTCCTGCGCCTCCGGTTCCTGATCCTCCTCCTGCGCGAAGTTCACGCGGTAAATCTGCTCCGCTCCGCTCGCCACTCCCCGCAGGCTCTCCGCCGTGATATCCGGCGTTCTGACCACCTGCGGCACCAGCGCCACCAGCAGGTCCGAATTGGCGTTCTCCACGTTCTCGCTCGAAAACAGACGCCCCAGGATCGGAATGTTCATCAACCCGGGCACTCCGCTTCTCACCCGCGAAACATTGGCCTGCATCAGGCCCCCGATCAGCGTCACCTCGCCTTCCCGCGCCCGGATCACATGCGTCACCTTACGCTGCCCGATCACCGGTTGCGACAGCCCTCCAAGGTCGATCCTCTCGCGGATGTTCGATATCTCCAGATCCACCTGCAACGAAACCTCGTCCCCATGGATCCGCGGCGTCAGATCGATGTTCACCCCCACTTCGGCGAACTGGAACTGCGTCTGCACAAACGGCGACAGTCCACCCCCGCCCACCACCGCACCCGGCGCGAACGAGCCCGACGCATACGGCACCCGGTCCCCCAGCCGCAGCGTCGCCTTCTGCCCGTCCACCGCCCTCACCTGCGGCGTCGTCAGCACGCGCGTCTGCCGGTCGCTCAGCAGCGCCTGCACCAGGAAGCTCGGCAACACCACGCTCCAGTCGCCCGCCCCCAGATCCTTCACCTGATTCAACGGAACCGCCCCCGAAGTCCCCCCCCCTGTAAAGCTCACCGGCGAACCCAGCCCCGGCTTGCCCGCGCTCAGCGGCGTCAGCGCCAGGTCGCGCGTCCGTGTCCGGTTCGCCTCCATCACAATCACATCCACCACCACCTCCGGCTTCGCCTTGTCCAGATCCAGCAGCACCTTCTCCGCCAGCGCCATCTGGTCCGCCGTGCCCCGTGCCACGATTGCGAACTGGCTGTTCACAGGAAACACTTTCCGCAGATCCGTCACCTGCCGCATCGCCGTCACAATCTCTGTCAACTCCTGGTTGTTGTACGCGTTCTGCAAATAGAAAATCCGCGTCACATGCTCTTCGTAATCGCGGCGCTTGGTCGGATTGTCCTGAGTCACAAAAATCGTGTTGCGGCTGAGCGGCTTGCAATACGTCTTCGTCACCAGGCTCACGTACTCCAGCGCCTCGTCCAGCGTCAGCTGGTTCAGGTCCAGAGTGTACCGCCGCGTGTCCTGGAAATCGGCGTCGAACAGCACGTTCACCCCTGCCAGCTTCCCCACCGTCTCGTACATCACCCGCGCCGTCTGGTTCACGATCTTCAGCCCGGAAATCCGCCGCGTCGCGGGCTTCAGTTCCGGCGCCTCCAGCATCCGCGCCGCCCGCTCCAGCCCCTCCCGCCTCGCCCGCTCCGCATCGGTCAGCCCTCGCTCTTCGCCCGCCTCGCCGGACCTCCCCTTTCCCTTCTTCTCGCGCTCGATCATCTGGTTCGTCCGCCGCAGTTCCTGCTCCGCGATGCCCGAGCCGGGATCGATCACGAACGCCCTTCGAAACTCCGCCAGCGCCTCTTCCAGCTTGCCCTCCGACCGCAGCTTCTGCCCCAGATCCACATGGCGCTGCGCCGCGGCGAACCGCGCCCGCCGCATGTGCAGCAGGTACGCTGCGTCGCTCGGATCAGCCGCCAGCGCCCGCTCGTAAAACTCCAGCGCCGTGTCCAGATCCCCGCGCGCCTCCGCCTTCTTGCCTTCGTTCAGCAGCCGGTCGCCCTTCCGGTTGCCCGCCGCGGCAGGCGCGCCCACGGCCACCAACAAGACCGCCAGAATCACTGCTAACTGATTCATCTTCCGCATGTTATGGCTACTCGCAAGAGCCGGCGTGCTAAACTGTTCTTGGCTGTCGCTTCCCGTGCCGGCGCACACATTCTCCATTCGAATGACGCGCGGCGCGGCGCACGCGTGGAGACAATTCCTTTGGCGGAAAACAAGGCACCGGTCCGGATGGTTGCGGAGAACCGCAAGGCGCTCCACGACTATCACGTCCTTGAGCGCCTCGAAGCCGGACTCGTCCTCACCGGCACCGAAATCAAATCCGCCCGCCAGGGCAAGGTGCAACTCCGTGACAGCTACGCCGACGTCATCGGCGGCGAAGCGTGGCTGCTCAACACTCATTTCAGCCCTTACTCGCACGGCAACATCTGGAACCACGAACCCACGCGCAAACGCAAGCTTCTGCTGCACCGCTCCGAAATCGAAAAGCTGGCGTCGAAGGTCCGCGAAAAAGGGCTCGCCCTCGTCCCGCTCAAGCTCTACCTCAAGAACGGCCGCCTCAAGTGCGAGCTCGGCGTCTGCCGCGGCAAGAAGCTCCACGACAAGCGCGAGGCCGAACAGGCCCGCGAGCGCGACCTGGAAGCGCGCAAGGCCATGAGCCTCCGAAACGCCAAACGAATCAGGGATTGACCATGGAATTCACTCTCACCACTCGTCCTCTGCCTGAAATCGACGCCCCTGCGCTGGCCATCCTCGCTTTCTCCTCCCTCCCGCCCTCCCCGGACTTCGCCGGCGGCGTGCCGAAAGAGATGTCCGACTCCGGCGAGTTCACGGCCAAGCCCAACGAAACGGCTCTCATCCACCTGCCGCAGGGGCTCAAGGCCCGCCGCCTACTGCTGGCAGGCTGCGGGGAACAGGAGAAGTTCACCCCGGCTGTCATGCGCCAAACCGGCGGAGTCATCGCCCGCGCCCTGCAGGCGCGCTCCATCCAGCAGGCCGCCGTCCGCCTCGAAGACGGCGTCGACGCCGCCATGCTCCGCGCGCTCGTCGAAGGTCTCATCACCGGCGGCTTCGAACCGGACCAGTACAAGACGGAAAAGAAGAACGGTGGCAAGCTTCTGGAGCGCGTCGAGCTTTCCGTGCCCGCCATCACTCCGGAGCTCGAGGCCGCTGTGGAAACCGCCAGGATCACGGGCGAGGCCCAGAACTGGACCCGCGCTCTTGTCAATGAGCCCGGCAACGTGCTCACGCCCCGCGCCCTCGCCGAACGGGCGCGCTCGATGGCCGGGGAATGCGGCCTCGCGTGCGAGATCCTTGACGAGCCGCGGATGCGCCAGCTCGGCTTCAACACTCTGCTCGGCGTTGCCCAGGGCTCCGCCGAGCCGCCCGTGCTGATCGTTGTGCGATACACTCCGGCCCAGCCGGCTTCGCAGGACCATCTGGCGCTGGTCGGCAAGGGCGTCACCTTCGACACCGGGGGCATCTCCATCAAGCCCAGCGACGGCATGGAAAAGATGAAGTACGACATGGCCGGCGCCGCCGCCGTGCTCGGCGCCATGCGCGCCCTCGCCCGCCTCAGGCCGCCTGTCGCTGTCACCGCGTTCGCCCCCTGTGTCGAGAACATGCCCGGCCCGAAGGCGCAGCGGCCCGGCGATATCGTCAAAACATTTCAGGGCAAAACTGTGGAAGTGCTGAACACCGACGCCGAGGGCCGTCTCATCCTCGCCGACGCCCTCACCTGGGCCGCCCGCGAAGGCTGCACCCACCTGGTGGACGCCGCCACCCTCACCGGCGCCATCGCGGTTGCCCTCGGCAACCTCTACGCCGGCGCCTTCTCCAACGATGCCGCCTGGCAACAGCGGCTGCTCGACGCCGCCGCCCGCGCCGGCGAGCGGATCTGGCCCCTCCCCATGGACGCCGAATACCGCGAACTCCTCAAATCGCCCTTTGCCGATCTCGCCAATATTGGCGGCCGCTGGGGCGGCTCCATCTCCGCCGCGAAATTCCTTGAGGAATTCGTCGAGGGCAAGCCCTGGGTGCACCTCGACATCGCCTCCGTCGCCTGGCTCGAAGAAAACAAGCCCTGGATGGCCAAGGGTCCCACCGGATTCCCGGTCCGCACCCTCGTCGAACTGGCCCTCGATTGGCAGCAACCGAGCGCCTGAGCCGTGTACGCTGCAAGGGCGGCCGGCCCCTCCTGTCCGGGCTCTTGCCTTCGCGGCAGCCCTCTTCCCGCCTGCGCAGCGCCTCTGCCGGCCGGGAATGATCGGCTACACTGAAAGGCACGGCCCGCTGCCGGAGGATTCGCCCCCTTGGACCGCATCGAGAGAGAAAAACTCTTCCACGACCAGGAATTCGAACACCTGGAGCGCCGTCAGCTGGACCGCTTTTATCGCATCGCTCTCCCCTCCATCGATCATTTCATCACCGCCTGCGTGGAAGGTGCTCGTCGCAAGCGCGTCCTTGAGATTGGCTGCGGACCCGGCTCGGTCTCCCTCCGCCTGGCCGCTGTCGCCAGCCACGTCACCGGCATCGATATCTCTGACACGGCCGTCCGGCAGGCAACCGAGCGCGCTGCGAAAGCAGGCTTCGGCCACGTCGAATTCCGCGTCATGAATGCTGAAGAGCTGGACTTCCCCGAGCAGTCGTTCGACTTCGTCTGCGGCCGCGCCATCCTCCACCACCTCGACCTCGAGCGCGCCCTGCGCTCCCTCGCTCGCGTGCTGCACTCGAATGGCTGCGCGCTGTTTCTGGAGCCGCTCGGTCACAACCCGGTCGTGAATTGGTACCGGAACCGCACTCCGCAGCTCCGCACGCCGGACGAACATCCCCTGCTGCGCTCCGATCTGCGCCTGGCCCTCGACTTCTTCCGCTCGGTCGAAGTGCGCCCGGAGATCCTCACTGCCCTCGCTGCCGCCTCTCTGCCCGAAGGCCCGCTCTTTCTCGCCGCCCGCGCCACACTTTCGGCTGCCGATAAAGTGCTGCTCGCGCTGCCGCTGCTTCGCTGGTGGGCCTGGACCTCGGTTTGGCGGTTTGCCGGGCCAATCCGGCCGGAGGCGCATACGGCTCACTGACTGTGAGGACGCGCGCAGTGAACAACGGTCCGTTGCCGCCTGCCGGTTCCATTCCTTGAGGCCAGCCTGTGTCCGCTCCCGTCCCCATCCTCGAATTCGAAAACGTCACCATCTGCCGCGACGGCACGGTCGCGCTTGAAAACATCTCCTTCACGATCTCCGAAGGCCGGCACACCGCCATCCTCGGCCCCAACGGCAGCGGCAAGTCCACCCTCATCAAGGCCATGACGCGCGAGCTCTACCCGCGCTACCCGGAACGCTCCCGCCTGCGGCTGTGGGGAAGGGAAACCTGGCAACTGTTCGAGTTGCGTTCGCTGCTCGGCATCGTGACCAACGACCTTGTCCAGTCCTGCACCCGGCCCATTCCCGCTCTTGAAATCGTGCTCAGCGGCTGCTTTTCAAGCATCGGCATCTGGCCCAACCACCGCGTCACCCCGGAGATGGAAGCCCGCGCGATGGAAGCGCTGCGTTTTTTCGATCTGGAACATCTCGCCTCGCGCCCTCTCTCGCAGATGTCCTCCGGCGAGGTCCGCCGCGCCGTCTTTGCCCGCGCGCTGGTCCACGATCCGCGGGCGCTCGTCCTGGACGAGCCCACCAATTCCCTCGACCTGCGCGCCCAGCACGAGGTTCGCGAAGCCATGCGCCGGCTGGCCGCATCCGGCGTCACCGTGATCCTCGTCACCCACCATTTGCCCGACATTATCCCGGAAATTCAACGGACCATTTTATTGAGAAACGGCCGGATTTTCTTCGACGGAGACAAGAACAGCGCGCTCCGCCCGGAGAGGCTCGGCGCGCTGTTCGATGTTCCCGTCCGTGTGCTGGAATCGGACGGCCTCTACCACGCCTGGTAGCCCGTCAGCGGGCTCCCGGTTCCTTCAACAACTCCGCCACCGCCGCCTCCAGCTGGCGGTCCTTGCCGTTCAGGTTGTCTTCCGGCGTGTTTTCCACTTCGATGTCCGGTTTCACGCCCAGGTTCTCCATGTTGGTGCGCTTTGCATCGGCCAGGAAAACGCCCACGCCGGGCGTGCGGACCGTCGACCCGTCAATCAGGGAGTAGCTTCCGGTGCCGATCACCGCCCCCATGGTCTGCGTGCCCAGCGTCTTGCCGAGCCCCAGCGCCCGGAACCCGGCGGGGAACATCTCTGCGTTCGAAGCCGACCGCCAGTTCTGCAGGACGATCTTCTTGCCGAAGTAACCCGCAAACGGGCGTCCCGTGGGCTCCGTCCCGCGCGGCTGCCACACCTGGTACTCGCGCTGTACCAGAATCGCCAGCAATTGCTGTTCGATGTTGCCGCCGCCGTTCCACCTTTGGTCAATAATCAACGCCGGTTTGTTGCGGAATTCCCGCAATTCCTTTTCAAACTTGCGCAGCGATGTCTGGTCCATGGCGCGGATGTGGAGGTAGCCGACCTTGCCGGCGGAAAGCTTGTCCACCATTTCGCGCCGCTCCTTCACCCAGCGTTCGTAACGCAGCGTCGCGTATTGCGCATTGGGCACGGGATCGATCTGTGTCTCCCAGGCGCCCGCTTCCTCCGGTTTGCTGTTCATCTTCAGCGTCAGTTTCCGGTTGAGCCGCTGGTTGTGGAAGAACTTCCACAAATTGTCCTTCGTCGTCACCGGTTTGCCGTCTGCCGCCAGCAGATAGTCGCCCTTGCTCACCCGCACCCAGTCCTTGTCCGCGGGCCCGTTCTCGTACACATGCTCCACGCGATAACGGCCCGACGCTTCGTCGGCGGTGAACTCGATCCCCGGATGAAGCGTCTGCACCGCGCCCTCGCGCCCGCCCGGCCCCGGCGCAGCGCCCGTGTGCGAGGCGTTCAGCTCGCCGATCATCTCGTTGATGAGGTTCAGCAGCTCCTGCCGGTCGCCCACATATTCCACCAAGGGCTGATACTTTGCGCGCATCGCGTCCCAATCGTAGCCGTGCATCTTCGGATCGTAGAAACGGTACTTCATGGTGCGCCACGCGTCGTCGAACATCTGCTGCCACTGGCTCAGGTGGTCGATGCGCACGCGCGCCGTGAAATTGATCCGGCGCCGCCCGCCCGCGCCTCCGCCCGCCTGTCCCCCGGCAGCGGCCTGCTGCATTGCCGCGGCGAGGGCGCCTGTGGCTCCCGCGCCACTGCCACCACCTCCGCCGGCAGGGAGATTCACCGAATAGACCCCTTCGCCTTCCTTGAAGAACAGTGTCCGCCCGTTGCGCGTCACCGCCATCTGCGAGATGCCTCCGCCGAACATCCCCATGCCCGGCGCCGGCGGTCCACCCTGTCCTTCGCCTGCGGGCGCGCTGCCGCTGGCCACGCGCGTCTGCCGCCTGCCGTTGTCCTGGATCGTGTAGATCACCGGAGTGCCCCGCGCGCCCGTGCCTTCCACTGTCACGAACACCAGCGTGCGGCCATCGGGCACCACCTCATACCCGCGCACCCCGCCGGGCACCCGCGTGATCTGCGACGTCCGGCGCTTCAGTCCGTCCCAATCAATCTGGATCTCCTTTGGCGCCTGGTTCTGCTGCTGGGGACGCCGTCCCGCCGCCGGTCCGCCCCCTTCTTCCGCCGGCTCTTCCGGCGCATTCGGATCCTTGTCCAGCTTCTCCAGGTGCGTCACCCACAGCTGCGTGCCGGAAAGCTCGGCGGCGCCGAAGCCGCCCATCCCCGTGCTCTCCATGCGCACGAAATAGAGCTTCTTTCCGTCGCTCGAAAAGCTCGGCCCGCGCTCCGGATAAGAATCGAAAGTCACGCGCCGCGGCGTCGCGCCACCGGCCGACGGCGCCAGCCAGATGTCGCTTTGCCGCGCCTCGTCGGACATGGAAAACGCCACCCACTTGCCGTCCGGCGACATCACGGGCGAGTTGATGCTGCCAAACTTCGACGACGCCAGCTCCACCGTCTGCCCGCCCAGCTCGTGCCGGAACAGCCGGTTGTCCGATGTTGTGAAGAGCAGATGCTTCGAATCCGGCGACCAGCGGATCTCCATCTTCAGCGTGTCGAGGTCCGTCACCTTTTGCGCCTGCCCGCCATCGGCCGGCACAACCCACACCTCCTCGCGCCCGCTCTGGTCGCTGATGTAGGCGATGTGCTTTCCATCGGGCGACCACTGCGGCTCGCGGTCGCGCGCCGCGCCCTCGGTGAGCTGCACGAGGTCGCCTTCCTCCACCGGCGCCGTGAAAATCTCGCCATACACGCTGAACACGATCCGCCGCCCGTTCGGATGGATGTGGAACTGGTCCGCGCGCGACTGGAACGTGCGGATCTCCTCCGGGTTGATCTGCGTCTCGGCCTCGATGTCGAACTTCAACGGCGCCGCCCTGCGGCTCGCGACGTCCAGCTTCCACACCCCGAAGTCGTGCTCGAACACGATCGTCTTCCCGTCGACGGAGATTGCCGGCCAGCGCACGTCCCCGCTTGTGAACTGCGTCACCTTCTCCGCCTTGCCGCCCTTCTCCGGCACCCGCCAGATATTGGTGAGCCCCCCGCCGTCGCGGTCGCTCACGAAATAAATGAACCCGTCGCGGCCCCACATCGGCCAGGAATCCATCCCGTCGAACTGCGTCAGGTTCGCCCACTTCTTCGTGCCCAGGTCCAGCACGAACACGTCGGTCTGGTACGAGCCCCGGTAGTATTTGCGCCAGTACACCTGCCCGCGCTGGTTGTACGCGATGCGCTTCCCCTCGGGCGAAAAGCTTCCGGCAAGCCCGTAGTCCGTTCCCGCCGGCCTCTCCACTCCCGTCTCGGCGTCCACCAGCCACAGCTTCGCCAGAAAGTCGTCGCCCCGCATCGAGCTGAACAGCACCGCCTTGCCGTCCGGCGTCCACCCCAGCACGTTGTCGTCCGCCGAATGAAAGGTCAATTGCCTCGGCGTGCCTCCGCCTGCAGCCACCACATACACATCCAGGTTGCCCTTCCGGTCGGAACTGAAGGCGACCCACTTCCCGTCCGGCGAAAACCGCGGCCAGGCGTCCCGTGCCGGGTGCGCCGTGAGCCGCGTCAGGTTCTTCCCCGTCTCGTCAGCCACCCAGATGTCGGCGAGGTATGTAAACGCGACTCGCCCGGCGTGGTAAGCCGGGTAGCGCACGAGTTTGGCCTCACGGGCCGTGGCTTGGGGCAGCCATGCCGCCGCCAGACACACAGCGATCAGCGCAGTCAGTGCTCTTCGATGCATGGTTCGAGAATCCCCTTTTCTTCGCGTGTTCACGCTACAGTGATTGTGGCGCAGATCCACGCCCACGGGGTTACACATGGCCGGCCTCGTCCGCCTGCCCGGCATCCGCCGCCTGCCACTTGCGCAACCGCCCCGCTTCCGCGCATCATAGGAACTAATACGCGCTAACCGGCGCACCGCTGTCGGAGAGGCTTGACTCAAGGGGAAACTCCGCTTGGGAGCCGATCTCATATGAACCTCAGCCAGATGGCCCGGACGATCCGGGAATCGGTCACGCTAAAACTGAACCAGACGGCTGCTCAGCTCCGCGACAAGGGTGAACCCGTCATCCACCTCGGCGGCGGCGAGCCGAAGTCGAAAACCCCCATAGACGCCGTGGTCGCCTGCACTTCGGTGCTCAACTCCGGCGACATCAAGTACACGCCCCCCGATGGCATTCCTGCTCTCAAGCGCGCCATCCTTCGATACACCGAAGAGCACTACGGCCGCAGCGTGCGCCCCGAAAACGTCGTCGCCGGCAGCGGCGCCAAGCAGGCCATCATGGCCGCGCTCATCGCCATCCTCGACCCCAAGGACGAGGTCATCTACCCTGTCCCCTATTGGGTCAGCTACCCCGAAATGATCAAGCTCGCCGGCGGCACCCCCGTCGCCGTGCGCGCCGAGGACGGCTCCTTCTGCCCCACCGTCGAAGAAATCGCCGCCGCCGTCGGCGCCTACACCAAGGCCATCATCATCAACAGCCCCAACAACCCCTCCGGCGTGATGTATTCGCGCGATTTCGTCGAAGGCATCGTCGACCTCTGCCGTCGCAAGTCGCTCTTCCTCATCATGGACGACACCTACAACCGCCTCGTCTTCGACGGCCGCGCGCCCGTCAATGTCTACGACTTCGCCAAAGAGGACATCGACCAGTCCCGCGTCATCGTCATCAACTGCGTCTCCAAAATGTACGCCATGACCGGCTTCCGCATCGGCTGGGCTGTCGCCGCGCGCGAGCTCGCCGCCGCCATGGCCACTATCCAGGGCCAGCAAACCTCCGGCCCCGCCACGCCCTCCCAGTGGGCCGCAGCCGGCGCCCTCAACGGCATCCAAAGCTCCATCGACGCCCTTCGCATGACGCTCGAGAACAACCGCAACGTCCTCCTCGAACGCCTCGCCGCCTTCCCCGGCATCCGCGTTACCCGTCCCGACGGCGCCTTCTACACCTTCCCCGACTTCTCCAACTACATGAAGGACTCCAGGAAACTCGCCGAATTCCTCCTCGAAAAGGTTCGCGTCGTTACCGTTCCCGGCGTCGAATTCGGCATGGAAGGACACCTCCGCATCTCCTTCTGCGGAACCATCAAGGAAATCACCGAAGGCATCGAAAGGATCCGCTGGGCGCTCGACCCTACCTCGCCCAACGAAATCTACATCGGGACGCGCCGCCTCGTGCGCGACTGGATGTGACCCCCTACGGGAGCTGTGCATGAACGTCTACACCGAGATTCCGTCCCCCGCTCTGTCCCAGGCAGCCCTGGCCAAGCCCGTCTACGGCCTGGAAAACCACGGCTTCCATAACCTCCGCCGCGTCTACTGGAACCTGCCCGAACCTGCGCTGTATGAAGAAGCCGTGTTCCGCGGGGAAGGCTGGATCGCGGCCAACGGGCCGCTGATTGTTCACACGGGCAAGCACACGGCGCGCGCGGCAGCCGACAAATTCATCGTCCGCGAGCCCTCCTCCGAGCACTACATCTGGTGGGGCCAGTACAACCGCCCGTTCACTCCGGACGCCTTCAACACCCTCTTGAACCGCGTACTTGCCTATTTCCAGGGCCGCGATGTTTTCGTGCAGGATTGTTTCGGCGGCGCCGACCCCAACTACCGCCTCCCCGTCCGCATCATCACAGAGCACGCCTGGCAGTCCCTCTTCGCCCGCACCATGTTCCTCAAGCCGGAATCGCTCGACGCCTGCCGCAACCACGTGCCCGAGTTCACCGTCATCACCGCCCCCGGCTTCCTCGCCAGTCCCCTCATCGACAACTCCCGCACCGAGACCGCCATCGTCCTCAACCTGGCCCAGCGCATGGCCATCATCGCCGGCACATGCTACGGCGGTGAGATCAAGAAGACCATCTTCACCGTCCTGAACGCGCTCCTCCCCTTTGAAGGCGTGCTCCCCATGCACTGCTCGGCCAACGTCGGCCCCTCAGGCGACGCCGCCATCTTCTTCGGCCTTTCCGGCACCGGCAAGACCACCCTCTCCGCGGATCCGGAACGCGGGCTCGTCGGCGACGACGAGCACGGCTGGTCCCCCGACGGCATCTTCAATTTCGAGGACGGCTGCTACGCCAAGGTCATCCGCCTCTCGCCCACCGCCGAGCCCCAGATCTACGCCTGCACGCGCCGGTTTGGAACCATTCTCGAAAACGTCGTTTTCGATCCCCGGACACGCCTGCTCGACCTCAACGACGACAAGCTCACCGAAAACACCCGCGCCGCCTATCCGCTCTCCTTCATCGATAACGCCGTCCCTGAAAAACGCTGCGGCCACCCGAAAAACGTCATCTTCCTCACCTGCGACGCCAACGGCGTCCTGCCGCCCATCGCCCGGCTCACCCCCGATCAGGCTGTCTATCATTTCATGAGCGGCTACACCAGCAAGATTGCCGGCACCGAAATCGGCCTCGGCACCGAGCCGCAGATGACGTTTTCGGCCTGCTTCGGCGGGCCGTTCATGGTCCATCATCCGTACGAGTACGCCAAGATGCTCAAGGCGAACGTGATGAAGCACGGCGCCACGGTGTGGCTGGTGAACACCGGCTGGACCGGCGGGCCCTTTGGCATCGGCAAGCGCATTTCCATCCAGCACACGCGCGCGCTGCTCCATGCCGCTCTCGCCGGCCACTTCGAAGACGCCGAGTTCCACATCGATCCCGTCTTCCGCTTCGAGGTGCCCCGCCACCTCGAAGGCGTCCCCGATTCGCTCCTCGATCCCGCCTCCACCTGGGCGAGCCGCGACGAATACATGGCGCGCTACCGCTCTCTGGCGGCCCGCTTCATCGAAAACTTCCAGTACCTGACCCGGGAAGAACATCTCGGCGAAGCACTCGCCGAACACGGGCCCAGGCTCTGAGCGCGCCGCCGCTCACCGCCGCGTCTGGTCGAAGCTGACCCGCACGCCCATGGTGATGGCGATGTCGTTCTTCTTCTTGCCCGGCAGCGGATTCGACAGGTAGCGGTCGTTTACGCCCACTGTCCACTCCAGCCACTTCATCACCGGCACCGCCGCATTGGCGTCGAAGTTGAACCGGTATTCGCCGCGGCTGGTCAGATTCGGGAAGAAGCCGGCCCGCTCGAACAGCTTCAGGCGGGAGAGAAGCTGCAGCGTCAGCTCCTGCCCTGCTGCCACTTCGCCGGAATTGCGGACCAGCGGCCCTTCCTCCCGGCCGAATTTCTCGCGGTTCCAGTTGCCGCCGCCGCTCAGCTCCAGCGAGCCGCGCCGGCTCACCCACGGCTTGTAACCCAGCCCGCCGCCGAACACGCTGCGCAGGTCGAGCGAGAGGAAGCGGTCGTAGTCGTACGCGTTGATCCCGTACAGGAACAGCCTGCCATTGGCGCGCCGGTCGGCGCGGATCGAGCCGCTGATGCGGTTGGCCGTCGCGCCGAAAGGTTCTGTTGTGCTCTGGGTGGCATAAATCTGCGAGAAATTCAGCGCCAACACGTTCTTGCCCGCCTCGCGCACGGCGTTGGCGGCGGTGCTCAACGTGGACGTCTTCGCGTTGCCGCTCGTGTTGGCCACCGAAAACGTCATCGAGCCGCGCCAGAAATCGCGCAGCCGGGGATGCTTCCACCTTTCCTCCTCCCGCTCGAACGCCCGCTGCGCCGCCTCGTTCCTCATCGCCGCGATCTCCGCCGGCTCCACCGTCTTCACCAGGCCGTCCGGCTGCACCAGACGCACCGCCCTCTCCGTCGTCTCCACCTTCGACACGATCACCGCTCCCTCGGCCAGCGTCACATACATCGCCTCCCCGGCGCGGATCTCCGCCACCGCCTTCCGGTCGATCTTCAGCTCGCCCGCGTAATCGGTGCGCACCACCACAGTCTTTGCGTCCGCCGACACCAGCCTGCCGCTCACGCGGTCGCCATTGGCCAGCATCACCACATCGGCGCCGCTCGCGCAGGTGGCCGCAACCAGAACAAAAATCGCAGGTAACGTTTTCATGGGCATTCTCCGCGCTGAAAACAGGACACCCCCGTTTTGTTTCGATACGGGTTCTCCTCCGTCCCGACGCGCGCCGCGCGGCCCGCGTTTCTCCCAGTGTAGCCGTTTCCCCCCGCCGCCCCGTCAGCGCGCGTCCCGCAGCGTCACCGCGAACCTCAGCCGCAGCGGCGCGCCCGGCTCAAGCGTGTATCCGTTCAGTCCCGCCGTTCTGCCCGGAAAAGACGCGCCCACAAAACCGTAGTGCCGCAGGCACCATTGGTACGGGATGCCCGGGTTGTCCTTATGCGGCGCGATCCGCAGCACAGCCCGCCTGCCTCCGTAGGATGCCTCCAGCTCCGCCCAGCCGTGCGGGACAAGGTCCTCGTCCTTCTCCGCCGCTCCTTCACTGGTACGGATCCGCGTATCTTCCCGGGGCGCAAACCGCGCGCTGAATCCTCCATAGCTCTTGCCTGCCTCCTGCGAGCCCCGCAGCGTCACCGGCTCCTTGAGAGCCTCCCATTCCAGCGCCACATCCACGCGCCGCTCGGCATCCCGCGCTGGGTGCACCAGGATCTCCACCACCTCCCTCACGATTCGCGTCCCCTTCATGTACCAGCCGTTCTCCGCCACCAGCTGCGCCGCGCCCTCGCGCGGGTCCCGCCGGATCCAGCCCTCAAAACGGTGCTCGATCCCGCGGTACATCCACAGGTCCGCCTTGCCCGATGGCGTCTCCACTACCGGCCACGCCCAGAACAGCCCGTGGTGGTGATAGTGGTCGCGCGGAAAATCGTCCAGCACCGACACGCCGCCGGGCGTGTAGGCCGGATAAATGTAGCAGCACCGCCGCCGGTCCTCCGGCACGCCCGCGGGCAATTGCGGGCCGTAGTTGTACACGAGCGCCGGCCTGCCGCCGTCGAGCACCTCCACCCGCTGCCCGGGCAGTTCGCGCCACTCCATCTGCGCCGCCGCCGGCAGCGCAGCCAGAACAAAAGCCAGCCATCCTGTCTTATCCCTGCGAATCACGGCGCACCCTCTCCTCGTCGACTTCCACTCCCAGCCCAGGCCCCGTTGGCGCCCGCAACGCCCCCTCTTCCAGCCGGAACGGCGTCTTGAGCCACGAGCCCGCCAGAAACTGCAGCCCGTTCAGCGCCGCCGGGTGCCTCAGCCCATACGCGCCGTACAGAACCAGCGACGCCGCCAGCGAGACATCCGGATCCGTCAGCCCGCTGCCCAGGAACATCAGCCCGTGCTTTTGCAGGTACTCCACCTGCTGACGCCCGTCCCACAGCCCGGCGGTGCGCGCCGGCTTCATCGCCACCCCGTCCAGTATGCCCAGCTTGTGAAACTCCTCCAGGTCGGCCACGCTCACCACGCCTTCGTCCAGCAGCAGCGGAAGCGCCCCCTGCTTTTTCAGCTCCCGCAGCCACGAAAGCCGGTTCGGAGGCACCGGTTGCTCCATCACATTCACGCCCGCGTCGCGCAGCTTCGGCAACACTTCCAGCGCCGTCGCCAGATCGTAGCCGCCATTGGCGTCCGCCCACAGGAAACACTCCGGCGCAAACTTCCTCACCCGCCGCGCCAGCTCCACATCGAACTTCGCGTCCGGCGCCACCTTGATGTTGAAGTGCCGGAATCCCCGCTTCCGTCCCGCCTCAAGCAGCTCCTCCGCCTCCTCAAGCGTCCGCACATTCACCGTCCAGCTCAGCGTCACCCGCCCGCCCGGCTTCCGCCCCCACAGCTCCGCCACGTTCTTCCCCGCCAGCTTGCCCGCAATGTCGTGCAGCGCCATGTCGATGCCCGACTTCGCAATCGGCATCCCCGTCGAATACGACGGCGCAATTGCGCGGTTCATCCGCCGGTGCGCCTCCGCAATGTCGGTGGCGTTCAGCCCGGTCAGCGCCGGCGCCAGGTACTGCCGCATCACCACGGTCGCCGATTCCAGCGTCTCGTAGCTCCACGTCGGAATCGGAACGCTCTGCCCCCACCCGAAAGTCCCGTCTTCGCACGTGACCTTCACGAACACCGCCGGACGCTCCGGCTTCGTGAAGAACCGGAAGTAGCCCGTCACCGGATACCGCACCGGCAGCGCCTCCACCGTCCGCACTGCCGGCGCATCTTTCCGGAAGATCACCGCCGCCCCTGCCAGCAGCTCCCGACGCGTCATGTCAGTTCCCGCCGCGCCGGATCATAGCCGACGCGCCGCCCGGTCTCCAGGGAAACCGCCGCCATGCACGTCGCCACCGCGTGCGAGTAGCCCGCCTCCACGCTCGCCCGCGGCGTCGCACGCGTCCGCATGCACCGCAGGAAGTTCGCCATGTGCGACTCCACCTGCGGGGGCAGCGGCAGCGTGTACGGCTGCATCACCCGGTCCGGATCCCGGCTTCCGTCGCCCGAAACGCGGTTCGCCTCCGCGTCCAGCATCCCCTTCGTCCCGAACCACAGATTGCGCCCGCCCGCCGAATTCGTCAGGCTCATCGCGAACGTCACCAGGCAGTCGGTGTACTCCAGCATCGCCTGGAACACGTCGCTCGTCTGCCGCCCGTCCTTCCAGTAATACACCCCGCCCATCGCCATCGCGCCCTTCGGATAAGGATCGTTCAGATACCACGCCGCCAGGTCGATCAGATGCGTCATCCAAAGCCCGGAAATGCCGTTGGTCGTGTCCCGGAACAGCTGCCACTCGCGCAGCTTGCGCGGGTCGAAGCCGCCCTGGATCCGCCCGCCGAAACGGAACGCCTCCCAGTCAACGTCCTCGGCGCGGATCATGTGATAATCGCGCCGCCACCGCGGCTCGTAAAAGTGGTACTCCATCGACACCCGCGTCACCTTGCCGATCACGCCCTTCCGGATCGCCTCGGCAGCTGCCATGAACTTCGCCTCGCTGCGCCGCTGCGTGCCCACCTGCACCACGCGCCCGCTCCGCTTCACCGCATCGTAGGCCATCCGCGCCTCTTCGAACGTCGTCGCGAACGGCTTTTCCACGTAGGCATCTTTGCCCGCCTCCACCGCATCGGCCAGGATCTTCGGGTGCGTGAAATCCGGCGTCGCGATCAGCACCGCGTCGATGTCTTTCCGCGAGAGCACCTCCTGGTACTTCGTTGTCTGGAAGGGCGCCTGCCCGAATGCCTTTTCGACATCCGAGGCCATCGCCTCGCGGTTCACCCGCCACACGTCGCACACCGCCGTGATCGCCGCGTTCTCCCCGGAACCCGCCACCATCTTCAACAGATCGCGCCCCCGCCCGCCGCAGCCGATCAGCCCGAGCCGGATCCGGTCGCCCGCCGAGGGCTGGGCCAGCGCACTCATGGCGGCGCTGCTCATCAGAAACGTTCGTCGTGTGGATTTCATCTGCGGGACCTCTGCTTCCGAATCATCATATACCCGGTTTGCAGAGGCATTGCCGGGTCCGGCAATGGAGGTGTCCGCCCGAATCGTCCCGCCCTGCTCAGACCCGCTGAGGTCTCAGGACTCTTCCCACTGCCTTTCCAGCATTCGCGCGTATTCGGCCGAAGCGAACAGCTCGAAGCGGAACTGTTGGGGAGGCAGCGAAGGGAAGGGCTCGAGTCCTTGCCGCGCCGCCCACATCTGGTCCGCGTACCGGTAGTAGTTGCGAACGAAACCTGCTGTGACGAAGTCGAAATCCGGCGGCTGGTTGAATACCGCCTGCAAGCCCAGCGCGCGCGAAAAGATCGACCGGTAGTCCGTCACTCCCCACTTCTGGAGCTTCGCCAACACGTTTTCGGGCGGATGCTCCACCAGCAGCTCTGCGAAACTCGCCTGCTTCGCCCCCGCAACCGTTAACGCCTCATCCCGCGCTGCCACCTCCATGCACTGTCCCAGCCACCGCTCCAGGTCGCGGCCCACATAATAGAGCATCTTCACTTCCGTCAGCCTGCCCGAGAGCAGCCGCCGCAGCAGCTCTTCCTCGGTCAGCCCGCTCATCGGAAGGATCCCCTCCAGCATCAGGTGCGCCCGGCTGCTCTCCACCAGCTGGTCCGGCCCCGCAGGATCAGAGAAGGGATGCAGGATCACCGGCGGCAGGTCCCACATCACACCTTCGGGCAGCGTTGCTTGTGCCATGCCTCCCTCCTCTCATCGGCAGAGCTGCCCCGGGACGTTAGCCGGCGTGCCCCTCACCTCATCTGGCTGCGGCTCCGCAGCGTCGCCCGCGTCTCCCTCACCTCCCCGCTCCGCCGGTACTTCACCACCACCGTGTCTCCCGGCTTCTTCGTCCTGAGCGCATAGGTGAAGTCGTACAGGTTCGTGATCGGCTTGCCGTCAAACTCCACGATCACGTCCCCTCCCTTCAGTCCCGCCTCTTCCGCCGGCGATCCCTTCATCACGTCCGACAGCCGGAAGCCGTCCTTCGACTCGCCCATGTCCGGCACCGACCCAAACCACGCCCCTGACCCCGCGCTGCCGGCCACTGCCGGCTGCTGCGGCATCTGCACCTTCACATACTGCGGCCTCGCCTCCGCGCCGCACAGCCTCTCCGTCACCCGCGCCACCACCTCCAGCATCTGCGCCGCCGCTTCCGCGTTGATCTTCTCCCACGTGTCCGTCGGTTTGTGATAGTCCGCATGCAGCCCCGAGAAAAAGAACAACACCGGAACCTGCCGGTTCACAAAGGAGAAATGGTCGCTCGACCCATAGCCGCCCTGATCGGAAAAATCAAACTTCAGCGGCGAGCCCGCCATCGCCTCCTCCAGCATCCGCCTCAGCGAATCCCCCGTCCCCGTCCCTCCCACGTAAACCCGCCCCTCCTGGATGCGCCCGATCATGTCCATGTTGATCATCGCCGCCGCCTTCTCCAGCGGCAGCAGCGGGTGATTCACGTAGTAATTCGACCCGATCAGCCCCAGCTCCTCGCCCGAGAAGGCCAAGAACAAGATTCCCCTCTTCTGTTTTTGCCGCCCCGCGAAGTACGCCGCCAGCTCCAGCAGCCCCGCCGTGCCCGAGGCGTTGTCGTCCGCACCGTGATGAATCGCCTTCCCCGCCAGATCGGGCGCCAGCGAGCTCTGCTGCCCGAGCCCGAGGTGATCGAAATGCGCCCCGATCACCACATACTCGTCCGTCTCCCCCGGCAGGTACGCCGCCACATTCGGCGAGGCGCTCTGCCGCCTCGTCACATCCGCCGCCACCTCCAGCCTCAGCCCGGCGACCGGAACCGCTTTCGGCTTCAGGGTGCGGTCGGTCTCCTCCATCCATTCCTTCAGGCTTGTCCCCGCGCGCTTCAGCCATTCGTCGACCAGCGCCACCCGCACCTGCACCAGCGGAATCCCGGCCGATTCCGGCCCCACGCGCCCCGTGAACCGCTCCAGGCGGTCCTCCTCGCCGGCGTGGTTCGGGACATCGTTCACCAGCAACACCGCCGCTGCCCCGTGAAACCGCGCGTTCACCGCCTTGTTCTGGATCTGCGCGTGCGTGGTGTAGGCGCGCCCGGCAAACGGGCTCTTTTCGTCGAACTCCTGCGGCTCGTGCCGCAAGACGATCACGATCTTGCCCTTCACGTCCGCCCCGGCGTAGTCGTCGTACTGATACTCCGGCGCCGTGATCCCGTAGCCTGCGAAAACGACCTCCGCCTGCGCCCGCCCGTTGCCGGAAAAGTTCAAGGGCAGATAGTCCTGGGAAATCGCATAGGCGCGCGGCTTCGCCCCCTCTGTTGCCTCCGCCAGCCGGTTGTCCTTGCCCAGGCTCGCGCTTACCGTCACCTGGAAGCGCTGGAAATAGTCTCGCTGTCCCGGCACGGGGCGCAGCCCCAGCTCCCGGAACCGCGCTGCTATCCATCGCGCGGCTTTCTCCAGCTCCGGCGTGCCCGTGAGCCGCCCCTTCATCGACTCCGACGCCAGGAACTTTACGCTCTCGCGGTAGCTCTTCTCGCTGATCGCGCCCGGCCGCAGCGAGGCCGCGGCCATCACGGCCGCCAGCGCCGCGCCCGCCAATATCAGGGTCAATCTCCGCTTCATTTCCGGTTCTCTTTCCTTGGGTTCTCAGCCGGTTTCCCCGGCACGGGCAGCGTCAGCGTACAGCAATCCGGCGAGGAAGCCGCCTTCTGCGCGAAGTCCAGCTCCAGATCCAGAATCGCCTTCAGCTGCGGCCAGGGGATGTTGCCCGTCAGCATCCGCCCGTTCACAAAGAGCGTCGGCGTGGACTGGATGTTCAGCCGCCGCGCGTCTGCCACGCTCCGGGCCACCTCCGCCGCCGTCTTCGGGTCGTCCACACAGGCCGAGAACAAGGCCTCGTCCCCGCCTGCGGTCTTCAGCCATTCCAGCGCCCGGGCGCGGAAATTGCCTGCCTGGAATTCCGGCTGCTTGTCAAAAACCCAGTCGTGGTATTTCCAGAACAGCTCGTCCCCCTGCCGGTATGCGCAACGGCCGGCGACCGCCGCCTGCCTCGCCCAGGGATGAATCGCCTCCAGCGGCAGGTCCCGGAACACCAGCCGGTACTGACCGGCGTACGCCTTCGGCAGGTTCTGGCGCAGGCTGCGCGCCTCCTCGCGGCAGAAGTTGCACTGGAAATCGCTGAACACCACCAGCTGCAGCTTCGCGTCCCTGCTCCCCTCCGCCGGGTGGCCATCGGTCTCGATCTTCGCCGCCTGTGCTGCGTATGGGGGCTGGTCGGCCCGGAACAGCGAGCCCCGCAACAGATGCCGCCCGTCCGCCGACACGTAAAACAGCTCTTCCTGGCTCGCCTGCTGGTACCGCGCCGTGGCGCGCACCTCGTACAGTCCGGGCACGCCGGAGGGTCCGGGCTCCGAAAGCGTCACCTGGATCTGCGGCCCCCACAGCATCAGGTGCCGGATGAAGGACTCGAGCCGCCCCCTGTCGATCTGCGCAGCCCCCTGCGACCCCTGCCCCACGCACGCCGCCGCCGTCAGAACCAACCACGCCGCAAATTCTGCCAGCCGCCTCATCCCATCATTGTACCGAGCCGCACTCCCCAACCCCGCCCGAACGGCCCGCCCGGCACGGCCACTTGCCGCACTTCCCCCGGCAGGCTGCGCATTTTCAACCGCCGCCCCCTTCACACCCCCATCAGAGCCGCGAGTGAAGCCGCCACGTTGTCAGAGCCGCGAGTGAAGCCGCCCGAAGGGCGGCGAGAACGAGCGGTCCACTCCTTCACACCCCCATCAGAGCCGCGCGCGAAGCCGCCACGTTGTCAGAGCCGCGAGTGAAGCCGCCCGAAGGGCGGCGAGAACGAGCGGTTCACTTCCGATCCGCGAGTGAAGCGAACCAACGGCCCGCGAAAACGAGCGGTTCCCCGACGAGGACTCAGCACTCCGTCCCTTCCCGAATCACTCCAATCCCCAGCGACGGGCCCGGCCGCGGACAGGGTTTTCTGTCCCCGTCTCCGCACTGAAACGCCAAAAGCGCCAAGGGCGCCCCTCGCGGGGCGCCCCATTGCACCGGAATCCGGACGCTCAATCCATCTCGCGCGCCCGCTTCTTGCGGCTGCGCTTGCGCGCCAGCGCCTGCTTGAGGCGGCGTTTCTCGCCCGGCTTCACATAGTAGGAGTGTTTTTTGATCTCCTTGATGATGTCCTCCTGCTGCACCTTGCGCTTGAAGCGGCGCAACGCGCTTTCCAGCGTTTCGCCCTCCTGGACAATCACTTCTGCCATGGCTCGATTCACCTCCTCTCCGGCGCGGCCGCGCCCCGAAACTTCAGAATAGCGCATCCGCCGGCGGGGCTTCACACGGCGCACGGATTCTGATAAACAGACGAGAAGATCTGATTCAAGCGAGGCGTTCATGCATCGTTCAGAACTGGTTTCCATCGCCCCGGCTTCCCGCCGGTCCTTCCTGCGCTCCTGCGCGGGTTGCGCCGCGTGGCTGGCGGGAGGGTGCGCGGGCGCTGCCGCCGCCACGGCGGGCAGCCTCCTGCCGAAAGAGAAGGCGCGTGTCCGCCTTGTCTTCATACACCCGGACCCCAAGATCGAGGGCTGGCCATACCAGGGTTACGACTACGAATCGAGGAAGAAAATGCTCCTCGGCCGCCTGGAGCGCGGCTGCCCCGACATCGAGTTCTCGCCCGTCACCATGACGTGGGTCGAAGAGGCCGAGAAGATGCTCGCCGCCGACGAGGGCAAGGGCATTGACGGCTACGCTGTCTACATCCTCGGCATCCCGTCCAACGCTTCCCGCGCCATCGCCATGAGCGGCAAGCCCGCAGTGCTGATCGACGATCTCTATGGCGGCACGGGCTCGTTCCTCGGCCACTTCCCTGCAGCACGCAAAGCAGGCAAGCCGGTGGTGGGCGTTTCCTCCTCCCGCATCGAGGACGTCTGCGAGGCGGTCAACACCTTCGCTGTCCTCCGCAGGCTGAAGGCGTCCAGAATCCTCGTCGTCACACCCCGCGATATGCAGAGGAACATCGACGCCATCCACACGAATCTCGGCCCGGAAATTGCCAGCATTCCGGCCGACGAACTCAACGCCGCCTGGAAGGCGGCTGACCGCAAGTCAGCGGAAGAACAGGCCGACGCCTGGATGCGCCGCGCCGACCGCACCGTCGAACCCAAGCCCGCCGAGATCCGCAACAGCGCCGCCATGTATCTCGGCATGGCTTCTCTGCTCGAAAAGCACCGCGCGCAGGCCATCGCGGTCGATTGCCTCGAGCTGTTCTACAAGCAAAAGATGTTCGCCTACCCCTGCCTCGGCTTCTTCCAGATGAACAACGACGGCCTGGTCGGCGCCTGCGAAGCCGACCTCACCAGCGCCTCCACCATGCTGCTGCTGCGCTATCTCACCGGCCGCGCCAGCTACATCTCCGACCCCGTCATCGACACGGCGAAGAACCAGATCATCTACGCCCACTGCGTGGCGCCGTCCAAGGTCTACGGGCCGGAAGGTCCCGAGTGCGCTTACGAGATTCGCGATCACAGCGAAGACCGCAAAGGCGCAGCGATCCGCTCCATTCTGCCTTTGAACGAGACTCTGTCCACTCTGGAGTTTGTCTCCTACGCGAAGACCGTCGTCTTCCACCTGAGCCGCGCGGTGGACAATCTCGAAGAGGACCGCGCCTGCCGCACCAAGCTGGTGGCCGGGGTGAAGGACGCCCGCCGTCTCATGGAAGGCTGGGACTTCGGCTGGCACCGCGTCACGGTCTACGGAGATTGGAAAACGCAGATCGCCAACACAGCGGCGCTGCTCGGCTGGAAGTTCGTCGAAGAGGGTTGAGTGCGCTGCCCGCAGCCGGCGGCGTCTGTTCTGGTCTCCCCCGTGCCCGTGCGGCCGCCCTGCTGGCGGGACATCGCCGCACCCGGGTGCCTCCAGCACGCTTCGACTGCGGCCACGGTGAAACCTGCGCCCCGCCTGAATCGTCCATCGGGATGCGTGGCGGCCGCGGCCACCTTCGGGCGTGGATTGTCCCGCGGCCCGCCCGTAAGAGTCCCACATCGAGCTTGAAGGAGGTACTGCGATGCGAAGCCTGTTCCGGCTTTTCCCCGCCATGCTTTGCGCCGCTGCCCTTCTGGCGGCGGATGCGGACGAGAGAGCAAACCTGAAGGACATGGCCCAGAAGCTCATCACCGAGTCCCGCACCACGCGCGAAATGGCCATGCAGATCGCCGATCAGCTCCGCAAGTCGTCCGACACAGCCTCGGTGCGAGATCAGATCCCTGTTCTCGAGCAGCATGCCGCATCCATCCGGCAATTGATCGGCGAGCTCGAGTCCAAAGGCGCCACGCTGACTTCCAAACAGCGCCGGCAGCTCGAGACAGCGCGCAAGGTGGCCGAGATTCTGAACGTGTTCATTGAGAACAAGAAGCAGATGCTCGCCTCGGTCAGCTCCCCGCGCGACCGGGACAACGTCCGCTTCCAGGCCATCGGCGTCGCCCAGCGCGCCGGGATGATCGAAAAGACGATCTCCAGGCTTGGCCTGTAATCTGGGCCGGCCGGCGCAATCCTGATCGGTGGATCCTTCCGGCTCCGCCCCGTGCGGAGCCTGTTTTTTGCCGTCTGCGCATTCCTGGATCCTTCCCTCTGTCTTGCGCCTTCCGGCCGCGCCGGCCGGCCCCTCCGCATCCCTTCACCCGGTTCTCTCCGGGCTGGAACTGTCATTCCTGCCCTCCTGCTGGTGCTATAATCCAGCAATAGGGCCCTGCGCGCCCTCCCGCCTACGACACCGCAATCCCCCGTCAGGCAATCGTAACCCGGCTGTCACTCCACATTTGCAGACAGCCGGAATGCTGGTCTTCGGGAACGAATCACAGGAGGAAATCTTCATGTCGGCAGCTGCAAAGCGAAAGCTGTATCTGCTCGCCAGCGACTTTGATCACACGCTCAGTTTCAATGACTCCGGCCTCGTTCTCAGCGAGTTGCTGGGCGTTTCCGCGTTCGAGGAGAAGGTCCGCTCGCTCGAACGGCTCCACCTCGTCCAGCAGGGCGGGGAACTGGCCTATCTGCTTTTGCACGACCCCGATTTCCGGGACGTCAGGCCCGAGCACCTCCGGGAAACCGGGCGCCGCATACGGTTGAAGAAGAACATCCCGCTGCTCATCGAACTGCTCCGCAATCTCGACGGCGCGGAGTTCGATTTTCACGTCATCTCCGCCGCGCCGCAAGAGGTGATTCATGCCGCCCTCGACGGGATCATTCCGCCGGAAAACATCCATGGCACCCTGTTTGAAACCGACGCCGGGACGGGGCGGATTTCCGCCATCCGCCGCGTCAGCGCGGGCTACGGGAAAGTGGCCGTGCTCGAGGAAATCCGCCAGCGGCTCGGCATCAGCTACAACCGTCTGGTCTATGTCGGCGACGGGAGCTCCGACGTCCACGTCATGCTCCACCTCAACCGCAACGACGGCCTCACTATCGCCGTCAGCGAAAACCGCTTCATTACCCAGATCGCCCGCCGCACCGTCCTTAGCGACGACGCACTCAGCGTGGCCGTGCCCGTGATGGAGGAGATCTTCGCCTGGGACTCCCTCCGCGTCCGAGCCTTCTTTGAACTGCACGGCGTCACCCTCCGCGAGTGGACCAAGGTTCGCACGGACCGTCTCAGCTTCGCCCCGAATCTCTCCTCCGTGCAGCCTCCCCAGTGAGAGGAACCCCCGCCATGCAGCTCGCAGATGTGATCGGATGGTTCGCGACCGCGGTCTTCGCCGCTTCCTACCTCGTGAAGGATCCACGCCGCCTGCGCCTGATTCAGGCAAGCGCAGCCCTGGTGTGGATCTCCTACGGGCTCCTTCTGCGTGCCGCTCCCGTGGTCGCCGCCAACGCGGCAGTCGCCGCCCTTGCCCTGATCAGCCTCCGCCGCGGTCAGCCGTCCGGCCACTGAGGGTGATTCCCGAATCTCATGCGCCAATCGTGTGGAATCGCGGGCAAGTGGCCCTTGCGACGAGATTCAGGCAAGCCTGTCGGACCATTCCCGCCTGCCTCGCCCTCGCACCCCCGTGCCTCGCCCGGCAGGCGCCGGAATCTGTTTGAGAGACGTGTGATGCCGCCGCGCGCAGGGGAAGCGCGGCGGCGCGCGCGAACTTCGACCAGGCGCATCGCGAGCCGGGATCGCGGGAGGGACGGCCGGTTCAGTTCCCGTCGGGCGCCGCCATCGGTCGGCGGCTCCGGGCGTCGCGAGCCTCCTCGATGGTGACCCCGTATTTCTCCAGAATCTGGGCCGTTTGCAGATCCAGCTGGACGCGCGCGCGGCTGTAGGCGGCCAGTGCGGCGACCTCGCCTGCCTGCGCCTGGGCGAGGTCGCGTTGCGTCTGCACAACCTGGAAGGCGGTCGAGGCGCCAAGCGCGTATTTCTTGTTCTCTGCATCCAGGGTCTGTTCCTGGAGGCGGCGCTCCTTGACGGCGGACTCATACCGCGCCCGCGCCTGGATGACGGCGACGAGCGCGTTCTGCACATTGACGCGAATGTCGTTCAGAAGGCGCTGCCGGGTGAGTTCGGCCTGGCGCAGGGTAACCTGATCGCGGATGTAATCGGCCTGGGCGGTGCGGTTGCGGATCGGGATGCTCAGGTTGAAGCCGACGGAATAGTCGGGGAAGTTGCGGCGGAAGAGCTGGGACAGGGCGGTGGCGTAGCCGCCAACGAAGAACGGGTCGGGCATCAGGGGGCTGCCCGGGGGCAGCAGCGCGTTGCGGCTGCCGGCAAGGGCGTTGTTCTGGAGCGTGGCGGTGATGTCGAGCGAGGGCAGAAGCTGGCTGCGGGAACCGGCGATCTGGATGCGGTTGTTCTCCAGAGCGATCCGGTTCTGCTCGACGTCGGGGCGCGAGCGCGCGGCGAGGTCGATGAGTTCCTGGAGGCGGTCGAGACGTTCGGGCTCGGGCTCGGAAAGGCGGTCAGTCGGAACGATGCGCGCGTCGGCGATAACGGGGCTGGCTACGCCGGTGCGGCTGAGAGCGTTCTTCAGGATGGTCTCCTGCTGGAGCAGGGCGGTTTCGGCATTGGTCAGGTCCTGTTCCGCCTGGGCGACGCGCGCCTCGGCGCGGACGATCTCGATCGGGGCGAGGGTGCCGATGGAGACCTGCTTGCGGTTGTCCTCATAGAACTTCCGGGCGACCTCGAGCGCTTTGCGGCGCACCTTCACATCCTCGTTCAGGCTCACCAGGTCCCAGTAGAGATTGACGACGCCGGCGACGGTGACCATGACCTGCTGTTTGAAGGTGAGGTCGCTGACGCGCAGGTTGTTCTTCGCCACGCGGATGTTGCGGTTGTTGACGGCGAAGCCGAACCCCTGGAGCAGGCGCT
Source organism: uncultured Arcobacter sp. (assembly GCA_964458495.1). Lineage (GTDB taxonomy): Bacteria > Acidobacteriota > Terriglobia > Bryobacterales > Bryobacteraceae > JANWVO01. Next base: position 193,520 of record CAYWJB010000005.1, read on the forward strand.
GCGTGATCTGGAGCTGCGCGCTGGGGTTCCAGCCGGGGTTGATGACCGAGTTGCGGTTGTTGGACTCGAAGAAGCTGTTGTTCCAGGCGAAGGTGAGGCTGGTACCGGAGAGGAAGTTTTGCTGGTAGCCGAAATTGAACTGGCGGGTGTCGAAGACGAGGGCGGTGGTGCCGGTGGTGACGGTGTTGGATTGCGGCGAGGAGCGGTGGCCGAGGTTGGCGCTGGAGAAGAAGAAGGGGTCGAGGGTAGGGACGGCAACGCCGGTTTGCGTGATGACGGCGCCGCCGACGCCGCCCGAGTCGCCGCCTGCGAGGGCAGCCTGCGCCCCGGTGATGCCCGCGCCGCCGGTGGCGCCGCCGGTGACCTGGGCCTGCACGCTTTGGGCGGTGGCGCGAACCGTGGTGGGGACGCCGCGCAGCAGGCCGCCTGCGCGGGCGCGCAGCAGGTCGGCCTGCGCGATCATCGGCGTGTAGCGGGAGAGTTCGAGGTCGAGGTTATTCTCGAGCGCGACGGCGATGGCGTCGGCGAGGCTCAGGTAGAGCGTGCCGGCGCGGAGGAGCGATTCCAGGCGGCCGGAGTTCTCCAGGCGTACAGGCGGCACCTCGGGGCGCTGGTAAGGCCGGAACAGCCCCCAGCCGCGGGCCTGCGGGAGTTCGAACCGGCCGCTCTGCGGAGGCGGCAATTCCGCGCCCGGGGAGGGCGGGACGGCAAGGATCCAGCAGAGAAGAGCGGCCACGGCAGGCCGGATCAATTCCTTCGTGTTCTGTTTTTGCATGTCGGGGACTCGGCGAAAAGGGTTCCAACAGGAAGAAGCGCGGCTCAATGGGGGGAAGTTACCCGCGGAAACTTCATCCTACCGCAAGCGGCGGCGGGGCTCCGGTATTCCAGACCAGGCCTTGCAGAAACCGGCAGGCATTGCAGAGGCTCCCTGACGGGACAGCGCACTTCGGCGCCCGGCCTGATGCCAGGCGAGCTTCGCCAGGGCTCTGCGGGCGGAACGAGTTCGCCATGCATCCGGGCGTGAGAGCGCGCGCGGCGCAACTGCAGGAGCAGGCGCGGGGACTGCCGGGCGCCGGCAGCGGCGATGGCCAATACGTTGTGATGGATGGCGGCGCGCGGCGGGTTCGGGTTGCGAGCCGCCGCTGCGGGGGTTCGGGGCCGGGGAGACGGCAAAAGCGGGGTGTTGCGTCCGGGTGGGCCCGATCCGCGTTATCATTGCCATCCAGCAACCGCCGCCAATGGCCGATAAGTTTGCCAGGTGCCCTTGCGCACGCACATGACAGGGAAGCAGCCATCTGACCCGGATGCCGGCCGGCCGGGGGGCCGCCGGCTGAGCCCCGCCGTGGCGCGGGCAGCGGTGCGCCGCCTGCGCGTGGCGGCGCCGGTGGTGCTGGGCACGGCGGCGGGGCTGGCGCTGGGCTGGCTGCTGTTTCTTCTGATGATCGAGCGCGAAGAGGCGCAGATTTTCCAGGAGCACCAGCGCACGGCCCAGGCGCAGATCGCGGCCATCACGGCCGAGGTCGAGTCGAGCCTGCACACGCTGCGTGCGTTACAGGGGTTGATCCAGTACGATCCGCGGCTCGATGGGCCGGCCTTCCGGGCGTTTTACGAGGTGATGCTGATGCGCAGGCGGGCCCGAAGCGGGGTGCGCCTGGTGGAGTGGCTGCGGCAGGTGCCGGCAAGGGAACTGGCCGCCTACGAAAGGGAGATGCGCGCGCGGCTGGGTGATGACGGCTTCCGTGTCTGGCAGCCCGACGCGCGCGGCGGCCGGCGCCGGGCGACGGGGCGCCCCTGGTATCACGTGGTGGAGATGATCGAACCCTTCGAAGAACACGGGCATGTCAGGGGGCTCGATTCGGGCCATTCCGAGCAGACGCAGCGCGCCATCTGGCGGGCTCGCCGGACGCTGGATCTGGCGGCGACTGCCGGGTTCAAACTGGCCCAGGATCCGGCGGGGCCGGTCAGCGTGCTGGTGTATGCTCCCGTCTGTCCGGCGCCGCAGACGAGACCGGGCGGGGTCAGGTGCGATGAGCCGGGCGGGTTGGCGGCGGTGGGCATCAGCGGGCAGGCCTTGCTGGAATTGGCGCGGATTCCGGCTGCGCGGACCGAATTCACGGTGGAGATTTACGATGAAGGCACTGCGGGAGACGATCCGGTGCTGCTGGCGGCGCGCCGGGGAACGGTGGACGCGGGCCGCGTTTGGAAGGTGGTGGAGGCGCCGCCGGTGACCGCCGAGATCCGGTTGGCCGACAGGAAATGGCGCGTGGTCTGTTCCGGGACGTATCCGCTGCCGTGGTCGCGGACGTGGCCGGCGTGGCTGCTGCTGGCCACGTGCGTGCTGATCACGGCCGCCGTGCAGATGCTGATCGTCAGCCTCCAGCGCCAGAACGTGCGCGTGAAGCAGGAGGTGTTGCTGAGGACGCGCCAGCTGCGGCGGGCGATCCGGCTGGCGCGCGCCGGATCGGAGGCCAAGAGCCAGTTTCTGGCCAAGATCAGCCACGAGATCCGCACGCCGCTGAACGGCATCATCGGCATGACACACCTGCTGCTGGACAGCGGGCTGAACGCGGAGCAACGGGAGTCGGTCCAGGTCATTCTGGGGGCCGGCCGTCACCTGCTGGCCGTGCTGAACGACACGCTGGACCTGTCCAAGATCGAGGCGGGAAAGCTGATGCTGCAAAAGGAGCCGTTCGAGCTGGCGGGGCTCCTGCGGGAGTGCGAGCAGATCTTCCGTCCGGCCGCAGAACAAAAGGGTTTGCGGCTGACGGTGGAGGCGGAGAACGGACTGCCAGCCTGGGCGATGGGCGATGTGACCCGGCTGCGGCAGATCATCTGGAACCTGTTGAGCAACGCGGTGAAATTCACCGGAGAAGGGGAAGTGGCGCTTTCTGTGCGGCGCGGGAGCGCGCCGCCGCAGCTCCGGTTTGAAGTCCGGGACACGGGATCAGGCATTCATGCAGAGGACCTGAAGCGGCTCTTCGAACCCTACTTTCAGTCCAGCCGTCCCGGGCGCAGCGCCGAAGGCACGGGCTTGGGCCTGGCCATCAGCCGGAAGCTTGTCGAGATCATGGAAGGCGAGATGGGCTGCGAGAGCCGCGCCGGCGAGGGCAGCGTGTTCTGGTTCGAGCTCCCGCTGCCCGAGTGCGAGCCGCCGCCGGCGCAAAGGGCTGCGCGGATGCCGGCCGGAGGAGTTCCAGCGCCGCTTTCGGCGCTCGTCGCGGAAGACAACCCGGTGAACCAAAAGGTGCTCACCATGCTGCTGGAACGGCTGGGCTGCCGTGTGACGGTGGCGGCGGACGGAGAGGAGGCCGTGGAGGCGGCCGGGCGCGGCCCCTTCGACGTGATCTTCATGGATTGCCAGATGCCGCGTGTGGACGGCTATGAAGCGGCGCGGCGCATCCGCCAACTGGGCGGCGGCCTGGAGCGGATCCCTATCGTGGCGCTGACGGCTCATGCGATGGATAGCGACCGGAAGCGCTGCCTGGAGGCCGGAATGAGCGACTACGTCACCAAGCCGGTAAGCCTGGAGGCGCTGCGCGCCGCGCTGGAGCGGGCGGTCGAGCCAGGCGTGCGGCGGGACGGCTGAGCAGCGGCGACGGCGGCGGGCGCGCCATCTGTTACACTCAACGCGAAGCGATGATGCCGGTTCCGGAAGGGGAAGTTCTCGATCTGTTCCGCCGCACGGGCGCGTTTCTTGAGGGCCATTTTCAGCTCTCCAGCGGGCTGCATTCGCCCAAATATTTGCAGTGCGCGCTGGTGTTGCAACACCCCCAACACGCCGAGCGGCTGGGGCGCGCTCTGGCTGAACGGCTTGCGGCCTCGGCGGAGTTGGTGGTGAGCCCGGCCATGGGCGGCCTGATCATCGGCCATGAGGTGGCGCGCGCGTTAGGCGTGCGGCACATTTTCGCCGAGCGGGACGCGGCGCGGCGGATGACGCTGCGGCGCGGCTTCCAGGTGCGCAGGGGCGAGCGGGCGGTGATCGTGGAAGACGTCATCACGACGGGGGGCAGTTCGCTGGAGGTGGCGGACCTGGTGCGCGGCCTGGGGGCGGAGGTCGTGGGGGCGGCGTCGATTATCGACCGCAGCGGTGGGGCGGCGGACCTCGGCGTTCCGCGCGTGGCGCTGGCGACGCTCGAGGTGGAGACGTGGTGGCCGGAAGAGTGTCCGATGTGCGGGCGGGGGCTGCCGCTCGACAAGCCCGGCTCGCGCGCGCTGTGATGAGCCATGCGGCGGATCCGGATCGTCGTCGCCTATGACGGCACCGAGTTTCACGGCTGGCAGGTGCAGCCGGGGCTGCCCACGGTGCAGGGCTGGCTGGAAAAGGTGGCGGGCGAGATCGAGGGTGCGCCGGTGAAGGTGCATGGCAGCGGGCGCACGGACGCGGGCGTACATGCGCTGGGGCAGGTGGCGGCTTTCTCGATCCGCAATCCGATTCCGTGCGCGAACCTGCGCAAGGCGATGAACCGCCTGCTGCCGCGCGCCATCCGTGTGCTGGTGGCGGAGGAGACGCGCGAGGACTTCCATCCGCGCTACGAGGCGGTGAGCAAGACCTACGAGTACCGCATCTGGAGGGACGAGGTCTGCCCCCCGCACCGGCGCCTGTATTTGTGCCACTTTCCGTATCCGCTGGATGAGAAGCGGATGATGGAGCTTGCGCCGTTGTACGAGGGGGAACACGATTTCTCAGCCTTCGCGGCGGCCGACGAGCGGGACGCATTGGGCGGGAGCAAGGTGCGGCGGATTTTCGAGTCGCGCCTGTGGCGGGAAGGCGCGGAGCTGGTGTTCCGGGTGCGGGGATCGGGATTCCTGAAACACATGGTGCGGATGATGGCCGGGGCGCTGGTGGAGGCGGGCAAGGGCAATCTCGGGCGCGAGGATCTGGAGGCGCGGCTCCGGCCGGGGTTCGCGGGCAAAGCGGGGCCGGCGATGCCGGCCTCGGGGTTGTTTCTGATGAGCGTGGAGTACATGTCATGAGGAAACAAATCGCACTGGCATTGTTTCTGGCTGCCGCCGCGGCCGCGGCGCCGCCGGCGCCGGTGATCTATGACACCGACATGGGCAACGACATCGACGACGCGCTGGCGCTGGCCATGCTGCACGCGCTGGAGGCGCGCGGCGAGATCCGGCTGCTGGCGGTGACGGTGACGAAGGACAATCCCTGGGCGGCGCGCTATGTGAGCGCCGTGAACGGGTTTTATGGACGCGGGAGCCTTCCGGTCGGAATTGTGCGGGATGGGGTGACGAAGGACGAGGGCAAGTACGTGCGCCGGGCGGTGGAGGAGGGCCGCTGGCCGCATGATACGGAGTTCCCGGAGGCTGTGGATCTGCTTCGCCGCGTGCTGGGCGGGGAGCCGGATGGAAGCGTGCTGGTGATCCAGGTGGGCTTTTCCACCAACCTGGCCCGCCTGCTGGACGCGCCCGGGGGCAGGGAACTGGCGGCGAGGAAAGTGAAGCTGCTGTCGCTCATGGCGGGCGACTTCGCGGGCGGGGGGCCGGAATACAACGTGAAGGAAGACATCGCCTCGGCGCGGAAGCTGGCGGCGGAGTGGCCGGGGGAAATGGTGTGGAGCGGCTTCGAGGTCGGTAAGGCGATCAAGTTCCCCGCGAAGTCGATCGAGGGGGATTTCGCGTGGGCGTCGCGGCACCCGGTCGTCGACGGCTACAAGCGCTACATGCCGTTCCCCTATGACCGCGAGACGTGGGACCTGACCTCGGTGCTGTTTGCCGTGCGCCCGCAGGCCGGCTATTTCACGCTGTCGGAGCCGGGACGGGTGGAGGTGGACGCGAAGGGGATGACGCGGTTTGTGCCGGCGCCGGGCGGGCGTCACCGCCATTTGCAGGCGGATCAGGTGCAACGGGCGCGGGCGCTGGAGGCGATGATCTGGCTGGCGTCGCAACCGGTGCGCGGCGGCGTGCGACACTAGAGATTGTCATGAGCGAGAAGCTGACAGCGCCGCTGCCGCCGCTGCCTCCGGTGCGGCAGTGGCTGCCGCCGCTGTTGATTGCGTGGCTGGTGCCCGGCGGGGGGCATTTCTATCTGAAGCGGCACTACCGGGGAGCGATCTTGTGCGGCTGCACGGTGATCCTGTTCCTGCTTGGGCTCCTGATGCGCGGCTACCTGTTCGAGCCGATGACGGGGGACGTTCTGACGACGATCATCTACGTGGGCGGGGCCGTCGCCGACCGGGCGACGGGATTGCTTTACATCCTGGCGCGGATCTTCGGCTACAGCGCGCCGGATGTGGCCGGGCACTCCGTGGATTACGGGACGAAGTTCCTGGTGATCGCCGGGCTGTTCAATATCCTCGCCATGGTGGACGCCTTCGAGATCGCCACGGAAAGGAAGGACTGAGCGATGAAAGTGACGCTGACGCACTTCGAAGCGACGCTCATCCTGGCCATATTCATTTCGGCTGTTCTCGCCGTGGTCACAAAGAAGACCGACGCCGAGCGCTTCCGCTACGGGATGCGTTCCCTGGGCTGGTTCGCGGTGACCGTGTTCGGTTTGGCGTGGCTGATGTATCTCGGGCACCGGTAGGCACTCCCGAATGATCCGGCGCGATGCCGGACTACGCCGGTCATACGCACGCAGACTCGTTCCTGGGTTTCTCGTTGCAGACGCTGTTCCGGGTGAGGCGCGCCGCAATCACGGTCTCGCGATGGCCGCCGCGGAGAGAGGAATGCCGGCGCGTGCTTCGACGACCCGGGTTCAGGACGCCGCCGCCCGCGGGCGGGCTACTTCTTCACACGCGTGACGGTCTCGCTCACCGTCTCCGGGCGTCCGAGTTCCTTCGGGCTGTTCAGGCTGGGCCGCTGCACGGAGAAGACCGTGACCACAGTGCCGTCGGCGCTCTGCCGGGACGAGTAAAACTGCCGTTCTCGCAACTGCGGGGCGGCCCCGGCTTCCATGGCCCGCCCCGGTGCGGCCACTCCGTAGACATCCACCACTGTGCTCTCGGTTCCGTCCGGATTCTTCCGGGTGACGCTCGAGATCTGGCGGCTGAGGCGGAGCGCCCCGGTGGTGGCGGCCTCGTATTCCTCGATCTGCTGTTGAAGCGTTCCGTCCGATTCACGCGCCCGGGTCACCTTGCGCCGGGCGGGGACGAAAGCCCCGTTGGCATTGCGCACGTATATGGTCTCGTCGTGCTCGCTCGACTTGTCCGGCTCGCGCACCACCTCCGTCGCCGTGCGCTTTTCCAGCAGCTCGAAGCCCCCGTTGACCGAGGGCCGTTCCACGCGAGTCTCGCTCACCGTCTGGCTGCCCTGTTTCCGGGCTTCACGCACCGCCTTTTCCGCAGGGCGGAGACTGCCGTTGATGTCGCCCCGGTAAATGGTGGATACCTCTACCAGCGTTCCGTCCGGCCGCGTGGCGGTTTCCGTCACCACTTTCTCAGGAGGGAGGGGAGGGCCGTTCGAATCGAAGCGCCGGACCAAACGCTCCGTCACCACCGTGCCGTCCGGACGCCGGGTCACCCGCTCCTCGGTCCGCTCCACGGGAACCTGCCGTCCGTTCAGGTTCCGGATGGTTTCCGAGCTCGAGCTTTGATCCCGCGTGGCGACGGACCATTCCGTTCTGCGCCCGTTTGGGTCAAAGACATAAGTTCGGGACTCCCGTTGCTGCCCCCAAAGGGCAGAGCAGGCGAGCCACACGATGAGTGAGCGCCTCATGGCCCTACCATCGGCACTCCTGGCGGGAAAGATTAGCCGCGGCTACTGGTACACGCTGGCCGGCGGCTGCGGCGGGTTCAGTTTGACCTCGATGGTCCGCTCTTCCTCGTTGATTTCAAAGGTCCGTCCGAAGGTCTGGTAGCCCTTGGCGATCACCTGGATCAGGATGTCGCCCTGCGGCAGCGGAGGGATCTTGGCCACGCCTTCCTGATTGGTGCGGGTCTGCCAGCTTGTGTAGACCTTCTTGCCCAGCTTGACGTAGTTACGCCCGCGCACGAACTTCACGACGACGCTCGCCTGCGGGATGGGCCGGCCAGTGTGGCTCTTGACCTCCACGCGCAGGGTGGTCATCGGCGGATCCGCCCGCAGGGGCAGCAACAGCAGCGATGCCAGCAGCAAAAGCCGGAATCTCGCGCCCATGCCTCCATTCTACGTCAGGGGGCGCCGCGAGACGGAATCTGCCGGCCCTTCCAGCGGGAGGAATAGTTCAATTGGCGGGGTGCGCGAATCAGCCGATGTCAGGCAGAACACACGCGCGTTCCTTGCCCAGCAGCCGGCAGGCGGCTTCGGCGGCCCGGTAGCCGCTGCGGACTGCGCCCTCCATGGTGGACGGCCAGCCGGTTTGCGTCCAGTCGCCGGCGAGGAAGAGATTGGCGTAGCGGGTTTCGGCGAGAGGACGCTTCCCGGCCAGTCCGGGGCGGGCGGAGAAAGTCGCGCGGACTTCCTTGACGACGTGCGAACGCACCAGACCGGCGGCGGGAACGGCTGGAAGGTAGCGCGCGAGATCCTCCAGCGCGCGTGCGACGGCCACCTGCCGGGGCCAGCGCTCCAGGAAGCGGGCGGCGCTCACCACCAGCTGAATGTAACGCCCCTCCTGCTTGCTGAAGAACCACTGGAAGGGTGAGTCGAGCAGGACCGCGTGGGGCAGGGCAGTCACCGGGCGGTCGAACCACAGATGGATTGCGGCGATTGGAGAGTGTTCGAACGGGGTCCAGTCATCAAGCAGACCGGGGAGCAGGCGCCGGAGCGGATCGAAGGGAAGGGCAGAGATAAAGACGTCGGCTTCCACCGGGCCGGCGTCGGTCTCCAGCGCCTCCGCGCGCCCGCCTTCCAGGCGGACGCCTGTGACCTTGGTGCGAAGGCGGATTTCGACGCCGGGAAGCCCTGAAATGCGTTCCGCCGAACAAAGGTCGCCGAGAGGGACGCGCGGCACGCCCATGTGATAAGCGTCTCTGGCTGCCAGGAACGCGAGGTGAAAGACCTGGAAGCCGTGGCTGGCGGCCATGCGGTCCAGATCCTCATTGACGGCGCTGACCAGCACGGGAGCCCAGAAGCGGCGCACCGTGCGGGGGCTCTGACGTTTCTCGTCGAGCCACTGCTGCATGGTGATGCGGTCGAGGTCGTCGCGGCGGGTCCTCTCCCGGCGAAGGGCGGCGAGGGCGCGGACGGCCTCCAGTTTCTCGCTGAATGAGAGGAAGCGCAGGGCGGCGAAGCTGCCGGCGAAGTGCGCCGGGGCGGGCAGCAGGCCGGCCCGGAAGACGGAGCGGCGACCGCCGGGCTCGAGATAGTGAAATTCGCGGTGAAAATCAATCAGCTTTTCGACCCCGATGCGGCGATAAAAATCGAGAAGATTCACGCAACATCGGAGCAGAATATGCTGGCAATTGTCAATGATTTCTTCACTGCCCGGCGACGTGTAGGAAGCCGCCCGCCCGCCGGCATACGGTCTGGATTCGAGCAGCACCACGCGGCAGCCTGCCGCCGACAGGGCGGCCGCGGCGGCCATGCCCGACAGGCCGGCGCCCGCGATGGCGACGGTGGCCATTCAGGGTTTCAGCGGCAGGCGCGCCCGTTTTCCGCCGCCGCCCTCCGAGTCCCAGGCGAGGGCCAGCCAGGCGCAGATGAACAGGAACAGGAGGTAAACCGCGTCGGAGATCGACATGCTTCTGCTTCCAGTCTGCCTGAACCGCACGCGCCAGACAACGGCGCTGCCGTACCAGTACCCGGGCCAAGTTCCCTGACAAGCGGTCCGGACTTGCCCGATGAGAAGCGCCGGCATCGCCCTAGGTTCGCCCCGGTTTTGTGCGGCTTTTGACGGAGCCGAATTGCCGCACCATGTTCTCGATCATGCGCAGCCCGTGGTCGCCGTCCTGCGACAGCAGGCTTTCCGGGTGAAACTGGACGGCCTCCACGGGCAGCGTCCGGTGGCGCACGCCCATGATGACGCCGTCATCGCTCTCGGCGGTGACCTGAAGCTCTGCCGGCAGCTTCTCGCGAAGCGCGAAGAGCGAGTGGTAACGGCCCACCTTCACGTCCTGGGGCAGCCCGGCGAAAACCCCGCAACCGTCATGCCGCACCTTCGACGGCTTGCCGTGCATCGGATAAGGCAACACGCCGAGTTCGCCGCCGAACGCCTCCACAACGCCCTGAAGGCCAAGGCAGACTCCGAAGACTGGAATGCCGCGGGCAGCGCAGGCGCGCACCACATCCGGCACGCCAAAATCGGCCGGACGCCCTGGCCCCGGGGAGATCAGCACCATGTCCGGGCCGAGAGAGTCCAGCAATTCAATCGGAAATCCGGCGCGATATGTTGTCACTTCCGCCCCGGTTTGGCGGACGTAATTGGCCAGAGTCTGGATGAAACAGTCTTCGTTATCCACCAGCAGGACGCGCAACCCCCGGCCGGGCCGAGGGGGGCGCGGGCGCCGCTGCGCCGCCGGTGGCGGTTCGAGCGAACGGAAAAACCCGGTCGCCTTGAGGCGTGTTTCGCGCTCCTCGGCGGCCGGATCCGAATCGTACAGGATGGTCGCGCCGGCGCCGTAGCGGGCGAGGCCGCCGCGGAGGTGGACCGTGCGGATGAGGATGCCGGTGTTGATGTCCCCGTTGAGCGAGAGCATTCCGACGGCGCCGCCGTACCAGCCGCGCGCGTCCTTCTCCAGATCCTCGACGGCCTGCGCGGCCGCCTTCTTGGGCGCGCCGATCACGGTGACGGCCCACATGTGGGAGAGGAAGGCGTCGAGCGAATCGTAGCCCTCGCCAAGCTCGCCCTCCACATGGTCGACCGTGTGGAACAGCCCGGCGTAGCGTTCGATGAGCCGCCGGCCGATCACTCGCACCGAGCCCGGCTTGCACACGCGCGACTTGTCGTTGCGGTCGACATCGGTGCACATGGTGAGCTCGCTCTCTTCCTTGGGCGAGTTCAGGAGTTCGCGGATCAGGTCGTGGTCCCGCAGCGGATCGCCGGTGCGCCGCACGGTGCCGGAGATCGGGCAGGTCTCCACGCGCTGGCCCTCCACGCGGACGAACATCTCCGGCGAGGCGCCGGCCAGCTGTTCGTCGCCGAACTGGAGCAGGAACTCGTACGGGCTGGGGCTGCCCTTCTGGATGCGCCGGAACAGGTCCGACACGCTGCCTTCAAAGCCGGCGGAAAAGGTCTGGCGGAGCACGACTTCGTAATAATCGCCGCGCTTCATGCCCTCGCGCACGCGCTCCACCTTCGCCATGTACTCTTCGGGCGAGTGGTCGCTGACGATCTCCGGCGGGGCCGCGGCAGGCGGCGCCTGCACCGCTTCGGTCTGGCGCGCCAGACCGAGAGTCGAGAGCCCCTCGAAATCGAAGTCGTACTGATAGCGTTCGATCACCTCCTTCTTGCGGTCCATGAAACAGATGTCGTCGCACAGGAACAGGCGCAGGTCGCACTGCCCGGCGGGGCGCGGCAGGCGCAGGCGAACAGGATCGAACTGGAACAGCAGGTCGTAGCCGAAGGCGCCGATCAAAGCCAGCCGCCCGTCGCGCGGGTGGCGGAACTCCTCGACCAGCGCGCGCAGGATGGAGAAGAACGACGGCTGCTTGCTGCGCTCCTCTTCCGGGAACAGCGCGGGCAGCGGCTTCAGGCGCCCGCGCAGCGAGCCGCCGGCCAGAGCCAGCGTTTCCCAGTGGGGATGGCCGCGGAGCAGATGATGAAACATCTCCGCCAGCATTTGTCCGCGCAGGTTCAGCGGGCGGAACTCGATTTCGCGCCCCGCGCCGAGGATTTCCAGCGGCGGGTGAACGGAAGCGACGTCCCAGCGCGAGTATCTTTCCGGATACTCGTAGCCGGAGGAGAGATAGACGCCGCGGTGGCGGTCGAGCTCACCGAGCAGGTGGTCGAGCCCCTTGCGGAAGGGCAGCCGCGAGCGCAGGCGTGTGACGGTGACGCCGTGTGGCGTCGTGTAGCGAAGCGTGGCCATCCGGAACTTTCAAGGGTAGCACCCGCTCACTGCGAGGCGTGGAGCCGGCGGGCTGCCTCGATGTAGCGGGCGGTGTAGGGGCCTTCGATCCAGGCCGGCGCCGAAGCCGCGCTGGCAGCGCGCCAGACGGTGACGGCGCACGCGCGGACGGCGCGCTCCATGTTGCCGTAATCGAGCTTCTCCCACTCGTCTCCGGGCCTGTGGTAATCGGGGAATGTCCACGCCACGGAGACCGTGATGGCGGGGATCCCGGCGTCGGCCAGCGCCTGATTGTCGCTGCGGGCGAAGAAGGAGTCGCTGTTGGCGCCGTCTTTGAACGCCTCCACGCCCGTGTCCCTGCCCGAAGCGACGAGCAGGTCGCCGAGCGTCGTGTAGTCGAAGCCGGAAGCGGTCAGCTTGCCCGCGCGCGGGCCGGAGTTGTCGTCGGTGCGGCCCATCTGCTCGAAATTGAGATTCGCCACGGTCTGGCGCAGCGGGAACAGGGGATTGCGGGCGTAGTATCGCGAGCCTACCAGCCCGCGCTCCTCGCCGAAGTAGAGCATGAAGACGACGCTGCGCCGCGGCCGGGCGGAGTGGCGGGCGAAGGCTTCGGCCAGGGCCAGCACGGTGGCCGTGCCGCTGGCGTTGTCGTTGGCGCCGTTGAAAATGCGGTCTTCGCTGCCGTCTCGCACGCCGACGTGGTCATAGTGCGCTGTCAGCAGGATGTACTCGTTCCTGAGGACGGGATCGCTGCCTTCCAGAACGGCAACGACGTTTTTCAGATCCACCGGCTGACGCACCGGCGCAGGCACTCGCAGGCTGACCGTGGCGGGACCATCCAATGCCTCCAGCGCTTTGGCGAAGCCGGGGTCCGGGATATGAATCACGGCTGTGCTGCGCCGGGACGGATCCTGCCGCTCCTCGAGCAGGCTGCGCGGCCGGAAAGCCGGACCGGAGGCGATGACCGCCTGCGGCCCGAGCGCCAGCAGCTCGCGGCGCTTCTGCTGAAAGGCGGCGCCGCGCGGGGGAGCGCTGAGCAGGACGACCTTGCCTTCCACGGATTCCCGCGGCGGGAGCGGGTCCTCCGGCGACGTCCAGACGACGCGCACGGCCGGTGCGCCATCCAGTTGCAGGGCGTCCCCGGCCACGACGGCGGCGCGGGAAGAATCAACGGCATATTGCCCGCCGTTCCAGCGGATTTCGCACGAAAATCCCTCCGCCGGGCGGGTGACGTTGTCCATGCTTGCGATCTGGAAGTAGCTCGAGCCGGCGCCCGGCTTCAGCCCGAGGCGGCGGAACTGGCTGGCGATGTACTCGGCCGCGGCATCCAGCCCGCGGGAGGGCGTATCGCGCCCTTCCAGTGCGTCGGAGGCGAGGAAGGAGACGTGCGCTTTGAGCAGATCCGCGGTGATCGGAGAGAGCAGCCGCGCCTCATCCGGGGCCAGCGCCGCCGTGGCGGCGGCAGCCGCCAGAAGAAGGGGAAAGAATCTCGGAATTTTTCGCTTCATTTTTCCTCGGAAAGCGGGAATTCCCACTCCATGTTCCAGCCAAAGCCGCGCCGGTTGTCGATGAGCCGCATCCATTGCGGCTCCAGCCGGTACAAGCGGCTGCGGGCGATCACCGGATCCAGCTCGCCGCCCAGGCCAAACTTGGCCTTGTATTTTTCGATCACGGCGCGCTGTTTCCGCACCGCCCGGGCCGTGCCGTGGATCTGAAGGCCCCGCAGCTCGTTCCACTTTCGGGATGGGCGGAACACAGCCGCCGAGACCTGCCCGCCTGCGGCGAGGACGCGGCTGTGCAAGCTGTCAGGCGAGCTGAGCCAGTAGAGCGACAAGCCTTCGCCGCGCACGAAATACAGCGGCGCGGCATGCGAGCCTTGAGGTTCGAGGCCCACGGCAAGAACCATCGTCCACAGCGAATCGAGCAGTGCCGCGGCGTCCTCCAGCGGGTTCTTCATCCTGCCTTGTACCCCGCCACTTCGTCGAAGAGAGCGAACGTTGCGTCGATGTCGGAGGCGCGCAGGTGGATGGGCGTGGAGATGCGCAGCCGCTGCCCGCCGTAAAGCCAGATCCTGCGCTCTTTGGCCTTGCGCCAGAGCTGATCGAACCGGAAGTCTTCCGGGAAGGTGACGGTGACGAGGGCGCCATAGAGCCGGTGGTCGGCCGAGCTGAGCAGTTTCAGGTAGGGCCGCTGCTGCGCCATTGCGTATACCTTGCGCGCGAGTTCGTGGATGCGCGCGTAGACGTGTTCGGGGCCCAGCGCCTCGAGGAAGCGCTTCCCCTCGATCATCCCCGCCAGGATGGCGCGGTTGTTGGTGCCGATCTTCATGAAGCGCGCCGCCTTCAAGTCGGTCTTGTCCCAGTCTCCGGTGACGATGACCGGCCAGTGCCGGTCGATGTGCTCCTCGCGGATGTACATCAGGCCGCACCCGGCGGGCGCGAACAGCCACTTGTGCGGGCTGCCGGCGAAGTAGTCGCATTCCAGTTCCGACAGGCGCAGCGGCACCTGGCCGTTCATGTGGGCGCCGTCGACGACGGTGAGCACGCCCCTGGAGCGCGCCGCGCGGCAGATGTCGCGCACGGGCATGAGCACGCCCGTGGGGCTGAGGATGCCGCTGAAGCTCAGTACGCGGGTCCGCGGACCGATGGCGGAGATCACGATGTCGGCCAGTTGCGCGGCGCTCTCGGGCGGGTGGGGCAGCTTGACCTCGCGCACGGTGATGCCGTGGCGTTTGGCCCGCAGCGCCCAGGGGGCGATGCCGCTGGGGTGTTCGTGATCGGTGATCAGGACCTCGTCGCCGGGCTTGAGATCGATGCCGTTGGCGATGACGCTCATCGCCTCGGTGGCGCAGTGGGTGAAGGCCAGCTCCTCTTTGCGGCATCCGGCGAAGGCGGCCATTTCGGCGCGCTCCTCGTCCAGCGTTTCGTAGCCCCAACGCGGGTAATCGTCGCGCAGCAGCCCGGCGGCGGTCTCCAGATAATCGGTGACTGCCCGCACCACCGGGCGCGGCGCCACGCCGAGACTGCCGTTGTTGAGGAAGGCGCGCCAGCCGGGCAGCAGAAACTGCTCGCGCCGCACCTGGAGCCAGTATTTCTCCGGATCCTTTTCCCGCAGCGCGGCTGGCGGCAGCGGCCTCACGGCGGCGGGAGCGCCGCGGGCGGCGACGCCGAACAGGGAGAGCGCGACGGCATCCCGGCGGTTCATGACCCCAGAATATCGCAGGCGCCTGCGGTCAACGCTTCGGCACGGAGATGGTGATGTTGCGGAAGCGCACCCCGCCGGCGTGGTCGCCCTGGATGAGAAACGGCCCGGGCAACTCCTCATCGGCGTCGAACGCGCCGCCGGTGATGCCTTCGATCTCCTGGCGGTCGATCGTCACCACGCCGTTCTGGACAACGCTGAGCGTGCGGCCCACGAGAGTCACATCGAAGACGTCCCACTCGCCGGGGCGGTTGGCGGGCGCAGGCTTTGGCGCGATCCGCCCGTAGATGGAGCCCATGCGCCGCTCCGGCGGGCTCTTGCCGCCCGGCTCGTTCTCGAGCTGGATCTCATACCGCCCGCGCAGGTAGAAGCCGCTGTTGGTGTGCTCCGGAAGCATCACCTCGAAGTGAAGGCGGAAATCCTCGAATTTCTCCGTGGACTTCAGGTTGGACCCGAGCTTCTTGTTGACCAGTTCGCCATTGACGGCCTTCCAGTGACTGTTGGCCGGGTTGCCGGCGGGTTCCCAGCCTGTGAGGTCGCGGCCGTTGAACAGCGGGCGTGGTTCGCTCCAGGCGCGGGGTTCGGAGCGCTTGAGCTCGGGCGCCGGTTTGCCTTCGAGCGGGGTGGTTGTCTCTCCGCGCTTGGAGACGCCGACCAGCTTTCCGCCGCGGCTTTCCAGCTCCCAGACGACGGCCGGACGGTTCGGCCCGGAGGCCGAGATGTTCAGAATCAGCTTGCCGGAGTCGATCCGTGCGTCCTTCACCTGGAAGACGTTGCCCCCGGTGGGCTGATACCAGACTTCGAGCGCGCCACCCCGCTCGTAAATGCCCAGCCAGCTGGCGCGCTGGCCACCGGGCGTCTGGATGTTGAAGTTCCACCGGCCGAGGAAGGGGTTTTGCCACGCGCCCAAGGGCGCGAGGAAAATCCAGCATAGGACGGCGAGGCTGCATCCAATCCGCATGGCGAAAGTGTATCGCAGACCAGACGGCGAGCGGCGGGCCGGCAGCCGAGTGGCCGCCAGTATAATCACAGATGTGACTTCCGCCAAGTGGATCGCCCTCCTCGCGCTGGCCCTGCTGGCCGGCTGCTCGAAGAACATTCATACCAATGAAGCCGTGCGCGCCGGCGTCATCAAGCATTTGTCTCAGAACTCCGGGCTGAACCTGGCGCAGATGGACATCGAGGTGACCAGCGTGACTTTCCGCGACAATGAAGCCGACGCCGTGGTCGGCTTCAAACCGAAGGGCGCGGCTGCGGCGTCCGGCATGTCGATGCGCTACACGCTGGAGCGGCAGGGCAACGAGTGGGTCGTGAAGAAGAAGGCCGATTCGGGCATGGGCCACGGCATGATGCCGCCGCCGGGCTCTGCGCCTGCCGGACAGGGGCAGCTGCCTCCCGATCATCCGCCGGTTGGAGGCGCAGGAGCGGAGACGAAAAAGTGAAGCGCGTGGCCGTGCTGGGCGGCGGACCCGCCGGCGCCATGGCCGCGGCGGGGCTGGCGGAAGCGGGCGTTCCCGTGGTCCTGCTGGACGAGAAGCTCGCGTGGGAGAAGCCCTGCGGAGGCGGCATCACATTCAAGGCCTACCGCCAGTATCCGTTTCTGCTGGAGAATCCGGTCCCGAAGAAGCAGGTCTTCGAGGCGCGGCTGAGCGAGCCCCGCGGGGGCAGCGTGTCGATGCGCCTGCGGCACCCGCTCCTGATCTACTCGCGGAAGCAATTGAACCAACTTCTCCTGGACCGCGCCGAAGCGGCGGGGGCGCAGCTGGAGCGGGAACGCGTGCTTGCGCTCCAGCCGCGGGAAAAAGGCTGGCTGATTCGGACAGCCCACGGCTCGCTGGAGGCAGATTTTGTCGTGGTGGCCACGGGCGCGCGCAACACCCTGAAGAGCGTGGGAACCGAGTGGAAGCCAGGCGACACGATGTGCGCGCTCGGCTACTACGTGCCGGAGGGGCGCGCGCAAGTCGATATTCAGTTTTTCCCCAACTTCGAGGGCTATGTGTGGGTCTTTCCGCGCTGCGACCATCTCTCGGTGGGCATCTGCGGCAAGGGCGTGGCGTCGCATGAGGCGCGCGAGCAGCTCCACCGGTACATGGACGAGCAAGGCATTTCGCGCGCCGGGGCGCAGTTCTATGCGCACGTGATCCCGGCCCTGGAGCGGCCGAGCTGGCGGTCGAACCGCATCAGCGGTCCCCGGTGGGTAGCGGCTGGCGACGCGGCGGGGCTGGTGGATCCGGTCACCGGCGAGGGGCTCTACTATGCGATCCGCTCCGGCGACCTGGCGGCGCAGGCCATCCTCGACGAGCGCCTGGATCCGGGCTCCCGCCACACGTTTTACAATTCGCTGGTGCATGGCGAATTTCTGGAAGACCTGGCCTTCGGCGCCGGCCTGGCAAAGCGGTTCTTCATTCAGCAGGTGATGTTTTCGAGCGTGCCGGCGCGGATGATCGAACTGATGCGGCACTCGCCGCGCATGCGCGACATCGTGCAGGACCTGTTTGCGGGCACGCAGCGCTACCTGGACCTGAAGGACCGGATCCTGGCCAGCCTGAACGGCACGTTGCGGGAGATTCTCTATGGCGCCATGCTCGGGCACCGGGTGGTGAAGGAAGGCAGACAAGGGTGAACACGAAGCGCAGCGAGGAGCTGTTTGCGAGAGCGCAGCAGCGAATTCCGGGTGGCGTGAATTCCCCCGTGCGGGCGTTCCGCAGTGTGGGCGGCACGCCGCGGTTTTTGCGGCGGGGCAGCGGTTGCCGGATCACCGATGCCGACGGCAACACGTATGTCGACTACATCTGCTCGTGGGGACCGCTGATTCTGGGACACGCCTTCCCGCCGGTGATCGAAGCCGTACGCGAGGCGCTGGAGAACGGCTCGAGCTTCGGCGCGCCCACAGGGCGGGAGGTGGAGCTGGCCGAGCGGATCTGCGCGGCGGTGCCGTCGGTGGAGATGGTCCGGCTGGTGAATTCGGGCACCGAGGCCACGATGAGCGCCCTGCGGCTGGCGCGTGGCTTCACAGGCCGGACGCTGACGGTGAAGTTCGAGGGCTGCTACCACGGCCATGTGGATTCGCTGCTGGTGAAGGCGGGCAGCGGCGTGGCGACGCTGGGCATTTCAGGCACGGCGGGCGTGCCGGAGGAATTCGCGCGGACCACGATTGCGCTGCCATACAACTCGGTGGAGGCGCTGGAGGCCGCGTTCCAAAGGCACGGCGGCGAGATCGCGGCGGTAATCGTGGAACCCGTCGTCGGGAACATGGGATGCGTGCTCCCGCAGCCGGGCTTTCTGGAAGCGATGCGGGAGTTGTGCACGGGGCACGGCGCTCTGCTGATCTTTGATGAAGTGATGACCGGGTTCCGGCTGTCGCTTGGCGGGGCGCAGCAGATCTACGGGATCCGTCCGGATCTGACGACGCTCGGCAAGATCATCGGCGGCGGGCTCCCGATTGCCGCCTACGGCGGCCGGGCGGATGTCATGCGGCATGTGGCGCCATCCGGAGGCGTCTACCAGGCGGGGACGCTTTCAGGCAATCCGTGCGCGGTGGCCGCCGGCATCGCCATGCTGAAGCATCTGGCCGAACATCCGGAGGTATACGAGCGCGCCGCCGCAGCCGCCGAGGCGGTTTGCGCCGCCGCTCCGGCAGGGGTGACCGTGCAGCGCGCGGGCTCGATGTTCACTTTCTTTTTCACGGACCGGCCCGTGAATTCCTGGGAAGACGCCGCCACCTGCGACACGCAGCGGTATGCCGCATTTTTCCATCACTTGCTGGAAAACGGCGTGTATTTTCCGCCCTCACAATTTGAGGCCGCATTTGTCTCCGCGGCGCATGACGATGCCGCGGTGGAACAGACTGTGGCCGCAATCCGGTCTTTCCGGGGCTGAGGCCCTCCGGCGCTTTGCGCCTCGCGTGTTTCCAGCACAGACGCCGGCAAAACGGCAGCAAAGGCAGCAGGCTGGCTCTGCTGGAGAGGTGCGCAGGAACCGGCCGGACGGCGCAAGCCGTCATATTCTCCGGCTCAAGGTCCACAGCCGCGTGCGTCGGCGGCTGCGGTTCGAGCCGCGGGGGAAACTTCGGCTCCCTTGAGTCCGTCTTTTTGTCGATGGCATCGGCTCGCGTCAATTCCTGGGGGAATCAGGCCATCGAGGGATCTGCCCGGCGGAGGGGGAAGCCGCCAATTCTCGTGGGAATTCTGTTCCTGGCGGGACTGGCCGCAGCCCGGGGCGCGCCTCCCGATCCCCGTGATACGGAGACTATCGGTTCAAAAACCCGCTTTACGCCCCGGCAGTACAAAGACCTGAAGACCTGGGAAGCCAGAAGAGAGGTGCTGCGGCGGCAGATCCTGGTTTCCGCCGGTCTATGGCCGCTCGAGCCGCGCGGTCCGGTTCCCGTGCACCGGTTCGGGAAGATTGGCAAGGGCGCCTATGCCGTCGAGAAGCTGGCGCTCGAAACCCTGCCGGGATTTCTGGTGGGCGCGAACCTTTACACTCCGGCCAGGCTCGCGCGCCCGTCGCCTGCGGTGCTGGTGGCGCACGGGCACTGGAAGCACGGGCGCACACACCACGCCGAGGATTACTCCGTTCCGGCGCTTTGCGCGAACCTGGCGGCGCAGGGGTTCGTTGTGCTGGCGTGGGACATGGTCGGCTATGAGGACACGAGGCAGCTGCCACATGATTTCGGGCGCTCGCCCGAGGAGCTGGCGTGGCTGTTCTCGCCCTTCAGCCTGCAACTCTGGAACGCGATCCGGGCGCTGGATTTTGTCGAGTCCCTCCCGGAGGTGAACCGGTTTCTGATCGGGATGACCGGCACTTCCGGCGGCGGCACGCAGACCTACCTGCTCGCGGCGGTCGACGAGCGCATCCGCGCGGCGGTGCCCTCCGGCATGGTGTCAGCGACCTTTCAGGGCGATGACGTTTGCGAGATGGCGCCAGGGTTGCGCATCGGCACAAACAACGTCGAACTGACTTCCTTGATTGCGCCCCGCCCCCTGTTGCTGGTGGCGGCGACCGGCGACTGGACGCGCGAGACGCTTCAAGTGGAACTTCCGGCGATCCGCTCCGTGTACCGGCTCTACCGGCAGGAACGGCGGGCATCGGCGGCGATGATCGACGCCGGACACAACTCGAACCGGGAGAGCCGCGAGGCCGTCTATGCGTTTTTCCACCGCACGCTGGCTCGACGCAACCCTTTTGCCGCCGCGCCACGGGAGAGCAATGCATTGCCTCTGCCGTCGCGGGACGAGTTGCTGATTGGAGAGCCGATGCAAGCCGCAGCGCTCGCCACTCGGAACGAGATCCTCGCTGCGTGGAGGAAGATGGCGGTGCAGCGCACAGCCGCGATGGATCTGGAACAACTGCGCGAACGGCTGGCGGTGTGCCTGAACGTCCGCACGCCGGCGGAAGTCACGGAGCCGGAATCCACCGCCGGCCTGGTGCTCCTGAGGACCGACACGGGCACGCCGGTGCGGGCGCGGTGGCTCGTGCCGCCCTCGGAGAATACGGAATCGTTCGAGATCGCTGTCAGCCCGGCCGGGCTGCAGTGCCCGGAGTGTCTCGCCGTTGAGGCGGGCGGAGCGGTGCGGGCGCGTCTCCTGATCGAGGTTTACAAGTCTGGCGCGCCGCCGCAGCCGTTTGACCTCGAACGCGCCACGTTTCGCAGGAGCAACCTTGCCGAGCGCGTGCAGGACATCCTCGCCGGTGTGCGCTACGTTGCCGGCTTCGCCCGAGGCCGGCGCATTCTCCTCTCCTGCTCCGGCGTGGCGCGCGCCTGGTGTCTGCTGGCTGCGGCCGTGGCGCCACCCGGGTTCGCCATCGGGCTGAATGCGAGCCTCGACGAGAGCGTTGCCGCAGGCGTGGCCGAATATCTGAACCGCCCCGGCATCGCCTATGCGGGCGGGCTCAGCGTTCTGATCCGCCTGGCGAGCCGCGGCACAGCCGCCGGCGAGCCGCCCGTTACAATGGGGAAGTGATCCGGAGCCTGATCTTTGATCTGGGCCGCGTGATTGCGCCGTTCGACTTCCGCCGCGGCTACGAGCGGATGTCGGAGCGCTGCGGCCTGCCGCCGGAGGAGGTGCGCGCGCGGCTCAAGGCCGACGGCATGGTCCGCGACTTCGAATCCGGCCGGATGGACAGCCACGAATTCCACCGCCGCGTTGCGCAGCTGCTGGAATCGGATGTCGATTACGACGAATTTCGCGAGATCTGGTTCAGCATTTTTCTCCCCGAAACGCTGGTTCCCGACAGCCTGCTCGAGCAATTGCACGCCCGTTACCGGACCGTGCTGCTGTCCAACACCAACCCGATGCATTTTGAGATGATCCGCGAGCGTTACCCGATTTTGCGCCACTTCGACGCTTTCGTGCTCTCCTATGAAACCAGGGCGATGAAGCCCGATCCCCGCATTTACGAAGCCGCCGTCAGCGCCGCCGGCAGCGCCCCGCGGGAGTGCTTCTTCACCGACGACATCCCGGAGTACGTGGAAGGGGCGCGGCGAATGGGCATCGACGCGGTGCTGTTCGAGGGCGTGGAAAAGCTGCAACAGGAGCTGCGCGCGCGGGGCGTGCTGCCGCCTCAGTAGGCCAGCAGCCGTTCGGCTTCCCGCTGGATGTCCTGCGTCTGGGGCAGAATGGCGTCTTCCAGATCCGGGTGGTAGCCGACCCAGGTGTCGAGGGCGGCCACGCGCGCCACCGGCGCGTCGAGATGCTCGAACAGCTCGCCGGCGATGCGGGCGGCGATTTCCGCTCCGTAGCCGAAGCTGAGCATGTCCTCATGCACCACCAGCGCGCGGCTGGTCTTGCGGACGCTGCGGGCGATGGCCTCCCAGTCGTACGGTGCCAGCGTGCGGAGGTCGAGGATTTCAATGGAGCGGTCCGGGTGCTTCTGTTCGATCCACGACGCCGCCACCAGCGACTTCTGCACGGTCATGCCGTAGGTGATGACCGTCAGGTCGCTTCCGGGCTTGACGACGCGGGCGCGGCCGAAGGGGATGGTGAAATCGGGCCCCGGGTGGGGGCTGCGGTTGTACGGCTCGCGGTACAGGCGCTTGTGTTCGAGAAACAGCACCGGATCGTCGCAGCGGATGGCGGTGCGCAGCAGGCCGCAGGCGTCGAGCGCGTTGGACGGGAAGACGACACGCAGGCCGGGAATGTGCGTGAAGGCAACCTCGCCGCACTGGCTGTGGTAGATGGCGCCTCCGTTCAGATAGCCGCCGATGGCGACCCGGATCACGGCCGGCGCTTTCCAGGCATTGTTCGAGCGCCATCGGATGTTGGCCAGCTCGTCGCGGATCTGCATCATCGCCGGCCAGATGTAGTCGAAGAACTGGATCTCGACCACCGGCTTCAATCCCCGGCTGGCCATGCCGACGGCGCGGCCGGCGATGGCCGCCTCGGCGATGGGGGAGTTGAAGACGCGCCGGGAGCCGAAGCGCGCCTGCAGGCCGTGCGTGGCCTTGAAGACGCCGCCTTTGCCTTTTACCTCGCGCAGGTTCTCTTCGCGGCTGCAATCGGCCACGTCCTCGCCGAAGACGACGATGTTGGGGTCGCGTTCCATCTCTTCGGCGAGCGTAAGGTTGATCTCGTCCACCATGGTGCGCGGCTCGCCGTCGAATTGCGGCTCGGCTTCCAGCGCGGGCGAGCAAGGGTCGAAGTCGGGCGAGTAAAGGTAGCGCAGGGCCGAGTCCGGCGAAGGCGGTTCGGCCTTCAGCACGCGTTCGGTGATTTCGGCGATCTCCAGGTCCACCTCGTGGCAGATGCGCTTGTAGGAGACCTCTTCCAGGAGGTTCTCGGCGATGAGCCAGCGCGGAAACTGGATGATGGGATCGCGCGCGGCTTCGGCGGCGCGTTCGGCCTCGGTCTTGTAAAGCCGCTCGTCGTCGCTGAGCGAGTGCGAATAGGGGCGGATGCAGTGGGCGTGCACCAGCGCCGGCCCGTGGCCCCCGCGCGCGTGTTCAGCCGCTTCCGTCATCGCCCGGTAGGAGGCGAGGAAGTCCGTGCCGTCGCACTCGAGGATCTTCAGATCCGGGAAGCCGGAGACCAGTTTCGAGATGCTTCCGCCGGGCGTCTGCTTCTCCACCGGAACCGAGATGGCCCAGCCGTTGTCCTGGATCAGAAAGATCACCGGGAGGCGGTTCAGGCAGGCGGCGTTGAGAGCCTCCCAGAATTCGCCTTCGCTGGTGGCGCCCTCCCCGCCGCTGGCCAGCGTGACCTCGCCGGATTCCGGGCGCAGGTAGCGGGAGGCTTCGGCGCATCCCACGGCGTGAAGGAACTGCGTTCCGGTGGGAGAGGAGCCGGTGAAGATGTGCAGCGCCGGGGAGGACCAGTGCGATGGCATCTGGCGGCCGCCGGAGGCGGGCCCGGCGGCTGCGCCCACGCTTTCCAGCAGCATGTCCTCGGCGGTGACGCCGAGCGCCAGCGCCAGAGCGCGGTCGCGGTAATAGAGGTGGAACCAATCCTGCCCCGGGCGCAGCGCCATGCCTGCGGCCGTCTGGATGGCCTCGTGGCCGGCGCCGCTGATCTGGAAGAAGATGCGGTTTTGCCGTTTCAGCATCACCTCGCGGTCGTCCAGCCGCCGCGACATCTGCATGATGCGGAAAGCGCGCTGGAAGGCGGCGCGGTCCAGGCCGCAATAGTCGGGGCTTGCCGGCGCGGGCGCAGTCACAGTTTTGGCGGTCGCCATCGGCTTGCTTCCTTCTCCACAGTTTACCCGTTCCCCGCCGGCTGCCAATCCAGCCGGGACGGTACAATGTTGGTTTCTATGCACGATCTGGCGTACTTCCGGGCCCATCTGGAGGCCATTGCCGCCCGCCTCCAGCAGCGCGGATTCTCTCTCGACGTAGAGGAGTTCCGGTCCTTGGATGCCCGGCGGCGCGCTGCGGTCACAGAAGCCGAAGAGCTCCGCGCGCGCCGCAACGCCGAAAGCCAGGAGATTGGGCGGCGGAAGAAGGCCGGGGAGGACACCTCTGCACTCCAGGCCGACGTGCGCGCCCTGGGAGACCGCATCGCTGAACTGGAGGAGCAGACGAAAGTGCTGGACGAGGAGTTCCGCGCCCGCCTCGCTTCCATTCCCAACGTTCCCCATGAGAGCGTGCCTGCGGGGGCTTCCAGCGACGACAACGTCGAGGTCAAGCGCTGGGGCGCTCCGCGCGAATTCGCCTTCCAGCCCAAGGCGCACTGGGACCTGGGCCCGCAGCTCGGCATTCTCGATTTCGAACGCGCGGCCAGGATCACCGGCGCGCGCTTCGCCGTCTACATGGGCGCGGGGGCAAAGCTCGAGCGGGCGCTGATCAATTTCATGCTCGACCTGCACACGCGCGAGCACGGATACACGGAAGTCCTGCCGCCGTTCCTGGTCAACTCGGCCTCGTTATACGGAACGGGCCAGCTGCCGAAGTTCGCCGCCGACCTCTTCAAATGCGAGAACTTCGACTTCTGGCTGATCCCCACCGCCGAGGTGCCGGTGACCAACCTGCACCGCGAGGAGACGCTCGACGGCGAGGCACTGCCCATCCGCTACTGCGCCTTTACGCCGTGTTTCCGCAGCGAGGCCGGCTCCTACGGGCGGGACGTGCGCGGCATCATCCGGCAGCACCAGTTCCAGAAGGTGGAGCTGGTCAACTTCACACGCCCGGATCAAAGCTACACGGAGCTGGAACGGCTGACCGAAAGCGCCGAACACGTGCTGGAGCGCCTGGGGCTGCCCTACCGCCGCGTGGTGCTGTGCACCGGCGACATGGGCTTCGCCTCGGCCAAGACCTACGACCTCGAGGTCTGGATGCCCGGCCAGCAGGCGTTCCGCGAAATCTCGTCGTGCTCGAACTTCGAAAGCTTCCAGGCGCGCCGCGCCGGCATCCGCTTCCGCACCGGGAAGGGCAAGGCCGAATACGCCCACACGCTGAACGGCAGCGGGCTGGCGGTGGGGCGCACATGGGTGGCGGTGGTGGAGAACTGCCAGCAGGAAGACGGCTCGATTGTGCTGCCGGAGGCGCTGCGGCCCTACCTGAACGCGGAGCGCATCGACGCGCAGGGGCGGCTGGTCTGAGGGCCGCTCAAGGCAGCAGCACGATCTTGCCCACGCCGCCGGCGTAGGATTCCAGCGTCTCAAACGCCTCCTGCGCGCGCTCCAGCGGCCAGCGGTGGGTCACCATCGGCGCGAAGAGCGGCGCGTGTTCGGCCAGCAGCCGCAAAGCGAGTTCGCTGCGGTGGTTGGATCGGCGCACCGGAAAGAACCACTGTTCCTTCCGGCGCAGCGTGTGGAAATCGATGGGAAGACGCTCTTCGGAGGGTAGCGCCGTGATGACGATCCGCGCCGCCGGCGCGCCCATGTGGATCGCCTGGTTGTGCGAGTCGCCCTTGCCGGCGCAGTCGAAGACCATGTCCACTCCGCGCTGTCCGGTCTCGCGCAGCACTTCGCGGACGGGATCGGTTTGCGAGGGATCGATCGACGCATCCGCGCCGGCGATCCTCGCCAGCTCCCGCCGGTGCGCCACCGGCTCCACCGCCCAGATGCGCGCCACGCCCGCCAGCCGCAGGCACGCGATGGTGACCAGCCCGATGGGTCCGGCGCCGAGCACCGCCGCGGTTTCCCCCAGGCGGGGCTGGCCGAAGCGGAAAGACTGGAGCGCGATGGCGATGGGTTCGAACAGCGTGCCCTCGGCCATGCCAAGCCCTTCCGGCAGAGGCAGGAGGTTTACCGGAGGCAGGTTTACGTGATCACGGAAGAATCCCGGCTCGCCGGCGTTGGACAGGAAGCGGACATGGTGGCACAGGTTGTGCCGCCCGCTCATGCAGAATTCGCAGTGATAACAGTAAAGCGGGGCTTCCAGGGCGACCCGGTCGCCCGGCGACCATTGCGTGACGCCAGCCCCGACGGCGCTGACCACTCCCGTGGGTTCATGGCCGAGCACCATGGGATAGACGCAAGGCATGCCGCCCACGCTGCCCTCGCGGAAATTGTGCAGGTCGCTGCCGCAGACGCCGACAGCGGCCACGCGCACCTGCACCTCGCCCGGGCCGGGCGGATCGGGCTCGTACGGGCGGACCTCGATGGTCCGCAGGCTGGTGAGCAAGGCAACGGCCATCGGCGCGGCGGCCCTATTTCTTGAACAGCCGGTCGAAGGCGAGGCGGGCGTCGGCGGCGCTCTTCGGCGCGGCGATGTCGGGGCGGTCGCTCATGCGGATGACCGAGGACGGCGGGGCGCTGTCGCGGGCCACGGTGACGCGCGGCCGGAAGAACGTGCAGTCGTTGGCGCGGTCCTTGTAGGGAATGCGCGCCGGAATCGGCTTGGTGCACTGGAAGCGCGTCGAGGGCTCGAAGAAGGCGCACTGCTTGCAGCAGTGCAGCTCGGCGCCGCACTTCGGGCACGCGCCCGAAAAGTCCATGTCGGGCGGGAACGGCGTGGCGCAACTGTAGCAGCGCGCCGCCGTGACGGTCTCCACCATGCGCGGCAGGCGGGGGCCGGTGACGTCAATGGGGGGACGCGGCCCGCGGTTCTTCGGCCTTTCGCGGTCGCGATCCTCGCCACCCGGGGCGTCGTAATCCATATAGCCCCGCTGTTTGTATTTGCGGTCGCCTTCCATGTGGAAGTGTGCTCCTTTGGTGACTGGTCAGTCGTTGCGGTTGTGCGGATCGCCTCAATGAGCAGGCTGGTGTGAGTCCGGATCCCGGCGGACGCCAATGGCAGGCCCTTCTTCCGCGAGGAGAGAATTTCGCACTAGCCCGTGTGCCGTTTCCACCGCGCGCCCAAGCATCCCAGCTTCGCCGCGCGGCCGCTCACCCGGCACTCCTCATACATATCACGGTTCCGCGCCGGAATCCAGCCCCTTCTTTCAGCTTCGCGAGGTCCACTTGACGGGCAGGTAACAGGGCCGCGTCACCGGGTCTTCACTTCGGTTGGGGCTGACGCGCAGGGTGTAGCCGATCCTTCCGGTCTGGTGCGGCACGAAGTCGCGCCCAAACAAATGCCGCCCGTCCTGTTCTTGCAGGAACGGCAGGCTGATCACGGTGGTCTCGAACAGTTCGCCGTCGGGGTTGACGCGTCCGACCACGGCCTCCACGCGAACGTCCGAGGGCGTCAGCCCGGCCAGCGCGATCGACGCCCGCAACTGGATCGGCGCGCCGGTCACAATGGCGCGGCCCACCGCGCCCGAGACGTCCTCGATCGAAACGTGGGGCCAGGCCTCGTCCACCTTGCGGTTCCACTGGGCCTTCTCACGCGCCCAGGCGTAGTGGTTCTGGCCGGCTTGCAGGCTGGCCAGATGGGCGGGCTCGTACATCCGCTCCACGTAGTCGCGGACCATCCGCTGGCAGTTGTACTGCGGGCTGAGATTCATAATCGAGGTTTTCACCCGCCTCATCCAGGCCACCGGCACGCCCTCTTCGCGGTTCTGGTAATACATGGGCAGGATCTCGGTCTCCAGGAGCGAATAGATGGACGACGCATGCACCTCGTCCAGATCCGCGGAATACGGGTCGCGGTCGCCGATCGCCCAGCCGCCGGAAACCTCGTAGGCTTCGTCGAACCAGCCGTCGAGGATCGACAGGTTCAGCGTCCCGTTGATGGCGGCCTTCATGCCGCTGGTGCCGCACGCCTCCTCGCCGCGGCGCGGGTTGTTCAGCCACAGATCCACGCCCTGCACGAGTTCGCGGCCGACCTCGATGTCGTAGTCCTCGACGAAGACGATGTGGCGCGACAATTCGGGGTCGCGCGTGTACTGGATGATCTCGCGGATCAGCTGCTTGCCAGGCGTGTCCTTCGGGTGTGCCTTGCCGGCGATGACGATTTGCACGGGCATCTTCGGGTTGGTGAGGATCCTCTTCAGCCGCGCCAGATCCCGGAAGATCAGCGTCGCCCGCTTGTAGGTGGCGAACCGGCGCGAAAAACCGATGGTGAAGACCTCGGGGTCGAAGATCTCCGAAAGGCGCTTCTGCTCCGTGCTCGGCGCGTGGCGTTCCGCTGCGCGCTGCAGCAACCGCTCGCGGATGAAGGCGATGAGCCGCCGCTTGCGCCGGCGGCGGATCTCCCACAACTCCTCGTTCGGGATGTCCTCCACCTGCGTCCAGATGGCGGGATCGGCATACTGCTCGCGCCAGCCCGGGGCCAGATACTGGTCATAGAGGCTGGCGAGGTCCGGGTGCAGCCACGTCGGCAGATGGACGCCGTTGGTGATCGGAATGATAGGCACCTCGTGGACCGGGAAATCGGGCCACAGGCGGTTGAACATCTGGCGGCTGACTTCCGAATGCAGCCGGCTCACCGCGTTGCGGTAGGCCGATGTCTTCAGCGCCAGAACGGCCATGGAAAACCGGTCGCCCTGCTCGTCGGTGCCGCCCTGGCCAAGGGCCAGAAAGCGGTCGAAGGGCACGTTGTTGCGCTCGCAGTAGGCGTGGAAGTACTCGTAGATCAGGCCGGGATCGAACATGTCGATCCCCGCCGGCACGGGCGTGTGCGTGGTGAAGGTGTTGTTGACGCGCGCCGCCTCCAGCGCCTCCTCCCAGCTCAGCCCGTGATCCTGCATGAGCAGCCGCACGCGCTCCAGAGCCAGAAACGCCGAGTGGCCCTCGTTCATGTGGTAGACGGTCGGCTGGATGCCCAGCGCCTTCAGTACCCGCATTCCGCCGACGGCGAGCACGAACTCCTGCTGGATGCGGGTCACCGTGTCTCCGCCGTAGAGCTGGTCGGTAATGTCGCGGTATTCCTCGATCGTGTTCTCCGGGATGTTGGTGTCGAGCAGGATCAGCGGTATCCGCCCCACTTGCATCTTCCAGGCCTTGACGTGGCAATGGCCTCTCGGCAGACGGAGATCCACCACTATTTCGTTGCCGCTCGCGTCCAGCGCCGGCGCCACGGGCCAGGTGAAAAAGTCGTTGACCGGATATTTCTCCACCTGCCAGCCGTCCGGATTCAGGTGCTGCTCCAGATAGCCTTTCTGATACAGCAGACCCACACCCACCAGGCCGAGGTTGGCGTCGCTGGCAGCCTTGAGATAATCGCCCGACAGGATGCCCAGGCCGCCGGAGTAGATGGAGACGGATTCCAGCAGACCGTACTCCATGCTGAAGTAGGCCACCTTCATTCCGCCCTCAGGCGGCTGCGCTTTCATATATTCGTCAAATTCCCGGCACGCCGCCTGATACAGTGCGACATAGCGCGGGTCCGCCGCCGCCTTCTGCAGCGTCTCCTGCGGGATTCGTCCCAGCATCAGAACGGGGTTCCGCCTGCATTCCTTCCACAGCACCGGGTCCAGCCGCCGGAACACAGGACGCAAGGTAGGCTTCCAGCTCCAAAGGAAATTCAGGGCGAGTTCGCCAAGCCTCGACAACTCCGGAGGCAGCGCAGGACTGACGAGAAACTCCTTCACGGGACGGATGTGGTAAGCCATGGTTACTCCCAGATTTCTACGTTAGCAGACGGATTCCCTGCCCCCGCAGGCTGTGCGTTTCCGCCCT
The DNA here is from genome assembly GCA_964458495.1 of uncultured Arcobacter sp. Lineage (GTDB taxonomy): Bacteria > Acidobacteriota > Terriglobia > Bryobacterales > Bryobacteraceae > JANWVO01. The sequence goes on from CAYWJB010000005.1 coordinate 223,036, forward strand.
GACCTTTCACCTCTTTGGATGCTCGCGGCCCGCGCCGGGTTCGCAATTCGGCCCGCGGCGCCGCCGTGGCAGGATACCTGACCAAACGCGTTTGCCATCTTTTTGTCTTGATTCGCGCCATCTTGACGTACAATGAAAGCATGAAGCTGAGCGCTCAGGAAGAATATGGGCTGCGCTGTCTTCTGTACATGGCGCGCCATGGGGAGGACCGGAGCCACAGCATCCCGGAAATCAGCAGGGCGGAGGGTCTCTCCGTCCCGAATGTCGCCAAACTGATGCGCATCCTGCGCCTCGGAGGGCTGGTCAAAAGCGTTCGCGGGCAGGCAGGCGGATACACACTGGCCAAGCCGGCTGCCGAAATCACCGTCTCGGAAGTGGTCGGGCTGCTCGGAGGCAGCTTCTTCAACGCCCACTTCTGCGACCGGCATGCGGGACTGGAGCGCAACTGCACGCACGTGGAGGACTGCTCGCTGAAGATTCTCTGGAGCGCCGTTCAGAAGGGCCTGGACGGGATCCTGGGCCGGACTTCGCTCCGGGACCTGCTGCGCAACGAGCAGGAGATGAGAGCTTTGATGCGCGAACGGGCCGCTGCGGCTGCGCTGGAGGTTGCCGAGAGCAGGCCTCTTTGATCCCTGCCGCGTGCTGGCGAGGCTGCGCGCGGCACAGTCTCTCTTTGTCTCCACTTGTCCCCCGCAGCTGCCAGTTAAGCTGAAAGAAGCAGCTGCGAAGTGCGGCCGCTCCTCCACACCCGATGCAAGAAACGACACTGCCGCACGCTCTGGTCATCACCAGCGCCCATGCCGGAGAGGGCAAGACTCATGTGGCCTGCGGGCTGGCCCGCTGGCTGGCCAATCACGGTTTTCATCCGGCGCCCTTGCATCTGGGTGCTGCCGGCGCCCATCAGCAGGCCTGCCCCGGAGGCGGTACCGTCTCCCGGGCTGCGGCGCTGCTGGCAGAGGCTTGCCGCCTGGCACCGGAGCCCCTGTTTGAGTCCGGGTGGAGCCGCCTGGAAGAGGTCGCGCTACGGGGCGACGTGGTGATCGTGGAGGCGCCGGCGATCTCCGGCACGATGAGCCGTCTTCCGCAGATCCGCGTGGAACGGGCTGGCGGCGGCCTGAGGGTGAACGGATTTCCGCTCTCATTGTTCTCGCCCGCCGTCACGCACGGTACCGTGCCGGAACTGGAGGGGCTGCCGGACTGGGAGTATGCGACACGGCCGCGCATTGGCGTCGTGAGCCTGCCCCATCTGCTCGATTTCCGCGACCTCGCCCTGCTGCGTGGCGCCGAGTGGCTGACGGCGGCGGGTGTCGGGCAGTTCGAGTTTCTGTTTGTGCCGGCGACCTCCGATGCGGGGCACGACGCGGCCTGGCTGGAGGAGACGGGACTCGCCGAGTGGCTCCGCGAGCAGGCTTTCGGCGGCGCGGTGGTGGCCAGTTGCGGTTGGGAGGTCGGCGGTGCGCGCCCGGTGGAACGCGAGGATCTTTCCGATTACCGGCGGTTGTCGCTGCTGCTCGGGCGCAGGATGGCGCCTCCCATGCCGGACGATTCCGTTCTCGACGGGCTGGCCGCATGGGTCGCCCCATGGGCCGAACAGGAGAAGCTGCTGGAATTCTTCCGGCAGGGCTGGCGGACTCCGTCCGCCGGCAGCGTAGTAGATTAGGGAATGGAAGGCCTTGGCGGCGTGCGCCAGGACCGGCCGCGGCGGAAGTGGATGGCGCCGCTGGCGCAGATGGCCATTCGTGCCGGATTTTTTCAGCGGCAGCGGGGAGGATGAGATTGATCGTCACGCACGGTGGAAATGTGTTGGCCGTGGCCAGGGCCCGCGGTTGGGACTGGCGTGAGGTTCTCGATCTGAGCGCAAGCATCAACCCCCTGGGGCCTTCGCCGGCTGTGCGGCCCGCCATTGAGGAAGCGCTCGACCGCGTCGCCCTCTATCCCGATCCGCTGCCCGAGCAATTGACCGCCGTGCTGGCCAAAGCCTGGGGGATCGGGCCGGAACAGGTGCTGGTGGGCGGCGGAGGCACGGAACTGGTGCACTTTCTGGCCCGGGCGGGCTGGAACGGGCCCGCCACGCTGGCTGTTCCGGTGTGGGCGGAGTTCTACCGCGCGTTTCCGCATGCGCATCGTGTCCCGGCCGCCGAACCCGACGCCTGGCCGCAGCGCGGCCTGCTGGTGGTGAGCCAGCCGGGCAATCCGACCGGTGTATCGGTTCCGCTGGAGGCGGTGAAACGCGCCGTCGCCAGCCGCGAGGGGCCGGTGCTGATCGACGAAAGCTTCATCGAGTTCACACGGCTGGAATCGGCGATCGGCTGGATCCAGGATCACCCCAACGTTCTGGTGCTGCGCTCGCTGTCGAAGTTCCATGCGCTGCCGGGGCTGCGCGTGGGCGCGCTGGCGGGTTCGCCGGAATGGATCCGCCGCCTGCAACGCAAGCGCGAGCCGTGGCGGGTGAGCACGCTGGCCGAAGCGGCGGCGTTGGCAGCCGTGCGCGACACCGCGCACGCTGAACGTACGCGCCGGCTGGTGGAAGAGGAGCGCGCGTGGCTGCTGGAGGCGCTCGAGGAGCTCAACGGCCTGCGTGTTTTGCCGGGCGAGGCCAACTATCTGCTGGCCTACACGGACCGCCCCGCGGCTGAAGTCTGCGACTGGTTCCTCGAGCGCAAGATCCTGCTGCGCAACTGTTCGCGGCTGCCGGGCGTGGACGGAGAGGCCATCCGGTTCGCCGTCCGGACACGCCCGGAGAACGAGCGCTTCCTTGCCGCGGCCCGGGAGTACTTTTGCGCCGGCTGATTCTCGCCCTGCTCCTGGCGGCGGCCCTGCAGGCCACGCCTCCGCAACGTATCGTCTCCACCGCGCCGTCGCTCACGGAAACCCTGTTTGCGCTGGGGCTGGGCCCGCGCATCGTGGGAGTCACCGAGTTCTGCCGTTACCCGCCCGAGGCCGCCTCGAAGCCCCGGATCGGCACTTTCCTCGAGCCAAGCTTCGAGCGCATCCTGGCGCAGCGGCCCGATCTCGTGCTGGTGGTCCGCAATCCCGTGCGGCTGGCCGAGCGCCTGTCGCAACTCGGACTGCGGGCCGTGGAAGTGCCGCAGGACTCCATCGCCGAGATTCTGGCCTCGATCCGTGAAATCGCGCGGCTGGCCGGTGTGGAGGAGCGCGGCAGCGCGCTGGCGGCATCGATCGGGAAACAGATGGAGGAGGTGCGCCGCCGAGCCTCGGCGCTGCCGCGGCGCAAAGTGCTCTTCCTGGTGGGCCGCTCGCCCGGCACGTTGCAGGGCATGGTGGGCGCCGGGCCGGGCAGCTTCCTGGACGAGCTGATCCGGCTGGCGGGCGGCGTGAATGCACTGGCCGGATCGCCCATGGCCTATCCGCGCGTCTCGGTGGAGCAGATTGTGGCCGCTGATCCTGACGTCATTCTTGACATGGGCGACTTCGCGCATCACGAGGGCAAGCCGCTCGAATCACCTGATCAGTTCCGGGCCGTGTGGGGGCAATACCGCCTGATCCGGGCCGTGCGCGACAACCGGGTGCGGCAGGCCGCGTCAGAGGTCCTCATCCGGCCGGGGCCGCGCGTGGGCGAGGCAGCCCGAGCGATGTTCGAACTGATCCATGGAGCCGGCGCCAGATGAGGGTGCAATACGAGCTGGAAGGCGTGGGCATGCGCTATGACGGCGCAGCCGTGCTCGAGGGCGTCACCCTGCGCTTTCCGCAGCCGGAGCTGGTGACGCTGATCGGGCCGAACGGGGCAGGCAAGTCCACGCTGCTCGGGATTATGGCGGGGCTGCGGCGCGGCTTCGAGGGCCGGTGCCTGCTGAACGGGCGCTCCGTGGACCGCTGGCGCCGCCGCGAGTTCGCCCGGCTGGCCGCCTTCGTGCCGCAGACGCTGCGCTTCGATTTTCCGTTCATGGCGGAGCAGGTTGTGCTGATGGGCCGTACGCCTTATGCGGGCGGCTTTTTCGACAGCCGGGAAGATTGGCTGGCGGTGCGCGAGGCGATGGAAGCGACCGACACGGCTTTGCTCGCGAGCCGCGATTTCCGCTCCCTGAGCGGCGGCGAACGGCAACGCGTGATGCTGGCGGCGGCGTTGGCGCAACGGCCCGCGGCGCTCTTGCTCGACGAGCCGGCCGCGTTTCTCGACCTGCATCACCAGCTGATGATCTACGAGCTGCTCCGGCGCCTGGCGCGGGAAGGGCTGCTGGTGATCGCCGTCACCCATGACGTCAACCTCGCCGCCTCGTTCGCCGGGCGTGTTGTGGCGCTGCGCTCCGGCCGCGTCATCGCCGATGCGGCGCCCTGCGATGCGCTGGCGGCGGAGCGCATCCGCGAGGTCTTCGGCGTTCCGGCCGAATGGCTGACGCGGCGCGACGGCAAGGCATGGATCGCCTATGGGGATTGATCCGCTCACTCCCGGCCGCGCCGCGCGCATCCTGACGGTGACAGCGCTGTTCGCACTGGTGGTCCTGGTGCTGACGCCGCTGGCCGGTCCCGTGCGGATCGATCTGGCGAAGGCCTGGCGGGGCGAATTCCCCGATGCCCAGATGTTTTTCGCCGTGCGGTGGCCGCGCACCCTGCTGGCCATGCTCAGCGGCGGCGCCCTGGCGCTGGCCGGGGTGCTTTTCCAGGCGCTGCTGCGCGATCCGCTGGCTTCGCCGTTCACCCTCGGCGTTTCCAGCGGCGCGAGCCTCGGGGCGGTGCTGATGATCGTGCTCGGAGTCCATTCGCTATTGGGGCTGCCGGCGCTGTGGGCCGGCGCCGCCGCCGGCGCGATGGCCGTGCTCGCCGTCGTGATCACGGTCGCCGCAGAAGGCCGGCGCGTTTCCTCCTTCACGCTGCTTCTGGCAGGAGTCGCCGTCAACAGCATCGCCAGCTCGCTCATCATGCTGCTGCACAACCTGGCGAGCGTCGGCCAGAGCTTCGCCATCGTCCACTGGCTGATGGGCAACATCGACCCTGTTCCCGCCCCCGTGCTCACCGGTCTGGCGCTCGTCGTACTGCCTGTCTCGGCGGCGGCTTGTGCGCTGGGCCGCCACTGGAACCTGCTGGCCGTTGGAGAAGAGTGGGCAGCGGCGCGCGGCGCTTCTCCGCAGCGGCTGCTGCTGGCCGGTTATCTGGCCGGCAGTCTGCTGGCCGCCGCTGTCACTGCCGTCACCGGCCCGATCGGCTTTGTCGGGCTGGTGGTGCCCCACGCCCTGCGGCTCCTCATCGGCAGCGATCACCGCGTGCTCCTGCCGGCCTCCTTCCTCGCCGGCGGCGCCTTCCTTGCCCTGTGCGACACAGCCGCCCGCACGCTGCTCAGTGTGGAGTTGCCCGTCAGCGTCGTCACGGCGCTGGTCGGCGGGCCCGTCTTCATCCTTCTCTTGCGCGGGCGCAGGCGCAGTCTGTGGATGTGACGCAGGCGCGCGGGCGTCGAATGAGGCCCAGACGGTAGAATGGAAAATCCGGCCGGAGGCCGCTCAAGCCGTTGATCAACCGACTCGTCCTGGAAAACCTGAAGCACCGCCGGTTGCGCACCACCCTCAGCGCGCTCTCCATCGGCTTCCAGGTCACCATGATCCTCGCCGTCGCCGGCCTCAGCCGCGGCATGCTGGAAGACTCGCGCAACCGCGCCAAGGGCGTCGGCGCCGATATCTGGATCAAGCCGCCCGGCGCCTCCGCCATCTCTCTCACCGGCGCCAGCATGCCGCAGAGCGTCCTGCGCTACTTCCGCGGCGTGCCCCACGTGAGACTCGCCACAGGCACTGCCATCCAGCCCATCGGCGGCATCAGCACCATCACCGGCATCGATTACGACGAGTTCGTCGCCATGAGCGGCCCCTTCCGCTTTCTGGAGGGAGGGCCCTTCCAGGGCGATGACGACGTCATCGTCGACCAGTATTACGCCGAGCAGCAAAAGCTGAAAGCCGGCGACACGGTCACCATCCTCAACCACCAGTGGCGCGTCTGCGGCATCGTCGAGCCCGGCAAGCTGGCGCGCCTCTTCGTGCGGCTGCAGCGCCTGCAGGAACTCACCAACAGCGAGGGCAAGCTGAATCAGGCCTTCCTCAAGCTGGACGACCCCGCCCGCACGCCGGAGGTGATCCGCTATCTCAAAAGCCAGCCGGAGCTGACCGGCTATTCGATCTACTCGATCGAGGAGTTCCTCAGCATGTTCTCCATGAGCAATGTGCCGGGGCTGCAGGCGTTTATCTACGTCATCATCGGCCTTTCCCTCATCATCGGGTTCCTCGTCGTCGGGTTGACCATGTACACGACCGTGCTCGAGCGGACGCGCGAAATCGGCATTCTCAAGGCGCTGGGCGCCTCCCCGTTCGACATCGTCGGCATCCTGGTGCGGGAAACCATCGTGCTGGCCGTCGCCGGCTGGGCCGCGGGCATCCTGCTTTCGCTCGGCGCGCACTGGCTGATCAACACGCAGGTCCGGGCCAACCTGCAATCGGAAATCGCACCCGACTGGTGGCCCATCGCCCTGGCGGTCTCGCTCACGGCGAGCCTGCTGGGCGCGCTCTATCCCGGGCTTCGCGCCGCCCGGCAGGACGCCATCGAGGCCCTTTCCTACGAGTAGCAGGACTTCATCGTGGAACCGATCATTGCCGTTCGCGACCTCCGCAAGATCTACCATGTGGGCGACGTCGACGTGCATGCGCTGCGCGGCGTCTCGCTCGAAGTGCCGCGCGGGGAGTTTGTCAGCATCGTCGGCCCCTCCGGGAGCGGCAAGTCCACCCTGTTTCACGTGCTCGGCGGGCTCACTTCGATTACTTCGGGACAGGTCGTGGTGGACGGGCAGGACCTGAGCCTTCTGACTGATCTCGAACGGACGCGGCTCCGGAGGCGGAAGGTCGGGTTCGTCTTCCAGCGCTACAATCTGCTGCCCACGCTCACCGCGCAGGGCAACATCGAAATCGCGCGGTACTTCGGCGGAAAGCAAGGCCCGCTGGAGAAGGACTTCCTCGAGATCATCCGCCTGCTCGGCATCGAGCACCGCCTGCACCACAAGCCGCGCGCGCTCTCCGGCGGCGAGCAGCAGCGCGTCGCCATCGCCCGCGCTCTCGTCAACCGCCCTGCCATCCTGCTGGCCGACGAGCCCACCGGCAACCTCGACACGGAAAACAGCGAAGCCGTGCTCGGCCTTCTGCGCAGCCTCAACCACCGCTTCGGCCAGACGATCCTCATGATCACGCACAACCCCGAGGCCGCCGCCTATGCGGACCGCATCGTCCATATGCGGGATGGCCGGATCGTGCAGGAGAACTGATTTCCCGCCTCGGGCGGAACAAGCCGCGGCCGTCTGCGTCTTTCAGGATGATCATGACCAAACGCCTCGCTCTGTTGTTCTCCGCACTTTGTGTGCTGCTTCCCGCCGTCACTCCGGAACGTCTCGACCGGCAGGCGCGCGCCTACTACGAACTGAAGCGTTTCAACGGCGCCGTTCTGGTGGCGCAATCCGGCAAGCCCCTGCTCGCCAGAGGCTACGGGATGGCCAACTACGAGTGGTCGGTCCCTGCCGCGCCCGATACCCGGTTCCGCCTCGGCTCCATCACCAAGCAGTTCACCGCAATGGCGGTCCTGTTGCTCGAGCAGGAAGGCAAGCTGTCGGTGGATGACCCTGTCTCCAGGCATTGGAGCGACGCGCTGGAAGCCTGGCGCGGCATCACCATCCATCAGTTGCTCACCCACACGTCCGGGCTCTACAATTACACGGCCCTGCCCGGCTACGCCCGCGAAATGCGGCGCGCGAGAAACCCCGTTGAGATCCTCAGGGACATTGCGGAGCGGCCGCTCGAGTTCCAACCCGGCACGCAAATGAAATACAGCAATTCGGGATACGTTCTTCTGGGACTGCTCATCGAGAAGCTGAGCGGCATGAGCTACGCGGAGTTCGTCCGCAGCAGGATCTTCGAACCGCTCGGCATGAACGACACGGGCTATGACTCCGACACCGCAATCCTTCCACGCCGGGCGGCCGGATACGAGCGGCGCGGCGAGGAGCTGCGGAACGCGCAGTTTCTGGACATGAGCCTGCCCCATGCTGCGGGGGCTCTCTACTCCACCTGCACGGACCTTCTGAAGTGGGACGCCGCCCTGCGGGAGCAAAAGCTCCTGGGCGCGGAAAACTACCGGCGGTATTTCACGCCAGACAAGAACGATTATGCCTATGGCTGGATCGTCAAGGAGCGCAACGGCGCCGTGTGGCAGTCCCACGGCGGGGGGATCAACGGCTTTTCGACCATGATCATCCGCGTGCCTGCGAAGGAGCTTCTGGTGGTGGCCCTTGCCAACACGATGCCTTCCCAGGCGGGAAGGCTGGCCGAGGACCTCGCCGCGCTCGCTCTTGGAGACGAGAGGCCGGCGCCTCAGCCACGCCGCGAGATTTCGCTTCCTCGGGAAACCTTGAGCCGCTACGTGGGGCAGTACGAACTGCGCCCCGGATTCAACCTGACCGTCACGATGGAAGGCGGACAACTGATGACACAGGCGACGGGGCAGCCCAGGATCCCCGTGTTCGCCGAAAGCGAGCGGCGTTTCTTCCCCAAGGTGGTTGACGCGACCCTTGAATTCGAGGTGAACGCCGCGGGCGAGGCAACGGCCGTAGTTCTGGAGCAGGGCGGTTCGCGGATCCGGGGCCCGCGGAAGTAAGGTTCCGGTCAGGGAAGGCCGCGGCTCAGGTGCCGCGCCACCGCGCCGGCCGTTTCGAGCCAGATCCCGTTGGAGGGGTCTTTCGCGTAAGCCGCGATGGCCTCGATGGTGGCCGAGTCCACGGACTGGAACCGCCGCAGCCCGATGTCGTGCCCCACGAAGATGACCCACCGGCCCTCGGCGGCCGCAGCTTGCACGATCTTCAGGGCCTGCTCCGGCCCCATGTCGTCGAGCGGCGTGCCCATCGCCTGCGCGGGATCGAAAACGGCCGGGTCGTTGGCCGCTTCGTCCATGTACCCGCGGCCGAGCAAAAACCGCTCCGCGACCACCGGAACGTAGCTGCGCGTCTGGCGGCCGCGGCCCACGAACTTGAGGCCGCAGGGATAGGCGAAGCTGGCCGGCGTCACGCCCAGCAGCTTGCGGACCGCCTCCTGCGCCGCGTCAATGTCCCTGGCGATGCGCTCCAGATCGTAGCCCTCCAGCGCATTCGAACGCGAGAACGCGTAATTGCCCGTGCAGGGGTGCGTCATGGAATGGTTGCCGATCTCGTGGCCCTGCGCGGCGGCGCGCTTCCAGCCGTCCAGGCGTTTTTCCAGGTTCTTCGGCGAGACGAAGAACGTCGCGCGGACGCCGAGCTTCTCAAGCAGCGGCAGCCCGGTGTCGATCTGGCTCGGGCGGGCGTCGTCGAAGGTGAGGCTGACCGCGGCACGCTTGCCCTCGGGCCAGGGGGATGCCTGCTGTGCGGCGGCAGCAGCGGCGAGGACGGATAGAACCGCAACGGCAAGAATTCTCATGCGCACGCTCCCGGCGGCTTGCGCCACCTGGCGGCCTTCCGGCGCGGCGGGCGTCAGCATCCGCCCCCCGCGCCTTCGGTCTCCATGAAATAGTACGCCAGCATATGGCAGACGATCATGTGACCGTCTTCGATGCGCCCCATGTGCGTTTCGGGAACGCGGATTTCGAGCTGCGAGAGCGCCCCGAGCTTCCCGCCGTCGCGCCCCGTGAGCCCGATGGTCCGCAGCCCGTTCGCGTTGGCCCATTCCGCGGCGCGCAGCACGTTGGGCGAGTTGCCGGATCCGCTGATGGCGATGAGCACGTCGCCCGGGCGCGCCAGATTCTTCAGAGGCTCGACGAAGACGCACTCGTAGCTGACGTCGTTGGAATAGGCCGTGAGCGTAGGCAGGTTGTCGTTCAGCGCCAGGATGCGGAAGCGCCGTTCGCGCCCGTAGGAGCAGCCCTTCAGCACGTCGCAGACGAAGTGGGAAGCCGTGGCGGCGCTGCCGCCGTTGCCGCAGACGAAAATGGTGTTTCCCCCCTCGCGCGCTTCGCGCAGCCACTCCACGGCCTGCGCCACGCGCTCCAGCGGGACTCGCGCCAGCGTCTGCGAAAGGCGCGCCTGATAATCGGCGATGAACTGACCGGCTTGCATGCTTCTCCTATTGTCCCCGAGCCTCGCGGCCCAGTTCGTATGCGCCCCACAGGACGCTGTCGTCGCCGAGCGCGGCAGGCACGACGTCGAGCCGCGCGCGCGACCACGCCGTGATCTGCCGCCGCAGCTCGGCGCGCAGCGGCCCGAACAGCGACTCGCCCGCCTTGCTGATGCCGCCCCCGATGACGATGCGCGCCGGGTTGAGCAACATGACTGCGGCTTTGAGCCCGCGGGCCAGGTCCACGACATAACGCTCCACGAAGGCCGCGTCCTGCATCAGTTCGCGCGCGCTCCTGCCGTAGTCCTGCTCCAGCCACAGACCGCAGCACATCCGCTCGAAGCAGCCGTTGGAGCCGCAGAGGCAGGGCGGCCCGTCGAGGCGGATGTTGAGATGCCCGATTTCGCCCGCGTAGGAGTCCGCCCCGCGGTAGACGCCGGATTCGAGCAGAATGCCTCCACCGATGCCCGTGGAGAGGGTCATGTAGAACAGCGGACGGAAGCCGCGCCCGGCGCCATGCAGCCCTTCGCCGAGCGCACCCGCGTTGGCGTCGTTGTCCATCAGCACCGGCGCCCCGAACTCCTCCCTGAGCCATGCGGGCAAATCGAAGCCCTGCCACCCGCCCACGTGAGTGGACAAGACCACCTGTTGCGACGGGAAGTCCACGGGCCCGCCGAAGCCAACGCCGATGGAGGAGAATTCCTCCTCTTCGCGCCAGCGCCGCCCAATCTCCCGCAACTGGCCGAGCATCCATTCGCGGCCGCCTTCGCGGTCCGTTTGCCGGGACTCCCTCCTCGCCATGCGCCCGTCCCGGAACAGCGCCGCGCTGAACTTGGTGCCGCCGACGTCGAGAGCGAAGATGCTCATGGCTGCTCCTGGCTCCCGGCTGCGGCGAGCACTTCCCCGGGCGAGGCCGTGCCGGTGCCGGGTTTCATGATCGTCACCGAGGCGACCAGATGCCCGAACAGCGCAGCCTCTTCCGCAGACGCGCCGGTCCGCAGGGCCAGCGCCGCGCCGGCGGAAAAGCTGTCGCCCGCGCCGCAGATGTCCACCGGATTCTCCACGCGGCGCGTGGGCACGCGCCGCACGCCGTCCCCGCTCGCCAGGGTGACGCCATCGCCTCCGTGGGTGACCATCACCAGCGGCGCGCGGGTGACGTTCCGCAGCGCGGCGTAATCGGGCTGCTCGAGGCCCAGCCGCCCGCACGCCTCCAGCGCCTCGCGCTCGTTGGGCTTCAACACAAGTCCGCGGAACTGTTCGATGTGCATGCGCGAGTCGACCCAGATCAGGAGATCCGGGCGCCGCGCTTGCAGAAGCTCCAGCCTCTCGCGCATGCGCGGCGTCACCACCGCGCCCGAGGCGGTCTCCATCTGGTCGGAAACCAGGATCACGTCGAACCCGCTTGCCGCCGCCTCCAGCCGCCGCAGGATCTCGTCCTCCACCTCGCGCGGCGGCGGGAAGGTGACGAAGTCGATTCTGCCGAGGTCCTCCACCTCCGTGAAGGTGTTGATCAGCTTGGTGTACGTGAAGGTCTGCCCCGGCGCCGTCACCAGCAGCGAGTCGTCGATGCCGCGGCGCGCCAGAGCGGCGCGCAGTTCATAGCCGTGGCCGTCGTCTCCGATGGTGCCGAGCACAGCCACGCGCCCGCAGCCCAGCGAAGCAAGGTTGGAGGCTACGGTGCCTCCCGCGCCTGGCGTGCATTCCGTGGCGACGACCGCGATGCGGTCCAGCCCTGTCTCGCGCGACGGCTCTGTGAGCCGCGGATCATAGCGGCACCAGCGGTCGAGGCAGATGTCGCCGGCCACCAGCGCGCGCAGCCGCGGGATCGCCTCCAGAATTTCAGCGGGACTCATGCCTGCTCCTCCAGAGCGCGCAGCAGCGCGGCGCGCAAGGCGGGAAACGTCGCGCGGTGGCCGCCGCTGAAGTAATAGCTCTCGCCGCCGTCGGCCACCGTGCGCACCAGCATCGTCTTGTGCGGGCGGAAATAGTAGCCCGGGTCGGTCTTCGGCAACTCGCGCCGGAAGTCGCCGTGGATGGGAACCAGGTCGAACACGGCGGTGGTGAAATGCCGGATCGCTCTGCCTTCCTGGTGAGCCACGTTGCGCGCCATCGCCAGCGCCTTCAGATACACCTCCGGCCCCATGATGGCCGAGCCGAAAGACAGCAGAAGGCCGCCCTCCAGCCCTTCCACCACGCGCGCGAAGATCAGGAAATCGCGGTAACTGGTTCCGCCAAGCGCGGCCCCGTCGCAGTTGGGATGCTCATGCAGGATGTCGTACCCGATGCCGGCATGTATCGTTACCGGCACGCCGCAACGGTAGGCGGCGGCCAGCACGCTCCAGTCGCGGAAGGGGAAGTCCGATTCGAGAATGCGCCTGCCCGCGTGTTCGCCCAGCCCTTCCCCCGCTTCGGCGGCGTCGCGGATCCAGCCGTTCAACTCCCCCGTTTCGCGCCACAGGCCGAACTGGCCTTCGCGGATGTAGCGCGCCACGCTCTCCGTGGTCGCCCCGATGCGCGCCAGTTCATAGTCGTGAATCATGCCGGCGCCGTTCATGGCGATGACCGACAGCGCGCCCCGCTCCAGCAGGTCGATGATGTGGCGGTTCGTGCCCGCCCGCAGCAGATGCGCCCCCATCATCAGGATGCGCGCCGCCCCGCGCCGCTGCGCCGCCGCCCACCGCGACGCCACCACGGCCAGGTCCGGGTGCTCGAACGGCGGCGCCGGATCTTCCAGCCTGAGCCACTGCCCGATCTCGAGATCATGCTGCCGCTGGGCCAGCGGCAAGATGCGCAGGCGGGACCGGTCAAAGAGAGGATATCGGGAGGGCATCAGCGGGACAACATTTCAGTAAATCACAAGGCAGCCCTCCGCTCCGGGGCCTACTGCCAGTATTCGAATCGTCCCGTGGCCACGATCCAGGCGCACAGGCAGGCGTTGGTGACCGTGTGGGCCAGGATCAGGTCGCCCAGGTTCTTCGTCCGGACCATCCATGCGTTGTAAACGATGCCTGCCAGCAGCCCGACGTCCCAGTAGACTCCATGCTCCAGGGCGAACAGAACCGCGGTGATCCAGAACGCCCGCGCATGCCACGAGCCCAAGGGCACGCGCTCGAAGTCCGGATTCTCGATCCAGCGCATCAGCCATCCGCGCCAGAACAGCTCCTCCGCTACCGGCACCAGCACGACGGCGCGCGCAGTTCTCAACCAGAGAGACACAACGTCCCGGATGGCCTCGCCCGCCATCGCGGTCCCGGCTTCCCCAAGCAAACCGTTGTTGAACAGCCAGTGGCTGCGCCATCCGGGAAAGAGCATGTCGGGCGCAATCCAGAGGACGAAGACGGCAACGCCGACAGCGGCGGATGCCACGGGCGCCATGAAGCGGATCCCCAGAAGACTGCGGCTGGACAGCCACGTCACTGCCAAGCCCGACACCAGCCAGAAGGCCAGTTCGGCTCGCGGCGCCAGCCCGAGCTTCGGCAGAACGGCGAGGCACAGAAGGAAATAGAGAAACGGCGCTGTGTAGGGCGCCGCCGGATGGCGCAACCACATGCGGCTCAGCCCGCCCGCGACAGCGCTTCCCGGATTCTCTGCTCGTCCTCCTTCGAAGGGTTGAGCGAAAGAGCGGTCTGGAGGCTCTGGCGCGCCGCCGTGCGGTCGCCTTTCTGCAAAAGCGCCAGCCCGAGGTGATAGTGGAACAGCGGATTGCGCGGCTGCTTGGCGATGAGCGGTTTCAGCAGCGAGATGGCCGTGTCGTTCAGGTTCTTGCGGATATAGACCCAGGCCAGAGTGTCCACGACGTCGTCACTGGTGGGCGCGCGCTGCTGTGCGCGCTGCGCGTAAGTGAGCGCCGTGTCGAGGTCCTTGCCCATGTCGGCATACCGGTAGGCAAGGTTGTTCAGGGCGATCAGGTGGTTCGGCTCCTGCTTGACGATCGCCTCGTAGAGCGGCACAGCAGAGCGCCAGTCGCCCATCGCTTCATGCGTCAGCGCCAGTTGTAACGCCAGTCCGGGAAAGGACGGGTTCCGCGCATAGGCTTGTTTCAGCAAATCCAGCGCCGCAGGCAGCTGACGCTTGCGCCGGAGGGTTTCCGCCAGGCGCATGGTCAGGTCGGCATCGCCGGGATTCTTCGCCAGCAGGTCGCGGAACTGCTGTTCTGCCGTGTCCAGCTGGTTCACCCTCATGGCGGTGTTGGCCACTGCCAGCTTCAGCCCCGGCTGGTCGGGATTCTTTCGCCAGGCTTCCTGCACAAGCCGCATGGCATCTGCCTGCCGGTTTGTGCGCAACATCACCTCGGCGATGGCGAACAGCAACCGCAGATCGTTCGGGAACTTCTGCTGGAGCGCGCGGAACTGCTGTTCCGCCTCCTGGTAGCGGCGGTCCACGAAATTGACGATTGCGAGCTGGTACTTCAGGTCCGGGTTGTCGGGCGTGTCCTTGAGAAAGGTGTTGATATCGATCCGCGCCTGGTTGTTGTTCCCGCTCGCCATCAGCCCGTTGATGCGCAGGATGCGCGCCGCCAGGTTGGAGGGATCGTAGGCCAGGATCTCGTCAGCCTCGGAGACCGCCTTGCCCGGCTCGCCTTTGGCCAGCGCAATCTGCCCCAGCCCCAGGTGCGCTGCGGTCAGGTACCTGGACGCCTTCACGGCCTCCGCATACTGCGTGCGGGCGGCGTCCAGCTCGCCCCGGGCATGATACGCGCGGCCCAGGTTGTAGCGGATTACGGCGTTGTTCGGCTCTTTCGAGATCAGCTGTTGCAGGTCTTTTACGGCGGCGTCGAACTGTTCTTTGGTGCCGAAGTTGAGCCAGAGAGACGCTCGCATCGAAATCGCACCGTTGTTGGACGGGTCCTCCTGCACCGCCGTCTCTGCCAGGCGGATGGCCTCTTCGCGCTTCTGCATCGACAGCAGTGCGGGGATCATTTTCAGCCGGAATTCGGTCTTTTGCGCCGGGAATTTCTCCACGCCCGCCCGGTAAGTCTCATAGGCCTTCTGCAGCTCGCCGATCCTCAGATATGTGTCCCCTGCGCGTCGGAGCAAGGGCGGCTGGATGTCGCCAGCGCCGGCAATCTCGTCAAGCGCACGCATCGCTTCGGCCTTGCGCTGCGTGGCAAACAGGTACTCGGCGCGGTCCACCCTGAATGCGGGATTCTCCGGGTTGGCGGCGATCAGCCGGTCCACCACGTCATCGGCATCTTTCAGCCGGTTCCGCTGAAGGTAAAGGCGGCTCAGGAACCAGTACGCTCCCGGAGTTTTCGGCGAATCCTGGATCATCTCCTTTGCGTACTTCTCCGCCTCCTCAAGCTGTCCCACCTGCGCCATCGTCTGTACCATCGCGAGCCTCAATTCAGGCTGCTTCGGCTTGACCGCATCCGCTTTCCTGAAGAACTCGATGGCGCGGAAGAGGTGCTCCTGCGTCTTGTCGGTCGTGTCGGTCAGATTGAGAAACGCCCGCAGCCGCAAGGACTGGTAGCTGTTCGGATTCTTCGCCGCG
The DNA here is from genome assembly GCA_964458495.1 of uncultured Arcobacter sp. GTDB lineage: Bacteria > Acidobacteriota > Terriglobia > Bryobacterales > Bryobacteraceae > JANWVO01. The sequence goes on from CAYWJB010000005.1 coordinate 238,587, forward strand.
AGCGAGGAGGCCAGATCTTCCACCTCTCGCAGCAGCAGCGGGTCCTTTTTCGGGGACAGAACGTAGGCGGCCAGATAGATGTCGGCCAGCTTGCCCGCCGGCTCCTCCGGATCCGGGTAGAGCTCCACCGCCCGGCGGTAGGCCGCCACCGCCTGGGCGGGCATGCCGCGCCGCATCTCGGCGTCGCCCAGCCGGAGATACGCTTCGCCGAAGCGGGGATCGCGCTTCAGCGCGTTGCGGTACATGATAATCGCTTCCTTGAACTTTCCCTGCTCCGCGTACCGGTTGCCGTTGTCCAGGTAACGCCGCTTGGCTTTTTCCGGATCGCGCCCGCAAGAGACGGCCGCCAGCGCCAGCGCCGCCAAAAGGAATATCCATGCCGGGCTCAGTTTCCTCATCGCTCGAATTCCTCCATGACAAAGACCGCGGCGCGGTCGCATCCGCATTCTAGTTGAGCATAACGCGGAAAAGAGTCTTCATTCCCCGCCGTAGGGTTCAGAGAAGGGCCGCATCGAGGGGCTGCGGCTCGCCCTCCCCGGCGGGCGCCGGCTGTGTGGCGGCGGCATGCGGTGCGCCGCCCCCCAGAAATGCCAGGAGATCCTCCATCCTCCCTTCGAACAGCTCGTCCGCCAGTTCCCGCACTGCCACCTGCCGGATTTCGTCCCGAGAAACCAGGGGCGAATACACGAACGAACGGCCCACCTTTCTCCGGGCAAGAATCCTCTTCCGCGTCAGCCGGTCAAGCATCGTCATCACGGTCGTGTAGGCCAGCGGCTTCTGCGGCGCCAGCCATTCCCTCACCGCCTGGACGTTCGCCTCCCCAAGGCGCCAGAGCGCGTTCAGGCACCGAAGCTCCAGGGGCGGCGGAATGGCGCGGGCCGTGCGCGGCATGGCTATTTCCCTTTCCCGTCATCCAGCGCGGACAGCAGCGCGGCGGCGAAGGGCGACGACCGGCGCTTCTGCTCGTTGCCCGGCGCGGGACGGGGCGGCGCCGCCGCCTCGCGCAGGTACTTCTCGCGGTCCAGCAGGCTCCGCTCCAATGCTGCATTGTAGCCCGTCCAGACGCTCTCGCTGTTCCGCTCCCGCTCGAGGGCTGCCTGTATGGCCGCCATCTTCGAGTCCGTCAGGTCGATCAGGTGCAGCAGCATTGCCTCGGGAAAGCTCGGCAGTTTCGGGCTGCCGAACTCGAGCTGCCCGTGGTGGCTCAGGATCATATGCTCCACCAGGTTCCGCAGCCTGGGCGGAAAGCCCTGCGGAAGGTGCTCGGCCACAATGCGCAGCCCGATCTGGATATGCCCCACCAGGCCGCCTTCGGACGTGTATGTGAAGCTGCGCGTGAAATCCAGTTCCCGGATCTTCCCGATGTCGTGCAACAGCACGCCTGTCAACAGCAGATCGCCGTCGATGCCCGGATAGTGCGAGGCGAAGAACCGCGCCAGCGCGCACATGCTCAGCACGTGCTCCAGCAGCCCGCCGATCCAGGCGTGGTGGATTCCCTTGGCCGCAGGCGCGCGGCGGTAGGCGCCGGCGATGGCAGGGTCGCCGAAGACCGCCTCGAGCAGCTCCTTCAGGTGCGGGTTGGACACGGAGGCGATGACACCTTCCAGTTCGCGCCACATCTCCGCCGCGTCCCGCTTCGACACAGGCAGGAAGTCAGCGATGTCCACCTCTTCGTCGGCGACGCGCTGGAGCGAGTGAACCGTGATCTGGACCTTCCTGTTGTACTCCTGCGCCTGCCCGCGCACGCGGACGAAGTCGTCCCGGTCAAAGGTGTCGGCCACCTCGCCGATGTTGTCCCACATTTTGGCGTCCACTTCGCCCGTGCGGTCCATCAGCACCAGCGAGAGATAGGGTTCTCCGGTTTTCTTCTGCCGGACTTCCTTCGTCTGTACAAGGAACACGCCCTGGACGCTTTGCCCCGGGACCAGGTCGCTGCACATGGGGGACTTCATGAGGTGATTTTATTTGCTGGACGACTTGCTCGTGTCGGTGATCGACGTGCCGGGAATCGGCAGGAAGTATAGCAGCCTCTTCAGGCGCGCCTGCGCCGCCACCTCTTCCTTCGTCACCGTCTCGGCGCGGAGAAGCGCCGGATCGTTCCAGTCCGTTTTCTGTCCCGGCACCGCCCCGGTGTCCACCCACGGCTGCCGGATCTCGATGAAGGAATTGCGGCGCAGTTCGCTCAGGAACTCGCGCACCTTCGGCATCATGATCTCCGATGCCAGCCTCTCGCGGATCTCGCTCTCCACCTCGGCCAGCTCCGCCAGCCCCTCCTTTTGATGATCCTCGACCCTGAGAATCAGCCAGCCGGCCGGCACGCGGATCGGGTCGGTGACGTAGCCCTTCTCCTTGTCCCACACGAGCTGTTCCAGCTCGGGTGCGAGAATTCCCTTCTCGAAGGGATCCAGCAGCCCGCCCTGCCGCGCCGAAGCGCCCTCGGAGAACTCGCGAACCAGTTCGGTGAACCGCTCGCCCTTGCGCGCCCGCGCCACGATGTCCCGCGCCTTCTTCTCCGCAGCAGCCGCCCCCGCCTCGTCCATGCCTTGCGTGCTCACCAGGATCTCCCGCAGGATCACGCGCTCCTTGCGCTGGAAGGATTCCTTGTTCTTCTCGTAATACTCCTCGATCTGCCTGCGCGGGATGTTCACCTTGCTGTAGACCTCCTGGCCGATGACGCGCTGGCTCAGGAAATTGTTCCGCAGCTCGGCGCGGAAGTCCTCGTAGCTCAAGCCCGTGTTCTCGCGGATCCATGCCTGGAACTTCTCCGGATCCGCGATCTTGTTTTCGGACTGGATCTGCGCCAGGTACTTCGTCACCTCGCTGTCGACGTTGACGTTCAGTTCCTTGCCGCGCTGGATCAGAAGCAGGTTGTCGATCTTGTCGCGCAGCAGGTCCTTCTCGCTCTGCGCCAGGATTTCCGCGATCTGCGATGGAGGCAGCTTGCGCTGCCGAAGGCTCGCTTCCAGCTCCTGCCGCGCGCGGGCCAGGTCGGAACGGGTGATGATGTCGCCGTTGACCTTGGCAATGATCTGCTCCACCACCGCCGGCTCGCCCGCGGGCAAGCCGGCTGCGGCGATCAGGCACAGGAAGCCAAGCCGGAATCCGTTCATGCCTCCATTATCCAAAACCGCGCGCCGCCGCCGCTCCGGCCTCAGCCGCGCAACTGCTCCAGCAGGCGGCGCAGAAAGTCCAGCAGCCCGGCCGCATCGCCCTGCGGCGTCGGTATGCGGAGCACGCCGGCCGGAGTGAATTGCGTTCCGGGCGTCGAGGCCACCAGCTCCATCAGCCGCTCCGGTTCGATGGGCGCGCCCGGGTGGAACTTCACCAGAACCGCGCCGGCGCGCCGGTCCACCGACTCGATGCCGCACCGCTCGGCCAGCGATTTCAGCAGCGAATACTCCGCCAGCAGCCGGACCGGCTCCGGCAAGGGCCCGTAGCGGTCGGCCAGCTCCTCGACGAGCGCCGCCATCTTCCGCGGCTCGCCGGCGTCGGCGATCCGCTTGTAAGCGCGCAGCCGCTGCTGCTCGTCGGCGATGTAGGCGGGCGGAATGCGAATGTCGAGCCCCAGGTTCAGCGAGGAGTGCAGCTCCGGCACGACGGCTTCGCCGCGCAGCTCCCGCGCCGTCTCCTCCAGCAGCTTGACGTAGGTCTCGTAGCCCACGCTGGCGATGTGGCCGTGCTGTTCGCCGCCGAGGAGGTTGCCCGCCCCGCGAAGTTCCAGGTCGAGCGCCGCAATCTTGAAGCCCGAGCCGAGGTCGCTGAACTCTTTCAGCGCCGCCAGCCGCTTCCGCGCCACCTCGGTCACCTCGCCGTCGTCCGGCACCAGCAGATAGGCGTAGGCGCGCCGGTTGGACCGCCCCACCCGGCCGCGCAACTGGTACAGCTCGCTGAGGCCGTAGTTCTGCGCGTTCTCGATGACCATCGTGTTCGCCAGCGGAATGTCGAGGCCGTTCTCGACGATGGTGGTGCAGACGAAGACATCCGACTCCCGGCGCATGAAGCTCAGCAGCACGCGCTCCAGCTGCTGTTCATCCATCTGCCCGTGGCCGACGGCGATGCGCGCCTGCGGAACCAGCTCCTGGATCATCGCTGCGCGAGACCAGATCGAATCGATCCGGTTGTGGACGTAGTAGACCTGCCCGCCGCGCTCGAGCTCCTGCCCGATAGCGGCGCGCACCAGGTCCGGATGGAAGCGCGCCACCACGGTCTGCACCGCCAGGCGGTCTTTCGGCGGAGTTTCGATCACGCTCATGTCGCGCAGCCCGAGCAGCGCCATGTGCAGCGTCCGCGGGATCGGCGTGGCTGACATGGTCAGCACGTCCACGCTCTTGCGGATCTGCTTCAGCCGCTCCTTGTGCCGGACGCCGAAGCGCTGCTCCTCGTCCACCACGAGCAGGCCCAGGTCGGCGAAGACCACGTCCTTCGACAGCAGCCTGTGCGTGCCCACCACGATGTCCACCTTGCCCGCCGCCAGGTCCTCGAGCACGGCCCTGATTTCGCGCGCCGTGCGGAACCGGCTCAGCATCTCCACGCGCACCGGGAACGGCGCGAACCGCTTGCGGAACGTCTCGTAGTGCTGCAGAGCCAGCACCGTCGTGGGCGCCAGCACCGCCACCTGCTTGCCGTCGCCCAGCGCCTTGAACGCCGCGCGCATGGCCACCTCGGTCTTGCCGAAGCCAACGTCGCCGCACAGCAGGCGGTCCATGGGATGCGGCGACTCCATGTCGCGCTTGATCTCCGCCGCCGCCTGCAACTGGTCGCGCGTCGGCGTGAATTCGAAGGCGTCCTCGAATTCCCGCTGCCAGGCCGAGTCGGCCGAGAAGGCGAAGCCCTCGGCCATCTTGCGCTCCGCATAGAGCTTCAGCAGCTCCTCGGCCATGTCCCGCATCTTCGCCTTGACGCGCGATTTCGTGCGCGTCCAGGTCACCCCGCCCAGCTTGTCGAGCGAAGGGGCCGCTTCGCCTGCGCCCCGGTATTTCTGGATCAGGTCCAGCCGCGTCAGCGGCACATACAGCCGGTCGCCGCCCGAATACTCCACCATCATGAAGTCTTCGGACACGCCCGACGTCACGATCTGCTTCAGCCCGGTGAACCGCCCGATGCCGTGCTGCGCATGCACGACGTAGTCGCCCGGCTTGAGATCCAGCGTCTCCGGGGTGAACAGAGCCGCGTGCGAGCGCGCTCGCGCCGGCTGCGCGTCGTAGGCGGCCTCGAACAGGTCCCGGCTGCCGACCAGCGCCAGCCGCTCGTCCGGCAGCCGCGTGCCACGCTCCAGCCGCCCTTTCAGCAGATACACGCCAGCGCTCTCCACCGCCATGAACGCCCGCTCCGCCAAATACGGCGAGACGCCGCTCGAATCCTCCAGCCCGAGCTGGAACGGCAGCGAGTATTCGCTGAACACGTCCGCCAGCCGCTCCACATCGCCCGCCGTCGGAGCGAAGAAGGCCACTTTCCAGCCCTGGCTTGTGAGTTCGCGCGCCTCTTCGATGGCCGCCCGCAGGTGGTTGCGGAACGCCGTGCCAGGCTGGGAGCGGATCTCCACCGCCACCGCTTCCGCAGGCAGTTCGTGCTCGAGCAGCAATTCCCGCAGCTCGGCCTCGCGTCTTCCCTGCCGCCGCGACGCCAGCTCGCCCCAGTGGAAATAGAGCAGATCCGGCGCGGCCGGCGATTGCAAGGCCAGAGCGTCCAGCTTCTTCCAGAGCCGCTCGGCGGCCTCGCGCAGCGCTTCCGGCTCGTCGAGCAACACCAGCGCGCCCGGCAGAAACTCCTCCAGCGTGGTGTCCGGCCTCTGCCCGGCCAGCCCGGTGAACTCCCAGCCTGGCAGGGGCTCGGCGCTTTCGGCCGGCCCGCCCGCCTCACCCGGCGCGGCGGCCGGCCGCGGCGTCTCCTCCAGCGGCAGGATCGTCACTTCCTCAATGGCGAGAACCGACCGCTGCGTTTCGGGATCGAAACGGCGCAGGCTCTCGATGGTGTCGCCGAAGAACTCGATGCGCACCGGCCGCGACGCTTCGGCCGGAAACACGTCAAAGATCCCCCCGCGAATGGAGAATTCACCTTCCATCTCCACCGGCTCCCGCCGCTGATAGCCGATCGAGGCCAGGTGCGCCGCCAGGTCTTCCATCGGCGCCTCCTCGCCCTTGCGCAGCGTGACGGCGAGATTCAGGTAGTCCTGCGGACGCCGCAGCCGCTGCAGCGCGCTCTCCACGGGGGCAAGCACGATGGACGCCCGCCCGCCGGCCAGACGGCACAGCCCTGCGGCGCGCTGCTCTTTGATTTCGTTGTGCGGGGAAAGTCCCTGTCCGGGCAGCACGTCCCAGGCGGGGAGCAGCAACGGCCGTGGCGCGGATGCGCCGCGGTGCAGGATTCCCAGGAACGTCTCCAGCGCCTCCTGCCAGGTTTCGGCCGCGCGCTGCGATTCGGTGATCACCAGCAGCGGCTGCTCGAGCGCGTGCCAGACAAGCGCCGTGTAAAGCGCCTTGGCCGGTTGCGTGAGTCCGCTGAGGCACAGCCGCCCGGCACGCTGCGCCGCAAGCGCGCGCAGCAGCTTCTGGAACTCCTGCGACCGTGTCAGCGATTCGAACAGGTCGCGCACCGCGGGGTGCGTCATGACCCTCTCCGGCGGGCCAGCATCTGTTCCACCGTCGCCGTCGTCGAGTAGCCCGGCTCCAGCGGCAACAGCACCACGCGCCCTCCCGCCGCCTCCACCTCCTCCCGCCCGGCGACAAAGTGGCTCCAGTCGCTGCCCTTTGCCAGCACGTCCGGCAGCAGTTCGGCGATCAGCTCCCGCGGCGTGTCCTCGCCGAACAGCGTGACTGCATCCACAGCCTCCAGCGCGCACGCCAGAGCCGCCCTCTCCTGCTCCGGCACAATCGGGCGCGCCGCTCCCTTCATGCGCCGGACGCTCGCGTCGCTGTTCAGGGCCAGCACCAGGCGGTCCCCCAGCGCGCGGGCGCGCTCGAGCGTGCGCACGTGGCCCGGATGCAGCAGATCATAACAGCCGTTGGTGAACACCACCGTGAGCCCCTCGCGGCGCCACTGCCGGCGCGCTTCCAACAACTCCTGCCGTGAGTAGAAAGCTCCCATCGGCTTCTTCTGTCTGTAGTGTAGCGGCAGGGCCGGAGACGCGAAGGGCGCGGCCTGCGCCGCGCCCGTGCGAATCGTCACCGGGCCGGGATCAGGCGTAGCGGTAGCGGTCCGCCTTGTGGTCCCACAGGACCTTCTTGCCCTCCCGGTAGCTCAAAACGCTCATGAAGCCCGGAATGGCTGCTTCATAGCCCGCCTGGGGCGGCGCCACCGGCTTCTCGATGCCTCGGATCGAGTTGAACCAGTTGCGGATGTGCGCCTCCACGGCGAGGTGGTCGTTGTTCGGGATCGTGATGGAGAGCTCCTTGCGCGCCTTCACCTTGTCCGGCACGCCGAGGTAGGACTCCGGATAGAAATTCAGCGTCTGCCGGCTAATGACCTCGATCATGCCCTCGTTGCCCAGGAACTGCTCGCCGTAGCCGAACCGCGCGTTGCCCAGGTAGCAGGAGTAGTTGATGTGGAAGCGCTGCTGCGTGTAGTCCATCAGCACGCTCCAGGTGTCGGGCACGTCGCGGTCGTCGTTTTCCGTCCAGCGGTAGACGCCGCCGGTGGCCACGACGCTGTCCGGGATTCCCTTGCCCATCACGAATGCCGTGATGTCGGTCTGGTGCACCATCAGGTCGGTGGCGATGCCGCTCGAATAATCCCAGTACAGGCGCCACTGGAAGTAGCGCGGCTTGCTGAAATCGCGGGCTGGCGCGGGACCGAGGAACCGCTTCCAGTCGGTGTTTTCCGGCGTCGCGTCCTCCGGCACCGAATAGCGCCAGGCGGCGGCGCCGTTCGGCAGGGCGTTGCGGTACCAGAAGGCGCGCACGTAGTGGCAATCGCCGATCAGCCCCTGCGAGATCATCGTCTTCGCCATCTGGTAGAGGCTGTTGGAGCGGTTCTGCGTGCCCACCTGCACCACGCTCTTGCTCTTCGCCACCGCCTTCATGATTTCCTGGCACTCCTCGATCGTGTGCGCCAGCGGCTTCTCCACATAGACGTGCTTGCCGGCGGCGAGCGCGTCCAGCAGCATGCGGTGGTGGAGGTGTTCGGGCGTGGCGATGATGACGGCGTCGATGTCCTTTTCGGCGAGCAGCTCGCGGTAGTCCACATAGCCCCGCGGCGTCTTTCCGCTGCGCGTGGCGACGACGTCCTTGCCCTTGGCCAGGTTGCCCGCGTACGTGTCGCAGACCGCTTCCACGCTGAAGCGGCCCTTGCTGCCCTCGAAGCTGCGCTCGATCAGATACCGCCCGCGGCCGCCGGTCCCGATCACGCCCATGCGGATCTGGTCTTCGGCGCCGAGAGCGGGCAAAACCGCCGGCGCGGCGAGCGCCGCGGCCTTTCTGGCGAAGCTGCGTCGTGAGAGTTCCTGGCTCATGGTGAATTCCTCTGCTTCCGGATGGTAGTGTCCGAACCCTCAGCATACATGATGGAGCGGCGGCCCGGAATTGTACGATGGAGGCAGCGCAGCCCCGTGGCCGCCTTGGCCTGCCTGTGAGCCAACGCAGAATTCTCAGCCTCGCGACCGTGTTTCCGCGCCCCGGCGAGCCGGCCTTCGGCGTGTTCGTCGAACGCCGCCTCCAGGCGCTTGGCAAGCTGGCCGAAGTGCGCGTGGTGGCGCCGGTGCCCCTGCTGGAGATCTGCGGGCGGCAGTTGCGCTTTCTCCGGCACGGTCCGCCCCGCCGGATTCAGCGCGGCTCGCTGCTCATTCACCACCCGCGATGGCTCTATCCGCCGGGACTTGGCTTCCTCCACGCCCGCCTGCTCGCCGCGAGGCTCCTACCCCTTATGGGCAACCTCGCCCATGAGTTTCCTTTCGATCTGCTCGACGCCCACTTCGGCTACCCGGAAGGCACGGCGGCAGGAATCATCGCCGCCCGGCTCGGCAAGCCGTTCGCCGTCACCCTGCGCGGCAACGAGCCCGCGCTGGCAGCCTCTCCGTCCAGAAGGGAGCAGATGGCGCGCGCCTTCCGGCACGCTGCGGCGGTCGTTGCCGTCTCCGGCGCCCTGCGTGATTTTGCCGTCTCGCTCGGCGCGCCGCCGGACCGCTGCCGCGTCATCGGCAACGGCGTCGATTCGGCCACTTTCTATCCGCGGCCCTTCCGGGAGACCCGGATTCGCCTCGGGATGGCGCCGGATCGCATCCATCTCCTCTCGGCCGGGTACCTGATTCCCCGCAAAGGCCACCACCGGCTGGCCGCGCTCTTGCCGGCCCTCCACGAGGCCGGCTTGCCCGTGGACCTGTGGATTGTCGGCGGGCCGGGCCGGGAAGGCGACTCCAGCGCGGAAATCGCCCGGGTGGTTCGCGATCATGGCCTCGGGTCCTGCGTCCACCTCGTGCCGCCCGTGCCCCCGGAGAGGCTTGCCGAATACATGTCCGCCTGCGATCTGTTCTGCCTGGCTTCGTCGCGCGAGGGTTGGCCCAATGTCGTTCACGAAGCCCTGGCCTGCGGAGCGCCCGTTGTGGCTGCGCGCGTCGGCGCGGTCGAAGAAATCATCGGCGGAGAGGAGAACGGCATCGTGGTGCCGCCGGACGACGGCCGGGCCCTGCTCGATGGCCTCCTGCGCGCCCTGCGGCGCCGCTTCGACCGCGACGCCGTCGCCCGCCGCGCCGCCGCCCGGAGCTGGGACTGCGTCGCACAGGAAGTGTACGATTTGTTTGAAACGATTCTGGCGACTCCCGTCGCACCCGGACCCTCATGAACCACCCGCCCTCCGCCCTGCCGCCGCGGATCCTCCTGACCGGAGGCGCCGGCTTCATCGGATCCCACCTGGCCGAGGCGCTGCTGCGCCGCGGCGCGGAGCTGCTGATCCTCGATGATCTCAACGATTACTACGACCCCGCGCTGAAACGCGCCAACCTGGAGCAGGTCCGCCGGACCGGCGCGTTCGAGTTTGTGGAAGGCGACATCTGCGACGCTCCGCTCGTGGAGTCCCTCTTCGCCCGCTTCCGCCCCGCCGCGGTCGTCCATCTCGCCGCCCGCGCCGGCGTCCGGCCGTCGCTTGAGCAGCCGGCGCTTTACCAGCGCGTCAACGTGGAAGGCACGGCAGTGCTGCTCGAGGCGGCGCGGCGCTGCGGCGTGGAGCGTTTCGTCTTCGCCTCGTCGAGTTCCGTATATGGCGCCGCCAGCCGGGTCCCGTTTTCCGAAGACGATCCCGTCCGCGCGCCCATTTCGCCCTACGCGGCATCGAAGATCGCCGGCGAGGCGCTGTGCCACGTCTGCGCGCACCTGTACGGAATCCGCACCGTTTGCCTGCGGTTCTTCACGGTGTACGGGCCGCGGCAGCGCCCCGATCTTGCCATCCGCAAGTTCGCCGAAGCCATCGCCGCCGGCCGTCCCATCCCGGTCTTCGGCGACGGATCCACGGGGCGCGACTACACATTCATCGACGACATCGTCGCAGGCATTCTGGCGGCGATGGAGCACAACGCCGCCTTCGAGGTTTTCAACCTGGGCAACTCCAGCCCTGTCCTGCTCAACGACATGATCGCCACGCTCGAGCGCGTCCTGGGCCGGGAAGCTGTCATCGACCGCCAGCCGCTACAGCCGGGCGACGTCCCCATCACCTTCGCCGACATCGCCAAAGCGCGGCGCCTTCTCGGCTGGGCGCCCCGCACACCGCTCGAGGAAGGCATCCGGCGCATGGCCGCCTGGCTCGGGCTCGTCCGGCCCTGATCTCCGTGCCCGCTGCAGCCCCCGCAGGCGCCAACAGTCCCCGCCGCAATTGTCCCGTCCGGCCGCTCAGCCGCTGTAGCTTCTGCGGATCATGGCCTCGTAACCGTCCAGCGAGAAATCCTCGCTCCGCACAAAATCCATGACCTTCCGCTCGCTGCGCCGGATCTCCTCCACTGCCTCTTCCAGCCTCCCCGGCTCCGTCTCCGGCACCGTGATCAGCCCGTTTTCATCCCCGTGCAGCAGCTCGCCCGGACGTACCGGAAGCCCGCAGACCGTCACCGGAACGCCCGCGCGCACGATGCGGAAATACGCGTGCGAGGCGCAGGCGCCGCGCGCGAACAGATGAAAGCCGAGCGCCCGCACCTCGGCGAGATCGCGCACCGCGCAGTCCGACACCAGTCCCACCGCGCCCAGGCGCGTGAAGAACGTCGCCATCACCTCGCCGCAGTGTGCCGCGTAGTCGCCGAAGCCCCCGGTTTCCTGAAGCACGATCACCGCCGGCTTCGGGCTCGCCTCGAGCAGCCGGTACAGCTCCACGTGGCCTTGCGGGCCCCCGGCGCCGGCCTGCGTCACCGTCTCCACCTGCGCCGTCACGGCATAGCCAGCCATGCGCCCGAGTTCGGGGAACAGGCAGCGCACCTGGAGCGGCGTGAAGCCCGCGCTGCGCGGGCGCACGCCCAGCAGTTCAATCGCGTTGGACAGCGTCGGCGTGTCCACCGACTTCAAAAACTCGATGCTCGCGGCCATGCCTTCCACTTTACTGCCCGCGGGCACGCCGTGATTTGACACGCTTCCGCGGGCGTCCCTAGACTGAAAGTTGGGGCTTCACGCCCCGCGCGGAATGCTGCTTCCGAAGGAATTCGTCACTTACCTCTGCCGGCAGGTCGCCACGCGCGTCGGCTCGAACTACCTGGAAATCATCGATCCCGACGCCGTCAGCGGGATGATGGAGCAGATCCTCCTCGAGGAGCTGACCATTGAAGACCGGCTGAATGAGGAAGTGCGCAACCTGCTCGAGGAATACTCCGTGTACATGGCCAACAACGGCATCAGTTACTCGGAGATGTTCCGGCGCATCAAGAACCAGCTCATCCAGCAGCGCAAGATCGTCCGCGCCAGCGGGCGCGAGACCGGCGACGGAATGAAGCTCAGCCGCGACAAGATCACCGAGATCTCGCACAAGCTCATCACCGCCCTCCGCCGCTCCCGCAATTGCCGCCTGAAGAAGGACGCGAACGAGGTCCGCCTCGAGCTGGTGCGCCTGATCACCGAGATCCTCCAGGTGGAGGAGAAAGCCGACCGCCAGGCGCGCGAGAAGATCCGCAGCCACAAGCGCGAGATCCTGGAAGGCACCGACGAGTGGAAGCTCCTGCTGGAGCGCTACTACTCCGAGGCGCTCAAGAGCCACGGCATCGATCTCGGGCGCGCCTGAGCGCCGCCGCCCCGCCTTGAGCGAATAAGATACTGGCGATGCCCGCCCGCGCCATCGTCGTCACCGGATCGCTCAACATGGATTTCGTCGTTCAGGTGGAGCGCCTGCCCGCTCCCGGCGAGACGGCGAAGGGATGGAACTTTCAGACGGTCCCCGGCGGCAAGGGCGCCAACCAGGCGTGTGCCGCCGCCCGGCTGTCGCGGGACCATTCCGTGGTCATGATCGGACGCGTGGGCTTCGACGCCTTCGCCGACCACCTTCGCGCCAGCCTCGCCGCCTCCGGCGCCGACACCTCCCGCATCCACGGCTGCCGCTCCGCGCCCACCGGCGTCGCCCTCATCTGGGTGGACCGCGCCGGGCAGAACTCCATCGTCATCGCCCCCGGCGCCAACGGCGCTCTTTCGGCCGCCGATATGGAAACAGAACGCAGCGCTTTTGTTTCGGCCGCCTGCGCCCTCTTCCAGCTGGAAACGCCGCTCGAGGCGGTCGCCGCCGGATTGCGGCTGGCCCGGGATCACGGCGTCCTCTCGATTCTCGACCCCGCCCCGGCGCAGCTTCTGCCCTCCGGTCTGCTCGCGCTGGTGGAGCTGCTCACGCCGAATGAAACCGAGGCCTGCCTGCTGGCCGGACGCCCGCCCGCGCGCGTCTCCCTGCATGACGCCCCGGCGCTGGCGGAAGAGCTGCTCGCGCGCGGCCCCCGCGCCGTCGTGCTGAAGCTCGGCGATCAGGGCTGCTACTACTCGGGCCCCGAAGGCCGTCTCCACGCTCCGGCTTTCCCTGTGCGGGCGGTGGACGCAACCGCCGCCGGCGACACCTTCAACGGCGCGCTCGCCGTGGCGCTGGCAGAGGGCCGGCCCATTCCCGAAGCCCTGCGCTTCGCCAACGCCGCCGCGGCGCTCTCGGTCACCCGGCTGGGCGCCCAGGCCTCGATCCCTTCCCGCGAAGAGACGGACCGTTTTCTGTCTGCGCAGCCCGCGTCCTGAACACGGCGAAGCGCTCGTTGCGGAAGGCAGCCGCGGCGCCCGCCGGGGCGCCGGACGGCGCCGTCACGATCCAGTCCACCCCCAGGCGCGCATACTCGTCCAGCGTCAACAGCGGCGGGCGCGCCTCGCGCACCGCCTCCCACCGGCGCTTCCACTCGTAGCCGTAATCGCGCAGCAGATTGGCCTGCCCGCCGGACTTCCAGTCCACGTAGAGCGCCCGCAGGGCCTTGGCGCGGAACACGCCCGGCTCAAGCCTGCGACCGGCGTCGGCGAACAGGAACACGTCATCCTGGCCCGTCGATTGCCTCGCCCATGCCGCCAGCTCGTCGAGATGCGGCGAGTGCAGCCGCGGGTACAACTCCAGGCGTCCGATGGCCGGGATCACGGCAAACGCCGCCGCCGCGCCGATAGCTGCAAACCCGCGCCACCGCGCGCCCGCCAGCGCCAGAGCCGCCGCGGCCAGCGCTGCCGCCAGCCGTTCCGGATGCTGCCACAGTTCAGCCAGCGGCGCCGGGCCGGCCGCCGGCAACAGGAACGCCGCGGTCATCCACGCCGCCGCCTCTCTCCAGTTGCGCCGCCCCGCTGCCTGCCATGCCGCCGCCAGCGCCAGCATCTCCGCCATCACCGCCAACCAGAGCACCGCCCGCGCCGGCTGAAACTGCGGCATCAGGATCCACTTGCCCGCATCGAGAAGAAGCCATTGCAGCGGAATCATGGCCAGCCCGTAGCCCGCCAGCGCCGCCGAGAGGAAGCGCGCCTCGGGCCGCATGACGTCCCGGATGCGGTGCCATGCCCCCACGGCCAGCGCCGCCAGCAGCGGATATTGCCACAGCCACGCCTTCGGCCAGAGAGAGATCCAGTTGTAGGGCGCGCGGTATTTCTGGATCTGCTCAAGCTCCGGAGGAATGCGCCCCAGCATTACCTGCCGGTCGGCGCCGAACGGTTGCAGAATCGCGATCACCGCCAGCCCGGCGGCCGCGGCCGCCACGGACAGCTCCAGTGCGATGCCCTCCCGCCGGTCATGCGCATAGCGCCAGTGCAGCAGCAGGCAGACCCAGAAGGGCGCGGTGGTCGTGGGGTGGTAGAGCGTGGCGATCACGGCCGCCGCGCCCGCCCACATCCACCGCCGGTGCATGGCCAGGCCCAGCGCCAGCATCGTCCACAGTACGGCGAAGCCGCGCGGCACCGGCTCATATTCCAGCGTCAGCACGGCCGGGCCGTTGATCACCGCCCCCAGCCCGAACAGCCCCGCGCCCGCCACCGCTGCCGCGGGCGGCAGCCCGAGCGCGAGCGCCACCAGGAACGCGCCCCCCACTCCGGCCACGCGGAAGGCGAGTTGCTGCCCGGCCAGTACTTCCTGAAAGCCCGCGCCCGTCAGGCGGCGCAGCGCCACCGTGATCTCGTCGTAGAAGGTGAACTTCACGTGCGGCCGCAGCGCGATCTCGTCCCGCGCCAGCACCGATGCGTCGTACTGCCGCTCGAGAATCGGCACGTAGATCTGCGTGTCCGATTGCAGCCACGTATGGCCGGGAAACCAGAACCAGCCGAGCAGCGCGCAGGCGAGCACGGCCGTCGCGGCCAAGGTGGTCTGCCGGAGGGTCACTGCGCGGGGGTCTTCTCCAGTTGCTGCCTGGCCCACGCACGCGCCGGATTCAGCTTCAGGCTCCGCTCGATCGCCTGCCGGGCTTCCCCGTTGCGGTTCAGCTTCCGCAGCACGATTCCCTTCCACAACCAGGCGTCCGCATGGGAGGGATCCAGTTGCAAAGCCTTTTCGATGTCCTTCAGCGCCAGCTCCGCGCCGCCGCCGAACGCCTCGGGCAGATAGTAGTTGCCCACGCCGCGGCTGAGCCATGCGTCGGCCGATTTCGGCTCCAGCTCGACGGCGCGGCTCACCTCGTCCATCGCGCACCGGCCATAGCGCAGACCGAGCAGTGGATTGGCGGGGATCACCTGCGCGCACAGCGCCCCCAGCACGCGGTGGTATTCGCCGCTGGAAGGCTTCAGGGCCACAGCCTTCTCCGCCGCGCGCATGCCGGCTTCCGCCGCCGCGCGCGCCCCGTTGCGGTCGCGCTGCTCCATCAGCACTTCCGCCCGCACCAGTTCGGCCATTGCGGCGCGGTACTGCGCGACAGGGTCCTCGGGCCTGCCCTGGGCCTCCGCCTGCATTTGAGAGGCGATCCGGTCCAGCGCCCCGCGGTCCTGGCTGTCACGCGCCTTTTTCAGATCCGGCGGCAGAGGCACGGCCGTCGCCGCTGCAGTCGCCGCCAGCATCATCAGCTTCGCACAGATCCGCACAAACCATCATTCTACGACCCCCGGCGCCGGTGACGGAGGCGCGAGCCAGCGAAACCGTGGAGCCGCGGCCCCGTCTCTCCGGGAGTGACTCCCGCCAGTGGAACCCTTGGCAGGAGCCTCCACCGGGCGCGCGGGGAGGCGCGTGGGTCGGCAACGCTGCCACTACATGTTGGGGTAACTGAGGAGCAAGGTCAAAATGTGCCGCCAAGGGTCTTGCATCCGGCCGCCAGCCGATGTATGCTCGGAAATAACTTGCCCCCCCGAGTGGCCGTGCCCTATGCGCACGCGTCTGACATCAACATAGACAGAAGAAGAGGATTCCCGCTTTGCTGATTCTGAAACGCGTGGAACTTCAGGGCTTCAAGTCCTTTCCGGACCGGACCGAGATGCGGTTTCCGGGCCGGGGCGTGGCCGCTATCGTGGGGCCGAACGGGTGTGGAAAGTCCAACCTGAGCGACGCCATCAGCTGGGTGCTGGGCGAGCAGTCCGCAAAGTCGTTGCGCGGCTCGCGCATGGAGGACGTGATCTTCGCCGGCACGCGCGACCGCAAGCCGCTCGGCATGGCGCAGGTCACCATGGTGCTGGTCGACCCGACAGGCCAGGTTCAGGTGCCGGGACAGAAGCCTGCCAAGGCGCCGGAGGCAGCCGCCAAGTCCAACGGAAGCAACGGCCATAACGGCAGCCATGCCGAACCGGATGTGCAAGCGCAGACGGAAGCGCAGCCGGAGGGCGCGCCCGCGGCGGTGACGCTCGAGCCGGCCGCGGCGCTTCCCGAGAAGGCCCGGGAGATCACCGTCACCCGCCGCCTGTTCCGCTCCGGCGAGAGCGAGTATCTGATCAACGGGCGGATCGCGCGCCTGCGCGACATCCAGGAACTGTTCATGGGCACGGGGCTCGGGCCCGAGTCCTACGCCATCATCGAGCAGGGCCGCATCGGCCAGATCCTCTCCTCCAAGCCGCTGGACCGCCGCGCCGTCATTGAAGAGGCCTGCGGCATCTCGAAGTTCAAGAACAAGCGCCGCCTTGCCGAGGCCAAGCTCGAGGGCGCCAAGCAGAACCTGACCCGCGTGTTCGACATCCTGGAGGAAGTCTCGCGGCAGGTGAATTCGCTGAAGCGCCAGGCCGGCAAGGCACGCCGTTACGAGGAGCTGAAGGCCGAGCTGGACGCACAGCTCCGCATCGCTCTGGCCGGGCGCTACCTCGTGCTGGAAAGCGAAGCCGCCCGCATCGCCGCGGAACTGGAGGCGGCTCACGCCGCCCACGCCGGGCTTCAGGCGCGCGTGGACGAGGAAGACCGCGCCATCTCGGCCGCGCGGGAAGAGTTCTACCGCCTCGAGGCGGCGCTGACCGAGGCGCGCAAGCGCGTGTCGGAATCGCAACTGGAAGCCGAGCGCATCCAGGGACAGATCGCCTCGCAGGCGCGCGAGATCTCCGGCATCGAGCAGTGGCTGGCGCAGGGCGAGGCCGAGACCGATCAGCTGGCCGCGCGCGCGGAACGCCAGCAGCAGGAGCGGGGCCATCTGGCCGCGCAACTGGCCGAACTGGAGGCGTCCACTGCGGACGCGCGGGCGCGGCTGTCGGCGGCGCAGCAGAAACGCGACGCGCTGCAGGCGCAGCTCGGGCAGAAGGAGCGCGCGCTGGAAGAGATGCGGCGCCGCGTGGTATCGCTTCTGGGCGAGGCCGCGTCATTGCGGAACCAGCTGGCGCAGATCGAAACCTTCCTCTCCGCCATCGAGCGCGACCGCGCCCGCGTGCGCAAGGACGCCGAAGCCGCCGAGGGCGACCTCGGCCGCATTCGCGCCGCCCGCGGCGAGCTCTCGCGGCAGCTCTCCGAGCGCCAGCTCGAACTGGAATCCACCCAGGACCGGCGCGCCGGGACCGAACGCGAATTGCAGGAGAAGCGCGCCCTGGCGGCGGAGACGCGCAAACGTCTGGACGCCGTGCGCCATGAGGCCGGCTCCCTCCGCGCGCGCCGCGATTCGCTCAGCCAGATTCTCTCCCACCGCGCCTATACCACGGATTCCGTCAAGCGGCTGTTCCAGGCGGCGCAGCGCGGCGAAACCGATGGCTTCGCGCCCGCCGGCGTGCTGGCCGATTTCATCGAGCTCGCCCACCCGGAATTTGAAAAGGCCGCGGAAGAGTTCCTCCACGAGGAGCTCGAATACGTCGTCGTGAAGTCCTGGGACGAGGCCCGCAAGGGTATCGAGCTGTTGCGCGGCGACCTCGACGGCCGCGCCACGTTCCTCGTCGAACCGAATTTGCACGGCAGCGTCCCTGCCGTGTCCTCCCCCGTCCCCGAGCCGGCCATCGGCCCCGAAACCGGGATCGTTGGCCGGCTCAGCGAGGGCATCCGCTTCACCAACGGCCTGACCAACGCGCCCGCCGCCCTGCTGCCGCGCCTCGCGCGCTGCTTCCTGGCCGAATCGCGCGAGGCCGCGCAGCGGCTGGCCGCCGTCCACCCGGACCTGTTCTTCCTGCTCTCCGACGGCGTCTGCTATCACGGGCAGGCCGTCACCGGCGGCCGCCGCACCGGCGCCGGCCCCTTGGCGCTGAAGCGCGAGCTGCGCGAGATCTCCGGGCTGCTGGAGAAGCGCCAGGCCGAACAGGCCGCCGCGCAGCAGGAGCTCGAACGGCTGGAAGCCGCCATCCATGCGCTCACCGAAACGCTTGAGCAGCTGCGCGCCCAGCAGCAGCGCCAGGAGAAAGAGGCGCTGCTGCTCGATCAGGAGATGCGCAAGCTGCACGAGGAGCAGCAGCGGGCCGAACAGCGGCTCTCGCTGGCCGGCGTCGAACTCGACCGCCTGAACCGCGACGCCGAACGCGCCGCGGCAGAGCGCGAATCGAAGGCCCGCCTGGCCGAAGAGAAGGAGCAACAAAGGACCGCGCTGGAGTCGCAGCTCGAATCGGCCCGCGCCGAACTGGAGGCGTTGAAGCAGCAGCTCGACGCTTCCGGCGAAGAGCACGCCGTGCTCCGCGTCGAACTGGCAGGCTGCGAAGAGCGCCGCCGCGGCGTCCAGCAGTCGCTCGAACGGCTCGACCGGGAGATTCAGGAAACCACGGCGCGGCGCCGCGCCCTCGCTGAAGAGATGGAGCGCCTGGCGCTGAAGCGGAACCAGCTGCTCGAACTGAACCTGGCGCTGGAGGACCGCGCCACGCAGATCGCCGCCGCACTGGAGCACGCGGGGCTGGAGGCTGCCACGCTGGCGGAGCAGGAGGCCGTGCAGCGCACCGTGCTGGCCGGGAGCGAAGAGCGCGTCAAGGCCACGCGGCTCGAACTTGCTGCCGCGCAGGAGCGCCGCTCGCAGATCGGGCTGGAGCTGGTCCGCCGCCAGTCGGATCTGAAGCATCTCGACGAGAACTGCCGGAAGGACCTCGGCATCGCCGTTGTCGAGGCGGCGGCGCAGTTCGTGCTGAAGCAGCCCGGTGCGGCTGCGGCGGAGGCGGACTCGCAGCCCGCAGCCGGACCGGATACCGAATCTGCTGCTGCCGCGCAGGACGGACCGCAGGCCGGCACGCCCGTAGAACTCGACGAGCTCGCCGTGGCCGAGGCCGAAGAGAAGGCCGCCGACCTCCGCCGCCGCATCGAGGCGCTGGGACCGGTCAACCCCGAGGCGCTCAGCGAATACCAGGAGGCGCAGCAGCGCTACGACTTCCTGAACACGCAGCGGCAGGACCTGCTCGACTCGATCCGCGACACCGAAAGCACGATCCGCGAGATCGATACCGAGTCCCGCAAGCGCTTCACCGAGGCCTTCGCCGTCATCAACGAAAACTTCCGCTCCATGTTCCGCACGCTGTTCGGCGGCGGCATCGGCGAGATGCGGCTCACCGGCGAGGGGGACGCGCTCGACCAGGGCATCGAAATCGTGGCGCAGCCGCCCGGCAAGCGGCTCCAGAACGTGCTGCTGTTGTCGGGCGGCGAGAAGGCGCTCACCGCCATCGCGCTGCTGATGGCCATCTTCCAGTACCAGCCGAGCCCCTTCTGCGTGCTCGACGAGGTGGACGCGCCGCTCGATGAGGCCAACGTCGGCCGCCTCGCCGCCCTCCTCAAGGAGATGGCCGAGCACACGCAGTTCATCGTCATCACGCACGCCAAGAAGACCATGGAGGCCGCCGAAATGCTCTACGGCGTCACCATGCAGGAGCAGGGCGTCTCCAGGCTGGTCAGCGTCAAGCTCCAGCCGGCTGCCGCGCCCCCGCCGCAGGCGGGCGCACAGTTGCAGACCGCCGCGAGGGCCTGAGCCATGCAGCCCGCGCCCGGCGCCGCGCCGTCCCGGCTGGTCGGGATCGCCGGACCGTCCTGCGCCGGCAAGACCGAACTGGCGCGCTGGCTGGCCGCGCGGCTGGCCGCGCCGGTGCTGAACCTCGATCATTACTACATCGATCTCGCCCACCTGCCGCTGGAGGAACGCGCGAGGACCAACTTCGACGAGCCGGCGGCGGTCGACCACGAAGCGATCCTGCACGACGTCGCCGCGCTCGCCCGCGGCGAGCCGGTGGTCGCGCCGCTCTACGACTTCACTACCCACGCCCGCGCCCGCGGCGGCGAGCGGATCGTGCCTGCCGGCCTCGTGGTGGTCGAAGGGCTCTTCGCCCTTTACTGGGCCGGGTTGCGCGAACATTTTTTCGTGAAACTGTTCGTGGATGCGCCCGATGAACTCTGCCTCGCCCGCCGGCTCGGCCGCGACACCCGCGAGCGCGGCCGCACGCCGCAAAGCGTGCTCGAGCAGTTCGAGGCCACGGTGAAGCCCGGCGCGGACCGTTTCATCCGGCCCACGCGCGCTTACGCCGACCTCGTCCTTTCGGGCGAGGAAGAGCTGGAGATCCGCGGCCCGCGCGCGCTGGAGCTGATCCGCGCCCGGCTGGCCGCCGCTGCGGAGGGACGCTGATGCGGCGCCGTGTGGCAGTCCTCGGGGCCGGCCTGATCGGCCGCGCCATGGTCTTCGATCTGTGCCGCGAGCATGACGTCACGGTGGCCGACTTGAGCGCCGGGTCGCTGGAATTCGTCTCCCGCTGGCCGTGCCGTCCTGTCCAGACCGACGTGCTGGCGCCGGGCGAGATGGAGCGGATCGCCGGCGATGCCGACGTCGTGCTCTCGGCCATGCCCGGCGCCGTCGGCATGCGCGTGCTCGCGCGCCTGGTCGAAATGGGCAAGGACGTGGTCGACATCTCCTTCACGGAGGAGGACCCGGCCGAGCTGAACGCCCGGGCCGCCGCGCGCGGCGCCACCGTGATCGTCGACTGCGGCGTCTGCCCCGGGCTGTCCAACATCGCCGCCGCGCACGTGGCGCGCGCGCGGTTTGCGCGCCTCCACCGCTACGTCTGCTACGTCGGCGGCCTGCCCCGCGAGCCCCGGCCGCCGTGGTTTTACAAGAATCCTTTTGCGGCGGAGAGCGTGATCGACGAATACACGCGACCGTGCCGCTTCCGCATCGGCGGCGAGCCGTGCACTTTCGAGCCGCTCTCCGGCGCCGAAACGGTCGAGTTCGCCGAAACCGGTCCCCTGACGGCGTTCCATACCGACGGCATCCGGACGCTGCTCGCCTCGCTGCCGGAGGTGCCGACGCTGGTCGAGAAGACCCTGCGCCACCCGCAGCACTACGAGTTCATCGTGCGGCTGCGCGATGCGGGCTTCTTCGCCCCCGACGTGCTGCCTGCGCTCGCTACAGTGGCGCGCCGCGCCTGGCGGTTCGAGCCGGGCGAGGCCGATCTCACCGTGATGCGGCTGCTGTTCGAAGGCGAAGCGCCCGGCGGCGCGCCTGTGCGTCTCACGATGGATCTTGTCGATCACTACGACTCCGCCAACGGGCTGCTCTCGATGGCGCGCACCACCGGGTTCACCGCCACTGCCGCCGCGCGTCTTCTGCTCGACGGCCGCTTCCGCCGTCCGGGCGTGCACCCGCCGGAAGTGCTGGGCTTCGACGAGGAGCTCTATCGCGCCATGATCGCAATGCTCGGCGAGCGCGGCGTGCGGTTCTCGGAGGCCATGGAGAGGCGCGCCGGGGCTTGATCCCGCCCACGCGGGGATCTATATTGCGGAAGGAGGTGTCTGATGAGGCACGCGCATCTCCTCCATCCCGATCCGAGGGTGCTTGCGTGGCTCAAGCTTGCCGGCGTCGTGCTGATCACCTTGGCCGCGCTGCTGGCCCTCATCGCCATCCTGTTCTGGGCGCAGACTCCGGAAGGCCAGCCGTTTCTGATCGCCGCCCGCTGAGCCGCCCGGGCTCAGAGCGCTACGCCCGTCTCCACCCAGCGCTCCTCCCGGGCGCTTCGCAACACCGCCTCGCACACCCGCTGCGTCTGCAGCGCGTTGCGGAAATCCGGCTGCACCCGCCCGCCCGTCTCGAGCCCGCGCACGAAATCCGCCAGAGCGTTCAGGAACGTGTGCTCGTAGCCGATCACCAGTCCCGGCACCCAGTAGCGGTCCATGTAAGGGTGCTCGGAGTTGGTGACGTGGATGCGCCGCCAGCCGCGCACATGGCCAGGGACGCCCGGATACTCGAAGTAGTCGAGATACTCCATCTCCTCGAGCTGAAACCGCAGCGAGCCGTCTGCGCCGTTCAGCTCCAGCATCTTCGCCGCCTTGTGCCCGCGCGCGTAGCGCGTGGCCTCGAACAGCCCCAGCGAGCCGTTGGCGAACTCGGCGATGAAGAGGCTGGCGTCATCGATCCCCACCGGCTCCACCCGGCCGGTCGCCGTGTGCACGCGCTCCTTGACGAAAGTCTCCGTTCGCGCCACGACGCGCGTGATGGCCCCGTTGAGATACATCGCCGTGTCGATGTTGTGGGCCAGCAGGTCGCCGGTGACGCCGCTGCCTGCCGCCTGGACGTCCAGCCGCCACAGCGCCGCGCCCCCCTGCGGCACATCCGGCGAGATGGTCCAGTCCTGGAGGAAATTCGTCCGGTAGTGAAACGGGCGGCCGATGCGGCCCTCGTCGACGAGTTGTTTTGCCAGCGCGATGGCCGGCACGCGCCGGTAGTTGTACCAGACCATGTTCGGCAAGCCCGCGCGCTCGACGGCTTCCACCATCGCCTCAGCCTCCTCCAGCGTGCGCGCCAGCGGCTTCTCGCACAGCACCATCTTGCCCGCCTGCGCCGCAGCGATGGCGATCTCCGCATGCATGTCATTGGGCGCGCAGATATCGATCAGGTCGACATCGTCCGCCTCCACCGCGCGCCGCCAGTCCGTCTCCACCCGCGCATAGCCCCAGGTGGAGGCGAACGCCCGCGCCTTCTCCTCGTTGCGCCCGCACGCCACTTGCAGCACCGGACGGCGCGGGACGGGGAAGAAGTCCGTCAGCCGCTTGTAGGCGTTTGTGTGCGCCCGGCCCATGAAGCCGTAGCCGATCATCGCGATCCGCAGGTCCTTCATGATGCGTACCTCGCCACCAGATCATCGGCCGCCCGCTTGCAGCTCGCCGTCGCCTCCCAGGCGTCCGGCCAGAAGCACAGGTCGATGGTCACCCAGCCATGCTTGAGCCGCGCCGCCTTGAGCAGGGCGGGGAACAGCGTGTCGAAATCGAGCACGCCGAGGCCGAAGGGCGGATGCGCCGAGGTCTCGTCATTGCCCTCTGCGTCCTTGTGGCAAGTGTTGTCGCTGTCGATCACATGAATGTGCCGGATGCGCCCGTCCAGCATCCGGATGAAGTCGGTCTGCGAGCTGAAGACCTCCTTTTCCCCCTCCTGCCTCGCACCCACGACGCCTGTCATTTGCCCGTGGCAGGTGTCGTAGAGCAGCCCGAAGTTCGGCTTGTCCACCGCGTCATGGATGCGCACGATCTCCGAGGGCTTGTTGAAGGCGAAACCCGGCTCAAACTCCCAGACGACGTCGACGCCGAATTCCGCGGCGATGTCGCAGCACGTCTTCCACGCGGTGACGACGCGCTCCATGGCTGCCCGCGGGTCGATTTGCCGCAGGATCGTCGGCGGTTGCACCGTGTCCACGCGGACCGCCGGAATCCCCAGGTCGGCGGCGAACTCGGCGTTGCGGCGGAATTCCTGGATATATTTCGAGGGGTCGTGTGTATTGATCAGCTTCTCGCCCCATAAATTGGCCGCAATACCGCTGAATTCCAGCCCGATTTCCTGCATTCTTGCCCGCAAGTCCGCCCGCTGCCCTTTCTGCGGCATCGCTCCCGGCCATTGGTTGTCCGGCCCGTTCGGGTTGCCCGGGTTCGGGTGCGGCGGAAACGCCCCCAGTTCCACACCGTCGAAGCGCAGTTCCTTCAGTTTTTCGATCACCGTGTCGAACGGCACCGGGTGCGCCGCCCAGGGGCCGATCGTGTAGGCCCAGCTTCCGATCGAGATCTTCATGGCTTTCCTCCGCAGTTAGTGGATCAGGCGTGCGGCGTCCGGGTTGCCCGGGCCGAAGTGTTTCAGCATCACCAGCGGTTCCCAGCCGCTGCGGTTCGTGATGCGCACTCCGGCTTCGGCGGCCGCGCGCGTCACGAAAAACTCGTCCCTGGTCATCTGCCCGAAGCGGATCAGTGTTGGCGTCTCCGCCTCGTGCACGCCCACCTGCCCGCAGCCCTGCGTGAGGATCATCCCGTAGGCTGCCGCATCGCGGATCACCACGCTGCGGCCCGGCATTACGGTGAGTTCCTTGGCCGAGTACCACGGCCGCCCGTAAGTCACCCACACTTCGCGGTAGCCTTCCTCCGCCATCGCCCCCTCGTCGCGCACCGGCAGGGGGAAAACCTTGTTATGCTTGCCGAATTCCGGATCGACGTTTTTCTCCCAGTCCAGCATGGAAAGGATGTAGTCGAGGTCGTGATGGTGCTCCGGCGGCACGTCCTTGACAAGGAGGTCCCACGGCACAGCCCGGCCCTCCACCATCGACTGGAACATTCCGAACACGTCCGAGTTCACCTGCGGCTCGTAAGTGACCAGCGATCCGGGCGCGTGCAGCACGCCCGCGTCCACCTGCCAGCCCGTGCCGGGCTCGAGCTTGTAGGCGCGCGAGAGATACAGGATGCCGTTGTCGCCCTGGTTCCACCGCTCCAGGCATCGCCGCACATCGTCTTTCGTGGTGCCCGGCTCCAGCCCCATGAATGTGTAGGGAAAATGATTGCCGTGGAAATTATATTGCGGCGGAAAATAATACGCTTCGGGTTTCCCTTTTCGGCCGACTTTCGCGGCGTGCTCGTCCATCTGGTGCATATGGTGCGGGATGGGGCCGAGATTGTCGAAGAACTTGCACAGGATATTGAAGCCGCCGTGCTCGCGCATGACGCCGGCTCCCAGCAGTTCGTCTCCCAGTTCCTCGACAGCCTCCTTGAGCAGGACACGGCTGCCCTGGATGTCGATGTAACTGAGGCCTTCGTCTTCCGGCGTTCCGGGGCCGTTGTCGGCGCGCGTCGTCGACGAAAACCATCTCTCGTCGATGCCGCCGCGGTGCGCGCCGAGCGCGTACAGATCATCGGGATGCAGCTTCAGCCGCCCGCCGGGCATCAGGAAGGACCGCGGCACCCAGCAGGGGGCCATCCGCAGGATCCCCTCGCCGGAGGCCAGGGCTTCTCGAACCAGTGCAGCGTGGGACATGGGATTCTCCTTGCCGCGCCACTATATCGCACGGGAGGCCGCCGCGCCATGCGCGGGGTTCATCCGGGAGGGGAGGGCGAACGGCCGCTGCCCGGCTTCCAGAGTCGTTCGAGCAACGCCCGGGGGTCCCGCCGCGCCCGCCGGCCTGCGGCCCGCACGCGCCGCAGCCAGTAGAACGCCTTGTAGACGTCCGGGCCATCGTGTTCCCCAGCGGAGGCCTCGCTCCATCCGGCTTCCAGCAGCAAGCGGTGATACAGACGGAACAACTCCGCCGCTCCCGTCTCCTCGACCGGCCAACCCGGACGAAACTTTGTCACGAACTCCGGAGCCGCCGGGTCATACCCGCTGAAGTGAAACAGCCGCAGCGGCTCGCCATTGACGAAAAACGCGCCGCCGCGCTGCTCCACCCGCAGCCACCGGAGCCTCCAGTACGCCGCATTGCAACCCGGGTCGCGGTAAATGTGCAGGTCGCCCACCAAGCCCGGCGCCAGATCCAGCCACCGCTGATCGTAGTGGATCCCGGCATGCACGTCCTCATAACAATGCGCCCGGAGCCGCCCTGACCACCACTCCAGAAACCGCCGGGTCTCGCCGCAATCGCTCGCCCCCAGTAATCCGCCGTTGAACATCCCCGCCATCAACAGCGACCGCTCCAGGGCTGCGTCCGGCGAGGCGGCGGCTTCCGGCACAAGGTGCGGTGTCAACGTCAGCGCATGCGCCGCGGCATCGCGGAAAAACGGTTCCAGGCTTGCCAGCACCAGCATGTCCGGATCCAGGAACACCGCCGTCCTGTGTCCTTCGTCGAACACTGCCCTCACCGCCGCCGGCTTCAGCGCCGCGCACAGCTCTTTGCACCCGCACCGCAGCATCATCCCGAGCAGCCCTTCCGCCCGCAACCCCGCCGCAGGCCACACGCGCACGCCCAGCTTCTCGAGCGCCGGCGCGCTCCGCCGCCCGCCTGCCAGCACCACATACAGCGGCACGCCAGGGTGGAACCTCCTGAGCGACGTCGCCATTGCCGCCGCTTGCGGCAGGTAATTGCCTCCCGCCACTGTCAGCACAGCCAGCGGTTCAGCCATGCGTCACCTCTTCAAACGTCTCCGGGTGCCGGCTGCGCAGCCACGCGTAGAAACTGTTGCCGCCGCCGGTCTGGAACGGATCCCCAAACCGCCGCGCCTCCCCGCCCAACTCCCGGTACAGCCGCCGCGCCGCGTATGGAATCCTCTCTCCGTTGTCGAAGAAGTCCCATGCGTACGCGAGCCAGCATGTCTCCCGCCAGCCGGACTCTTCGAGCAGCCGCTGGTACATGGCGAACACCTCCGCCGCTGCCCCTGCCTCCACCACCATCGCCCCGCGGCTGTAACGCGAGATCCGCTCCGGATGCTCCGGGTCATAGCCGCTGAATCGGAAGATCCGGCACGGCGCGCCGCAGGCTGTCACGAGCCCTACACGCACTTCGATGCGCCGCTCGCGCAGGTTCCAGTGGCCCACGTTGATGCCCGGGTCGCGCACGATGCCGAAGGCCGGCGCCAGGCTCGGCACGAAATCCAGCCAGCGCTGCTCATAGTGCAGCCCCTCTTCCACGTCGAGAAGGCACCACTCGAGCGTGCGCTGCTTCCACCACGCCAGCACGCGCATCGCCTCGTCGCAGTTCGAAAAGCCCAGCACGCCACCGTTGAACACGCCCGCCCGCAGCACGTTCCACTCGCGCAGGAAGGCGTCGCTACCCCCTGGAGGTTCGAGAAAATGAGGCGTCAGCAGGATGGAGGCCTTCTCCAGTTGGTCGAACAGGACGTCGAACCGGTCCAGCACCATCGTCTCCTGCTTCAGGAACACGACAGCGTCCAGGCCCGCCCTCAGCAGGTGCTCGATGACGAACGGCGTCAAGGCGTAACTCAGCTCCATCTCGCCGTACCGGAAGCGGAGCCGGCTTGCATCCGGGACCCCCAACGCGCCGAATTCGATCAGCTCGAAGGGCTCGCCGCCGGGCAAGATCTGCTCATGCGGCCCGTCGGCCAGCAGGCAGAAAAAGGGGAGCTCCGGATGATGCCGGCGGCAACTGCTGGCCGTGGCGCGCGCCAGCGCGATGCGCGAGCGCGAGGCGATGGTGGCTACAGCCCTCTTCACCCTGTTCAGACTCCTGCTCCGGCGGCCCGGCCCCGGCACGGGCGGGCATCCGAAGCATACCAATTGCGCCGCACTGCCGGCCTCCCCCGCCGCGCATTTTCTCTCAAGCCCTCCCGCAGCGGGCCGATGAGCGACGGTGAAGCCGGAGCGCAGGACCGCAAGCGGTCCCGGCAGGAAGGAGTCCTGCCGAAGCCTCGGCCAATGAAGGAGAGAAAGACTGTGGCGTTTACGATTAACACCAACATCGCCTCCCTGCAGGCGCAGGAGTACCTGCGCGTCACGCAGGAGTTTCAGACCAAAACCATCAGCCGGGTCACCTCGGGCCTGCGCATCGTCAGCTCTGGCGATGACGCGGCCGGGCTGGCCATCGCCAACGGGTTCCGCAGCGACCAGGCGGTGCTCACCCAGGGCATCCGCAATGCCAACGACGGCCTGGCCACGTTACAGACGATCGATGGCGGCATCAACAACATCAGCAAGCTGCTCGACCGGGCCCGCACCCTGGCCACCCAGTCGGCCTCGGGGACGTTCAACGGCGACCGCAGCGTGCTGAACGAAGAGTTCCAGAGCGTGCTCGCGGAGATCGACCGGCAGGCGCAGGCCATCGGCCTGAACCTGGGCGGCGACTTTGCCAAGAACCTCCAGGTCTTCATCGGCGGCGGCCGCGGCGCTGGCGGGGCGCAGGTGATCGCCAACGGCAGCGTGAGCGTGGACCTGACCGCTTCGACGGTCGACGCGCGCAGCTTGGGTCTGTCGAGCTACTCGGTCCAGGGCGTGACGGGCCTTGACAGCGCCGCCACCTTCGCCACGGCCAAGGGCAGCGCCACGCAGATGATCCTGAACTTCTCCGGACCCGGCTTCGACGACAAGGCCGTGACAGTGAACCTGAACGGCGTGAACGACCTGAAGGGCCTGGTTGCGGCGATCAATGATGCCATCGGAACGGCTGCGGCGGGGATCGATGCAACCTCAACGGCGTTCAAAAACGCCAACATCAGCGCCTCCATCAGCGCCGACGGCAAGTCCTTCACGCTGAACTCCTCCACTACCGCTTTCACGGTCGAGGAAGGCGACGCCGCTGCGGCCCGCAACTTCCTCGGCACCACCGGCACCGCGACGGTGAAGGTGGCCGGCGGCCTCCAGTCGAAGAGTATCGGATTCACCGCTCTCGGTGCCACCGACACGCAGGTCATCACCATCTCCACCACCGACGAGGCCGGCACGCTGCACTCGCTCGACATCACCATCGACGGCTCAATCGGAACCACTGCCCAGTCGGCAGCCGCGCAGATCAATTCGTTTCTGCAGAACTCGGGCGACGCAACGCTGAAAAAGCTGGTGGCGGTCGAAAGCGGCGACGGCTCTGATGAGGTCACCATTGCCGGTTTGCGCAGCTTCAAGGTCACTGTCCAGGATCCGACCTCCAGCGGCGTAGGCTTGGCCGGCCCCGGCGCCACCGTCGATTCTGCCGCTGTCTCCGGAGGCGGAAATGTCAGCATCGGCACCAAGGAAGCCGCCGAGGATGCCGTCAACAAACTCGCCGACGCGGTGTCGAAACTCGGCCAGGCCCAGGCCGTCGTCGGCAAGGGCCAGA
>CAYWJB010000006.1:0-120579 GCA_964458495.1 uncultured Arcobacter sp.
CAGCCCCAAGAAGGCCCAAAATGGCCAAAAATGCACACGCCGTGACGAACTTGGGATAGCGGCCAACTCCTTTCGCGTGCGGCTCTGCGCCGCTTCGATTCACCTCTTCGCAGCGTAACCCGCGAATCTGCGAATCGGCGGTTGGTCGCTCCATAATGACTGAGCGCCGCTGCCGGCCGGAGCCCGCGCGGGGGCCTGTCCTTCGAGGACCGGCCCCCGTTGCCATAATGGAGGCAGGTGATCCCCGAAGCGGCAGTGGATCAAGTCGTATCGCAGGCGCGACGGCGCGCCATGGCCTTGCTCGCGTTGGAACACCTGTGCCGCGCCGCCGCTGCCGCCGCTCTCGTGCTCGCTGTAATGCTGGTGGCGGGCGCGGAGATTTTCCACCCGGGTTGGCCCGCAGCCGCCCTCCTTGCCGCCGGCTCCTATGCGGCCTGGCAGGTAAGGCGGAGGGCGCCGGACTCTTACGCGGCAGCGCAGAAGGCGGATGCGGGACTCGGCCTGCGGGATCTGCTTGCCACCGCCTGGCATCTGCGCAGCAGGCAGGGCGCGCCACGAAGTCCCTTGGCGCCGGTCGTGGAGCAACGCGCCGCCGAAGCGTGCCTTCACGCCGACCTGCGCCAGGCCCTGCCCTTGCGGTGGACGCGTTCCGCTACCGCCGCGGCCGCCGCGGTTTCGCTTCTGCTCGGCGTGTTCGCACTTCGCGTCGGCATTCTCCGCACGTTCGATCTTCGCCCGCCGCTTGTGGCCGTGGAGTTCGACACCCTTACGGGCGCGCCCCTGCCCCGGCAGCGGCCGCCGCGCCAGCCGGCAAAGAAGTTCGACCTGCCCGGGTTCTCTCTGGAGAAGGCTTCCGCGGGCGCCTCCGATGACGAGCAGTTGCCGGCGGAGGCTCTGCGCACAATGGATGCGAGCGACGCGTCCGCCCCTTCCCCCCAGGGGAGACAGCTCACCCAACGGAGTGCGCAGGCAGCCGGAGAGAACCTGCCGCCCGGAGCGCAGCAGCCGGAAGAGAGCGACTCCGGCCAGGAAGAGGGCGGCAACGGCGCTGAGGAAGAGTCTTCCGTCGCCAAGGACGCTCCGCCACCACAGGCGCCGCAGGATTCGCTGCTCGACAAAATGCGCGACGCCCTGGCCAGCCTGATGGACAAGTTCAAGATCGAGACTCCTCCCGGAGACCCATCGCGGATCTCCAAACAGACCGCGAAACAGGAGGCGGCGCGCCGAGAAAAAGGCCGCCCGCAGCCCGGCAAGAAGGGCGAGCAAGCGGGGGAAGGCGAGATGCTCTCCCCGCAACAACAGGCTGCGGCTGACTCGTCCGCCCAGTCGAAGTCGGAACAAGGCGGCCGCCCCGATCCCTCCTCGCAAAACGAAAAGAGCGGCATCGGCAAGGAGGAGGGCCGCAAGGAGCTTCAGGAAGCCGAAGACCTCCAGGCGATGGGCAAGCTCGATGAGCTGCTGGGCAAGCGCGCGCGCAACTTGCAGGGCGAGGTGATGGTGGAGGTCACCAACTCGAAGAACCAGCAGCTGAAGACGCCGTGGTCGGACAGCACGGGTCCTCGCAGCGACCCGGGCGGCGAACTGGGGCGCGACGAAGTGCCCTTGCACCTGCAGGATTACGTGCAGCGCTATTACGAGCAGGTGCGCCGGGCGCCCCCGCCCCGCAAGCCTTGACCGCCCGGGTCAGTTCTGCGGCCGGAAATACTTCACCCTGCCCTGCGTGCCGCTCGCCTCGTCCACTTCCTGTTGATAACCGATCACGGCCCGCCGCTCCTGCGGACCGCAATGCAGGTCAATCGGCTCGCCCTCGCCGTCTCCCGTCACCACCTCCTGCGGATCGGCGATCCGCAGCCGCAGTTGCCGGCCATCGGCTGACCGCACCCAGAGTCTCACCCAGGAACCCATGCAGTCCACGCGAGTGACTATGCCGTCGGCGCGCTGCAGTTGCTTCAGGTAGATTTCGTGCATCGGTGCCTTCGCAACCGCCGCCGCACGCCCCTGCTGCGCGATGTCGTCCAGAAGCAGCCGCGCCGACTGGCGCTCGAACTCGTCGGCAGCCATCTGTCCCAGCCGCCGCGCCAGCTCCTCTGCCTCTCCCAGCCGGCCCAGCTTCAGGAGAGCCAGGGCGCGGACGCGCGAGGCCCGGAACAGCGCGTCGCTGCGCATCCCGCCCAGGTCCTGCGTCGTCCTCAGCACGCCCTCGAAATCCTCCTGGTGGTAGAGCGAAACCGCCACGCTTGCCCGCAGCGAACGGTCATTCGTAACCGCTTCAATCTCCTCCAGTTGCCTCTCTGTGAGTGTGCGCGAACCCGCCGCCGCCAGCTCGATGCCCCGGCCGATCTCGGCTGCCGGCACACCGCAGGCGATCGCCGCCTGATAGTGCTTCGCCGCCCGGTCCAACAGGCCCAGATTGTACGCAAGATCGCCCAGCGCCAGGTTCGCTTCGCAGGCGCCGCCGAGCTTGCCCGCCATCTCCCGGTAGGCTGCTCCGCGCGCCGCATCCGTCCGCCGGGCCGCCGCCAGAGTGGCTTCCACAAGGTCCACCACGGCGTCCTCTGCGGGCGATACTTCCATTCTCAATTCCGTGTTCTCGGGCGCCTCGAGCATTTCCACCGGCCAATTGCCCATTTCGATCCACTGTTTCGACCGGAGCCAGAGCTGCGGCGGCGAAATGCCGTACGTTTTCACCAGAGCGTCGGCAGCGTCCGCGCCGGCTGCCACCAGGCTCAGAAAATCCTTGAAACGTGGCGCGAACTCGGGCGAAAGGCGCATCATGTGGATGATCGCCCAGGATTGGGAATAAAACAGCGCAATCTCTGCTTCCCGGGGGAAAGAGCCGGAATGCCCGGCGCCGAAAATTCTCTCGAAGGGGAGCCATCTCTCGCGCCGGAGGATCATCAGGCGTTCCCGTACGGGCAATCCCGCCAGCACGCGCTGCTTCTCCGCCCGCAGCCCCTCGAAATAGCAGGCGATTCCTTCGTCGATCCAGGCAATGGGGCGGGCCATTTTCTGCCTCATCCACAGATGTGCGAACTCGTGCAGCCCGGTGGTCTGCCAGCGCTCCAGGCTTCGCAATACGATGTGGCCGCGGGAGGGCATGTCCGCGTAGAAACCCTCCGCGCGGCCGGCAGGCCCCAGTTCCTGCCAAAACCTGTAGGAGCGGGATACGTAGATGAGCGTCTTCCGGGGCGTCGGCTGGAACTGGAAATTCCGCTCGAACAGCAGCCGCGTCCATTCGAACAGCTTCAGGATCTCGAGGCATTGCTCCTTCCGGCATGGCGCGATGAGCTCGAAATGAGGGCTCGCCGCACGCATCATCGGGGTTTGAACCGGGTGTTTGGCCGTCCCTGCCGGAGGAGGGAGCAGAACTGCGGCTGCCAGAAAACCGTACAACATGGCGGGAATTGTCTTGCTTTAGAGTGGATTATTCCCGCAATGCGGAAGAATGTCAAGGGGAATAAAAGGCAATCACGCAGGAATTATAGTGCTCCTGTCGCGCCTGCCCTGCCCGGCCAACCGCTGCCCAACCTCAGGCGCGGCGCAGGCAGCGCTCGACGCATTCGATCAGTTTGTGCGAATCGACAGGCTTTGGCAAATACCCGTTCATTCCGGCTTCCAGGCACTGTTGCTTTTCGCTGTTCAGCGTGTGGGCGGTGACCGCGATAATCGGGGGACAGGCCGATACTGTAAAGCTGCGGATGAGCTTCGCGGCCTCGTAGCCGTCCAGCACGGGCATTTGCAGGTCCATGAGGATCAAGCCGTATTCTTTCTCCGCGGCCTTCTGGACCGCCTGCGCGCCGTCGTTGGCCACGTCCACTTCGTAGCCGCGCTTTCTGAGCAGCGTGGCCAGCACTTTCTGGTTGATGGGATTGTCTTCCACCACGAGGATGGGTGCCGGACGCTCTGTGCCGGCTCCTTCCGGCGAACCTGAGAACACTCCTGGATGCTCCTTCATGGTGCTCCTTTCTGTCCGCCCGCACGGGCCGCGCGTGGCTCGCGGCCGTACGGGCGTCCTGAGGACCGCCAATGGCCGTATGCCGCCTTATCGGCTCCGCTCACCCAATTTTGAAAGGAATTTCCTCCCTCCCTCATCCTCAGGTCTCCCTGACGGACAATGAAGGCGATGACCGCGCCTGATCCCGCCCCGGTGCTCGACCTGATCGAAGCCTTCCGCCGCTCCAAAACGATGTTCACCGCCGTCCGGCTCGGCGTCTTCGACGCGCTGGCGGAATCTCCGGCGACGGCCGGGGAGCTGGCGCGCCGCACCGGTGCCGATCCGGGCGCGCTCGAGCGGCTGCTGGAAGGCTGCGCCTCCCTCGGCCTGCTCTTCCGGAGTCCCGACGGCGTCTTCTCAAACGCAGCCACGGCCAGCGCCTACCTGGTCCGTTCCAGCCCGTCTTCTCTTGCCGGCTACATCCGTTACTCCGACGAAGCCCTCTACAAGCTCTGGGGCGAGCTGGAAACAGCGGTGCGCGAAGCGACGCCCCGCTGGCAGAAGGTATTCGGCGCCCGCGGCGCCCTCTTCGACCACTTCTACCGTTCCCCGGAGGCGCGCGCCGACTTCCTTGCCGGCATGCACGGCCTTGGACGGCTCAGCTCGCCCGCCGTCGTCCGCGCCTTCAACCTGAGCGCCTTCGATTCACTCGTCGATCTGGGCGGCGCCACAGGCCACCTGGCCATTGCCGCCTGCGAGCGATACGGCCGCATGCGCGCCACCGTGTTCGACCTGCCCGGGGTGGTCGAATTCGCGCGCCCGCACATCGAAACCTCGCGCGCCCGCGAGCGGATCACGACCGCCGCAGGGGACTTCTTCCGCGACCCGCTGCCTGCCTCGTCTCTCTACGCGCTGGGACGCATTCTTCACGACTGGAGCGACGAGCGCTGCCTCGAACTGCTGCGCCGGGTCCGAGCCGCTCTCGCGCGCGGCGGTGCGGTGCTGATCGCAGAAAAGCTGCTCGACGAGGACCGCTGCGGGCCGGTGAGCGCCGCCATGCAGTCGCTCAACATGCTGGTCTGCACCGAGGGCCGCGAGAGAACCGAAAGCGAATTCCGCGCCTTGCTGGAAGCCGCCGGTTTCACTGCGGTCGAAGCCCGGCGCACCGGCGCCCCGCTTGACGCCCTTCTGGCCCGCACGAAACAATAGCGGCGATGAGAGCTTTCCTGGCTTTCGCTCTGATCACGGGGTGCTTCATGCAGGCGCAGGTGCGGATCGAGAAGGCGGCCTTCAGCGGCTGGCCCAATTGCTACCGGATGACGAACGGGGAGGCAGAGCTGATCGTGACCTCCGACATCGGCCCGCGCGTGATGTTCTTCGGCTTCCGCGGCGGGCAGAACTTCTTCTGGGTCCAGAAGGAGACCGCCGGGCGTTCCGGCGAGCCGCAGTGGTTGGCCCGCGGCGGGCACCGCATCTGGATCGCTCCGGAAGACGTGCGCTACACCTATCCGCCGGACAACAGCCCCGTGGAGATCCAGCTCCGCGGCGATACGATCGTGGCCACACAGCCGGTCGAGAAGGAGACCGGCATCCAGAAGCAGCTCGAAATCCGGATGGATTCCGCGGGCACGGGCGTCACCATCGTTCACCGGCTTTTCAACCGCGGCATCATGCCGCTCGAATTCGCCCCGTGGGCGCTGACCATGATGGCGCCGGGCGGCCATGGCGTCAGCGGCTTTCCGCCGCGCGGCACGCACCCTGAGGTTCTCGCGCCCACCAACCCGCTGGTCATGTGGGCATTCACCGATCTCAGCGATCCCCGCTGGACGTGGCTCAAGAAGTACTTCGTCCTCCGCCAGGATCCCCGCAACCCCGTGCCCATGAAGATCGGCCACTTCAACCCCAGGACCTTCGGCGCCTACTTCCTGAACGGAGAGCTGTTTCTCAAGCGCTACGAGGCCGACCCGTCGAAGACGTACCCCGACTTCGGCTGCTCCTACGAGACGTTCACCAACGCCGATTTCCTCGAGCTGGAGACCCTGGGACCCATGACCAGGGTGGCGCCCGGCGGCGTAGTGGAACATATCGAGCGATGGAGCCTGCACCGCGACGCGCGGCCCTCGGCCTGGACCGATGCGGAGCTGGACCGCATCCTGCTGCCGTTGCTCGCATCCAAGTAAGTATGAGTCTTTCGCGTCTGTTTGCTGCCGCCATTCTGATTGCTTCCTGCGCCCTGGCTGACGGTTACAGCACTGCGCCGGCGGGGCCGCCCCCTCCGGAAGCCGCTGCGCTGGCCTCCGCGCTCCAGCCCGAAGGAATCCGCGTGGTGAAGCCGGACGGCGGCGCCCTGTGCGAATTCTGGTTCGCCCGCGAAACCGGTCCCGAGGGCGCGCCCGAGCAGAACGCCACCTGGGGCATCGCGCACGGGACGCTGCTGGGCATCGTCCGGGTGCAGAGCCGCTGGAGCGACCGCCGCGGGCAGCCTGTCCGTCCGGGCGTCTACACGCTTCGGATCAGTTTCTTCCCGATGAACGGCGATCACCAGGGCGTGGCGCCGCAGCGCGATTTCGCCATCCTCTCTCCGGCGGAGATCGACAAGGACCCCGCCGCGCACCCCTCGTTTGACGCATTGATGGAGATGAGCCGAAAAGCGTCGCGCACGCCTCATCCCCTGGTTCTCAGTTTGTGGAAGGAATCCGGCCCCGTGGAGACCGGCATCACGGCCGAGGGTGAGTCGGATCAGGTATTGCGCGCCACCATCGGCGGCGCGCCGGTGGCCATCATCGTTTACGGCCGCTCGGATCACTGATCCATGTGGCCCTGGCTGATTGCGCTGGCTGCGCTCCCTGCCGCCGGACGGATGTATCAGGCATGGGGCGAGCGGCGCGATGCCAAACGATGGCCCGCCCCGGGCCGCATCGTCTCCGGGTTCCACTTGCTGGATTGCGGTGATGGGCCGCCCGTGTGGCTGGAGGCCGGCATCGCCGCCTCGAGCGCCAGCTGGAAACTGGTGCAGGAAGCGCTGGCGCCGCAGTTCCGCACGGTCAGTTACGACCGCCGCGGGCTCGGCTACAGCCCGCCGGCCTCTTCGCCGCGCACGCTGGAGCAGTTGCTCGCCGAACTCGACATGGCCGTGCAAGCGGCGCGCCTGCCGGCGCCGTTCGTCTTCGCCGGCCACTCATTCGGCGGCTTGCTGGCGCGCCACTATGCCGCGCGCTTTCCGGAGAAGATCCGTGCGCTGGTGCTTCTCGATCCGCTCGAGCCCTTCGAATGGTGGCCTCTGGCCGACACGCGCCGGCGCATGCTCGGCCGCGGCGTGGCGCTCTCGCGGCGCGGGGCGTCGCTGGCCCGGTGGGGTGTGGTGAGGCTGGGCCTCGATCTGCTCCTGCTCGGCTCGCGGCGCCTGCCGACAATGCTCGCCGTCGCCGCCAGCGGGAAGGGCAGCGAGGTGACGAAACGCCTGGCCGGCGAGATCCAGAAGCTGCCGCCCGAGGTCTGGCCGCGCGTCAAGAGCCACTGGTGCCTGCCGCGCAGCTTCTCTACGATGGCCGAGTATCTCGAGCGGCTCCCGGAGTACTGTGCCGCGCCGCTGGACGAAGAGCCGTTGCGGCGCATTCCTGTGCACGTGCTTTCGGCGGAAACCACCCCGCCGGCCGTCGCCGAAGCGCACCGCCGGTGGGCATCGCTGTCGGAGGGCGGAACGCACCAGGTGGTTGCGGGCAGCGGGCACTGGCTGCAGCTCGACGCTCCGGAGGCGGTTGTGGAAACGATTCACCGGGCGTGGATGCAGATGTAACATTCAGTCTGGAAGAATGGGAAAAGCATGGTGATGACGATCCAGAGGCGTTCCTTCCTCAAACACGCGGGAGTTTTGGCTGGCGTCGCCGGCGGGCTGGAGGCGCTGGAAGCAGCGCCGCAAAAGCCTGGCGCCCGCCCCCGCCGCATCATCTTCATGGTGGCCGATGGCATGAGCCCCTCGGTGTTGCCGCTTGCCGAGCAGTTCTCCCTGCGCGTGCGCGGCAAGGGGCTGCTCTGGCAGGCGTTGCTGAACCGTCCTGAAGCGCGCCGCGGCTGGATGGACATGGCTTCGCTGGACTCCCTCGTGACGGACTCCTCCTCGGCGTCCTCGTCCTGGGGCTCCGGCTCGC
The DNA here is from genome assembly GCA_964458495.1 of uncultured Arcobacter sp. GTDB lineage: Bacteria > Acidobacteriota > Terriglobia > Bryobacterales > Bryobacteraceae > JANWVO01. Next base: position 8,083 of record CAYWJB010000006.1, read on the forward strand.
GCATCTTCAACGGCTGGGTGAACGTGCTGCCCGACGGCACGCTCCTGACGCCGATCTGCGACCTCGTCCGCGACCGCGGCTATCTCACCGCGCTGGTCACCACCGCCACGGTGACCCACGCCACGCCGGCCGGCTTCGCCGCCAGCGTCCGCCGCCGCGACGACGAACATCTGATCGCCGAGCAATACCTCGGCAAGGTGGACGTCATTCTCGGCGGGGGGCGCCGGTTCTTTTCGCCCGACTCGCGCAAGGACGGCAAGGACCTCGCAGCCGCCTTCCGCGCCGCCGGCTACGCGCATGTCGAAAACCGCGCGCAGATGCGGCAGCAGGCCGCCGCGGCCTCACGCATGCTCGGCCTGTTCAGCGGCTCCCACATGCCCTACACCGTCGATCACCGCCACAGCGAGACGGCGCGCGAACTGGTGCCCGCGCTGGCCGAGATGGCGGAGACAGCGCTCGGCATGCTGGAAAAACAGAACAAGCCGTTTTTGATCCAGATCGAGGGCGCCCGCGTGGACCACGCCGCCCACGCCAACGACGCGGCCGGCCTGCTCTGGGACCAGATTGCTTTCGACGAGGCCATCGAGACCGTCCTGCGCTTCGTCGAAAGCCGTCCCGACACGCTGGTTGTCATCACCAGCGATCACGGCAACTCCAACCCCGGCCTGGTCGGCATGGGCGCCGAGTACCGCCAGAGCAACGCCTGCTTCGAACGTCTGGCCGGCATCAAGGCGAGCTTCAACGCCATCAGCCCGCGCCTGGCGGGCACCGCCGAGTATTCGATGAGCCCGCAGCAGCCTGCGGGCGTCGCCGGCGGAGCGCCCACCACGGGCCGCATCCAGGAACTGGCCGAGCAATACTTCGGTTTCCGTTTCACGCAGGAGGAAGCCGAAATGCTGCGCCGTTGCGCCGCCGGGGAACGCAAGCTTTGCGTCAACCGCCAGCTGGATTCCGCCGTGGGCATCCTCGGGCAGGCGGTCGGCAACCACACTGGCATCCACTGGACCGGAACCACCCACACTTCCGACTACACGCTGGTGACGGCGCTCGGCCCGGGTGCGGACCGCTTCTCCGGGTTTGTCCGGAATACGTCCGTGTTTACGGCGCTGACGGAACTGGCCGGGGTCCGCTTCCGCAACCCGTCCATGGATCCGGAGCAGGCGCAGAAATTCCGCAAAGTGGCCTTCTCGCCGCGGCTGCGGCCGGACTGGGCCTGATGCGCCTGCCTCAGGCCACGAACGCCACGGCCTCGATCTCCACCCGCACGTCCCGCGGCAGCCGCGCCGCCTCGACGGTGGCGCGCGCCGGCGGGTTCTGGCCGAAATAGCGCCCGTAAATCTCGTTCACTTTGGCAAAATCGCCCAGGTCTTTCAGGAAAATGGTCGTCTTCAGCACCGTGTCCAGGCGCGCGCCCGCGGCCTCCAGCACAGCCTTCAGGTTTTCGAGCACGCGCACCGTCTGCTCTTCGATGCCGCCCTCCACCAACTGCCCCGTGGCCGGATCCAGCGGGATCTGTCCGCTGGCATATACCAGCCCGTTCCAGCGCACCGCTTGCGAATAGGGCCCGATAGCCGCGGGCGCGGAATCCGTCTGAATGATTTCCTTCTGCTGCATGCTCTGTCCTGGCACTGTTGTCGGGCGTTCTTCCCGCCCCGGCTCCCGGAGGCCGTTCAGCCGCCGATCTCGTCCTCGATCCACGTCATGGCGGCGTATGCCGCGGGCCAGCCGATGGTGGTCATCGCCAGCAGCGCCGCATGGAGGATCTCCTCCTTCTTCGCGCCGCTTTCCATCGCTTGCCGCGCCGCCGAATGCACCGCACCCTCATGCTGCGCTCCGATGGCGATGCCCAGCTTCACCAGCCTCCTGGTCTTCTCATTCAGCGGCCCGCCCTTTTCGTGGCACGCCGCGCCCAGCGCCTGAAAAGCGGCCCACACCTCCGGGTATCGCTTCTCGAATTTCTTCAGCTTCTTCGGAACTGCCGTCTGTTTGGCCATACCCTGCAAGATACACCCCGCCCCGCGCCGCCGTCCATCCATGCCGTGCCGTGCGGTCCGGCGCGGGCGGCCCCGTTCGCGATATAACGATGCAATAGACATCCATGAAACCCTCGAACCAACTGCCGTCGCCCGGCCGCCGCAACTTCCTTACGAATGCCGCAGCCGCCGGCCTCACTACGAACCTTTTCACCGGAAATCTCCGCGGCGCCAGCGACCGTGTCTCGGTCGCCTTCATCGGCATGGGCCAGATGGGCCGCGGCAACCTGGAGTACGCCTCCAAGGTGCCCGGCTTCCAGCCCGTCGCCGTCTGCGACGTCTACCAGCCGCATCTGGAAATGGCGAAGGCGCTTGCCGAAAAGCTCGGCCATGACGTCAAGGCGATCCACGATTTCCGCGAGATCCTCGCCGACAAGAGCGTGGACGCCGTGTGCATCTCGACGCCCGACCACTGGCACGCGTACATGATGATCGAGGCTTGCAAGGCGGGCAAGGACGTCTTCGTCGAGAAGCCCGCCTGCGTGTACGCCGAAGAGGGCCTGCTGATGGTGCAGGCGGCGAGAAAATACAAGCGAGTGGTGCAAGGCGGCACCATGCAGCGTTCCGGCGGGTATTTCCAGAAGGCCGCGGAGCTGGTCAGGAACGGCACGCTGGGCGAGATCACCTTCTGCCACACCTGGCAGGCGGGGCTCGAAAAGAAAGAGCGCTGGGGCAATCCGCCCGACGAGAACCCGCCCGCCGGGCTCGATTGGGATCTGTGGCTCGGGCCCGCCCCCAAGCGCCCGTACAACCTGAACCGCTTCGGCGTCGCTCCCAGGCGCTGGTCGACGTTCCGCTATTTCTGGGACTACGCCGGCGGCGCCATGACGGACTGGGGCATCCATCTCATCGACCCGATCCATCAGGCCTTCGACGACCCCATGCCCACGGCGGTGACGGCGATGGGGTCGAAGTTCTACGTCACCGACAACTGCGAGACGCCGGACACGATGCTGGCCACGTTCTTCTATCCGAAGTTCCTCTCCAGCTACGAATCGCGCACCTGCAACCCGATGCCGCTGCTGGGCAACTGGGGCGCCGCCACGGCGATTCACGGCACCGAAGCCACCGTCGTGGTCAACCGCGCCGGTTGCTGGCTCATCCCGAACCGCGGTTCGAAAGTCGAGCCTGCCGTCTGGGAGAAGGATTCGCAGATGGTGCAGCTCAACGTGCCGCACTGGGAGAATTTCCTCGCCTGCATCCGTTCCCGCGAGAAGCCCATCAGCGACATCGAGAACTGCGTGCGCTCCTCGGTCACCTGCATTCTGGCCAACGTCTCCATGCGCGCTGGCGTTCGCATCGACTGGGACGAGAAGCAGTGGACGGTGAAGCAGAGCGAGGCGAAGCCGTATCTGAAAGCCCGCTACCGCTCCCCCTGGAAGCTGGAAGTGTAGCTGCCGGCAATCCCTTTTCCGGGACTGACATGGCCGTTTTCGGCGCCGTTGTATAAACGGGGCTGGAGGGTTGTGTCATGTCCCGGATCCTGAACGAAGTGCTGGAGGCCAACCGCCGGTACGCGGCGGACTTCGGAGACAAGGGCAAGCTGGCAATGCCGCCCGCGCGGCGGTTCGCGGTGCTCACCTGCATGGACGCGCGCCTGGATCCGGCGAAGTTCGCCGGACTGGCGGAGGGCGATGCGCACGTCATCCGCAACGCCGGCGGGCGAGCCAGCGACGATGCCATTCGCTCCCTTGTGATCTCGGCCAAACTGTTGGGCACGCGCGAGTGGTTCGTGATTCACCACACCGACTGCGGCATGCAGTTCTTTACCGATGACGTGATGCGCAAGCTTCTGGCTGAGTCCATCGGGCCTGCCGGGCTGGTCGAGGGCGAGTGGAAGAACCTGAACACGTCGCTGCCTGGCTCGTGCGAGGGAGATTTTATCGACTGGCTGACGATCCGCGACCTTGAGCAGAGCGTCAGGGACGATGTGGCGCGCATCCGCCGCCATCCGCTGGCGCCCCCGGACATTCCGGTCTACGGCTACATTTACGACGTGCGGACCGGGCAGCTGGCCGAAGTTGCGCCAGCCTGAGCCCGCCCGGTAGTTCTGGAAAAGCCTGCTTCGGATGCGGCGCGGCCACAGCGAATCCTCGTTTTCCGGATGACCGCCAGTCTTCTGCGAGGAGGATTCGGCGCCCGGAATGGAAAACGGTGATCCGTTCCGAATGGGCGCTGAAACCGGCTGGCGGCCAGCCAAGGACCCCGGCGGCGCCGGTGTGGCGTTGGCCGCGTCCCAAGCGCGGTTTGGATCGTGCGAATCAGCCCAGTTCGGCGCCGCGGAAGAACCAGGAGAGTTCGAAGGCGGCGGTCTCCGGGGCGTCGGAGCCGTGGCTGGCGTTGCGGCCGATGTCGGTCCCGAAGAGGGCGCGGACGGTGCCGGGCGCGGCCTTTTTCGGATCTGTGGCGCCCATGACTTCGCGCCATTTGGCGATGGCGTCCTCGCGCTCGAGGGCCATGAGGACGACAGGGCCTTCGGTCATGAAGGCGACGAGTTCCTCGAAGAAGCCCTTGCCGCGGTGGACGGCATAGAAGCCTTCGGCTTCGGCGCGGGAAAGCGTCTGCATGCGCATGGCGAGGATGCGGAAGCCGGCTTGCTCGATCATCGAGATAATCTTGCCGGCGCTGCCGGCGGCGACGGCGTCGGGCTTGACGATGGCGAGTGTGCGTTCAACAGGCATGGTGGTTGTATTTTCCATTCAGAAGTTGATCTGGCGCCGCAGCAGAGCGCGGCGGTGGCGGAACGAACCGCCTGCGAAACTTGCGGGGCGGAAGGGAGCTGGAGAGAGTCATCCGTTCCGCCCCTGGAGTTTCCAGCCCCCCGTCAAACCCGGCAGAGCCGTGAATGCCGGGAAGGCGGGAACGGACATCAACACTTGAGCGCGGCTTTGGCGCGTGCGCCGATTTCGGCCGGGGTCTTGCAGACGAGAATTCCGGCGTCTTCCATGGCGGCCATCTTGTCGCTCGCCTTGCCGGACCCCCCGCTGATGATGGCGCCGGCGTGGCCCATGCGGCGGCCCGGGGGCGCGGTCTGGCCGGCGACGAAGCCGATGACGGGCTTCCGGACGTGCTGCTTCACGTAAGCGGCGGCCTCTTCTTCAGCCGTGCCGCCGATTTCGCCGATCATGATGATGGCTTCGGTCTGGGGATCTTCATTGAAGAGCCGCAGGGCGTCGACGTGGGTGGTGCCGATGATGGGGTCGCCGCCGATGCCGATGCAGGTGCTCTGGCCGATGCCGAGGGCGGTGAGCTGGCCGACGGCTTCGTAGGTGAGAGTGCCCGAGCGGGAGACGACGCCGACGGGGCCGGGCTTGTGAATGTGGCCCGGCATAATGCCGATTTTGCATTCGCCCGGGGTGATAATGCCGGGGCAATTCGGTCCGATGAGGCGGGTATTGGAGTAATTTTTCAGGAAGCGCCAGGCGCGGACCATGTCGAGGGCGGGAATGCCCTCGGTGATGCAGACGACGAGGCGGATCCCTGCGGCGGCAGCTTCCATGATGGCGTCGGCAGCGAAGGCGGGCGGGACGAAGATGACGCTCGCGTCGGCGCCGGTGGAGCGGACGGCTTCAGCGACGGTGTCGAAGACAGGGCGGTCGAGGTGGGTGGTTCCGCCTTTGCCGGGGGTGACGCCGCCCACGATATTCGTCCCGTAAGCGATGCATTGCTGGGCGTGAAAGGAGGCTTCCCTGCCGGTGAAGCCTTGCACGAGCACGCGGGTGTTTTTGTTGGCAAGAATGCTCATGACGGGAAATCCTTATGCCTGGCTGGCGAGAGAGACGACTTTTTCGGCGGCGTCTTTCATGCCGTCGGCGACGGTGAAATTCAGGCCGGATTCACGGAGAATGCGGCGCCCTTCGTCGACGTTTGTGCCCTCCATGCGGATCACAAGGGGGAGTTTGAAGTCGAGTTCGCGGGCGGCGGCGACGACGCCTGAGGCGAGAGTGTCGCAGCGGAGGATGCCGCCGAAGATGTTGATGAGGACCGCTTTGACGTGGGGGTCGGACATGAGGATGCGGAAGGCGTTGGTGATCTGCTCCTGGTTGGCGCCGCCGCCGACGTCGAGGAAGTTGGCAGGGCTGCCGCCGGCGTACTTGATGATGTCCATGGTGGCCATGGCGAGGCCGGCGCCGTTGACCATGCAGCCGACGTTGCCATCCAGCTTGATGTAATTCAGGCCGAATTTCGACGCCTCGACCTCGAGAGGGTCCTCCTCATTCGTGTCGCGAAGGGCGGCGAGATCGGGATGGCGGTAGAGAGCGTTGTCGTCGAAATTGAATTTTGCGTCCAGGGCGATCACGCGCTGGTCTTCCGTGACGACGAGAGGGTTGATTTCGGCCAGCGAGGCGTCGGTTTCGACCCAGGCGCGGGCGATGGCCTGGAAGAGCTTCGCCGCGGCGGAGGCGGCGGGGCCGGAGAGGCCGATGCCGAAGGCGACGTTCCGGGCCTGGAAGGGAAGGAGGCCGTCGCCTGGATCGAAAGACTGTTTCAGGATGAGTTCGGGGGTCTTGGCAGCGACCTCTTCGATGTCCATGCCGCCGGCGGCGGAAGCCATGAGGACCGGGAGGCCCTGCGCGCGGTCGAGGACGATGCCGGCGTAGAGCTCCTTGGCGATGGGGAGGGTTTCCTCGACGAGCACCTTGCGGACGAGGCGTCCTTCGGGGCCGGTCTGGTGGGTGACGAGGGTCATGCCGAGGATCTGCGAGGCGACGCTCTCGGCCTCGGCCGGGGAGGATGCGAGCTTGACGCCGCCGCCCTTGCCGCGGCCGCCGGCGTGGATCTGGGCCTTGACGACGACGCGGGCGCCGAGCTCTTCGGCGATGGAACGGGCCTCGGCGGCAGTGGAGGCGACGCGGCCCCTCGGGATGGGGACGCCGTAGCGCGAAAGGATCTCCTTGGCCTGGTATTCGTGGATTTTCATGGTGTTGGGCTTGTGGTAGGCTCGGAAAAAGCCCCGTTTTTCACTATAACATGCCGTTTCTGAACTACCTGCACAAGGTCCTGGAGAGGGAGCCGCTATCGTCGCCGGAGGCGATGGCGGCGATGGAAGAGATCCTGGAGGGACGCGCCACGACGGCTCAGATCGCCGCGTTTCTGGCGGCGATCCGGGTCAGGGGGGAGACCGCGGACGAGCTGCTGGGGATGGCTCAGGCGATGCGGGAGCATGCGGTGCGGGTGGAGCACGGGATTCGGGACCGGGTGGTGTTGGACACATGCGGGACCGGGGGGGATCGAAGCGGCACGTTCAATATCAGCACGGCGGTGGCGTTTGTGGCAGCGGCGTGCGGGGTGGCGGTGGCCAAACACGGCAACCGGTCGATGTCGTCGCATTGCGGGAGCGCGGATGTGGTAGAGGCGCTGGGAGCGAAGCTGCTGACCGATGCCGGGCAGATGGCGCGTTGTATTCGCGAAACGGGCATCGGGTTCCTGTACGCACCGGCGCTCCATCCGGCGATGCGACATGCGGCGGCGGCGCGGGCGGAGCTCAAGACCCGGACGCTGATGAACCTGCTGGGGCCGCTGACGAATCCGGCCGGGGCCACGGCGCAACTTGTGGGCGCACCGTCGTTGCGGGCGGCGGAACTGATGGCCGTGACGCTGGCGTCGCTGGGGCTGGATCGGGGCTATGTAGTGCATGGGGAGGACGGGCTGGACGAGGTTTCCACGACGGCGCCAACGCACCTGATGGGGATCGTGCATGGGGCGATCGAGCACGAAGTGGTGAGACCGGAGCGGTTTGGGGTGAGGCGGGCGCGGATCGAGGAATTGCAGGGGGGCGGCGCGGAGGACAATGCCCGGATCATCGTGGAAGTGCTGGAAGGGCAGCCCGGTGCGAAGCGGGAGATCGTGCTGGTGAACGCCGGGGTGGCGCTGTGCGCGGCCGGGGTGGCGGCGACGTTCGAGGAGGGAATCGAGAAAGCGGCGGAGGCGATCGACAGTGGGGCGGCGCGCGCGAAGTTGCGGGAGTTTGTGGAGTTCACGAGGAAAGTGGCGGCGGGTCCAGTCTGAGTGGTTTGGGAAGCCCGCCCGAGGAGGCGTGAAATTTGGTCAGATTCTGGCGAGGGGACGGAGGTGTCCGTCCCTTTGGAGGAGCCGCTGGGGCAGGCGAGGGCCAACTCGCAAGTTGTTAATTCTGAATGGAATCCTGCTTGTGGCGGTGGGTGCGTGAAAATTCGGGTACCGGCTGCAGTGCTGAGCGGGTGAACGGAGTCCGGCGGGTCGCGAGGGGGGAGTTCATGGGGGACGGGGCGGTTAAGCTGCCCTGAATCAAGGGATTGCGCGGGAGGGATGGGCGGGAGGAGGCGGATTTGGCGAAGGGGACGGAGGTGCCGGTTCAGGCTGTCCCCTTCGTCAGGTGGTGTGGCGTTTGAGAATCTGGGGGAGATTCATGGAGAAGGCGGAGCGGGCGAGGACCATGGAGGCGCCGGCGGACTGGGCGCGGTTCTTGAGTTCGGCCTCGATGTGGGAGACGAATGCGACGATGCTTGTGCGCTTGAGCGACTCTTCGGCGCGGAGGCGGGCGATCAGGTCGACCGGGTTGAAGGAGCGGGCATTGAGGTCGACGATGACGAGCAGGGGCGGCTCCCGGCGGGCGCTGTCGAGGACTTCCTGGGCGGATTTGAGAAATTCGCAGGAAAAGCCGGAGCGTTTCGCGGCGTCATTGATTTTTACGACGAAGAAAAGATCTTCGACAGCGGCAAGGATTTTCCTTGACTTTTGGGGCATCTGGTTCCGCCTGTTTTTCTGTTGAAAGCCGGCCGCATCCGGATGGGCGGCGCCGAGGAAGGCAAACTTCATTATACAACGGCGGCGGACAGGGTCGTCCGGCTACAATTGAGGTTCACCGATGGAGGCCGCTGCGAACTACGGGGAACTGCTCGACCGGCTGTGCCGGGAGCATGGGATCGACCGGGAATACTGGGACATCTGGGGACGGAAGCACGAAGTGGCCGAGGAGACGCTGCTGCGGATCCTGGCGTCGCTCGGCTTCCGGACGGAGTCGCCGGCGGCTCTGGCGCAGTCCGCGGAGGCGCGGGAGCGCGTGCAGGCAGCACGGGCGCTGGACCCGGTGGCGGTGCTGAGTGTGAGCGAACCGGCCCCGGCTGTGGAGGTGCGGGCGAAGGCGGGCAGCCGGGCGGAGCTGGCGCTGTACCTGGAAGACGGCAGCGCCCGGCGGTGGGAGATGGAGCTCGAAGAGGACAGCCAGCAAGTGGCGCTGCCGTCGCCACTGCCTCCCGGCTATCACGATCTGGAGGCGGTGGTGCGGCTGCCGGACGGCAGCGAGCGGCGGGCGGCGCAAAGAGTGATCGTAACGCCGGACAGGGCGTGGCTCCCCGAGAAGCTGGAGGGAGGGGGGCGTGCGGCGGGGCTGGCGATCAGCCTGTATGGAGTGCGGAGCGGCAGGAACTGGGGTGTGGGGGACTTTACGGATCTGGCGTCGATGGTGGAGTGGGCGGCGCGGGAGCTGGGGGCAGGGTTCGTGGCGCTGAATCCGCTGCACGCCATCGCGAACCGGATGCCGTACAACACGAGTCCGTATCTGCCGCTGTCGGTGTTTCACCGGAACTACCTGTATCTGGACGTGGAGGCGGTGGAGGATTTGCTGCTGTGCCCGGCGGCGCGGAGGATGGTGGCGTCGCCGAAGTTCCAGGCGAAGGTGGCGGCGCTGCGGGCGGCGGAGCTGGTGGAGTACGAGGAGGTGGCGCGGCTGAAGCGCTGCGTGCTGAAGCTGCTGTTCCGGCGGTTCTGGCGGGAGGAGTGGCTGAAGGGGAGCGAACGGGCGCGCGCCTTCCAGCACTGGATGGCGGAGCAGGGGCGGCTGCTGGACGACTTTGCGCTGTTCTGCGCGATGGACGAGGAGTTTCACCGCAGGGACAGGAACGTGTGGGTCTGGAGGCAGTGGGGGGAGGGCTTCCGGGCGCCGGACACGGCGGAGGCGAGGCAGTTCGGGCAAGAACATTTCCGGCTCGTTCTGTTTTACAAGTACGTGCAGTGGCAGCTGGATCTCCAGCTGGCCCAAGTGCAGCGGCTGGCGCGGCGGCTGGGGATGCCGGTGGGGCTGTATCATGACCTGGCTCTGGCGACGGACCGGTGCGGGGCGGACCTGTGGGCGTACCGGAGGTTTTTCGTGGAGGGGTGCCGGGTGGGCTCGCCGCCGGACGATTTCGCGCTGGAGGGGCAGGACTGGTCGTTTCCGCCGCCGAATGCGGAAGCGCACCGGGAGGATGGATACCGGCTGTTCGCGGAGACGTTGAGGCGGAACGCGCGGCACGGGGGGGCGCTGCGGATCGACCATGTGATGCGGCTGTGGCGGCTGTTCTGGATTCCCGACGGGATGGCGCCGGCGGCAGGGACGTATGTGAACGAGAGGTGGGAGGACCTGGTTCGGGTGCTCGCGCTTGAGAGCGTGCGAGGGCGGTTCCTTGTGGTGGGGGAGGATCTGGGAACGGTGCCGTGGGGGCTGCGGGAGGCGATGGAGCGCTTCGGGATGCTGAGCTACCGGCTCTTCTATTTCGAGAAGGGGGAAGACGGGTTGCCGCGAAAGGTGGAGGAGTACCCGCGGACGGCGCTGGTGTCGTCAACCACGCACGATCTGCCCACTTTGGCAGGCTTCTGGGCGGGACGCGACATTGAAGTGAGGCGGAAGACGGGGCGGCTGAACGACACTGCAGCGTATGAGAGGCAGAGGCGGGAACGGGTGGAGGAGAAGCGGAAGATGCTCGCGGCACTGAAAAGGGACGGGTTTCTTCCGCCGGATTTTCCGGACGAGGCGGCGGAGTGGGTGGAGCTGACGGGGGATCTGCACAATGCGGTGATCGGATACCTGATGATGACGCCGGCGATGCTGATGCTGCTGAACCAGGAGGACCTGACGAAGGAGACCGAGCAGCAGAATGTGCCGGGGACGACGTGGGAGTATCCAAACTGGCGCCGCAAGATGTTGTACACGGTGGAGGAGCTGCGGACGGCTCAGCGGGCGCGGGACTTCGCGCGGATGATGCGGGCGTGGATGGAGCGGAGCGGGCGGCTTTAGCGGCGGGGGATGGCGCCGAAGGGAATGTCGAGCACCGGGTAGCGGGGGCAGTCCTTGTAGTCGAAGTGCCACCATTCGTTCTCGTAGACGGTGAAGCCTTCGCGCTCCATGGCGCGGCGGAGAAGGTCGCGGAGGCGGCGGGCGCGGCGGGAGCCGCCGCGGTAATCCGGATGGGCGCGCTCGGTCATCTCGTCGTACTCGCTGGGCATGGTGACGAGCCGTCCGGAGCGGATCTCGTACATGGAGACATCGACGGCGCAGCCGCGGTTGTGGCGCGAGCCCTTGGCCGGGTCGGCCACGAACTGCTTCTTGTCCTCCGGCGTGGCGTCCCAGAAGATTTTTGTGACGCTCCAGGGACGGTAGCCGTCGAAAACGACAATTCCGTAGCCTTTTGTTTTGAGCCAGTGGTGGGCGCGCAGGAGCGCTTCGGCCGCCGGCCGCTGCAGGAATGCGCGGGGCTGGTCATAGACGGGGCGGCCGAGAAAATTGTTCGGGGTGGCGTACCGGATGTCGAGGCGGAGGGAGGGGTCGAGGGCGGCAAGATCGACCAGATCGGGGGCGGCGGTGGCGCGGGGATCGGCAGGCGGCTGCGCGAGGGCGAGGGTGAGCGCCAAAGTGTGCAGAAGCGTCACGGCCATTCAGTGTACGACGGCGGGGAGGGATGGACGGCGGGGCCGGGAAGGGCTGGACTGTGTGCGGCCGGACAACGCGGCCCGTAGGGACTGCCCGGAAGAGAGTTCATGCTGTACCACATCAGCCGGGCCCGCAGGAAGTACGGCCCCTTTCCGGAGGAGCTGGTTCGCGAGATGGTGCGCGAAGGACGGGTCGCGCCGGCGGACTTGTGCTGGGCGGAGGGAATGGAAGGGTGGCTGCCTGTGAGCCGTGCGTTCGGGATGGAGGAGGCCGCCGCGCAGGCAGCGGCGCCGGTGGAGGCGCGAGAGGAGTCGAGAGAGGAGACGCCGCGAGAGGTGCCGGAAGAAGCTCCGCCGGCAGTCGAGCCAGGCGCGACGGCCGGGGAAAACCCTGAGGGGGAGATTCCGGCGGGAGCGGGCGAGAGCGCGCCGGGCACGCTGCTGCCGGTGGCCGTGCCGGAAGCGTGGAGGAAGGCGCGGGAAAGAAGGGAGGCGCCGCGAGCGCTCCAGCCGGAGGGGCTTGCGCCGGGCTTCTCCGCGTGGCCTGTGCCGCCTGGGTTGCACTGGGTGCTCGTGCTGGCGCTGAGCTACGCCACGTGCGGGTTGTTCTTTTCCGTTTGGCCTCTTGTGCAACTCTCCTTCGTGAGGAAGCTGGATCCAAAGAATCCGGCAGCAGTGCTGATCCTGGGCTCCGTCGTGGCCGCTCTCGCGTCGTATTTCGCGGAGATTTTCGCCGCAGGTACGCCGGTGAGATGGATTTTCCCCTTGTTATTCTGGGCAGGAATCGCCCAATTGATGGCGGCGGCGCTCCTGATGAGGAGATCCCTGATCTTGCATTACAATACGGTGGAGAAGACGGGATTGCAGCTCAATCCGGTGTTAGCCTGCATGTTTAGCGCGCTGTATTTCCAGTATCATTTTTCAAGAATCGCCAGGTGGAGAAAGACGGGGAGGATAGGCTGAGGTGAAGAAGGCGGCGGCAGCGGCTGCGGCTCTGGGCGCGGCGGCGGTTCTGTATTTTGCCGATCCGGCGGTGGCGCGGTCATATCCGCCGTGCCTGACGCGCCTCTATACGGAGCATGAGTGTGCGGGGTGCGGGGCGACGCGGGCATTGCACGCAATGTTGCACGGCCGGGTGGAGGAGGCGTGGCGTCTGAATGCTTTGTGGACCGCCGGGGCGCCGGCGCTCGCCGGTTGGGGCGCGTGGCCGATGAGAAGGAAGCGGCGCGGCGGGGAGGGTGCGTGACAGCGGCTCCAGGCAGGGGCCGGGTGGCGGTGCCGGGGCGGGTGAACCTGATCGGGGAACACATCGACTATCACGGGCTGGCGGTGCTTCCGATGGCGCTCGGGAAGCGCGTGGAAGTGGAATGGGCGGCGCGCGAAGACGGGCTGGTGAGGGCGGAGAGCGAGGGTTTCGAGCCGCGTGAGTTCCGCCTCGACGGGCCGGTCGAGCCCTGGCCTTCAGGGGACTGGGGCAACTATGTGAAGGCTGCAGCAGCGGCGGCGCTGGGCAGGTGGAGGCTGGAGCGCGGGGCGGATCTGAGAGTGCGGTCGACGCTGCCGGTGGCGGCGGGGCTGTCGTCGTCGACGGCGCTGATGACGGCATGCACGCTGGCGCTGCTGGAAGCGAACGGCGCGCGGGCGGGCTTCGAGGATCTGATGGAGGTGCTGCCGGAAGGGGAGTATTTCGTGGGGACGCGCGGCGGGGGCATGGATCACGCCGCGGTGCTGGGGGCGAGGGAGGGCTGCGCACTGCTGGTGGAATTCGAACCGTTGCGGGCGACGCCGGTAAGGGCGCCGCAGGGCTGGGCGTTCCTGGTGGCGGACAGCGGGGTGAAGGCGGAGAAATCGGCGGCGGTGAAGGCAGAGTATAACGAGCGCAGGTTTGCGGGACAGCGGGCGGCGGAGAAACTGGGATTTGCGGGGATCCGGGCGGCGCTGGAGGCTTTGGGCGTGGAAGAAGTGAAGGGGCTGGCGGAGGCGCGACTGGAGGGGATGGAGCGGCGGTGCCTGCTGCACGTGGCGGGAGAGGCGGAGCGGGTGCGGGCGGCGGTGGAGGCGATGCGGGCGGGCGACGCGGAGAGGTTCGGGAGGGCGATGGATGAGTCGCACGCGAGTTTGCGCGACTTGCTACGCGTGAGTTGCGGAAAACTGGATCAACTGGTGGAGGCGGCGCGGGACAGCGGAGCCTTGGGGGCGCGGCTCACCGGGGCGGGATTCGGGGGGGCGGCGGTCGTGTTTTGCCTGGAGGGGCGACTGGAGCGGGTGGTGGAGGGGATTGAGCGAAGGTTTTACGGAGGCGCCGCAGGCGGGCGGATCTTCCGGGCGGCGCCGTCGGCCGGGGCGCTGGAGCTCATTGCCAGAGGCGGCGCGTGACTCGGACGAGCACGGTTCCGGCGAGGACGAACGCCAGCGCGAGCAGGAGCGCGTAGTTCCAGCGCCCGTAAAGGACGTTGCCGACAGTGAAGAGTCCGGACCAGATGACGATCGAGCCGGAGAGCCAGCCAATCAGCGAAAGGGGGATGTTGTCGGCCTGTGACCAGCGGGCGGCTTCCTCTTTCGAGATGCCGGCCATTTCACGGACCTTCTGCCAGCCCGGCCCGGCCGGATGGACCTTGCGGTAGAAGTCCACGAGCGCGGCGGGGGCGGTCTGCGGACCGGCGTAAGCGACGATGAGCCAGCAGACGGTGGTGCAGAGGACGGTGAGGAAGAGTTCCTGGTGGGTGCCGATGCTGATGCCGTTCCGGCGCAGGGCGAGGAAGACGAGGGAGACGGCGAAGGAGCTGATCATGGCGGCGATTTCGCACCATGCGGTGATGCGCCACCAGAACCAGCGGAGCAGATAGAGCAGTCCTGTGCCGGCGCCGACCTGCAGCATGATGTTGAAAGTATCCTGGGCGGTTTCCAGGAAAAATACGAGGATCGAGGAGATGACAAAGAGAAGAATAGTGGAGATCCTTCCGGCGAAAACGTAATGTTTTTCGTCGTGGCCGGGGCGGAGGAAGCGGCGGTAGAAATCGTGGACCATGTAGGAGGCGCCCCAGTTGAGGTGGGTGAGGATGGTGGAGGAGTTGGCGGCGATCAGACCGGCGAGCATGAGACCCATCCAGCCGGCGGGGAGGAACTTGAGCATGGCGGGGTAGGCGATGTCGTGGCCGATGAGTGCGGGGTTGACGTGGGGGAAGGCGCGCTGAATGTCGGCGAGAGTGGGGAAGACGATAAGGGAGGCGAGACCGGTGAGCATCCAGGGCCAGGGGCGGAGAACGTAGTGGGCGAGGTTGAAGAAGAGCGTGCCGCCGAGAGCATCCTTTTCGGAGCGGGAGGCGAGCATGCGCTGGGCGATGTAAGAGCCGCCGCCGGGTTCAGCGCCCGGATACCAGACGGCCCACCACTGGATGGCGATGGGCATGAGGAAGACGGCGGTGGCGAGCTCCCAGTTGTTGGAGAAGTCGGGGAGCATGGCGAGGTAGTTGACACCGCCGGGGCCCTGCATGGCGCTGATCTTTTCGACGAGGCCCGGGAGGCCGCCGACCTGGGGAAGGGAAACGGCGAACCAGGCGGCGGCGATAACGGAGCCCATCATGATGAAGAACTGGATCATGTCGATGACGAGGACGCCCCAGAGGCCGGAGTGGGCGGCGAAGACGACATTGAGAAGGCCCACGGCGAGGAGGGTCTGCCAGCGTTCGAACCCGAACAGGACGCCGGCAATTTTGCAGGCGGCGAGGTTGACGCTGGCCATGATGATGCAGTTGAAGAAGAAGCCGAGGTAGAGGGCGCGGAAGCCGCGGACGGCGCTGGCGGCGCGGCCGGAATAGCGGAGTTCGTAGAATTCGAGATCGGTGAGGACGCCGGAGCGGCGCCAGAGGCGGGCATAGAAGAACACCGTGGCGACGCCGGTGAGCGTGAAGGCCCACCACTGCCAGTTGCCCGCGACGCCCTGGGTGCGCACGAAGTTGGTGACCAGGTTGGGGGTATCGCTGGAGAAGGTGGTGGCGACCATGGAGAGTCCGGCGAGCCACCAGGGGACGGAGCGGCCGGAGGCGAAAAACTCCGTGGTGTTCTTGCCGGAGCGCTTGCCAAAGAAGAGGGCGGGAGCGAAGCAGAGCAGGAGGGCGCCAGCGGCGATGAGCCAGTCGAGCCAGGTGAGGGTCATGGAGATGTCTGAAGGACGAGCATAGCGCAACACGGGCGGGAGTTGAGGGGAGGCGAGGATGGATGGAGCCGCCGGGAGCGGCGTGGAGGAGAGGCGTCAGGCGGTGGCTTCGCTGGCGGCAGGGGGCACGTCCCTGCCGGCCTGTTTGCGGTCTTTTTTCTCGCCATACATCCGCTTGTCGGCGCGGGCGAGGAGTTCTTCGGCGGTGCGGCCGTCCTCGGGGAAGTAGGCGGCGCCGCCGCTGAGAGAGAGCGTACAATTGCCGCAGAGTTCCATGCCGCAGCGCTCGACGTAGTTGCGCAGGCGGCGGAGGCGGTGTTCGATGGCCTCGGCGGTGACGCCTGGCAGGACCATGACGAACTCGTCGCCGCCCATGCGGGCGACGAAGTCGTATTCGCGGCAGTTTTCGCGAAGGCCCTGGGCGACGAGCTGGAGCAGGCGGTTGCCGGTGAGGTGGCCGAACTGGTCGTTAATGCTCTTGAAGCCGTCGAGGTCGAAGACGACCAGGCCGAGGGTGGTGTCTGTGCGGGCGCAGCGGGCGAGTTCGTTCTGCAAGTGGAGGAAGAGGGCGCCGGCGTTAGGCAGGCCGGTGAGGAAGTCGACCGACGCGCGGGTTTCTGCCTGCTGGAACTTGGCCGAGTTTTCGACGCTCACGGCGAGTTTGGAGGCGATGCTCATCAGCAGGCTGAGTTGCGAGTGATGGAAAGCCATGTGGCGGCCGGAATAGAGGTTGAGCGTGCCGACGAGTCCGTTGGGGCCGTCGAGAGGGATGATCATGGCCGACTTGAGGCTCTGGGCGGCGACGGGGTTGCGGTGGGCGATGGGATCCTCTGTCGGGGAGACGTTCAGCACCGGGCGCATGGTGGCGGCCACGTTGCTGGTGATGCCCGAGCGCATCTGGAGGGCGAGGCCGTGGAAAAGCGTGAAGTGCTGGCCTTCGACGAAGGCGGCTTCCAGGCGGTCGCCGTGGCGGAGGAACAGAACCATGGTTTCGAAGTCGAGGTAGCTGTGGAGGCGGCGGGCCAGCTCGTTGAGCGTTTCGTCGAGATCGAGCGAGGAGCCGAGGATCTGGGTGAATTCGAGGACGAGCTGCTCCTCTTTGCGGGCCTCGGCGATGGCGCGCAGAAACGGGGGGGGCGAATCGTTGCCGGCGGAGACCGGCAGGCGCAGCTCCCTGCCCTGAAGAGAACGTGTCGCGGCCGACGCAGCGCGGCTGTCGAGCTCGCGGTAGATTTCGCGGAGGCGGGAGACGACAACCGGATCGAGGCCGCGGCCAGACTCGCGGCTGACCTGTTCCATGGCCTCGTCGAGCGACAGGGCGCGCCGGTAATGGCGCTCGGTGTTGAGGGCGAGCAGCATGTCGACGGCGGCGAGGACGCGGGCCTCGACGGGGATCTGGTCTCCGTGAAGACCGTGAGGGTAGCCGGACCCGTCCCACCGTTCATGATGGGCGCGCACGATGGCGCTGACGAGGCGCGGGAAGCCGGCCTGCTGGAGGATCTGGGCGCCGATTTCAGGGTGGATCTTGAGGCGCTGAAACTCGTCCGGGGTGAGCCTGCCGGGCTTCATCATGATGTGATCGGGGACGGCGACCTGGCCAATGTCGTGGAGGACGGCGGCGACGCGGAGGGCACGGATCTGGTCTTCATTGAGGCCCATGGCCTCGCCGAGCCCGGCGCAGAAGTGGGCCATCCGGTGGAGGTCGCTGATGGGGGCGACGTCCTTGGACTCGACGGCGAGGGCAAGGGCCTCGACCATGTGCAGCTGCATGGAGGCGAGCTCTTCAGCGTGCTGGCGTTCGCGCTCCAATGTGTCGAGCTGAAGGCGGTAGGCGTAATAGAGGAGCAGGGCGACGGGCGCGAGAATGAGGGCCGAATACCATAAGGAGATCTTCGGCAGCGTCATCAGCAAGCCGGCCACGGCAGCACCGGCCATGTAATAGGGCAGGGACCAGAGGTAGCGGTTCTTCCAGATTTTGCGCAGGGCGTCGCGTTCCCGGAGAGACGCGGCGGCGGCGAGCGGGAAGGCCGAGACGAGGAACAGAACAATGGATGCAAGCGGCAGAGCGCCGGCGACGCCAGCAGCGGGGACCATGCGGACCATCTGCTGGAAAGCGGTGTGGGCGGCGCCGATGGCGAGCACGGAGGCCGACATTTCGAAGATGGTCGTGATCCAGGTGCGGCGGGGATCGGGATGCCGCAGAGACTGAATGCCCGCGCCTGCGAGTCCGATGGCGAGGGTCTCCTTGACGGGCAATTCCGGCAGGCTTGCGAGGACGAAAATGAAGCCGAGCGGGATAGATCCGGAAGCGGAAGGCAAGCCGATGCGGAAGAACGAGGATAGCGCGGCGAGGGCGAGATAGACCGGGTACAGAACCGTGCCGCTATTGGCGTCGAGCCAGGCGTGAACCGCCAGCGAGACGATGGCGGTGCCGACGACAATCCACTCGAAGGTACGCGTGGCGCCGGACATTTGGCCGGTTCGAACCATGGCTGCAGCCATGGCGTTGCAATTCTTGCGCCAGCCGTCCCTCAACGGCGGTTCCTCCTCCCTGCTACGGCCGATCCCCTCATTCTCACAATATCGGCGGTTGAGCCGCAAGGGTTAGGTTCGTCGAAAGCGGGACGGTTTGTCCCGGTTGCCTGGCGCATGGGACAATTTGTCCTTCCGGCGGCCAACCGGCGAGTCGTTTCATGGAACTGCCCTCCTTCATCGACATTCATGCGCACGTTCTGCCCGGGCTGGACGACGGTCCCGGCACGCTGGAGGAGTCCGCCGCCATGGTGGAGCTGGCCTGGAGGCACGGCACAGCGGTCCTGGCTGCCACGCCGCACGCCAGCCCAGCGTATCCATACAAACTCGATGAGACGGAGAGACTCCTCGGGCAGCTCCGCGAGAAAGCGCCCCCGGGCATCCGTCTGATTCGTGGCTGCGATTTTCACCTCACTTTTACTAACGTGGAACGGGCGCTTCCTTCGCCCTCGGAATTTGCGATCAACGGCCGCTGCTGGCTGCTGATGGAGCTGTCGGAGCTGACGGTGTTCTCGAACACGGACGCGCTCTGGCGGCGGCTGGAGGACGCGGGGCTGCGCATCATCCTGACGCATCCGGAGCGGAACGCGCTGCTGCGCCAGCGGCTGGATGTGATCGAGGAATGGGTGGGTTCGGGCCGTTTGATGCAGATCACGGCCGGGAGCCTGCTGGGGCATTTCGGCCGGGCGGCGCGTGATTTTTCGGTGCGCCTGCTGGATGCCGGGCTGGCGCACGTTGTCGCCTCTGACGCGCACGATCTGCGGGTGCGCCCGCCGCGGCTGGACGAGGCCTTCCGGTGGCTGGCAAGGCATTATTCAGAGGAGTTCGCCACTCGGCTCACGGCCATCCACCCGAAAGCTGTCGTGGAGGGGCTGCCGGTGGACCTGTCCGGTTTCCGTGCGCCGCGGCGAAGAGGCGGAGGAGCGTGGTGGCGGAAAATCTGGCCGCGGTGAGGCTGCAGAGAGGGCGGTGCCGCGTGATTCGCTGAATCCTTCAGAGGCCTGATGCAGTCCAAGGGGAGGAAGCGACTGATATACTGTCTGCTGACAACGTCAGAGACGGGCAAACGCCTTCCCACAAGACAGAGAGAATCGTGCCAGAGAAAGCTGCATCCCCCTACCGCATCGACAACGTGAACTGGGTGACGACGATTGCCTTGATCGTCCTCCACATGGGCGCCGTGGCGTCGTTCTTTTATTTCGACTGGAAATCCGTGGCAGTAGCCGCCGTGCTCTACTGGACCTGCGTCGGGTGGGGCATCGGCATGGGCTATCACCGCCTGCTGACGCACCGCTCCTACCGCGTGCCGAAGCCGCTGGAATACTTCTTCGCGATTTGCGGCACTCTGACGCTCGAGGGCGGGCCGATTTTCTGGGTGGCCACGCACCGCCTGCATCATCAGCGGTCGGACCAGCCGGGCGATCCGCACAGCCCGAAGGATGGTCCGTGGTGGTCGCACATGGGCTGGATTCTTTTCGGCGAGTCGAAGCACAACGCGACGGCGATGATGAGCAAATACGCGCCGGACCTGGGGCGAGATCCGTTCTACCGCTGGCTGAATACCTATCATTACGTTCCGCTGGTGGTGATGGCTCTGCTGCTGCTCGGCTTCGGCGGCCTGTCCATGCTGTTGTGGGGCGTGTGCACCCGCGTCGTGGCGGGGCTGCACGCGACCTGGCTGGTGAATTCGGCGACGCACCTGTGGGGCCGGCGCCGGTTCCAGACGCGCGACGACAGCCGCAATAACTGGTGGGTGGCGCTGCTGACGTTCGGCGAGGGGTGGCACAACAACCATCACGCGCATCCGGCATCGGCGCGGCACGGGCTGACGTGGAAAGAGCTCGACCTGACATGGCTTCAGATCCAGCTGCTGGCGTGGCTCGGGATCGCGAAGAAGGTGCAGGTGGCGCGAATCGACGAGCCGCCGCCGCTGGAAGAGGAAGCAGCCGCCTGAGGCGGGCGCGGGGCGCGCTCAGATCCGCCCGAACTTGTCCACCGCCTCGCGGATGCTGCGGAACTTCTCGATGAACGGATACATCCGGTGTTCCGTGTCATCGAGTTCCTGGGCGCGCTTGAGCACCTCCGCGACCTTCTCTTTTGGCACAACTGCCACGCCATCTTCGTCGGCAGTGATGATGTCGCCGGGCCTCACCTCCACGCCGGCGCAAAGGACGGGCACATTGGCCGCCTTGAAGCGGTAGTGGTTGATGGACGTGGACGGCACGATGCCCGTGCTGAAGACCGGGAACTGGATGCGGCGGATCTGCGGGATGTCGCGGACTCCGGCGTCGATGACCGCGCCGGCAAAACTGCGGTAGCGCATGGCGGTGGCCATCAGGCCGCCAATGCCGGCAATGTCGGCCCCATCGGGAAGCACGAGGACGTAGACCGATCCGGGCGGCGCCGCGTCAATCGCATCCAGCATTCCCTGGGACGCCTTGCTGCCTCCGTTGTGTTCCGCCTTTTCCATGAGCACGGTGACGGCGGGGCCGGCGAACTTGCACGGGAAGACAGGCCGCATCCGGTGCGACATGTGGGCCTGCTTGCCGTAGAGCTGCTCCATGGCGTCGGCCACCGAGGCGACTTCCACGAGGCGGTAGCCTTCGATCAACGGATCGGCGGCAGGCGCCTGGGCGAAAAGCAGAACCGCAGCGGCGGCGCCGGCGGCCGCAGAGGCGAGAAGTGCGCGTCGCTTCATGCCGTCCATCCTAGCAGCCGGGCGGGCAGCGGCTCATGGAGCAGCGAGGCAGGCGGGGTCGAGGCCGATTGTGCCGGTGAGGGAGTCGAGGTAAGACCGCGATTCCGTGCGGGCGAGAGCGGCGCGGGCATGCCCGATGCGCTGCTCCAGGGGAATCTTTCCATAAAGCCCTGCGGCGCCGCCCTGGGCCAGGGCGGACTCGAGGCGGGCAAGGTGACGCCGCCAGAGCAATGAATCCCGCGTCTGTTGGGCCTCGAGGCGCTGCCGGTACCAATCGCTCGACAACAGAGCCTCGCGGGTGAACAGAGCGCGGATGGAAGGGTCTTCCGCCGTGCATCCTTCGTAGTGTCCGAAGGCCATGATGTGGAGAAGAGCGCGGACCGGAGGGCAGGCGAGCTCCACGCTGCCGTCCTCGAAGTAGAGCAGTGCCACGCGGCGCTGGGATTCGACAATGGCCTCGACGCCTTCGACAAACGAATTCAGGTCCTGGGTTTCGGGACGGAGCCAGCTGTCGGGGAAGACGGCGTCGGGATTTTCGAAGATCCGGCCAAAGAAATATTCGGCGAATTGTCTGGTGATGCGGTAACCGAGGCGGCCGGCGAGAATGCGGCGGCCCTGAAAATCGAAATCCTCGATTTTCTCCAGGAAGCCGTTCTCAATGAGATAACGGGGCTCTCGTTCCACCACCTTGATGCGGCACCAGAGCTCCGGGACGAGCATGCTGAGGTCGTGGTCGACTCTGTATCGCGGACCCACATATCCGGCGACGCTGGTGAAGCCCTCGTATCCGGTAAGAATCGCCGAGACAAGGGCGTTGTTGACGTCGATGACAGGTGGCATGGCGTTGAAGGGCCCCTTGGTGAGCGCGCCTTCGCTGCCGAAGCCGGTTGTAGAGGGGGAGCGGCCGGTGAGGCTGCTGATGAAATCCATGAAAAGCTCGGGTAGTTCCTGGTAGTGGATGGGCGCGTAGACGGCGAGGGGCGGAAGTCCGATCTCCGGCTGGGGCGGATTGGCGCGCCTGCCGGCGAGGACGGAGTTGACGACGAAATCCGCGTTGACGTTGCGGGGCAGGCCGCGGTCGAGTCGCGCGCAGACCTGGGCGAGATACTTCTCGCGCGGGCGCGCCAGGTCTGGCCGGGGCTGCTGGTAGCGCGGGTTCTTACTGGGTTTTCCGTCGACGATGCGGGGATAGGCGGAGCAGACGGCGTAGCGCGGGGAACCGCTTTCCAGGAACCGCGCGAGCATCTGCTTCATCGGCTCGGTGAAGCGGTCGAAGTGGACGACGTGGTCGACGATCTTTTCCACCTGGCTGCGGCTGAGCGGCTCGAAATTGGAAAGGAAGACCCCCTGCGAGGCGATGTCGGCCTCGGCCTGGGGATCGGCGCCTGGCTCGATGGCGTCGTCGGGGCGCTGGAAGAGGAGCTGTTCGCAGTTTTCGAGGACCTTGACCGACGGGTGGAGTTCTCGCGGATCGAGTCCGGTGAAGGCCTCCCTGGGAAGCGTCACCGAAACGCTGATGTCATCCTCCACCTGGATCTTGTCCGAGGGATAGAAGTCCGGGCGGAGTTTGAAGATCCGCCAGGAGCCGTCCTCATCGAAGCCGACGCGCAGGTAGTTGGCGACGAGCTTCTGGTTGTCGTACTTGAGTTCGTGGCCGAGCTGCCCGTTGACGGAGTCCACGGTAAAATGCTCGCGCCAGCGGGCGCCCCATTCTGGGCGGTAATACCGCTTCACGGTGAAGACGAGCTGGCGGATTGTTTGGGGAATGGACCTCAGCCAGGCGTTGTACTCATCCGTGTATTCAGCTGAAGGCGTGAGCAGCTTGATCACGGAGCCGAGGCTTCGCTCCACGCTCAGAATGGGCCGGCGGGCCCGTTGCGGCGGCTGCGGAGTGCGGTAGATGCCGGAAAAATCCTTGGCCAGAATTTTCTCGACTTCGTCCATGTCGGCGTGGTAATCCCGGACAAAGACTGGCCCTTTCAGCAACGAACCGCTGATGGATTTTGAAATTTCGCTCTTGCCGGCGCCGGAAACGGTGCAGGGTTTATGGATGAGAGTTCCATCGGCGCGGGTGCCGACGAGCCGCCACATCGAGCCGCTGAGCTGTTTTTCCAGGCGGATCCGGTAACCGGAGGGAAGGACGTAGACATCGCCGGCGCGCAAGGGGATCTTCTGCTCGGCGCCTTCGTGGCGCCACCGGATTTCCCCGGCGCGTACGTCGAAGACGCTGTCTTCAGGCACGTAGCAGACGCTCGGAAAATGGCGGTCCACGGCATAGCGCTCCGGCCGGACCTCGGCGTCCTCGCCGAGCAGGCGGACGGCTTCCTCGAAGGTGGTGCGCTTGAGCGGCACGGTGCGGTCGGCGAGAAAGTCCTGGCCAAGGATGTAGGCGGGGAAGGCGATGGTTCCGCCGGCGTGCTCTTCCTCGACGAGGCCCGCGAGGTTGGCGGAGAAGCTGATCTGGGTCTTGATCTCCTTCTTGCAGTAGCCGTAGTAGCTGTCGGCAATGATGGTGACGATGACGCCGCGTGCGTCGCGGCAGGTGATCTTGAAGGCGCCGCCGTTGTTGTAACGCTCGCCTGGTTCGCGCCAGCACATTCCGTCGCGGCGCTGCCTTTCGGTGGCGTCTTCCCAGCGCGGCAGGCCGAGTTCTTTCTTGGGGATGCCCACCAGGTGAGGGGCGAGGATGATGCATCCGGTGTGCCCGGTCCATCCGGCGCCGTCCAGGGCGGCGTCGTTTTCGGGGAGGAAGGGATCGCCGGCGTTGCCGAAGATGCCTTCCACGAAGTCGAGGTTGCTGACGAGGCTGCCCGGAGCGAAGAAGCGGACCTCCATGCTTTGGCGGCCAATACCGGGTGCTTCGGGGACGACGGCGGGGCGCAGGAGGAGGGACACCCATGCGTGCGCCTCGTGGTGCTGCCCGGCGGTAAAGGGGAGGCGGAGGACTTCGCGCGGAGGCTGGAGAGCGCGTTCGAGAAGGGCGGCGAAGGTCTGTTTGGGCGCAGCAATCTTGTCGGCGGGGACGGGGAAGCCGCCTTCGGTGACGTGGAAGATGCCTTGCGTGGTGCGGCGGTCGCTGCGCGGGTTGTGGAGGACGCCCTGGGCGACACGATAGGAATCGAGGTAGGGGGAGGAGAAGCGGTCGCTGAGGCGGGGGAGGCTCATGACGCGGGCGAGCCCGGGGCGGTCGAGCACGAACGTGTGGGCGGGCAGGCGGAGCGGGCCGTGAGGGCGGATGTCAGAGAGGTGCGCGTCCAGAAATTCGTGGATGCGCTCATCGGCGGGGCAGTAGAGCCCTTCCAGCATGCGGTCGCGCACGTGGTAGTTTTCCAGCAGCGGCCTGGCGAGATCGAGGAAGGGCTCGGCGGCGGCAAGCTCGGCGGGGGGCTCGCCGAGGGCGACAAGCTTGAGGTTGATGTAGCGGAGGAGGTCCGCTTCGCTTCCCTGCGTCCTGTTGGCAGCGCTGGATTCGGGCATTGACACTGACCGCATACACTCCTTTCCCGGCGATGAACTGGATCGGGGGTTGTTGAGGAACTCCGGGGGCGGTGGGCCCGCCTTGTTCCAGAGTATCAGCGTGCGGGGCGTCAGTTGCCGAGAATGCGCCCGTAGGTGCGGAGAGAGGGGACGCTGTCGAAGGCGGCCTTGAGGCCGGCTGTGATGGGGATGGCGAGAAAGAGCCCGGCAGCGCCCCAGAGCAAATACCAGAGCATGAGGGCCACGGTGACGACGAGCGGATTGAGGTGGACGCGGGCGCCGACGATTTTTGGGTACAGCAGATTCAGGGCGATCAGGTGGAACACGGCCGTGGTGGCGCCGATGATCAGGTAGGCGGGCAGGGCCGTGTAGACGGGCAGCGCAGCCACGATGGGCGGAATGAGGGCGAGCGGCAGGCCGAGGTAGGGGACGAGGCTGAGGAAGCCGCTCAAAGGGCCGACGACCTGCCAGTAGGGGAGCTTGACGAACCAGAAGAAGCTGGCGCTGGCGACCGAGAGCAGCACGCCGAGGATGAAGTTGCCCACAAGGTAGGCGCGGGCGACCGCGGCGATGCCGTTGACGGCTTGCAGGAGGCTTTCCCGCTCGCGCTCTCCGGGCAGTGCGCTGAGGATCGCCTTGAGGATGTGATCGCTCCAGCTGAGCATGAAGTAGACGAGGAAGGGGACGAAGGAGGCCATCAGGAGCGCATCGGTGTAAGCGGAGATCCGCTGATAGAGGGCATTGACGAGCTGGCCCTCCTCGCGGCGGATGCGGACTTCCTGGACGGCGGGCGGAACGGGCTGCGGTTCGGCGGCGGCTTTCTTCCGGGTCGTCTTCGGCGCGGCCTGGGGCTGCGGCTGGGGCGGGATCTCGCGAAGCCGCCTGGGGACGATCAGTTCGCGGGCCTTGGTTTCGACGGCCTCGATCTGCTGGGCGGCGGCGTCGACGAGTTCGGAGACGCGGCGGCTGTAGTTCGGCAGATCGTCCCAGAGGCCCTGGACCTGCATCCAGAGTCCGAGGCCGAGGAGGTAGACGACGGCGAGCATGAGGGAGCAGGCCAGGAAGCTTGCGAGGCCGCGGGGCGCGCGCAGGCGCATGAGGCCGCGGACGACGGGCTCCAGAAGGAACGCGAGCAGGACGGCGGTGAGGAAGGTGATGAAAAAAACCCGGCCGACGTACAGCAGGGCGGTGATCAGCAGAAGCACTGCCAGCACGCCCGCGATCCGGGCAGGCTTGTCTGTTGTGGCCAGGCTCTCCATTTAGCGCCGCACGATCACTTCCTGGAGGTTGTCGCGAGTCAGGTAGAACTTCACCGACTCGAAATTTTGAAAGAGCCGTTCAATGGCGCGCGTGTTGAAGGGACGGAAGGGGCGCGCGCCGGCAGCGGCCGTGATCAGCAATTGCCCGTCGCCGGCAACGCGGCAGGTCAGCGGGGCGGCGGTAGGGGCCTGCTCCGGGTGGAAGATGGCGAGGAGCAGTCCACCGGGCGCGAGAACGCGGTGGAGGCGTGCGAGGACTGCCTCGAGTTGGGGCTCGGAGAGGAATTGCAGGCGGTCCCAGCAAAGGACGGCATGCACGGAGGAACGCGGGAACGCGAAGCAATCGCCGGGGATCGTGCCAGCTCCGGCGGCGCCTGCGAGAGTCACCAGCACGTCTTCGGCATAGAGGCGGTGGCCGAGGCCGGTGACGTAGTCGATGTTGCTCTGGCAGGCGCCGCCAAAGTCGATCACCTGGCCGCCTTCGAAGCCGCGCAGATACTCGGTGATCTGCTCGAGCCCGTAGGAGCGCCGGCCCGCGCCCGTCCCGCCGCCCTGAGTGGCTGGTTGTCGCCTGGGCAGCGGACCGGTGCTCATGCCTTGCGGTTCTCCACCTTCGCGCTCGCCGGGGCTGCCGTTTGCGGCAGGCTGGCCTGCACGGGCGCAGCCTGGGCGGCAGCGGCAGCGGCCGTCGCCTGGGGCTGGGCAGGGGCGGGCTTTGGCGTCTCGGCGCGGATGGTTTCGACGTTGCCCTTGAAATAGGCCTCGTCCTCGATCACGGGCCGCTGCGCCTTGAGATCGCCGATGACCTTGGCGTGCTTCTTGATCTCCACGCGTTCGCTGGCTTCCAGATTGCCCTGCACGCTGCCGTAAACGACAATCTCGCGGGCGCGGATCTTGCCGTGGAGCACGCCGGACGGGCCGACGGTGAGCCTGTGCTCGGGCAGCTCGACGTCGCCTTCGAGCTTGCCGTCGATGACGAGATCCTCGGCGCCCCGGATCTTGCCGGTGATCTCGAGACTCTTGCCGATCAGCGCGCCGGAGCGCACGGAGCCGAACTCCGCCGTGCGGGTAGGATGAGTCGCCATGGGAATTGCCTCTTTGATTTCTGCCTCTGGTGTTGCGCCGGCTTGTTTGGCCTGCGCGTCTTCATCGCGCTTGCTTCGGTACCACATATTGCGTTGAGCTCCTGACTCCGGGTGCGGTCCTTGACCGCGGAGGGCGCAGCCGGTTTGCTCTTTATAGTAGTGGCCGCGGCCGCCCGGTTGCAAACAAACCGCCGCGGCGGCGGGCCGGCGCGGCCGGATGGGATAATGGCATTGTGACGCGAGCCCGCGAACTCGAGGACCGGTTGCACAGGCTGGAGCACCAGCTGGCCGTTTATCAGCGGATCAGCCGGCTCATGGTGCGCGAGCTGAGCCTGGCGGAGACGCTGCACGCCATCGTGAAGCTGGTGCAGGAGTTCACCGGCTGCGACGCCTGCCTGATCTATCTGATCGACGGGGAAGACCTCGTGCTGTGCGCGAGTTCGCGGCCGCACCCGGCTCACATCGGCAAGGTCAGGATGCACATCGGGGAAGGGTTGACCGGCTGGGTGGCGCGCGAGCGCAAGCTGCTGGCGATCAGCGCCGAGGCGTACCGCGATCCGCGATTCAAGAGCTTCAGCGACTTGCCGGAGGATACGTTCGAGGCATTCCTGTCAGCCCCTGTGATCGCACGGAACCGGGTGGTGGGCGTGATCAACGTGCAGCACCGCGCAACGCACCGGCACTCGGGGGCGGAGATGGAGCTGCTGACAACGGTGGGCGAGCAGGTGGGGTGCCTGCTGGTGGTGGCGCGCATGCCGGCGGCGCTGGTGGAGCAGGCCAACCATGTCGAGCTTGTGTGCTCGCACGGCCATATCGCGCGCCCCGATGAAGCCCTGACCGAGAGTGCCGGCGATTGACAATGCTGCGGCGCCGCTTCTTGCCGGTCTGTCTTGGCGCGGCGTTTGTCCACGCACAGCCGCAACGGCGAATGGAGCCGATTCCCGCAGCTCCGCCAGCGCCGCCCTCCGGAGGCGCCGGGCCTTTTGCGGGAAAGCGGTGGCGGGCGCAGTACCTTTTCGACGACGACAAATGGAGCGCGCTGCTGGCCGATTTCTGCTGCCCGTCGCCAGAGCGTGCTTTGGCCGCGCTGTGGCTGGAGTCTGAATTCCGGAGGCGGTTCGCCGCAGTCATTTCACGCGAGCCCGGCGCGCCGTGGACCGAGGTTCCCCTGAAAGACAGGCCCCTTTCTTTCTTTACGCTGGACGAAAAACATGTGTGGCTTGTGGGGGAAAAATCCCTGTGGTTTTCCGCCGAGTCGGGCTTCGCGTGGCAGAAGATGGGCCTCCCGAAGTCCTCCCGCGGCCGGCTGGCGCAGCGGGTGCATTTTGTGGATGCGCAGAACGGGTGGGCGTTTGGACCGGGCAAGACGTTTCACCGGACCGCCGATGGGGGCGCCTCCTGGAAGCCCGTGGCGGACTGTGCGGGGCTGGCGCTCAAGGAAGAGAACACGGTGTGGACGTCGATGACATTCCTTGACGCCCGGCACGGGCTGATCGCGGGATACAGCGATCCGCGGCTGAACGACGGCGAGCGGCTGCCGGACTGGATGCTGCCCGAACGGGCGGCGCGCCGCCGTCCGGTTCCGATCACGACCGCCGCGGGGGAAACGAGGGACGGCGGCGCGACGTGGAAATTCAGCGTGACCTCCGCGTTCGGCCGCCCTGCGCGCCTGCGTTCGAGCGGAAGTCAGGGGATCGCCATTTATCATTACGGGGAGAATTTCGCGTATTCAAGCGAAGTTTTCGCGCTGGATTTTCGCACGGGCGCAAGCCGCCCGGTGTTCCGCCGCAGCGATTGCCAGGTTCACGACGCTGCACTGCTCGAGGGCGGAGCGGTGATCCTGGCGGCGATCCAGACCATCGGCGGACTGCGCTCGTCGCCCGTACCGGGAAAGCTTCGCATTCTGTACTCGGCCGATCTCGAGAAATGGGAGCAGATGCCGGTGGACTACCGTGCCGAGGGGCGGCGCGCGATGCTCGCCACGCCGGCGGCAGGGTCGCTGTGGGCCGCGACGGACCTGGGGTGCGTCCTGCGCCTCAGCTGAGGCGCATATGATGGGAGTGCCATGGCACTTTCACGTCGTTCCGTTCTTGGCGCAGCGCCACTGCTGGCCGCGCCCGCGCACGTTCCGGCGGCCGGGCCCGCGTCGCCGGGGAAGATCCGGCTCGCCGTCTCGACATACTCCTACTGGCACTTTCGCGGCCCGCGGTTTCCGATCGAGGACGTGATCGACCACGCCGCCGAGCTCGGTTTCGAGGGCGTGGAGATCCTGCACCGGCAGATGCGGGACGAGTCGGCGTCCTATGTGAACGGGCTGAAGCGGCGTGCGTTCTTGCGGGGCCTGAGCCTGCCGATGCTTTCGATCCACCAGGATTTTGTTTTTCCGGCGGCGGACGAACGCCGCCGCCACATCGAGCACACCCGCCGCTGCCTGGAACTGGCGGCGCGGCTCGGCATTCCTTGCGTTCGGCTGAATTCCGGGCGCTGGAAGACGATCCCGTCGTTCGACGAGTTGATGAAGGTGAAGGGGCAGGAGCCGCCGCTGCCGGGATACACCGATGAGGATGCCACCGGGTGGTGCGTTTCGGCGATTGAGCAGCTGATTCCGGTCTGCGAACGGCTCGGCGTGATGCTGGCGCTCGAGAACCACTGGGGGCTCACGACGAGCGTGGACACGCTGTTGCGGATCCACAAGATGGTGGATTCGCCGTGGCTGGGCGTGAACCTCGACACGGGGAATTATCCGGGGGATGCCTACGAAGGAATCCGCAAACTCGCCCCGCATGCCAGCATCGTGCAGGCGAAGACGTATTACGGGGGAGGCGAGTGGTACACGCTGGATCTCGACTACAAGCGCATCGCCGGGATTCTGCGCGAGGCAGGATTCCGGGGCTGGGTCAGCCTGGAAATGGAGGGGCGGGAGGAGCCGCGGACGGCGGTGGAGAAGTCCTACCGCATGCTGCGCGAGTCTTTCGGGTGAGGAGGGCGGCGGTTTCCCCCGCGCGACTGTTCTGATACGATCGAGCCGCCATGCCGGAGATCGGCTTTCACACCGACGCGTTCAATTCCAGCTACTGGAGCTTCGAGGACTGCCTCGCGTGGGCGCGGCGAAACGGCGTGGAGTGGATCGAATGCGGCGCAATCGACGGCGTGAGCTGGATCCACGGGCTGGGCTACCAGCCGCACGTGGCGCTGTGGGAGGATCCGCTTCTTTTGCGCCGGAAAATGGACAAATACGGAGTCCGTTTTTCGCAGATTGATGCGGCATTTCCGCTCTCCAAACCGGAGGGCGCCACGCTCGGCGTGGAGTACATTTTCCATACGCTGCGCTGGGCGAAGCTGGCCGGCGCGCCCTGCGTCGACACGACCGACGACCGCTTCGCCCCCGCCGGAATGACGGAGCGCGAAGCCCTCGAGCATATGCGCCGCATCTACCGCCAGATCGTCCCCGTTGCGGAAGCCTACGGCATTGTCATCCACATCGAGCCGCACGGCTGGTTCACGACGAAGCCTGATTTCATGGCGGAGATGCTCTCGTTCTGCGATTCGCCGTTCCTGCGGATGAACATGGACACGGGCAACACGTTCATCGCCGGGCAGGACCCCGTCGCGTTCCTGTCCCGCTTCCTGCCGCGCGTAAGCCACGTCCACATCAAGGATGTCAGCCCGTCGCTGGCCGCTTCCGCGCGCGGCGAACTCACCGGCATCGCCGTGAGCCACTGCGCCATCGGCGACGGCGTCAACGCCGGCAACATCCGCAAGTGCGTGGCCATGTTGATCGAAAACGGCTACGACGGCGTGCTGAGCCTGGAATGCGAAGGTGCGGGCGGCCCGATGATCGAGAGAAGCCTGGCCTGGGTGAGGGAACTTCTATGCTCCTTGCAGAAGCCTTGATCCGTGTTCTTCTGGTGACGGGGCAAACCGATCTGCCCTACCACGACTGGCGCGAGTCGGCGCCGTTTCTGCGCGCCGAACTGCAGAAAACGGGGAGGTTCGAAATCCGCGTTGCCGAGGAGCCCCGGGGCCTGTCAAAGGCGGCTCTGGAAGGCTACGACGTGATCTTGTGGCACTATAACGGGCCCCGTTTGCCGCCGGAGGCCGAGAAATCAGTGGAGGAATTCGTGGCTTCCGGAAAGGGCTTCGTGTCGTTTCACGGCGTCACCTATGGGGCCGCCCACGGGCAGACGCGGCGCCCGGACATGCGGTGGGAGCAGAACGCCGAGCCGTGGGCTGCGTTCCGGCGGCTGGTTGGGGCCGCCTGGAAGGTGGAAAACATCGGCCATTCCTTGCGCCATCCGTTCCCGGTGAAATTCACAGAGCGGCGCCACCCCGTGTCGCAAGGGCTGCCGGAGACGTTTCTGGCCAACGACGAGCTGTATCACAAGCTGGATCTCGAGCCGGGCGTCACCGTGATTGCGCGCGCCTTCAGCGATCCGTCCCTGCAGGGCACGGGCAAGGAGCAACCGATGGCGTGGACGGGGACGTTCGGCAAGGGGCGCACCGCCCACACGCCGCTGGGCCATGATCTGTCCGCGATGGCGATGCCCGGATTCGTGACGCTGCTGGCGCGCATGCTCGAATGGGCGGCCACGGGCGCCGCGGCGGAGGCGCCGCCCAGGCCCGCGGCGGTGCGCGTGCTGGCGGTCACCGGAGGGCACTCCTGCCCTTCCGCCTTCTTCTCGCTCTTCGACGATCCGCGCATCGAATGGAGCCACGCCGGCTCGCCCGCCGAGGCCTTCGGCCAGCGGCTCGCAGGCCGTTACGATGTGATCGTGTTCCACGATATGTGGGAATCGATCGGAGAAAAAGAGCAGAAAAACCTGCGAGAATTCGTCGACAATGGAGGGGGAATCGTCTCGACACACCATGCAATTGTCAACTACACTTCCTGGCCTTGGTGGTACGAAGAGGTGACCGGAGGCAAGTACTTCACGCAAGATGCCGCGGGGCGGGCGAAGTCCGTTTACAAGGACGATGTCGATCTGGTGGTGACGCCGGCGAAGGGGGCTGAGCGGCATCCGGTGTTGCGGGGCGTTCCTCCCCTCGCGCTCCGGGACGAGGCGTACCGCAACATGTGGCACTCGCCGCGAATCCAGGTGCTGATGGAAACGCACCATCCGGACAACGACCGCCCGGTGGTTTATGTCGGCCCTCACGCCAGGGCGAGAAGCGTCTACATCCAGTTGGGCCACAACGCGTCGACGCTGCTCTATCCCGGCTACAAGACCCTGGTTCGCAATGCCATTCTGTGGACCGCCCGGCGCTTGCCGGATTAACAATAAGAAGGAGATGCCGTGCCGAAAATCATCCGCTACGAATTCATGGGAAGCTGGTTCCGGTTCTGGGTTCTTTGCCTGACCGTGGTGGGCATCCCTTTCGCGATCCTGTACCTGATCAACGGCACGCTGCGGATCGAGCACGAACTCGAGGACCCGGAGAGTTTCGTGGAACAGTACCGCTCGGGCAAGCTGCGCAGGAAGTAGGCGAAGCCCGCGCGCACGTCGAGCGGCGCGGCCGCCGCTGGCCTGCGAATCAGGAGAGCGTTTGTTTGAGAAGCTCGCGCATGCGGCGGATGTATTCCGACCTTGCGCGTTCCGGGGCGTCGGGATCGGCGTCGGGCATGGCGAGGATCGCATCGAGCCAGGGTTTGGCCTTGGCGCCCAGCTCGGAGACTGCGTTCAGCGCCTCGACTGCCGCGTAGGCGCCGCTGCGGACCGGATGGCAGAGAGGAACCAGCGCTTCCATCGCTGCCTTCAGACTCCCGGCGCCGCCGAACTTGCCCAGCGCTTCCGCTGCCGCCATTCGCACGGCGGCGGAGCTGTCGGCGAGGGCTTTCTCGAGTCCCTCCGCGGCGGCGGAAACGGCCTTCTCGCCGCGCATGAGGAGGCCCATGGCCGCCCAATAGCGCACGCCGCTGTCGGTGTCGCCGAGCATGCTGGCCAGGCGGGGCGTGGCCGATTCCTCCAGGGCGGAGGCAAGCTGGGCGGCTTCGAAGATCCTGGGGAAGTCAAAGCGCCGCGGATCCCGCGCCATCTCGTAAGGCGACGCGCCTTGCGAGCGGGCGTGCATTTCGCTTTCCGCCAGCATGCCGGCGTCGCGGATGGAGAGCTCGTAGCGGCGGTGCTCGGCGCGCATTCGTTCGAGCACGCGCCGGTGGGATGAGGCCCCGGCCAGGTTGCGGATTTCGTCGGGATCGTTGTGCAGGTCGTAAAGCTCCTCGGGCGGCTTCGGTTCCCAGAACCTGCGCTGGGCGGCATTGAGCTTGCCCTCGCGGTAGAGGCGTTCCCAGACCTGCGTGGTGGGCGTTTCCCACATGTAAGCCAGGTACTGTCCGTAGATTTTGTGCGGCATGTAGTTGCGCACGTAGACGTAGCGGTCGTCGCGCACGGAACGGACGCTGTCGAGCCGCTCGTCCATGCGGCCGCGGAATCCGTGGAGGTAGCGCTTGGGCGGACCGGCGAACGGGCCTATAAACGCTTCGCCGTGGAAATGTTCCATCGGCCGGACGCCGGCGAGGCTGAGCATGGTGGGCGCGAGATCCACGAACTCCACCAGCCGTCCGTTCTTGCGGCCCTGCTGGTAGCCCGCCGCGGCGAGATGCCGGAACCTGGCGGGGATCGAGGCCACAATGCAGACATTGAGTCCGGAGTTGTAGGGCCACCGCTTGCTGCGGGGCATGCCGGAGCCGTGATCGCCGTAGAAGAAGATGATCGTATCCTCGAGCAGGCCGTCCTTTTCCAGTTCGGCCAGGAGTTGCCCGGCCTGACCGTCCATGGTGGTGATGTTGTCGTAGTATTGCGCCCAGTCGTGACGGACCTCGGGCGTGTCGGGGTGGTAGGCGGGGAGGCGGATGCGGGCCGGATCGTGCACGAGGGTGTGCGGGCGGCGGCGGATCTGGCTCTCGTGGGTGATGGTGTGGTTGAAGACGGCGAAGAAGGGCTGGCCTTTGGCGCGGTTGCGGTAGTGGGCCTTGTTGGAGGACTCGTCCCACGTGCCGTCCGGCTTGAAGAGGTTGTAGTCCTCCTTGACGTTGTTCGTGCAGTAATAGCCAGCCTCGCGCAGATAGGCGGGGAACATGGAGATGCCCGGGGGCATGGGCACGTGGGAGCGCATATGGTGCGCGCCGAGGGCGCACGGATCCATGCCGCTAATGATGGCGGTGCGTGCCGGGGCGCAGACGGGCGCGTTCGACCAGGCGTTCATGTAGACCGTTCCGCGTGCGGCGAGCCGGTCGAGGTTGGGTGTGACGGCATTGGGATCGCCGCAGGCGCCGAGGTGCGGTCCCATATCCTCGGCGGTGATCCAGAGGATATTCGGTTTGGGCTGTTGAGAGGCTTTCACCCAGGGCAAGAATGGCGCTGCCGCCAACTGGCGGCGGCTGACAGGAAGGCTCATGTCTGGAACTCCGTCGTTGAAGGGCCGCGCGCAGTGTGGGCGGCGATCCTCTTCGGCCCAGACTATCAGAGACGGGGATCCGTTATGAAGCCCGATCCCCGAAGCGCTGATGAAGGAAGCGCAGCAACCGCTCCACCCACGCCGTTGGCAGGCAGGCGATCAGGACGAGGAGGATGCCGAGGCCCATCACTGCGAGCAGGAGCGGCCAGGGGAGCAGATCGAATGTCTCTTGCATGAGGGTCTTCGCTTGTATGGATGCCACAAGGGCGCATGAGGTGGCGTCCATCCTGGCTCCAGGGACGGCCGGCGTTTGATAATCTGGGACGGGAAGCCGGTGTAGCTCAGCTGGCAGAGCACCTGACTTGTAATCAGGGGGTCGCGAGTTCAAATCTCGCCGCCGGCTCCACTTATTTCAATTACTTACAGAGGTGTCTCCCGCCGGCTCGCAGAGGGTAGCGTGCCCATAGCGTGCTGCTCGTCCCCTGAGTAACCGCGCTCGGCCTCATCGCAGGCCGCTAACAGACGCTCGAGCTCCTCGTTCGTGTACACGCTCGGCCGGCCGCGGCCCAGCGAGGCCGCATCGCGCAGCGGCTGGAAGCTTTGACAGGGGTTTTCGATCTCGAGGCCAAGCTCGCGCCGCAGGAAGTTGAACCAGCGCCGCACAACGCCCAGTTCGAAGTTCACCGTGGCCGGCCGCACCTTCCGGCCGGCGCCTTTCTGTCCGGCCGGCTCTTCGACGCGCGCCAGCTCGTAGGCTTCGATGTCGGCGCGCGTGATGGCCTCGACAAACTGCCGGCGCCCGAGCAGGCGCTGGAAATGCTCAAGCACGGCCCGATACCGTTCCACCGTCTTCGGCTTGTCGGGCGAGAGGATCCGCACGTGTGCGAGGAACTCCTCGACCGCTTGCGCAATCGGCGTGCCCGGGCGCATCCAGGGGCTGGCCGCGGGGAAATGCGGCCAGGCCTCATAGGGGCCCACTCCATGCTGGAAAGGCCAACCCGCACTCGGCGCGTCAGCGGCAGGCGGAACAGGGACAGCGTGCGGGGAATTCCACGATGACTGCTGCCGGGCTATTGATTGCGGCGAGTCGGCCGTGGGCCTGTAGCCATGTTCAAGCGCCGGTCCGCTTGCAGCGGACGCGGCGGCATCGGCTTGACCGCTAAGCACGACCTGTCCGGCGAGCTCGAGCTGCTTGCGGCGAAAGGCATTGAGCACTTCGGCCGGCGTCTGTCCGGATTCGCGATCTCAACGGCACTGAGAACCGAGCCGAATTTGTAAGAGGCGTCAACAAAGCAGCTTGCTTGGGGCGTGGCGGAGAGGGAGGGATTCGAACCCTCGGTAGAGCTTTAAGGCCCTACGACGGTTTAGCAAACCGCTGCTTTCGACCACTCAGCCACCTCTCCGCGAAGTGCGTGGTCACTTTGAATCTTAGCACACCGCCTCGCGCTTCCTTCACAACGGCAGTTGGTCCACAATCTCGATGTTGAACCCCTCCAGCGCCACCACCTTGCGCGGATGGTTGGTCAGCAGGCGGATCTTGTGCAGCCCCAGGTCTGCGAGGATCTGCGCGCCGATTCCCGTTTCGTGCTGCAACAGCCGCTGCCCCTCCGGCGACGCATAGTGCATATACGCCCGCGTGTGCGACACCAACCGAGGCAGTCCGCCGGCCGGATCAGGGTCGATCTGCCGGATCCCCGGCCCTGTCTGATGCAGGTACACCAGCACGCCCGCTCCTTCTTCCACGATCCGCTCCAGCGCCGTCCGCAAAATCCGGTGGCAGTCGCACTCCACCGAATGAAACACGTCGCCGTAGGTGCAGCGCGTATGCATCCGAACCAGCGCCGACTCCCTTTCCCACGGCGCACCGTAGACCACCGCCAAGTGCGTCTCCGGGTCGATCGAAGAGGCGTAGGAGATCGTCCGGAACTCCCCGATGTCGGTCTTCAGCACACCCTCCGCCGCCCGCCTCACAATCCGCTCGTGTTCCAGCCGGTAGCGGATCAGGTCCGCAACCGAGATCATCTTCAAGCCGTGCTCCGTGCAGAACGTCTCCAGCTCGGGCACCCGCGCCATCGTCCCGTCGTCGTTCATGATCTCGCAGATCACGCCGCCCGGCCTGAGGCCCGCCAGCCGCGCCAGGTCCACCGCCGCCTCGGTCTGCCCGGAGCGAACCAGCACTCCCCCCTCGCGTGCCCGCAGCGGGAACACATGGCCCGGCCGCGCCAGGTCTGACGCCCGCGAATCCGGCGCGATCGCCACCTGGATCGTCCTCGCCCGGTCCGCCGCCGAGATTCCCGTCGTGACTCCCGTGGCTGCGTCAATCGCTTCACAGAAGGCCGTGCCAAACTGTGAGGTGTTGCGAGCCGACATCAGCGGCAGGTTCAGCCGGTCACAAATCTCCGGCGCCAGCGCCAGGCAAATCAGCCCGCGCCCGTGCTTGGCCATGAAGTTGATTGCTTCCGGCGTGGCGAACTCCGCCGCCAGCGTGAGATCGCCTTCGTTCTCGCGATCCTCGTCGTCCACCACCACCAGCATTTCGCCGCGGCGGAACGCCTCGATCGCCTCCGGAATTGTCGAGAAGGGCATAGGATCCGCTTCTCATTATCGCCGCCGCCGCATGGCGCGTGATACTTTTCAGACATGCGCCTCCTTTGCCTCGGTCTGCTCTTCGCCGCTCTCGTCTTTGCTGCGGACTCTCCCAGTCCTGCCATCCGCCTGAACCAGATTGGCTATCTTCCCGGCGCGCCCAAGATCGCCTTCGTCCCATCCGCAAACGCCGGGCCTCAGCAGTTCACCGTCCGGGATGCAAACACGAGCCGCGTCGTCTTCCGCGGACAGCTCTCCCCGCCTGTCCCCGACGCTGACTCCGGGGATACGCTCCGCGCTGCGGATTTCTCGCGCATCCGGACGCCCGGCCGCTACTACATCGAGGCCCCCGGCGCCGGCCGCAGCTGGGAATTCGAAATCGGCCCGCGCGTCTACCACCGCGCCTTCTACCTCGCCATGCGCTCCTATTACGGGCAGCGCTGCGGCACAGCCGTGGACCTCGGCCCCGAATTTCCCGGCTACACTTACCAGGCGTGTCACCGCGAAGGCGCATGGCACCCCTCCTCGGGCAGGGAAGGGAAGGCCCCTTCCGTGAAAGGATGGCATGACGCCGGCGACTACGGCCGATACGCCGTCAATTCCGCCGTCGCCACCGGAACCCTGCTGTGGGCCTGGGAATTGTATGGCAAGAGCATTCGCAATATCTCTCTGAATATCCCGGAATCTGACAACAAAACACCGGACATTCTCGATGAAATCCGCTGGAATCTGGAATGGATGCTTTCCATGCAGGACGCCGATGGCGGCGTTTGGCACAAGCAGACCACGGAAAAGTTCTCCGGCTTCGTCATGCCGCACGAGGACCGGATGCCCAGCCTCATCATCGGCACGGGCGCGCCGCCCTTCAAGAGCACCTGCGCCACGGCCGGCGTCGCCGCCGTCATGGCCGCTGCGGCCCGCGTCTACGCACCTTTCGACCGGCGCTTCTCCACTGCCGCCCTGGAAGCGGCGGAGAAGGCCTGGGCGTGGGCTGAACAGAATCCCTCAATCCTGTTTTCGAACCCCAAAGGCGTCTCCACGGGCGCCTACGGCGACCGGGACTGTTCCGACGAGCGGCTTTGGGCGGCGGCGGAACTCTGGCGCACGACGAAGGCGAAGAAATACGAGACCTGGTTCCTCCAGAACTGGCAGAATTTCCGCCAGCAAATCGCGCCGGACCGCCCGGCTGCATGGGCTGCCACAGCCCCACTCGCCCTTTGGGGATGGACCCTCTCCGGCGGCCCGGGGTCAGACGCCATCCGGCCCCTCATCCTCGACGCGGCGCGCGGCGTGGCCGCCCGTACCGCCCGCAACGGATACCGTGTAAGCCTGCTTCCCAGGGACTACGTCTGGGGATCCAACAGCGTCGCCGCCAACTACGCCATGCAACTGCTGGTGGCCTACCGGCTCCAGCCGGACCCGGTCTTTCTGCATGCCGCCCTCGACAACCTGCACTACCTGCTCGGACGGAACACCTTCTCCCTCTCCTTTGTGACTCGCCTCGGCGCCAACTCCGTCCGCCATCCGCATCACCGTCCCTCCGGCGCCGATTCCCACCCCGATCCCTGGCCGGGGCTGCTCGCCGGCGGACCCAACGCGCGCCGCCAGGATCCGGCCATGAAGAAGCTCCCGGATGGCCTTCCGCCCGCCAAAATGTATCTGGACGAGCAGGACTCCTACGCCACGAACGAGATCGCCATCAACTGGAACGCCCCGCTCGTCTTCCTGCTCGCGGGCGCGATCAGCGGGCGCTGACGCGCTCCAGTTTCAGCGCAGCATCCACGTCGAACTGCGGCGTCCGCAGCCGCAGCAGTCCACCGGTGTGATCCACATGCGCGTCTCCCATGGCCGCGCCATCCTCCGGGCGCATCCATTCCGCCCGGTACGACCCGGCAGGCACGTCCAGCCACAGATCAGCGCCGCCTTTGCCCGTCAGATACACGGCGTAAGTCTCGCCTGCCTTCGCCAGAGCCACCGCCTCCGCACCGGGAGAATGCCGCACGAGTTCGCGGGCGGGTTTCATCGCCAGAAACGGCAGCCTCTCCATCCACTCCCGCAGCAGCCGGAACTGCCTCCGCAGCGCCGGGCTCCCGCCGCCAGGACTCTTCTCCTGACGGTCTGTCCCGTCCTCCCTTCCCACGCTGAATGAGTAGTCCAGATGGTTGAACAGGCCTCCTCCCGCCAGCAGGAACCGCCACGCCTGTTTGCGGTACGCTTCGTCGCCCGTGCCCAGAAATCCCGTTTCGTCGTATGAGACCGGAACATTCCACTCGTAGTTCCACCAGACCGCTTCCGGGTACGCATAGTGGAAGTTCACAATGTCGGCGCCCTTCAATATGGAGCGCAGCGGCGCCCGGAAATTGCACGCGTTCCACGCGATCAAATGGCGGTTCGGCAAGCCGGAGTCCTCCGAACGGATCCACTCCGCCACGCGCTCCTGCCACGCCAGCGACGCCTCGTCCGCGCAGTCCGCCGTGTTCGGCCAGCGCTTCGGCGCATAAGGGTTCACGGGCTCCCCTGTCACTGTCCTGTCCGCCCAGGGCTCGTTCTGGATCTCGAAAATCACATTGGAATGCGGGTTCAATTCCCGCACGATTTTTCGCACCAGCGCTTCCTGGAATCGCAAGACATTTCCATTGTCCAGGGTGTGAAGCATCTTCCGGTCCGTCACGGACGAAGCATTGCGGTTGTTCGACGGGTGGAACGGACTCACGCTCCATTGCTTCTCGCCGTAAGTCGAACAGAAGAGCGTCACCTCGACGGCGATCCCCATCCGCTCGGCTTCCGACACGAACGCTTTCAGCCGTTCAAAGTATGGGGCGTTCCATGCGCTGAGGTCGAATTTCCCTTCGATCTGCGCCCACGGCGCCACAAAGCGCACCGGCGCCAGCGTGTTCCGTTCGATCCCGAAATCGCCGGGCGTCTCGCGGTAGGCGCCGGTGAAAATACGCGTGTAATTCATTCCGTCCCGGTGAAGCGCCGCCAGGTACTTTCGCCAGTCGAAGTCGCCGTTCAACACTGCCCCGTAGTGCTCGGCGGAAGTCACCACCAGAAACGGCTTGCCCTGCCACAGCAGGTAGTGCGGATTCGCCGGATGCACCCGCACCGGCTCCGCCGCGCCCGCCAGTGCGCACCAGGCCGCCGCCACTGCCAGCCAACTGGTCCGGTTCATGCTTGCAACCTGCCTCCCATCCGAGACTAATCCAATCGCTGCTGCGCCGGCACGTGTACGGGCAGGCCGGTAGAATACAACCATGCGTTTCCCGGCAGTCTTTGCTTTCACCGCACTCATCCTTCCCGCCTTCGCGCAGCAGATCCCGCGTCCGGAGCACCCCCGCCCCCAGTTCATGCGCCCGGAATGGCGCAGCCTCAACGGCCCGTGGCAGTTCGCCTTCGACGACCGCGACGAAGGCCTCGGCGCCGGCTGGCACCTCTCCCCGCAGCCCTTCACAAAAAACATTACCGTTCCCTTCTGTTTTGAGAGCCGCCTCAGCGGCATCGCCGATACCTCCTTCCACCCGGTGGTCTGGTACCGCCGCCAATTCGAAATCCCCGCTGCCTGGAAAGGGCGCCGCGTACTGCTCCACTTCGGCGCCGTCGACTACCGCGCCACCGTTTGGGTCAACGGCCAGTTCGCCGGCGAACACGAGGGCGGCAACACACCCTTCCGCTTCGACGTCACCCCCCTGCTCAAACCAGGCGCCAACACGCTGGTCCTCCGCGCCTGGGACCCGCCCCAGGATCGCGCCATTCCCCGCGGCAAACAGTTTTGGGAGCCCAAATCCCGCAGCATTTTCTATACCCGCACCACCGGCATCTGGCAGAGCGTCTGGCTGGAAGCCACCGGCGACAGCTGGCTCGAATTCGTCCGCATCCTGCCGCGCCTCGACGGTTCGGTCACCTTCCACGCCCGCGCCGCCCGCCCCCAGCCCGGACTCACCCTCCACGTCACCATCAAGTCCGAAGACCGCGTCATCGCCTCCGGCACGGGCTCGCTGTCCGATACCAAGTACCTCGACGCCGCCGCCTTCGTCCGCAATCCGCGCCTCTGGACACTCGAGCGCCCGCACCTCTACGACGTCGTCCTCGAACTGAAAAAGGACTCCACAACGCTCGACGCCGTCCACTCCTGCTTCGGCTTCCGCGAGGTCTCCATCGAAAACGGACGTTTCACCCTGAACCACCGCCCGGTTTACCTGAAGCTCCTTCTCGATCAAGGCTACTGGCCCGAAAGCCTTCTGACGCCGCCCTCCGACGAAGCCATCCAGTACGACATCCGCATGGCCAGGGAAATGGGCTTCAACGGCGTCCGCAAACACCAGAAGGTCGAAGATCCCCGCTTTCTGTATTGGGCCGACAAAATGGGCTTTCTCGTCAGCGGCGAGATGGCCAACGCCTATCTCTACGATGAACAGTACGCCGCCCGTTTCCTGCGCGAATGGATCGAAGCCGTCGAACGCGACATCAACGCTCCCTCCCTGGTCCTTTGGGCGCCCCTCAACGAGAGCTGGGGCGTGCCCGACATCCGCGATCCCCGGCAGCAGGCGCACCTCCGCACGCTCTATCACCTCACCAGGTCTCTCGATCCCACCCGCCCCGTCATCGACAACGAGGGATGGGAGCACGTCGACACAACCGACCTCTACGCTGTCCACGACTACTCCCCCAATCACGACGCCCTCTTCCAGCGCTGGGCCAAGGTCGAGCCCAAACCCGGCGCCGCTCTGCCCCCCAACGGCCGGCCTTACACCGCCCCGGGATACCAGTACAACGGCGCGCCTCTTTACCTCAGCGAGTTCGGCGGCATCGCCCACATTCTTCCGGGATCCGCCGTTCCCGAGTCCGCCTGGGGCTACTCCGGCGTCGAGAAGACCGCCGAAGACGCACTCCGCCGCCTCGCCGGGCTTTATGACGCCATCGCCAAACTCCCCTTCATGGGCATCTGCTATACGCAGATCACCGACGTCGAACAGGAGATCAACGGCCTCATGACCTACGACCGCAAGCCCAAGTTCGACCCCAAAGCGATCAAGGCTCTCAACGACAAGCTGCGCTGACCGCCGGCGGGACGAAATTTCCCCGCAACTCCTGCCCCGCCGGTTCGTATGAGTGGACAGATGGACGCGACGCCAGATTTCGCCGAGATCGTCCGCGAACACCAGGCGATGGTCTACAGCCTCGCCCTGCACGCGCTGCGGGACTCCGCCGCCGCCGAGGACATCACCCAGGACGTCTTCCTCGCCCTGCACCAGAACCTCAGGCGTATGGAGAGCCCCGGGCACATCCGGCACTGGCTCGCCAGGGTCACCAGCCACCGCTGCATCGACGAGATCCGGAAACGCGGTTACCGCCGCGGGCCCGCTCTCGAAGAGGTGCGCGAGCCGGGGCGCTACGATGCGGATCACGATCCGCTCCTGCGCAGCCGCTTGCGCCAGATGGTGGCCGCTTTGCCCGCGCCGGCGCGGCTCATGATCCTCCTCCGTTACCAGGAGGAAATGGAGCTCGCCGAAATCGCGCGGGTTCTCGACGTGCCTGTCCAGACGGTGAAAAGCCGCCTGCACCGGGCGCTCACGCTTCTCAGAGGGAAGATGAGCCGCCGTCCTGAGGCTCTCCGGGAGGCAAGGTCATGAATTCGTTCGATCCTCTAGATCAGCAGTTGCGAGACGCATTCCGCCGCGTCGACCCCCCGCCGGAGCTTGCCGGACGCATCCTTCGCCGCGTCCAGCCGCGCCGCCCGCAGCTCTTGCCCCGCTGGCTTGCCGCTGCCGCCGCTGTCGTTGTTGTCGCCGGCGGTTCCATCGGCTTTCTGCGCTGGCAGGAAAACCGCCTTCGGGCCCGCGAAGCCGAACGCGTCCGCCAGCAGCTCGTCCTCACCCTCGAAATCACGTCCCGCACCGTGGCGCGCGCAGACCAGCGTCTGAAGTCCATCGGCGTGGAAACGATCCGCTTGCAGGAGGTCACTCAATGAAAAGGTTTCTCATTCTCGCCGCGGCCCTCGTGCCTCTCGGCGCCCAGCAAATCGACTTCAGCTACTTCGACAAGCTCGCTGAGAAGGCCAAAGAGTCCGCGGTGGTCAACCTCGGTCCCGAACAGCTCTCCCTCCTCGCCGGCATGCAGCCGAAACAGGGCGGGAAGGATTTCGCCGATCTGGCCAAAACCCTCAAGGGCATCCAGGTGCGCAGCCTCGAGTTCGACTCCCCGGGGCAGTATGACCTCAACGAGGTTCGCGCCCTTGGCGCAAAAATCAAATCCAGCGGGACGTGGGTGCCCATGTTCACCGTCAAGGAAAAGGACGAATTCACCGAAATTCTCGTCCGCAAAGGCGCCGATGGCAAGCCCGACGGCTTGCTGATCCTCGCCGCCGAACCGAAGGAGCTCACCCTCGTCCACATTGACGGAGTCGGCGACCTCGCCTCCCTGGCCAAGCTCGGCGGCATCGCCGGCATCCCGGAAATCGCCGGCGCCCTGGGAGGCGCCCGGAAAGGGAGCGCGGCGAAGACCGCCCCGGCGAAGAAAAACGACGAATAAACCCCTCGGTATTCCCAAAAAACTCGGGCGGCCCCGAAGGGCCGCCCTTTTTCTGCCCGGAAGGAAAAGCGCCTACTTCTCGATCCGCATCTTGTAGAACGAGCGGTAGACGAAGGTCATCGAAACCAGCAGGAACGCGAGCGCCAGCAAGTGCGTCAGCGTCTCCTGCCCCTGGTTCCGCAGCGAGACTGCCAGCTCCACCGCCAGCAGTCCGAACAGGGTCGTGAACTTGATCGTCGGATTCAGCGCCACCGAGGACGTGTCCTTGAACGGATCGCCCACTGTGTCGCCCACCACTGTGGCCGCGTGCAGGTCGGTGCCCTTGGCCTTCATTTCGGTCTCCACGATCTTCTTGGCGTTGTCCCATGCGCCGCCGGCGTTGGCCATGAAAATCGCCTGGAACAAGCCGAAGATGGCGATGGCGATCAGGTAGCCGATGAAAAAGAACTCCTCCATGAAGGCGAAGGCCAGCGTGCCGAAGAACACGGCGATGAAGATGTTGAACATGCCGCGCTGCGCGTACTGCGTGCAGATCTCGACGACTTTCTTCGAGTCGGAGACGCTCGCCTTGGTGGTGCCTTCCAGCTTGATGTTGCGTTTGATGAATTCCACGGCGCGGTAGGCGCCCGTGGAAACCGCTTGCGTGGAGGCGCCGGTGAACCAGTAGATCATGGCGCCGCCGGCGATGAGTCCGAAGAAGAACGGCGTGTGGAGGATCGAGAGGAAGCCGACGCGGGCCGGGTCGAGGCCGTTGGTCAGAGCCACGATGATCGAGAAAATCATCGTGGTCGCGCCGACCACCGCCGTGCCGATCAGCACAGGCTTCGACGTGGCCTTGAACGTGTTGCCCGCGCCGTCATTCTCTTCCAGGTTGTCTTTCGCCTTCTCGAACTGCGGCCGGAATCCGAACTGGCTCTCGATTTCCCCTTCGATCCCCGGCAGTTGCTCGATCGTCGACAGCTCGTAGACGGATTGCGCGTTGTCGGTGACCGGCCCGTAGGAATCCACTGCGATGGTGACCGGCCCCATGCCGAGGAAGCCGAAGGCCACCAGGCCGAGGGCGAACACCGCAGGCGCCATCATCAGCGAGGCCAGCCCCATGGTGGACACCCAGTAGGCGATGCTCATCAGGAAGAGGATGGCGAAGCCGAGCCAGTAGGCGGAGAAGTTGCCGGCGATGAAGCCGGACAGGATATTGAGCGACGCGCCGCCCTCCTCGCTGGCGACGACGATCTCCCGCACATGGCGCGAGCCGGTGGAGGTGAAGACTT
The DNA here is from genome assembly GCA_964458495.1 of uncultured Arcobacter sp. Lineage (GTDB taxonomy): Bacteria > Acidobacteriota > Terriglobia > Bryobacterales > Bryobacteraceae > JANWVO01. The sequence continues at coordinate 52,769 of CAYWJB010000006.1, forward strand.
TCACGAATTCGGGGATCAGCGCCCCGGCCAGCGTCCCGCAGCTGATCACCGTCGCCAGCTTCCACCACAGCGTCGTGTCGCCCTTGAGCTCCGGAATCATCAGGTAGCTCACCACGTAGGTCAACCCGATCGAGAGCAGCGACGTGATCCACACCAGGCTCGTCAGCGGCGCCTCGAAGTTCATCTTGTCCGCGTCGCTGTACCGGGCCTTCGCCGCCGCACCGTTGATGAAGTAACTCACCCCCGACGATATCACCATCATCACCCTCATCATGAAGATCCACACCAGCAGCTGCACCTGGATCACCTGCCACGACGGCCCGGCCACTCGCTCGTTGATCCCCAGCAGAATGAAGCTGATCAGCGCCACGCCAGTCACGCCGTACGTCTCGAAGCCGTCCGCCGAGGGCCCCACCGAGTCGCCCGCGTTGTCGCCCGTGCAGTCCGCGATCACGCCCGGGTTCCGCGCGTCGTCTTCCTTGATCTTGAACACGATCTTCATCAGGTCCGCGCCGATGTCGGCGATCTTCGTGAAGATGCCGCCCGCCACGCGCAGCGCCGCCGCGCCCAGCGATTCGCCGATCGCAAACCCGATGAAGCACGGCCCGGCGAGATCGCCCGGAATGAACAGCAGGATGAACAGCATCAGCAGCAGCTCGACGCTGATCAGCATCATCCCGATGCTCATCCCCGCCTGCAGCGGGATGTCGTAACACGGGAACGCCTTGCCCCGCAGGCTCGCAAACGACGCCCGCGAGTTGGCGAACGTGTTCACCCGCATTCCGAACGCCGCCACTCCGAAGCTTCCGCCGATGCCGATCACGCTGAACAGCAGAATGATCGCCACCCGGTAGGCTTCCATGTGCTGCAAAAAGCCGAAGTAGAAAATGATGATGACCGCAATGAAGCACTCCAGGATCAGCAGGAACTTGCCCTGCGTCACCAGGTACGTCTTGCACGTCTCATAGATCAGCTCGCTCACCTCGAGCATCGACTTGTGCACCGGCAGGTTCTTCAGCCGCGTGTAGATGCTCAGCCCGAACAGCAGCCCCAGCGCGCACACCACCAGCCCGATCATCAGCAGGCTCCGGCCGCCCATCCCGAAAAACTGCGCCTGGTCCAGGTCCGGCAGCACCAGGTTCGCCTCGCCGCCGCCATGATGCTCCGGTTGCGCCATTGCCGGCAGCGCCCCGGCCATCGCCATCATCACCATCAGCAGAATCCACACGCCTGCGCGCCGCCAGGCGCTCGCCGCGCCGGTCTGCCTCGCCGCGCCAGACAGGCTCTTGGTGGGTAACATCAACTCAATCCTCCCGAATCTTCCGGAATGTCCGCCCGCGCGGCTTGGGCCGGCCGCCACAGGCTGTCAGAACTGTAGAAGTGTAACAAGAAGAGGCCCAAGAATCACTATATCGGACGCCTGTATCTGGAATCAACACGCCCCGGCACGGTTTCCGCACCCGCAGGTACTGATATGGCAGACACAGTTCAAATCTTCCGCGTCACCTTGTTCCTGATCCCTGCATCCCGGAGGTTGAGGTCTGATTATGGCCCATCTTCCGCGCCGCAAATTTCTCCGGATCGCCGCCGGCGGCGCCGCCGCAGCAGGAGCGGGAGCTGCTGCCTTCGCCGTCCGGCCCCAGCCTCCCTCCTCGCCCAGGCAGGTTCGCCAGGTTCCCACCTTCTGCGAACTCTGCTTCTGGAAGTGCGGGGTCCTCGCCACCGTCGAAGACGGGGTCGTCACCAAGCTTGACGGGCACCCCGCCCATCCGCTCTCCCTCGGCCGGCTGTGCCCGCGCGGCAACGGCGGAACGGGCCTCCTCTATGACCCGGACCGCCTGAAGAAGCCCCTCATTCGCACGGGCGCCCGCGGCGAGGAGCGCTTTCGCGAAGCCTCCTGGGAAGAGGCTCTCGACTACATCGCCGCGCTCATGCAGGAGATCCGCGCGAAGCATGGCCCCGAATCGCTCGCCCTCTTCACCCACGGCCACGGCGGCTCCTTCTTTGGCCAGTTGCTCAAGGCCTTCGGCTCGCCCAACATCGCCGCGCCGAGCTACGCCCAGTGCCGCGGCCCTCGCGAGGTCGGCTTCCAGCTCACCTTCGGCACCGGCATCGGCTCGCCCGAGAACACCGACATCGCCAACACCCGCTTCCTCGTCCTCATCGGCAGCCACCTCGGCGAGAACATGCACAACACGCAGGTGCAGGAGTTCGCCGAAGCCATCCGCCGCGGCGCCCGGATCGTCGTCGTCGATCCGCGTTTCTCCGTCGCCGCCTCCAAGGCTCACTGGTACCTCCCCATCAAGCCGGGCACCGACATCGCCCTCCTCATGGCGTGGGCCCACGTCCTCGTCCACGAGAACCTCTACAACCGTCCGTTCGTGGAAAAGTACGCCGCAGGATTCGCGGAATTCAAGAACGAAATCCGCGACTGGACGCCGGAATGGGCGGAGAAAATCACCGAAATTCCGGCCGAAATGATCCGTACCGTGGCCCGCGAAATGGCCGCCGCCCAGCCCTCCGTCATCGTACATCCCGGGCGCCACGTCACCTGGTACGGCGACGACTCGCAGCGCAGCCGCGCCATCGCCATCCTGAACGCCCTCCTCGGCAGTTGGGGCGCCAAAGGCGGCTTCTTTTTGCCCTCCGGCATCGACGTGCCGCCTTACCCGGCTGCCCCTCTGCCCAAGCCGCAGCGCGGCGCTATCGACGGCGCCGGCAACCGCTACCCGCTCGCCGACGAAACCCTCGCCTCCGGGCTCTGCGACGCCACCCTCGCCGGCGCCCCTTACCGCGCCCGCGGCTGGCTCGTCTACGGCACCAACCTCCTCCAGTCTTTGCCGGAGCCGAAGAAGACGCTCGAAGCCATTCACGCCCTCGATTTGCTCGTCGTGATCGATGTCCTGCCGGTTGAGATCGCCGGATACGCCGACGTCGTGCTCCCGGAGTGCACCTACCTCGAGCGTTACGACGACCTCTATTCCGGCCCCTTCCGCAAACCCTTCGTCGCACTTCGCCAGCCCGTCGTGCCGCCGATGCACGACTCCAGACCCGGCTGGTGGATCGCCCGCGAGCTCGCCCGCCGCCTCGGGCTCGAAGCCTGGTTCCCCTGGAAAGACATCGAGCAGTATCTCGACACCCGCCTGCGCGGAATCAACCTGAACCTCGCCGACATGAAAAAGCGCGGCGTCGCCGTCTACCCGGCGGAGGAAGCCACCCTGCCCCCGGACCACAAGTTCGACACCCCCAGCGGAAGAATCGAGCTGTACTCGAAAATGCTCGCCGAAATGGGCGTCGATCCGGTCCCGAAATACTACCCGAAACCCGAGCCTCCCGAGGGGCATTTCCGCCTTCTTTTCGGGCGTTCCCCGCTGCACACGTTTGGCCGCACCACCAACAACCGCATCCTCGGTTCCGTGGTCCGCGAGAACGAGGTCTGGATCCACCACCGCGCCGCCGCCGCCCTCGGCGTGCGCCACAACGAGCGTGTCGTCCTTGTCAACCAGGATGGCGCCCGCTCGGGCCCGGTCCGCGCCCGCGTCACCAACCGCATCCGCCCGGACTGCGTCTACATGGTTCACGGCTTCGGCCACACCGCCCGCGGGCTCCGCTTCACCCACGGGCGCGGCGCTTCCACCACTGCGCTGGTCACGCGAGTCGCCGTCGACCCCCTGATGGGCGGCACCGGCATGTTCACAAACTTCGTGCGCATCGAAAAGGAGGCTTGACCGATGCCCCGCTACGGCATGGCCATCGACCTTCGCACCTGCATGGGCTGCGCCGCCTGCGTCGTTGCCTGCAAGGTGGAAAACCGCGTGGATGACGACGCCTTCCGCTGCCGCATCACCCAGCGCTCGCGCGGCGAGTTCCCCTCCGTCCACCTCGAGATCCTCTCCGAGCGCTGCAACCAGTGCTCGGACGCGCCCTGCGTCTGGAACTGCCCCACCGGCGCCAGCCACTATGCCGAAGGCGGCGTGGTTCTGGTCAACGAGGATCTCTGCACCGGCTGCAAAGCGTGCCTCGCCGCCTGCCCGTATGACGCCCGCTTCATCAACTCCCGCGGCGCCGCCGAAAAATGCACCTTCTGCATCCATCGCGTCCGCGAGGGGCTCGAACCCGCCTGCGTCTCCACCTGCCCCAGCCGCGCCATGGTCTTCGGCGATCTCGACGATCCCTCCAGCGCCCTGTCCCGCGCCCTCGGCGTCCGCAAGCACCGCGCTCTCAAGCCCGAGGCGGGCACCGCGCCCAACGTCTTCTACCTGGAGTAACCGCCATGGCCCCCGTTGACATCGATATCGCCGGCCGGAACGCCGAAACATTTCCCGCCCTTCACGTCTGGGGCTGGGAAATCGCCTTTTATCTCTTCCTCGGCGGACTCGCCGCCGGCCTGCTTGTGCTCTCCGGCTGGATGCACCGCCGCTGCCCGCCCGGACGCCTCAGCCCGGCTCTCGCCTGGCTTGCTCCGCTGCTTGCCCCGGCCGTCCTCTCCATCGGCATGTTCGCTCTCTTCCTCGATCTCGAAAACAAGTGGCACGTCTGGCGCTTCTACACCGCTTTCCGCATCACCGCCCCCATGAGCTGGGGCGCCTGGATTCTCGCCCTCGTCTACCCTGCCTCCGCGCTCTTCGCGTGGGCCGCCTGGAGCGAGTTCGGCCCCGCCGGCAGGCGCTTCGTCTCCGGCGCCCCCTTCCCCTTCCGCCGCGCCATCGCCTCGCTCAACATCGGCCTCGGCGCCGCCCTCGGCGTCTACACCGGCATCCTGCTCGGCGCCCTTGGCGCGCGTCCTCTCTGGAATTCGCCGCTCCTCGGCCCCCTGTTCCTCCTCAGCGGGCTCTCCGCCGCCGCGGCGCTTCTCCTGATCCTCGAAAAAGACCGCGAGTGGCGCCACGCTCTCGCCCGTCTCGACGTCCGCCTCATCGCCGCCGAAGCAGCCGTTCTCGCTCTCTTCCTGCTGGCTCTCTCCACCGGCGGACACGCGCAGCGGTCCGCCGCCGCCCTCTTCTTCGGCGGACCCTACACCGCCGTATTCTGGCTTGCCGTCATCTTCACCGGCATGGCTGTGCCCGTCTGGCTCGAGCGGCTCGAACAACGCGGCGCCGTGCCCGTGTCGCCCATCCCTGCGGTCCTCGTCCTGTGCGGCAGCCTCGCGCTTCGAGCCATCCTCGTCTTCGCCGGGCAGGCAAGCTCGTGGGAGGCGCTGCTATGAACTCCCTCCCATCCAGGCCGCTACCCGCTCTGCGCTGCCTGTCGCGCCGCTGCGGCGCTGCGCTCTTGCCTCAGCCGCCCGGCCCGGGCGCGCCGCAGGTCCGCGCCCCGCACCGTGCGACGGCATCCATTCCGCCAAGCCAACATTTCCGGGAGGTCTTGTTGTGAACCAATCTGAAACCCGCTACTGGAATCCTTACTTTGCCGGCGTCGCCGTCGGACTCACGCTGCTCGCCGCCTTCTACGTGCTCGGCACGGGACTCGGCGCCTCCGGCGCTTTCACCCAGTTTCTCGCCGCCGCCGGCCAGAAGTTCGCCCCGGCATGGACGGAGACCAACCACTACCTTCGCCAGTACGCCGCCGGCGGCAAGAACCCGCTCAAGGACTGGATGACCTTCCAGTTCGCAGGCGTCTTCCTCGGCGGGCTCCTCGGCGCACTCACCGCCGGGCGCCTTCGCTTTGAGGTGGAGCGCGGACCGCGCGCTTCCGTGCGCTTGAGGCTCCTGTTCGCCTTCCTCGGCGGCGCTGTCACGGGCATCGCCGCACGCCTCGCCCGCGGCTGCACCAGCGGCCAGGCTCTCTCCGGCGGCGCGCAGCTCTCGCTGGGAAGCTGGGCTTTCATGATGGCGGTCTTCGCCGCCGCTTTCGCTCTTGCAAGGTTCGTCAGGAGGCAATGGCAATGAACGCTCCCCTGTATCCCGCCGGCGCAATCGGCGAAGAAGCCGCTCTGATCGCCATCTTTTTCCTCGGATTGTTCTTCGGATTTTTCCTGGAACGCGCCGGTTTCGGAAGCTCGAAAAAACTGACGTCCATCTTCTATTTCCAGGATTGGGCCGTGCTCCGCGTCATGTTTACGGCCATCGTCGTCGCCATGCTCGGACTGCTCTACTTCACCGGCATCGGCTGGATGATCCCCGACGCCGTCTCGCAGAAGGAGACTTTCCTTGGCGCGCAAATCGTGGGCGGGCTCCTGCTCGGCGCCGGCTTCATCCTCGGTGGCTACTGCCCCGGCACATCGGCCGTCGCCGCCGCCTCCGGAAAGCTTGACGCCTTCGCCTACATCGCCGGGATGTTCTTCGGAACGTTCCTCTTCACGGCCGGTTACGACGCCCTGCAGCCCCTGTATCAATGGGGCGCGATGGGCGTCAAAACGCTGCCTGAGGTTCTCGCCGTTCAGCCGGGGATCGTTGCGGCAGCGGTCGTTCTCATCGCCATCGCCGCCTTCGCCGCCACCGAGATTTGGGGCAATCCGAGCACAATCGCACCCCGTACGTGGCAGTTCCGTCTCACGCCTCAATCGGCTGCCGCCGCCCTCGCCGTGGTTCTTGCCTTCGGGCTCGTCGTCGGTTACGGCATGGTTGGACGCGCGCAGTGGGTCGCCGCCCAAAATGCCCCGGCGCAGGCGCCTGCCGCCACGGCCGTTGGCGCCGCCGCGCCTCAGAGTCCCGCGCCCGCCGCTGTCGCGGCGCCCGTTTCCGGTCCCGCCCCCATCGCGCCGCCCCCGGGCGGCGTCCGCAAGTTCAAAAAGGGCAAGAGCTGTTCCTGACCGGCACGCCTGTTGACGCTTCCGCAGGCTGCCGCGGCGCTCCCGGATCCTTGCTTCGGGATCAGCCTTCCTCGATCCCCGCCAGCGCCCGCACGTGCGCGGCGGCAGCCCGCGGCATCCCTTCGAGGTGATACCCGCCCTCCAGCACGCTCACCAGCCGCCCCTGCGCCCAGCGGTCCGCAATTTCCATCACGATCTCCGTCAGCTCGCGGAAATCCGGGTCGCTCAGCCGGAACAGCCCGAGCGGATCGTCCCGCCGCGAATCGAAGCCTGCAGAGATCAGCACCAGCGCCGGGCGGAACCACTCCATCGCCGGCATCAACTTGCGGCGGAATGCGCCCAGAATCTCTCGCCTTCCCGTCCCGGCAGGAAACGGACAATTCAGCGTAGTGCCCCGCGCCGGACCTTCTCCCCTCTCGTCCGGCCATCCCGTGCCCGGATACCACGGCGCCTGGTGCGTGCTGAAGAAGAACACGGTCGGGTCGTCGTAGAAAATGTCCTGCGTGCCGTTGCCGTGGTGGACGTCCCAGTCCACGATGAGAATGCGGTCCACGCCCCAGGCGCGCCGGGCATGACGGGCGGCGATGGCGACGTTGTTGTAAAGGCAGAACCCCATGCCGCGGCTCAGCGTGGCATGGTGCCCCGGCGGGCGCACTGTGGCGAACGCGTTCAGCACCTGCCCTGACATCACCGCATCCAGCGCCGCCATCGCCGCGCCCGCCGCCGCCCGCGCGCTCGCGTCCGAATGCAGGCTCAGGTGCGTGTCGCCCGTGCTCAACACCGGCGCACGGCGCGCAATGTCCTTCTGCACCGTGGCCAGATAGGCGCGCGTATGGCACAGATGCAGGTCGTCATCGTTGGCCTCTCGCGGCGCGATCGAATGGAGCCGCCCGGTGAGCCCTTCCTCGTCCAGCCTCTGCCTCAACGCCGCCAGACGCGCCGGAGACTCCGGATGGTCAGCCGGGGGCGCGTGCAGCAGGCAGCCCGGCGCGAAAACAAGTCCGGTCGAGATTGTTCCCTCCCGGCTGCGCCCGTCCCTGGTCATGCTCCCCATTGTGCCAAAGCGCCCCGTGTAACAACTGCGGAACCTTGCCGCGCCGGGTGCGTAATTCCATGACAGGAAGGCGCCGTGAGCACGATTGCCGAACCCCGTCCCGCCGTGATGAGCGCGCGCATGGCCCTCGCCGCCCCCAGGCGGCGCATGCACGCCGGAGAGTTCGCCGTCGATTTGCTCCGGCAGACGCTCTGGAACATCCGCCGCAACAAGCTCCGCAGTTTCCTCACCCTGTTCGGCATCGCCTGGGGGATCGCCTCGCTCGTGCTCATGTCCTCGCTCTCGGACGGCTTCCGCCAGGGGCAGCGCAAGAACATGTCGCAGATCGGCGACAACATCGTGTTCGTCTTCGGCGGCGTCACCGAGGAGCAGGCGGGCGGGCAGCGCGCCGGCCGCCGCATCCGCCTCCGCGAGTCCGACGTCGATCTCATCCGCGCCAACTGTCCCGCCGTCGCCGTCGTCTCCCCCGAGCACAAAACGTGGGACGTCCCGGCGCGCAGCTCAACCAACGCCGGGCGCTTCCTCACCGTCGGCGTGAACCCTGAATACCTCAAGCTGCGCAACCTGCCCGTCGAAACCGGCCGTCCCGTCTCGGACGCCGACGTGCGCGAAACTCGCCGCGTCGCCGTGCTCGGAGCCAGCGTCCGCAAGCAGCTCTTCGAGCACAACCCGCGCCCCATCGGAGAACGGATCCACATCAACAACTACCCGTTCGAAGTCATCGGGGTGATGAGCGAGAAGGAGCAGAACAGCTCCTACGACGGCTGGGACAACGACAAGATCCTCATTCCCCACACCACCCTCCTGCGCGACCTGCCTGCCGACCGCGAAGTCTACGCCGAACACCGCGTCTACGGCTTCCTCTACCGCCCCGCCGACATCTCCAAGTGGGAGGAGGCGCAGCAGCAGGTGCGCGCCGTCCTTGGCCGCGCCCACGGCTTCTCGCCTACGGACAAGGGCGCCCTCCGCATCTTCGATTCCATCGAAAGCGCCCAGATGTTCGACGCCATCTTCAACGCCACCGAGATCTTTCTCGCCGCCGTCGCCTTGATCACGCTCTCCCTCGGCGGCATCGGCGTCATGAACACCATGATGATCGCTGTCGCCGAGCGCACCAACGAAATCGGGCTGAAGAAAGCTCTCGGCGCCACCCGCACACGCATCCTGCTCGATTTCTTCCTCGAAGGCGCTTTCCTCGCCGTGCTGAGCGGCGCCGCAGGACTGCTGCTCACTCTCTGCGTCTCGAGCGCCGTCAACTCGCTGCCCCTGCCGGCGATGTTCGCCGGGTTGCCCGTTCAGTGGAAGACGCTCGCGCTCGCCGCAGCCGCGCTCGGGACCATCGCCGTTGCCTCCGCGCTCCCCCCTGCCCGCCGTGCGGCTGCGCTGACGCCTGTGGAGGCGCTGCGCTACGAGAGGTGAAACATGGGCTGGCGCTTTATCTTCTCCGAAAGCCTCGCGGCGCTGCGCTTCTACCGCCACCGCACCCTCTTCACCACGCTCAGCTTGGCGTGGGGCGTCGCCTGCTTCGTCATCCTCATGAGCTTCGGCGAAGGGTTCGAGCGCGCCCTCGTCAAAGCTTTCACCGCCGTCGGGCAGGACCTCATCATCACCTTCGGCGGGCAAACCAGCCAGCAGGCGGGCGGCATGCGCACCGGCCGCAAAATCCGCCTCGAATACGACCACGCCGCCTTGATCAAGGAAAGTGTTCCCCTGGTCGACCTCCTCTCGCCCGAGATCATGCGCCACGGCCTCAAAATGCAGTACCGCGGCAAGGAAAAAGAAGCCACCATCCGCGCCGTCTGGCCCGAGTACAGCGTTATCCGAAACATCAAGATCACGGATGGCCGGTGGATCAACGAAGACGACCGCATGCGCCGCCACCGCGTCGCCGTCCTCGGCCATGAGGTCGCCAAAGAAGTCTTCGGCGAGGCGCCCGCCGTGAACGAGGAGATCACTCTGAACGGGCTGCGCTTCACCGTCATCGGCGTCATCGACAACAAGCTCCAGATTTCGAACTACAACCGCCGCGACAACCAGTGCATTTTTATCCCTTACGAGACGTTTTCCGTGTTTGGAGACATCCAGTATCCTCGGTATTATGTCTGGCGGCCCGCCACTCCGGATTCGCGCGACCGCGCGATGCAGATGGTGCGGGCGAAGCTCGCCGAACTGCACCGCTTCTCCCCCACCGATGAAAAGGCCGTGGAAATCCTCGCCTTCTCCAAGTTCATGAACATCATCACCGGCATGTCGCTCGCCGTGAAGCTGCTGCTCGGCTTCATCGGCGCGCTCACCCTCGCCATCGGGGGCGTGGGACTGGCCAACATCATGCTCGCGTCGGTGCTCGAGCGCACGCGCGAGATCGGCACCGTGCAGGCCCTGGGTGCGCCGCGCCGCGCCATTCTGCGCCAGTTCCTGTGCGAAGCGACGCTCGTCGTCCTCGCCGGCGGCGCGCTCGGCGTGCTGTTTGGCTACGCAGCCACGGCGGTCATCGGCTCCATGCCGTTCCTCGGACCGGCGTTCCAGGACACCACCGGCGTCGGCGACATCCGCCTCCTCGTCGGCCTCAAGCCCGTGCTCGTCTCCATGGGCGTGCTGCTCGCCGTGGGTCTCGTCGCCGCTATCGCGCCGGCGATCCGCGCCGCCCGCCTCGATCCCATCCAGGCGCTGCACTACGAATAGAGGCGGCGCTATACTGGCGCCACGTTGCGTTTCTTCGAGGGCATCTTCAGCACCCCCCGATGGCGCGCGCTCTGGGCGGCGCAGCTCGGCTTCCTGCTCGATGCGATGGACGTGCTGCTGTACGTCTTCGCGCTGGCGTCGCTGCGGCAGGAGTTCGGCTGGACCAAAGCGCAGGCGGGGCTGGCAGCCTCAGCCACGCTGCTGGCGAGCGCGGCGGGAGGCGTGGCCGCGGGCTTCCTCAGCGACCGCATCGGGCGCAGGCGGACGCTGATCTACACGATCCTGCTGTACTCGTTCGCCTCTGCGGGCACGGCGGCCTCGCGCGGGCTTGCCGATCTGGTGTTCTGGCGCGCGCTCGTCGGGCTGGGGCTGGGCGGCGAGTGGAGCGCTGGCGCGACGCTGGTGGCCGAATGGTGGCCCGCGGAGCACCGCGCCAAGGCGGCGAGCTTCATGCAATCGGGCTGGGCGCTGGGCTACATGGCGGCGGCAGGGGTAACGGCGCTGATTCTGCCGCGCTGCGGCTGGCGCGTGCTGTTCCTCGCCGGCGTGCTGCCGGCATTGCTCACGCTTTACATCCGGCGCAAGGTGGAAGAGCCGCAGGTGTGGCGCGAGCAGCGCGCCCGCAGCCCGTGGAATGCCATCTTCCGCCCGCCGCACCTGCGCTTCACCGTGCTGGCGACCACTCTCGCCACCAGCGTGCTGTTCGCCTACTGGGGCCTGTTCACATGGCTGCCCGGCTTCCTCTCGCTGCCGGCGAGCGAAGGCGGCGCTGGGATGACCGTTGTGCGCACCAGCGGTTTTGTCTTTGCGGTGCAGGCAGGCGCGTTTGCCGGCTACTTGTGCTTCGGCGTGCTGGCGGACCGCTTCGGGCGGCGCCCGGCGTTCGCGTTCTATGTGCTGGCGGCGGCGGTGCTCACGCCGCTCTACGGAATGGCGCCGCGCCACTGGCCGGAACTGCTTTTCTGGATGGGCCCCCTGATCGGATTTTTCGGGACAGGCTTTTTCTCGCTGTTTGGCGCGATGCTGGCCGAGTTGTACCCGACGGCGGTGCGCGGCGCGGGACAGGGCTTCGCCTACAACTTCGGGCGCGGGCTGTCGGCGCTGGCGCCGGTTCTGGTCGGCGCGCTCGCGGACCGCCAGGGCGTGGGCGCCGCGCTCGCGGTCAACTCCGGCTTCTTCCTCGCCGCGGCAGCGCTTGTCTTCCTTCTGCCCGAAACAAAAAACGTGGATCTTGCTTGCCATGGAGCGGTTCCGCTGCGCGGCGGTTCGGACCCGCCGCGTTAACCGGGCTGCGGCGCTGAACCGCCAGCGGGCGTTCCACCCCGGGATGGGCCGGGCCGTGCAGGGGACCGCGCCTCAGGCCTCCAGCCGCCCCGCAGAACCGGAGCTTCACGCGCGCGATGCTGTCTCGCAGCGAAATTCGGGTAACGGCGCTGTCCTTGCCGGCGTCCGGTGAAGCAACGAAGATTGTCCGCAAATCGAAAAATCGTATTGACTGACAACTGAGGGGGGTAATATTTCAGCATGGCCAGTCTGCCGAATTGCTCATTTTTGACGCACAAAACCATCTGGATGATGTCGGGTATGCTGGTTGCCATGTGGCCAAGCTCGCAAGCCCGCGTTTCCTGCCAAGGCCTTCCCGGATCGGGCGTCGAGCTGGTCTGCTCTGGCAGTCCGGAATTTCGGGCCGCGCTGGCCAAAGGAATCGATCCGGCAGGATTGGCGGCCCTTCGCCCGGTCGAGCCGTGGCTGGTTCTTGTGAAGAACAGCTCCACGAGGGCTCTGGTCGCAGTGATGATCCGCTACGAGCGCGTGAGCGCCAGCGGACAGAGCGCGTCGCTGAGTTCGCTTTGGCTCACGACCCAGAACATTGACAGGCGCAAAGCTCATCCGGGTCAAAGTATTTTGATGGGGCCTTTTGGGGGGGGTCGCGCGTTCTTCGTGAAAGGCTCGTGATGGTGGATGCCCAGGGGGCGTCGATGGATGTGCAGAGGCGGGCTGCGGAATTTGCCGGGAGCGCGGAGATCCGGATCCTGCTCGACGCCGTGGTCTTTGATGACGGGGTGCTTCTCGGCCCCGACAACAGCGGACTCCAGGCCGAGCTTCAGTCATACATCCAGGCGGAACGGGAACTGCATGAGAATGTTCTGGCCATGTCCGGGGAGGCGAGGCGGGAGTACCTTGCAGGTATCAGCGAGAGAACCGATGTCGTGGCATTGCTGGCAGACAACTCCCCTGAGGCCCTTTACAAGAGGCACCTTGGGGTCAATGCCAGGATCCTGTTGAGCATGCTGGACCGCGCCCGGAATGAAGAAGAGTTTTTGATCTGGGAAAGTCAGGTCGTCGGGAGTTCGATCCCGGAACCTCGCAAGGAGACCTGAAACGAGGTTTGTTCCGCTGAGTCTGACCAAGGTTCCGAGGTCCAAACTGATGCAACGGGCAGGATCCACGAGTGAAGGCTTTTGAGCTGACCTGCGGAGGCGGACGTCCGAACTGAGTTTCGGATGCCACCGGCCTGACAGAACCAGGCTGCGGCTTTGGCACTGCGGACAGTCAGGCCATGCGCCGAGGGAGGCTTGCGTATTTGCCACAGGTTCAGTTCGCCTGCGCGATGACGGCGATGGCGGCCACCAGAATCGCCACTCCGATCCACATGAGCCGCATCGCCTGCGCCCCCGCGCCCTTCCACTCGCCCGTCGCCGCGCCCCAGACGTTGGCCATGATGATCACCGTGCTCATGAAGATCGGCCAGCCGAGCACGCCGCCCAGCCGCCCCATCGCCGCCGCGCCCATGCCGTAGATGCTGACGCCGATGTACCAGAGGAAGCCCATCAGCGCCGCGCCCGCCCAATACCAGCCGCGCGCCTCGGCGCCCGAATAGGCGCTCCAGGTGTGGTTCCTGCCGAGCAGATATACGGCGTAGCCCGCGTTGACGAAGAAGCCGCCCGCCAGCGCCAGCGCCCAGAGGGCGTTGCCGGCGAAGTCCGAACTCGCGCCCAGCCGGATCGCCTCCTGCTTGAGCGGCTCGCCGAAGACGAAGCCGAAGTTCAGCGCCGGCGACAGCACGCCGGAAGCGATGCAGATCAGCAGCCCGGTGAACACGCCGCCGCGCTTCTGCGCCCGGCCGGCCTGCTCGTTTTGCTTCTGCTCGCGCAGCGCGCCGGCTTTGGAGCAGACGATGATGCCGGCGATGACGAGCGCGAGCCCGGCCAGCAGGATCTGTCCGCGCCGGGAAAACAATTCTTCCGTATTCTGTATCAGCAACGGCAGCAGCGAGCCAAGGCTCGAAGTGATGCCGAGTACGATAGCGAAGGTGAGCGCCATGCCCACGCGGTCGATGGCGAGGCCGAACAGCGTGGAGCCCGCGCCCCAGCCGACGCCGCAGGCCACGATCAGCGCCAGCGTCGCCGGGTTGGTCGCCGCCACCGCTTCGCCGAACGAAGGCACGGTGGCGAGCGCCAGCAGCAGCGGCAGCACCACGAGGCCGCTGACCGAGTACACGAGCCACGTATTCTCCCACTTCCACGCGGCCATCTTCTTCATGGGCAGCGCGAAGCTGCCGTGCAGCACGCCCCCGGCGACGACCGTGAGCGCGGCGGCGAGGCTGGATGTTTCCTGCATGGCTTCAGGACAGGAATATCACAGCCGCGCGCTTCAACGGACGAGCGGGTCCTCGACCCACGGCGGCGTGGCTTCGATCAGGCGCCCCAGCTCCGGCTCCACCCGCTCCATCTCCTGCTTCATCTCCCACGCCGCGCGGCGGTAGCTGAAGTGGCCTTTGACGCCCGAGCGCAAACGGATGACGTATTCGGCCTCGGCGAAATCCATCTGGAACAGGAACCGCCCGCGCGCGGCAAACGGCAGCAGGTAGTGGGAAGCCTTCTCCGGCAGCCGCGCGGCGGCTTGCCGCGCCGCTTCCAGCGCGGCGTTGTACTCGCTCTCCAGCCCGGCTTCGCGGACCGCGTCCGGCGTTTCAAAGCCGTGGCGCCACGTCCACGCCTGCCGCGTCTGGCAGCAGCGGCGGTGGCGGTGCAGATCGCGGTAAGCGCCGATGTCGATGCGCAGGTCGAAAGCATAGGGCGCGGTGCGGAAGGCGCGCAACAATTCGTCGCGGCGTCCGCGCGGCCCGAGCGCGGCTTCCAGCACTTCCATCCGCCGTGCGCGGCTCCACGAGCGCACGGTTTCATACAGCGGCTCGAAGGGCCAAGCCGTAACGCCGTACAGCAGCGTGGCGGCGATGCCGGTGAGCGGGTCTTCGATGCGTGTCAGCCTTACCGCGCCGGCTTCCGCGCCGTACCATGCGGGCAGGTTCGCTTCTGCCCATTGCGACAAGGCAGCCTCCGCTGCGCGCGGGTACGGGTCCGGGTCGACGTATTTCGCCAGCGTCGGCGCCAGCGGCTCCTGCGGCGCGCCTTCGACCCACGCCACGTCGGGCGGGCGCGCGCAGGCTGCGGCGGTCTCCTCGCCGATCTCGCGGAGTTCGGCGTATTCAGAAGCGCGCCAACGGCGGATCTGCCGCTCCAGCGTGCGGATGCTGGTCACCTGCCCGACGCCCGTCGGCACCCCGAGGAACAGCAGGTAGCGCGCCACGTCGAAGGCGCGCGCGGCGATGTTGCGCCCGTAGGCGTCGGGCTTCATCGACTCCGGGCGCGGCAGCTTCGACTTCAGGTGTTCCACCATGCGCGCGTGCACGCGCTGATAGGCTTCGAGCAGCGCGCGCGCCGCGCCGGCATAGAGCTCCGCCGCCTCGCCTTCGGCCTCGGGCGGCGTGACAAAGCCGCTGCGCGCGAAGTCCTGATACCGCGACGAGCGCGCCTGCCCGTCCCACAGCGGCTCGTCCTCGATCTCCACCGCCGCCAGCTCGCTGACGCCTTCGAAGCTCAGCGCCAGGTGGCCGAGGTCGGCGATGGAAGCATGCCCGTACTGAAAGTAGAAGCTTTCGAGAAATTTCGAAGAATCGTGGGCGCGCACCCACTCCACCGAGTCGCGGATCGAGTCCGGCGAGCGGCTGTAGCGGGCCAGCGCATAGGCGAGCTTTTCGGGCGGCATCGGCCCGGCGGAGATGACACGAGGCACGGCTGTTATGATAGCGGGCAGTGCGCATCCCTGTGAACCTGCTGCATCCCGACGCCATTCTGCCGCGCTACGCGCACGGCCCCGAAGAAGACGCCGGCATGGATCTGCACGCGGTGGAGGACGTGTTGCTCGAACCCGGCGTGCCCGCGCTGGTGCCCACCGGACTCGCCATCGAGCTGCCGCCCGGCTATGAAGCGCAGATCCGCCCCCGCAGCGGGCTCGCGTTGCGCCACGCCATCACGCTTCCGAATGCGCCGGCGACAATCGACCCCGGCTACCGCGGCGAAATCCGCGTCATCCTTCTCAACCTCGGGCGCGCCCCCTACCACGTCCACAAGGGCGACCGCATCGCGCAGATGGTCATCGCCCGCTACGAAACCATCGAGTGGGTGGAAGCCGAGCTGAGCGAAACACGGCGCGGCGCGGGCGGCTTCGGCAGTTCCGGGCGCTAGGCGCGCCCCTTGCGCCCCGCGCGGCGGCGCGATACATAAATAAGAGCTGATGATCCGAAATCAGGAGGCTCTTATGACGCTCACCCGCCGCACGTTCCACGCGGCCCTGTGCGGGCTGCCCTTTTCCGGCTTGTTGAAGGCCGATGAATACGAAGCGTTCCGCGCCATGCCGTGGAACGGGCCCGCGCGCGTGGCCCGCGTGTATCTGGCCGGATCGCCGCACTGGCCGAAGCCGACGCTGGACGTCGAAGCCGAGCGCAAGGAGGTGGAGGCGCACCTGGCGGAGGCGGCGCGCAAGAACGCTCACGTGGTGGAACTGGGCGGCGGAGAACTGCTGCGCAGCGCCGAAGAAGTGAAGGCGTGGCTCGCCCGCCAGCAGGACATCGACGGCATTCTGCTGCTGCCGCTGACGCAGCCGACGCCCGGGTTCAACGAACTAATCCAGGCATCGCCCGTGCCCGTGCTCGTGTTCTCCCGCCCTTATGCCACGCACGCCTGGTCATCGGTGGCGGGGCTGCGCAATGCCGGCCGGCGCGTGGATGTGATCGCCACTTCCAGCTACGGCGATCTCGACCCTTGGTTCCGCATCTTCCGCACGGTGCGCCACCTGCGCAAGAGCAGGGTGCTGGTCGGCACGGAGAACCCGGCGAGCCGCAGCAAGGCGGCCGAGGAGTACAGCGCCGCGTTCGGGACCGGCTTCCGCTTCGTGCCGGGCGCGGAGATCCAGAAGGCGTTCCAGGCGGCGGACGCCCGCGAGGCGAAGCGGCTGGCGGAAGAGTTCACGCGCAATGCGCTGCGCGTCGTCGAGCCCAAGCCCGTGGAGATCGAAAACGGCCTGCGGATGCATCTCGCGCTGAAGGAGATGCTGCTGCGCGAGAAGGCCAACGCGTTCACCATCGACTGCTTCGGCACGCTGATGGCGAACACGCTGCCCGGCTATCCCTGCATCTGCTGGAGCAAGCTGAACGACGCCGGCCTGTACGGCGTGTGCGAGGCGGACCTGCACTCGACGATGACGCAGATGCTGGTGACTTCCTACGCCGGCGTGCCGGGCTTTGTCAGCGACCCGGTGTTCGACCTCAGCCGCAACGAAGTGATCCACGCCCACTGCGTTTCGGCGACGAAGCTGAAGGGGCCTGACGGGCCGGCCTCGCCCTACATCATCCGGGATCATCTGGAGACGCACGAAGGCGCCGTGCTGCAGGTGCTGATGCCCTGCGACGAAACGATCACCGTCGCGCGCTTTGTGGGTCCGAAGAAAATGCTGCTCTCCACCGCCGTCGTCACCGGCTACGGAGACAGCGACCGCGGTTGCCGCAGCCAGATCCGCACGCGCGTCAAGGACGCCGAGAAGTGGCTCGAAAACTACCAGGCGGGTCTGCACCGCGTCATCTTCTACGGCGATCACACCCGATCCATTGAACGCATGGGCCGCCTGCTCGGCTTCGAAACCGTGATCGAGGCTTGAAGCCTACTCGCTGTAATTCACGCGGAAGCGCTCGTTGCGGGCCCGGCCCTCGATGAAAATCGAACGCACGCGGTTCGCGTCGCGCAGCAGGATGCGGGCGCGCGCGTCTACCGGCGCGGCGTCGCCGCGGTTGATGCCTTCCATCAAGCGTGCCTCGATCGCGTCTGCAGCCACGCGTTCCAGCCGGCCGCGGAACTGCAGCGTATCGCCGCCGAAGGCGGATTCGAAGCGGATCTGCACCTCGCCGTTGCTGCGGTCGGCGAACACGGAGGCGCCGCGCAGGTCATAGCCCTGGCCGGCGTCCACGGAGAACATCCCGCGCCCGCGCCCGCTGTAGGAAAACGTGTTGCCCCAGCCGGAACCCCAGCCGCCGCCCCATGGGGACCCGCCGCCCCATCCCGAGCTGCCGCCCCAACCGGATCCGGATCCGCTGCCCCAGCCCGTGCCGGGTCCGCCGGTCCAGCCCGTGCCGCCGCGCCACTCCAGATCGAAGGTGTAGCCTTCGCGCCCTCCTTGCGGATCCTCAATCCGAACAATGGCAAGACCGCGGTTGTTGCTCGGCTCGGCCACCAGTTCCTGCCGCCCGCGCCCGTCGATGCCGCGGAAGCGGAACTCGCCCGGGTTGGCGGGAAGAGGTCCCGTGCAATCCAGCCGCCTCCACGAGGCAGGCTGCCCGCTCACCGTCCGGATCTCGCCCGTGTCTCCGCGAATCCCCACCTCGGCCACGCCGTCCACTTCCACCTCCGCCGTGCACTTGCCCCGGTCCCCGCTCCCGCCCCGGATGTTGGCCCGAATCGTGGCCGCAGGCGAGCCGCTGAACTGCGGTTCGCGGTCCCGCCGCCAGCCTCCCGCGCGGCCTCCGGCGTTCCAGTCCGCGCCCGCGCGCCACTCGATGTCGAATGTGTATCCCTCGCGCCCGCCCTGCGGATCTTCGATCCTCACCACCGCAAGCCCGCGGTTGTTGCGCGGATCGGTGATCAGCGTCTGGCGGCCGCGCCCGTCGACGCCTTTGAAACGGAAATCAGCGAAGCTCGACGGCATCGGCCCGGTGCAATCCAGGCGTCGCCACGTGGCCGGCTGCCCGCTCAGCGTGCGGATGCGGCCTTCGCTGCCCTGGATGCCGACTTCGGCGACGCCGTCGACCTCCACTTCGGCGGTGCATTTGCCACGATCCGCGCTGCCACTGCCACGAATGTTCATCTGGATCACAGCTTCCGGGCCCTGCCAGCCCTGGCCGAACAGCAGCCCGCCGGCCAGCAGCAGGAATGTGGTTTTCATACGGGTCCTCCTTCTGCGCTTCAAACGGCCGGACGCGCGCGCCCGCGCCCGCGTTTCTCAGTAAATCGGCTCACTCACGCGGTGGCCATACCGGTTGCTCTGCGCGATCCGCACGAAGTACGAATGCACGGCCTCCACCACGTCGCGAATCGGGTTCGCATTTCCTGCCGTCAGGCTGCACATCACGGACAAAATATACGGCCGCCCCTCCAGAAATACGATCCCCGCCTCCGTTCGCACTCCCGGCACCCCGCCGGGCTTGGAAGCTGAAACCACTCCACGCGGCAGCGCCGCACGAAAATCCGCCTGCACCAGCTTCAGGATCTCCATCATCCGCCGCGATGCATTCCGGCTGATCAGCCGCTCGCGGTAGATGAACTCGAACAGCCGCGCCATCTCCAGCGGCGTCGACGTGTTCTCCTCGTTCCGCTTCGCCGCCGCCCCGTCCATCATCACCCGCCGCAGCCGCGTCGCCCGCAAACCCAGCTGCGCCATCAGCTGGTTCACGTTGTCCATCCCCACCAGCGCGATCACCTTGTTCGTCGCCGTGTTGTCCGAGTCGCGGATCATCAGCGTCAGCAGCTCTTCCAGCGTCAACGCCAGCGGCTGCGCGCCCAGCCGCGCGTCCAGCGTTCCGCTGCCCCCCGCCTTGTCTTTATCTGTCAGCTCCACTTTCTGGTCCAGCGACAGCGCGCCGCTCTCGATCTTCTGAAACGCCGCCGCCAGCACCGGAACCTTGATCAGGCTCGCTTGCGCCGTCACAAGGTCCCCGTTCAACGAAAGCGTGCGCCCGCTGGTCACATCGATTACCGCTACCCCCATCACGCCGTCGAACCTCTGATCGATCTGCCGCAGCTTCTCCATCAGCTTCGACTCCAGCAATCCCGCCGGATCCTGAGCCAGCAGCGGCAAGGCGAGCAAGAATGCAGCCAAAGTCCTCACGGGAGTAGCATATCGTTAGTGAACTATCTGTGGATCGCCGCGGGCGCGGCCCTGGGCGGCGTGCTCCGGTACTTTTTCTCTGGCGTGGCAGCCCGCCTCGCTGGAGAGACCTTCCCCTGGGGCACGCTGTTCGTCAATGTCACCGGATGCATCGTGATCGGGTTTTTCGTCTCGCTCACCGGTCCCGACGGTCGCCTGATCGTCCCGTCCAACGTGAGGCTGTTCGTCATGACCGGCCTGTGCGGCGGCTACACGACGTTTTCCACCTTCAGTCTGGAGACGCTGCGGCTGATGCAGGACCGGGAATGGGCCTACGCGGGATGGAACATTGCCTTGAGCATTGCACTCTGCCTGGCCGGCGTCTGGGCGGGCTATCAGGCCGCCGCTTTTCTCAATGAGAGGCTTTGACTGCCATGGAACTGCCTGAAGACGCGATCCTCTTGCGCATCTTCCTCGGCGAAAACGACCGCTTCGGAAAACGCCCCCTCTACGAGGCCATCGTGCTGAAGGCGCGCGAACTCCATATGGCCGGGGCCACCGTGCTTCGCGGTCCCATGGGATTCGGCAAGACTTCGCGCCTGCACACGGCGAAGCTCGAGCGTCTCAGCGAGGACCTGCCGTTCATCATCGAGATCGTCGACTCGAAGGCGAAAATCGAAACGTTCCTCCCTGTCGTCGACGAAATGATCCGCGACAGCGGCTCCAGCGGGCTGGTGACATGGGAAGGCGTCAAGGTACTCCGCTACGGGCAGGCCTGACCGCCGGACTGGCGGCGCTCGCCATACTGGCCGCCGCCCTGGCCGCGCAGCATGGGCCGGCGCAGCCCGGACAACGGCGCCAGCCCGCGCCGCTGCCCCAGCGCGAGGGGCCGCTCCGCAAGGCCCAACTCCTGTTGCGCGAAGGCAAGACTGAAGAGGCGCGCC
This sequence comes from uncultured Arcobacter sp., assembly GCA_964458495.1. GTDB lineage: Bacteria > Acidobacteriota > Terriglobia > Bryobacterales > Bryobacteraceae > JANWVO01. Next base: position 73,395 of record CAYWJB010000006.1, read on the forward strand.
GCGAATTGCAGCGCCTTGTTCAGGCGGGCAACCACGACGCCATGACCTGGTATCAGCTCGCCCGAAGCTACCTGCTCGACTTCTACTCGGGGACGGATTACTCGAAACGCCGGACGGCGCTGAACCTCGCGATGGAAGCGTTGAGCACGGCGCTGAAGCGCGACCCCGATCACATTCCCTCCCTGAAAGCCAAGGCGGTGATTCATGCCCGTGCAGAGCTGCTCTACTACGACCCGAACCTGGCATTTGAGCTGGCTGCGCGCGTGGCGAAACTGGAGCCGAACGCCTACGGCTTCCTCCTGAACCTCTCCGACTGGATGAGCGGAGAAGTCCGGTTCTCGCAGGACACCGGCCACCGCGTGCCACATGACCCCCTGCTGGGGCTCGACCGTTCCATCGATTTGCTGGAACAGGTCATCGACGGCTCGATGCCTTACAGCAACGAGGAGTTGACCGCACTGGCCACCATGGCCAAGACGCTCGTCCGCAGAGGCAACTTCCAGGAGTCTCTGCTCTATTTCCGGCAGGCGCTCGAGCGTACGAAGGAACCGGCGCTGGTTCAGGAGCTGATGCGCGAGATGGGAACGGCGTATTACCGGATGGGCGATTACGGCGAAGCCGCGCGGCTCTTCTATCAGGTCCTCCAGGTCAACAACAACAACGTGGACCAGTGGCTGCTGAAAGTGGCCATGGATCAGTTGCCTGGCGAGCCGCCGCCGGTCCCGAAGCAGTTCCTGTTTCCGGCCCGCCCGCTGTTGCCCCGCGCAGGCGAGTTGCCGTTGCTTGAGTTCGAAGACATCGCTCCGCAGCTCGGCATAGACCGGTACGATGGCAACGGCACCGCCGCATGGGCGGACTATGACGGGGATGGCGATCTGGATCTGTTCGAAGCCGGCAGCGGCGAGTTCATCCGCGTGTTCCGCAATGAAGGACGCCGGTTCACCGATGCGACCGGCGAAACCGGACTGGCGGGCGTTGCCTCCGGTTACAGCCTGAACCTCGTCGACTACGACAACGACGGGCGCCCCGACCTCTACATCTCCCTCAACGGCTGGAGCGGACCCATGAAGAACCGTCTCTTCCGCAACACGGGCGGGCGGTTCGAAGACGTGACGGACAAGTCCGGCGCGGGCGACCCGGGCAACGGCTTCGTCTCGCTCTGGGCCGATTTCGACAACGACGGCTGGCTCGACCTCGCCATCGCCAACGGCGTCCTCAAGGACGGAAGCGTGCCCCAGATCTACCGCAACAACCGGGACGGCACCTTCACCAACATGACCCGCCAGGCCGGCATCGTCGAGCCGCCCGAATACGGGGCCATCGGCATGGCCCTCGGCGACTACGACCGCGACGGTCTTGTAGACATCCTCATCAATGGCCTCGATCCCGCTCCCAACCGCCTCTACCGCAATCTCGGCAACTGGAAATTCCGCGACGTCGCCCGTGAGGCGGGCCTCGTGCAGCCGCCGCACAACGGCTTCGTCTGCTTCCTGTTCGACTACAACAACGACGGGTGGCCCGATGCGCTCACGACGAGCCTCGCCGCCTGGGAGTCCGTCGTCGCCGCCCTGCGGCTGGACTATGTGGTGCCGAATACGCGCGTTCACCCGGATTCCAGCCGCCTGTTTCGCAACAACCGCAACGGCACATTCACGGATGTGACGTTCGAGGCCGGGCTGCATTTTCCCATCGGGGTGATGGGGGCCGGCGTGGCCGACCTGGACAACGATGGCTTCCTCGACCTCTATCTCGGCGTGGGCGACCCGCAAATGTCGCGCCTCGAACCGAACCGCTTCTTCCGCAACAACGGCGATGGCACGTTCAGCGATCTGACCGATTTTGTGAAATTCCAGCGCCCTGGCAACAAGGGTCACGGCGTCGCTTTTGTCGACTGGGAAGAGGACGGAGACCTGGACATTTACGCCCAGATCGGCGGACATTATCCGGGGGATTTCGCGCGAAACGCCTTTTACCGAAACCTGAAGGCAAGTCGCAATGGCTGGATTCAAGTGGATCTCAAGGCCGTCACATCCAACCGCGGCGCCGTGGGCGCCCGGTTGACCCTTCGCTCGGGCGATCTCCTCGTCTACCGCGAGGTCAAGGGAAGCGAGGGCTTCGGCGCCACCAGCCAGCAACGGCAGCACTTCGGCATCGGCCCCGGGAAAACCATCGATTCGCTCGAAATCCGCTGGCCCGGCGGAGCCGTGCAGAAGATTGAGCGCCTCGACCCCAATCAGATCATCGAAGTGGAAGAGGGCCGCGGGTGGCGGCGCGTGAAGTGAACCGGGCGCCTCGCATGCGGCACAATGGGCCAGAGATGACTTTCCGGCAAGCGTGGTGGGTGCTTGGGTTCGCGGCCTTGGCCGGTGCCGCCCTGTTGCGTGCCCCTGCCGGCGCGCAGGACCCCGCCCCGGAACCGTTCGAGGAGCTGCGCGGCGCCGTTCCCTTCGTGCTGCGCAACGCCGCCACGCCCGAAAAGCACCAGATTGAAACCATGCCCGGCGGCGTCGCCGTCTTCGACTACGACAACGACGGTCTGCTGGACATCTATTTCCTCAACGGCGCCCCGCAGCCTTCGCTCGTCAAGTCCGGCCCGGAGTGGTGGAACCGCCTGTACCGGAACCTGGGAAACTGGCGCTTCGAAGACGTGACGGAAAAAGCCGGCCTCCAGGGTGAGGGCTACGGCATGGGCGTGGCTGCCGGCGACTACGACAACGACGGCTGGACCGACCTGCTCGTCACCAGCGTCCATCTCAGCCGCCTGTACCGCAACCGCGGGGACGGGACCTTCGAGGACGTGACGAAAAAGGCCGGTATCCCCGCCACCCGCTGGCCCATCTCCGCCGGCTGGTTTGACATGGACAACGACGGCGACCTCGACCTGTTCCTCGTGAATTACTGTGTCTGGGACCCGAAAACGGAGCCATTTTGCGGCGATAAGAGGGCCGGATACCGGACGTATTGCCACCCGAAATACTACGAAGGATTGGCCAATACTCTGCTCAGAAACAACGGCGACGGGACCTTCACAGACATCTCCAAAACTGCCGGTATTTCGCAGAAAATCGGCAAAGGAATGTCCATCGTCTTCGCCGATTACAACAACGACGGGCTCATGGACGTCCTTGTCACCAACGACACCGTACCCAATTTCCTGTTCCGCAACGACGGCAACGGGCGCTTCACCGAAACCGGCTTCGCCGCCGGCATCGCCATCGCCGACGACGGCAAGATCCTGTCCACCATGGGCGCCGAATTCCGCGACCTCGACAACGACGGCTGGCCCGATATTTTCGTCACGGCGCTGGCCAACGAGACTTTCCCGTTGTTTCGCAACCTCGGCAATGGCGTCTTCCAGGACGTCACTTACCGCAGCCGCATCGGCGCAGCCTCGCTCCCGCACAGCGGGTGGAGCCTCGGCGTGGCGGACTTCGACCTCGACGGCTGGAAAGACATCTTCACCGCCAACGGGGACGTGCAGGACAACACCGAGCTGTTCTCCAGCCGCGCCTCGAAGCAGCAAAACCAGCTGTTTCTTAACGTCAACGGCAAGACCTTCGCCAGCACGCTGTTCGGCACGCGCGCCCAGCACCGGGGCGTCGCTCTCGGGGATCTCGATGGCGACGGGCGCATCGACGCCGCCGTCAGCGTGCTCAACGAGCCGGCCAAGCTCTACCGCAACCGCCTCGGCGAGGGCAGGAACTGGGTGGCGCTCCGGCTGAAGGGCGTGACGAGCAACCGCGACGCCATCGGCGCCAAGGTTCGCGTGACGGCAGGCGGGCTCAACCAGTCCAACCACGTCTCCACGTCGACCGGCTACCAGTGCTCGAGCGAGAAGACGCTGCGCTTCGGCCTGGGGGATGCCGCAAAGGCGGAAGAAGTGGAGATCACCTGGCCCACGGGGAAGAAACAAACCCTCCGCAACGTGCCTGCGGGCCGCGTCATCGAGGTGACGGAGGAGTGAGGCGCGCGCGGATCTTCGAGCGCAAAACGAATGCCTCCTCGTAGTCCGGCTTCAGCTCCAGAGCCCGCTCCACCACGCGCAGTGCTTCTGCCAGACGGTCGCACTGCGAGAGCGCGAAGGCGAGTTCGAACCGCGCTTCGGGAGTCTCCGGCTGCTGTGCGGCTTCGGCCACCGGCACGGCCTCCGCGGCGCGACCCTGGCGCGTGAGGAAGCGCGCATAGGCCAGATGCGCCGCTTGCCGCCCCGCGTCCTTCCTCCGGATGGCGGATCGGAACCACCGCTCGGCCTCGTCAAAGCGAAGCAGCGCTTCGTGGCACTGCCCGAGCGCCGCCTCCACGCGGCCCTTCACCGGATCGTGGCGCAGCGCCCGCTCGAGCGGCTCGATCGCCTTTTCGTACAAGTCGGCGGCATAGTAGGCGCGCCCCAGGTAGTAGCAGACATCGGCTAGCTCCGGGGCGAGACTGCAGGCGCGGCGGAACGGTTCTATCGAGCCGTGATAGTCCTCGATTTTCGCGTGCGCCGCCCCGAGCGCCTTCCAGTACTGCGCGTTGTCCGGAGAGAGCCGCGCAGCTTCAGCGAAGTACGGGATGGCGTCCGCCGCGCGGTTCTGCGCGAACAGCGCCAGCCCTTTTTCGTAGGCCGCCTGCGCCTCCGGCGGGGCGAGCATCAGAACCGCAACCAGAATCGTCATCCGCAACTCGAGTGTAGCGCCTGCTTCTCCGTGCCGCAGCCGCCGTCCCCGAGGACTAGAATCAAGGGCGTGCTGCGAAGGGACTTCCTGCTCTCCACTCTCGGCGCTGCTGCCGCCGAAGGCGCCGCGGCGCCGCCGAACATCCTGTTCATCATGTCGGACGATCACGCCGCCCACGCGATTTCCGCCTATGGCAGCCGCATCAACCGCACGCCGAACATCGACCGCATTGCCCGGGGCGGCGCGCGCTTCGACAACTGCTTCTGCACGAACTCGATCTGCACGCCTTCGCGCGCCACGATCCTCACCGGCCAATACAGCCACGTCAACGGCGTCAAAACGCTGCTCGATCCGCTCGACCCCGCGAGTCCCAATGCCGCCAAAGAACTCCGGGCGGCGGGCTACGCCACGGCCATCATCGGCAAGTGGCACCTCCACAAAGAACCGTCCGGCTTTGATTACTGGAACATCCTCCCCGGACAAGGCGCCTATCACGACCCGGAGTTCATCGAGATGGGCGCGCGCAAGAAGCACTCCGGCTACTGCACCGATCTCATCGGGGACTTCACCGTGGATTGGATCAAACGCCGTCCCCGCGGCAAGCCGTTTTTCCTGATGTCCCACCACAAGGCGCCCCACCGCAACTGGCAGCCGCCGGCCAGGTACGCGCACTTGTTCGATGGAGAAACGATCCCGGAGCCCGACAACCTGTTGGATGACTACGCCGGACGCTCCCCGGCGGCCCGCCGCGCGAAGATGCGCGTCGGCGAGCACATGATGCGCTCCGATCTCAAGACGGACTTTCCCCCGGAACTGCAAGGCAACGCGCTGCGCCGCTGGGCCTACCAGCTCTACATCAAGGACTACCTGCGTTGTGTGCAGAGTGTGGACGACAACGTGGGCCGCGTCCTCGACTGCCTGCGCGAGGAGGGCATCGAGCAGGACACTGTAGTGATTTACACCTCCGACCAGGGTTTCTTCCTCGGTGATCACGGCTGGTACGACAAGCGATTCATGTACGAGGAATCCCTGCGGATGCCCTTCCTGATGAGGTACCCGCGGGAAATCCGTCCCGGCACGGTGAACCGCGACATCGTGCTGAACCTCGATTTCGCTCCGCTCTTTCTTGACTACGCCGGCCTCCGGACGCCCTCCTGGATGCAGGGGCGCAGCTTCCGCTCCAATGCCGCCGGGCGCACCCCGCGCGATTGGCGGCGCTCCATGTATTACCGCTACTGGATGCACCTGGATGGCGACCACGAAGTGACGGCTCACTACGGCGTGCGCACGCTCACCCACAAGCTGGTCTATTACTACGGCAAGCCACTGGACGCCTCCGGCAGCCGCAAGGAAGAGACGCCGCCCGAATGGGAGTTGTTTGATCTGCGCAAAGACCCCCGCGAAATGCGCAACGCCGCCGGCGACCCGGCCTATGCAGAGACGCTCGCGTCGCTTCAGAAAGAGCTCGCGCGGCTCCAGCGGCTTTACGGGGACACGCCCGCCTGACCAGCGGCAATGCCGCGCCGCGTCGCGTAATAAACGGCAAACGATCCCAGCCAGTGGCCGCCTTCGTAGTGCTCCGCCCGGATCGCCGCAAATCCCGCTTCGGCGAGCCTCGCCGCCAGCGCCTCAAGCCGCTTCCTCCGCGCATGCCCCGCAGGCAGTGCCGAGGCGATCCCCTCCAGCATCCACGCCCGCGAGAAATTCAGTCCTGCCAGATGATAGAGCTTGCCATCGGTGACATCGGTGACCTGCGTCGGCTCGAGATCGATCTGCGGCAGGAACCTTCTGAGCCATGCGGCGAACTCCGGCGCCGGCAGCACGCGCCGCACGGCATCGGCCTCCGCCAGGCAGGGCGACAGAAAATCCTCCCCTGAAGGCTCGTAGGCGAGCGGGCAGGCTGTGTCCTTGAGATAGTAGTCGCGGATGCGCGACACGAGCAGTGCCTCGAAATCCGCCCGCCGTGCCGTCCGCGCGGAATCCAGCGCCAGCCCGAGCGCGAACGCCGTGTTGGAATGCTCGCCCGTGCGCACCGGGCGCGGCAATTTCGGCAGCCACGCCTGCAGCCGTTCGACCGCCGCGTCTTCCAAAGGCTGCAATGCCGCGGACCACCTCCTTGCGTCCACGTCGTCCCATTCCCGCAACTCCGCCGCCATTTGCAGCAGCCACGCCAGTCCATACGGACGCTCAAACGTCTGCCGCCCCGCCGCCTGTAAATAGCGCGCCTCGGCGGCCAGGTTTTCCGCCGTGAGGCTCCTCGCCAGCGCCCGGCGGGCTTCCGCCGCAAAAGGCTCGTACGGGTACAGGCGCGCCAGCCGCGCCAGCAGCCAGTGCCCGTGCACGGAGGAGTGCCAGTCATAGCAACCGTAAAACGCTGGCGTCAATTCGCGCGGCGGCCGCGCATCCGCGTCCGAATTCAGCACGTGCGCAATCTTGTTTGGATACTCCCGATGCACGCAGTCCAGCGCCAGCCGCGCCATCCGCGCCGCCAGCGCCGCATCCATCTGCGCCGCGCTTGCCGCGCCTGCGAGAAGCACCATCATCGCCGTCATTTCTGGCATCCTCGTCCCAGTATGAACCAGGGGGACAGCCTGATCCGGAACTTTCTGCAAGAACTCGGAGCAGCGATGGTGTCTGACACCTTCGAGATTTTTCGTCCGTTGAAGGCACTATTCGGGTGTATGCCAAGGAAACCTCGTTGTGTTCTGCCCGGCGTGGCTTATCACATTACGCAAAGGGGTACAAACGGTCAGCCGGTTTTCCACACCGACGCCGACCGCAAGTCCTACCTCCGGCTCTTTGCGAAGACACGCGAAGACGCCGGCGTGCGTTTGCTCGCGTGGTGTCTGATGACAAATCATGTACACCTGATTGCTGTGCCCGAGTTGGAGGATTCACTTGAGATTCTCTTACGCCGCGTGCACGGCAGGTACGCGCAGATGCTGAACGCGCGCCGCGACCGTAGTGGACATCTATGGCAGAACCGGTTCTTCAGTTGTGCGCTGGACACGAGACATTTGCGGCGGGCGTTGGCTTATGTCGAAAGAAATCCGGTGCGTGCGGGGATCGTGAATAGACCGGAAGACCATCCCTGGTCCAGTGCCCGCGTGCATCTGGGGCTGGAAAGCGACCAGTCCGGTCTGTTGGATCTCGAATTCTGGCGGGGATTTGGCGGGGAGGAGGCGTGGCGGGAACTGCTGATGAGCCCGGAGGAGGTAACCGTGTTGAGGTTGTTGCGGCGTTGCACCTATTCAGGGCGGCCTTTTGGTTCGGAAGCGTTTCTTGCTGAATTTGAAACGCGTTTTGGCCGGAGATGGCGGCGATGGAAGTTTGAGCAAGGTCTCTTGGATGACGCGTATATGAGGGCATCACCGGCCTGAGGACGCCTCGACAGTTCGGCCGGGATTTCTCGCCCTGGATTTTTTGCGATCCTCGAGGCCTGTCTGTCGGGGGGCACTCCGGCGCAGGGGTTCGTTCGCCGGGGGAGTCTCGATCTTCCCAGGGGGGCTGTAAATCGCGAAGGTGTCAGACACCAATGGCACCCTGTCGTTTTCAGCAAGGATGCCGGATCAGGCTGTCCCCTTGGAGGTTGCCGCCCGCGAAAAAAGAGGGCGCCGCGGCCCGCAGAGCCCGGCGCCCGCATCGCCCGCATGGGGGGACGCAGCCTTTTCGTTTAAACTTCAATCATCGGCCGCGACGGCTCTGGCCAGTCCACGTGGAAGAACTTGCCCCGCGGACGGTCCGTGCGCTCGAACGTATGCGCGCCGAAGAAGTCGCGCTGCCCCTGCAGCAGGTTCGCCGGCAGACGCTCCGACCGGTAGCCGTCGTAATAAGCCAGCGCGGAGGAGAACGCCGGAATCGGCACGCCCCGCAGCGCGGATTCGGCCACCACGCGCCGCCAGTTCGCCTGGCAGCGGTCGATCTCGCTCTTGAAATACGGGTCCAGCAGCAGGTTCGGCAGTTGCGCGTCGCGGTCGAACGCCTCCTTGATCTTCTGCAGGAACCGCGCCCGAATGATGCACCCGCCACGCCAGATCATGGCAATCTCGCCGAACTTCAGCGTCCAGTTGTACTCCTTCTGCGCCTCCCTCATCAGTTGGAATCCCTGCGCGTAGGAGCAGATCTTCGAACAATACAGCGCGTCATGCACGGCCTGCAAAAACTGCCTCCGGTCGCCGTCGAACTTCGCCGCCGCCGGTCCCTGCAGGACCTTCGACGCGTTCACCCGCTCCTCTTTGATCGCCGACATGAACCGCGCAAACACGCTTTCCGCGATCGTGTTCGCCGGCACGCCCATATCCAGCGCGTTCACCGACGTCCACTTGCCAGTGCCCTTCTGGCCCGCGGTGTCGAGGATGGAGTCCACCAGATAGCCGCCCGTGTACGGGTCCTTCTGCTGCAGGATGTCCGCCGTGATCTCGATCAGGAAGCTGTCCAGCACGCCCCGGTTCCACTCGGCGAATACCTCGCTGCACTCCGGCGCCGTCATTCCCAGCACGTGCGTCATGATCCAGTACGCCTCGCAGATCATCTGCATGTCGCCGTACTCGATCCCGTTGTGGCACATCTTCACGTAGTGCCCGGCGCCGTTCGGCCCGATCCACGTGCAGCACGGCACGCCGCCCTGGACCGGCTGCCCCGGCTTCGCCCCGGTTAGCGGCTTGCCCGTCGCCGCATCCACCTTCGCCGCGATCGCCGTCCAGATCGGCTCGATTTCTTTGTACGCCTCATACTCGCCACCCGGCATCAGCGACGGCCCGAACCGCGCTCCTTCCTCGCCGCCGCTCACCCCGGAGCCGATGAAGCGGATGCCCTTCGCCTTGAGGTCTCGCTCCCGCCGGATGGTGTCGTTCCAGTTGGAATTGCCGCCGTCGATGATGATGTCGCCCGGCTCGAGCACCGCCACCAGTTGATCGATCACCGCGTCGGTGGGCGCGCCCGCTTTCACCATGATGATGATCTTCCTCGGCCGCTTCAGGCTGGCGACGAAATCCTTCAGCTCCGCGAAGCCCGCCAGCCCGCCGGGCGTGGACGGGTTCTCGGCCACAAACTTCTCCATCGTGGCCGTCGTGCGGTTGTGGACGGAAACGCGGAAGCCGTGGTCGGCGATGTTCAATGCGAGATTCTGGCCCATCACGGCCAGCCCCGTGAGACCGATGTCGGAGAGTTGTTCTGGCATATCGATTTCTGACCCTCGGTAAGATTGCGGTTGCGGTCGCGGACCCGCCTCGCGCGAGCCGGGCCCCGAAACAAATCTATCTCTGGATTCGCGCCGAGCCGCCCCGCGCGAACGCCCGCACGTGCTCCACCGTCGCCATCGTCGTGTCGCCGGGGAACGTCGTCAGCAGCGCCCCGTGTGCCCACCCCAGCTTCACCGCCTCCAGCGGCTCCTCTCCCGTCAACAGCCCGTAGAAAAGGCCCGACGCAAAACCGTCCCCGCCTCCCACGCGGTCATAAATCGGCAGTTCGGCCGTCGGCGCCTGGTACGTCTCGCCGTTGATCCACGCCACCGCGCTCCAGCTGTGATGGTTCGTCGAATGCACCTCGCGCAGCGTCGTCGCCACGATCTTCACATTCGGATACTTCTTCACAACGTCGCCGATCATCGCCACGAAGACCGACGGGTCCAGCTTCGACTTCGCCGTCACCTCCGGCCCCGGGATCCCCAGTCCCAGCTGCAGGTCCTCCTCGTTGCCCACCAGCACATCCACGTGCCGCACGATCCGGTCGATCACGGAAACCGCCTTCTCCTGCCCGCCCCAGATGCCCCACAGCTTTGCCCGGTAGTTCAGGTCGAACGACGTCACCGCCCCGGAAGCCTTCGCCGCCTGCATCGCCTCGATGATCACTTCGCCCGTCGTCTCCGACAGCGAAGCGAAAATCCCCCCGCTGTGGAACCACCGCACGCCCTCGGCGAAAATCGCCTTCCAGTCGAAGTCGCCCGGCTTCAGCAGCGCCGCCGCCTCGTTCGAGCGGTTGTAGAACACCACCGGCGGCCGCACCCCGAATCCCCGGTCCGAATACACCGTCGCCATGTTCGGCCCGTTCACCCCGTTATGTTTGAAGCGCTTGTAAAACGGCCTCACCCCCATCGCCCTCACCCGCTCCGCGATCAGGTCGCCGATCGGATAGTCCACCATCGCCGTAGCGATCCCGGTCTTCAGCCCGAAACAGTCGGCCAGGTTCGCCGCGCAGTTGTATTCGCCGCCCGATACGTGGATCTTGCACTCCGTCGCCTTGCGGAAGGGAATGATGCCCGGATCAAGCCGGTGCACCAGCGCTCCAAGGCTCAGAAAATCGAGCGCGCCCGAGGAAGGAATCTGCAAGCCGTATTTCATCTGCGTTCTCCGTCTGCCTGATCGTGTCGTGGCGGCTGTTTCTCCAGCCGGACCCGGCCGCGCTGCTGGTGTCCGCCGCGGCGAAGGCCGTTTCCACTATATCAAACTGGCATGTCAGAAATCAGCCGGATTCGGACACGCGGGTAGCCAAATCCCCCTCTTACCCCGACGCGCTCCGCCGCAACAGCCGCGCGATCGGATTCGGCGCCAGCCGTTTCCGCCCTGCCTCCGCAAAGCGCGCCTTCGCCCGCGACTTCAGCAGCCGGAACTGCGTCTCCGTCAAACCCATCTCCTCGCAGATCTGCTCCGGCGTCTGCTCGTACAAATAGAACCGCGTCAGGATCTCGCGGTCTCGCGGCGAAATGCTCCGCAGCACCTCCAGCATCAATTGGATCCGCTGCTCCCGCAGCAGCCGGTCCTCTGGATCGTGCCGGTGATCCGCCACCCTGCCCCCGTAATCCAGTTCCGCCTGCTCCCGCCTCGCCTGCACCGTCTCCTCGATGTAGGCCGCAATCTGCCGCCGGACAATCGTCCGTACGAAACCCATCAGCCTCTCCGGCTCCCTCAGCCCCCCGTTCTGGATCGACCGCACCACCATCAGGAACGTGTCGTGCACGCGGTCATCCAAGTCTTGCACTCCCAGATGACGGCACAGAAAATACCGGATGCCCCGCCCGAACAACCGGTATAGCTCCTCGACCGCCCCGCTGTCGCATGAACGGATCCCCTCTACCAGAGGCGTCCATCTCGAACCGCCCGGCTGCGGCGAATGCGCTCCTCCGCCGCGCGGCGAATTGTCGGAACTTCCCGAGCTGCGCAGATTGGGCTTCAGCGACATTTCTGTTCAGTCCTTCCCGAGATGGATGTATGCGGCCCAATAGCGGGGCTGCGCGCGCCAGCTGCCGCTGCCGGCCATCGCCGCCTGCGCCGCATGCAGCGCCGCCGCCGGACGCCGCCCTCTCAGCAGCGCCTCGTAGTAGGCCTCGAAAAATGCGCCGTCATCGTCAACCGGCCACAGGCTCGCCACCACCGAACTCGCCCCTGCCGCCAGCCACGCCGTCGCGTAGCTCGATAGCCCCGCGCCCCTCTGCGCCACCCCGCTGCCCGTCGAACAGCCGTTCAAGACCACCCGCGCCCCCTCCAGTCGGAGACGGTGCAGTTCGCGGGTCCCCAGCCCTGCCCGCCTGCCGTCCCGCCCCAGCGAAAGCGCCAGGAATGGCTCTCCGGCGGGAAACCGGATCATCTCCGGCATCGCCAGCGCAGCGTCGAACCGCATCGGGTATGCTCGCGGCTCGGGCGCCGGTTGCACATGCGTGGCGAAGTGCAAGTCCGTCGCTCCCTCCGCCGAGGCCTCCACCACCGCCTCCTCGGTGGCCTCGAATCCCTCCAGCCGCTTCACCTCCAAACCCCGCCGGCTCCACAAAGCGCTGATCGTGGCCACTTCTCTGCCGCTCCCCGGCAGGGAAGGGAACTCCGCCCCCGCCGGCGCCTGCATCCTGGCGCGTGCGCCGCCCGACACCCCTTTGAAACGCGGATCTGCACTGTTGTGCACCAGCCCGCCCACCGCCACCAGCCTTCGGGGCGCCTCCCGCCTGTCGCGCTCCAACAGCCACAGCGCCGAAGGCACAAACGTCAGCGCCCGCAGTTCGCCCAAATGCCGCAGCCCTTCCTTCGGTGCGCGCAGCGCCGCCAGCGGAGCCGTCAGCGGCTCCTCGTCGGCGGAAATCAGCCACTCCGTCCTGCGCCTCGCCTCCCCCGGAGCCCTCCCGAAGGTCTCCTCATACAGCCCCGCCGCCAGCTCTCCCCCGTCGCCCCCCTCTTCGATCGACTTCCGGAACGCCCGAAAGTCATCCAGCAGAGCCTCCCGCTTCGGCAGCTCCGCCATCGCAAGACCGTCCTGCGTCACCGCCCACAGAAGCGACCGTTCCCGCCCCAGCCAGAAACAGAACAGCACCTGCTTCGTATTCAGCCGCCCTTGCACCAGACGCAGCAGCCTTTGGGATTCCGGCGTCCCCGCCACGTCCAGGCTGTCCTGCGCTTCCTCCCCGTCCCCGCCCTTTCCATGATGTGCCGTCGGCACAACCATCACCTCGCCACCCGCCCCGCCTGCCCGGCTCCGCAACCGCGCGATCCGCCGCCTCTGCCGCAGCAAGCCGAGCGCCCGGCTCTGCTCCACCACCGCCCAGGCTTCCGCGCTCCCCTCCGCCGTCCTCTGCCCCGCCAGCGCAGCCCCGGCATACAGGTCCGCCAGCTCGGCCATCGCCACATCGCTGGCCAGTTCCACCTGCGGATCCGGCAGCACCGCCCGCCGCCATTCAGCCACTCGCGGCCAGTTCCTCCGGCATGTGGCCAGTGCTGCCCTGGCGCCATGCGTCGCCGCCTCTGCTTTTGCCTCGAAAGCCGCCAGCCGCAACGCACTTACAGGATGCCGGTGACCCGCCCACGTCCCCCTCAATTTGCGGATCCACACAAGCGCCTCTTCCGCCCGCCCCTGCTCGAGCCGCAGCCTCCCTGCCAGCATCCACAGCGAGTCCGGATCCGTCAGCTGGTGCAGCGTCACCACCCGGAACGAGTTCGCCACCGCCGCTTCGGCTGCGTCCGTCCGTCCCGCATCCAGATGGAAGTCGGCCAGCTCGTCCCACAAATGGCGCTGCACCTGCCAGTCGTCCAGCCTCTCGGCCTCGTTCATGGCATCGCGCCAAAGAGACATGAAACGATCTGCACCGGCGTCCGGCCGCCCGCGTGCCAGCCGCACCCGCTGCGCCAGCAGCGCCACGCGAAACCGGCTCCCTGCGGGCATCACCGCGAGCGCCCGCTCCAGCGCCTCTTCCGCCGCGGGCCACGACATCAGCATCCCGTACAGCGTGGCCACGTTCGACCACACACTCGCCTCGGTCTCTGCTCCCCCCGACCGCTGCGACAGAGCTCCGGCTTCCCGGAACGACTCAAACGCGCCCACAAAATTCTGTTGGTAGAGTCGTGCGACGCCCAAATTGTTGAGGATCTTTGCCAGCCGCCCCTGGTCGCCTTCTCGCCGCACCATCCCCACCGCGCACAGCGACAGCCTCTCGGCTTCGACATAGCGGCTCGACGCCAGCTGCCGCGCGGCTTCCCGCGCCAGCTCCGCGCCCGTTATCGCCATCGGACATGGCGGTGCGGCCGGCGGCAACATCGCCGGCGGCATCAGCAGGAGTGGAAGGAATCCGAGACCGAATACCATCCCGATTTGCCGAGGCCAACTCTTGGGATCAGCGCCAAGCCTGCCAGGGAACGCCGGGGAGAGTACTAGAACCTCTAGTACTCTCCCTCAACGACTATACCAGAAACCCTCGGGGGGTCACCAGACCTTTGTCTGGTTTTTTTCCTGATCTGATTGGCTCAGTCCCTCCTCCGGAATAGTCCCGTCTCGGGAGGACTACTCTCAGCAGAAATCGGGGGGAAGGATGATCACGATCGGGGAACCGTCCATGCCGCCTCCTTTCTCGGCCGGCCTTCCGGCGCCAGCCTGAGGCGACACTCATCGAGGCGATTTGCACGCGCCCCGGTCCGGTTCGCACTCGGTTGAAAATCAGTCGCTTATTTTTCTCTTTGTACTGTGGCGCTACCTTTGCGGCAGCCCGCGATCCCCTTGGTTTCGCTCCCGCTGCAACTCTCCCGGTCACTCTCGCGCAAAATCTGCATCACTAAAACGAAACACTATGGAACCAGGGCCGGTTACTATGGATCCCATCCTCCTCGTCGACGACGACCCCGGCTTCCGCCAGCTCCTCGCCACCATCCTAAAAGGCGAAGGCTACCCCGTTGAAACCGCCTCGCGGCTCTCCGAGGCCCGCGCCGCCGGCGCCCGCCGCCGCTTCTCTCTCGTCATTTCCGATCTCAAGATACCCGACGGCGACGGCCTCGAAGTCCAGCAGTTCTTCCACGAACGCTGGCCCGCCACTCCCTTTGTCCTCATCACTGCTTTCGGCACCGTCGCTACCGCCGTCGAGGCCATGAAGCGAGGCGCCTTCGACTACCTCGAAAAACCCCTCCGCAGCCCGGAAGAGTTGCGCCGTCTCGTCCGCCGCGCCCTCGCCCTCTCTTCCGAACCCGCCGAGCCTTCCTCGGCCGCCCCTGCCCGCGAGGCTACGCCTGGCCTCTGCGGCTCCATGGTCGCCCGCGATCCACGCATGCTCCACGTCCTCGACCTGCTCGGCAAGGTCGCCCCAACTCCCGCCAACGTCCTCCTCCTCGGCGAAAGCGGCGTCGGCAAGGAAGTCATCGCCCGCTGCATCCACATTCACAGCCGCCGCGCGGAGAAGCCCTTCCTCGCCGTCAACTGCGCCGCCCTCTCCCCGACCTTGATCGAAAGCGAACTGTTCGGACACGAACGCGGCGCCTTCACCGGAGCCGTCGCCCGCCGCCACGGCGTCTTCGAACGCGCCCGCGGCGGCACACTCTTCCTCGACGAAATCGGCGAACTCGACCCCGCCCTCCAGGCCAAACTCCTTCGCGTCATCCAGGAGAAACGCTTTGAGCGCCTCGGTGGCGAAGAGACTCTCGAAACCGACGTCCGCATCATCTCCGCCACCAACCGCGACCTCCACCGCGAAATCCAGGAAGGCCGCTTCCGCGCCGACCTCTACTTCCGCCTCAGCGCCTTCCCTATCGAAATCCCCCCTCTCCGCGACCGCCCCGCCGACATCGACGCCCTCGCCGAACACTTCGTCGCCCTCGCCGCCGCCAAGTTCGGCAAGCCCCGCCTTCGCCTGAGCGACGCCGCCCGCTTCCAGCTCCGCTCCCACCGCTGGCCCGGCAACGTCCGCGAACTCGAGAACGTCATTGAACGGGCGGCCATCCTCAGCGACGGGGAAATCCTGCCCGATCACCTCCCGTTCACTGAACGGCGCCCCGTGGATCCCTCCACTGCCCCCACCCTCAATGTCCACGAACTCGAGCGCCGCGCTATCGAGGAGGCTCTCAACCGCCACGGCGGCAACCGCACCCGCGCCGCCCGCGAACTCGGCATCAGCCTCCGCACGCTTCAGTACCGCCTCAAGGAATACGGACTGTCGAAATCCTGACTGCGGACCCTGCGCCGTGCCAGTGGCAAGGTGCGCAAATCCCCTCCCGGCTTCTGCTGAATTCTGCGAAATCCCCTGGATTTTCCATCCGAAAATTGCCGGACATTCCTCGATGGACGTCACGGAATTCATCGGGAGTCCAGTGCCGCGCTCCTGTGGGTACCCGCCTCCGCATCCACAGACTCCTTGGCCGGCTCTCACCGCCCTGCCATCCAGCGCCGAAACTGCGCCCCGGCTCCGGTCTTTCGCCGGTTCGAACCCCAGGCTAGCCCCCATGCAGCCCACCCCGGTGGCCGAATCCCCCAGCTCCCTCCGCCCGGGTTTCCGTTCCCGCTTCACACCGGCGCCGTCTTCACCGCTGATCCGATGACCCGGCCAATTCTCGCGGCACGCGCCTTCCGCAGATCCTGCTGCTCCCCTGTGCTGCTTCCTTCCTGCATGATCCTGTCAGCGTGAATCCCGGTCCCGCCGCGCGCGGAAAGCGGATAGAATGTCCGCCTTGGAGGTTTTCATGCGGCTCTCGATCCTCTTCCTCGCTGCCTCGCTGCTCTCCGCACAGTCGCTCCGCATTGAACGCGGCGTCACAGACTACCAGGTCTTCCAGCGCGGTCCCGCCAACACCGCCGATCTTCGCGCCGGGGGCTCGGCGAGTGGAGCTGACGGCCGCGCCGTTGAAGCGCGCGTCCTCAAAGCCGGCATGACTCTGCCCGGCTTCGATTGGCAACCCGCCGGCAAAGCCGCCGCAGGCAAGTGGTCCGCTGAACTGAAAGCCCTCCCCGCCGGCGGGCCCTACATAATCGAATTCCGCGCCGCCGGCGCCGCCTCCTCGGCCTCCGTAGCCGGCGTCCTCGTCGGCGATCTCTGGGTCCTTGCCGGGCAGTCCAACATGGAGGGCGTTGGAAATCTCGAGGACCTGCCTTTGCCCAGCGCCATGGTCAACTCCCTCGATATGACCGACTCGTGGGTCGTCGCCGAGGATCCCCTTCACCGTCTCGTCGACGCCGCCGACAAGGTGCACTGGCGCAAGAACGCCAAAGGCGAAATCGCCAAACTCGAAGGCGACGAACTCCGCAAGTGGATCGCCGCACGGCGCAAGGGCGCCGGCGTCGGCCTCCCCTTTGCGCTCGAAATGGTCCGCCGCACCGGCGTCCCCGTGGGGCTCATCCCTTGCGCCCACGGCGGCACTTCCATGGATCAGTGGAGTCCCGATCTCAAGGACCGCGGCGGCGAGTCCCTGTACGGCGGCATGCTCCGCCGCATCCAGCTGGCCGGCGGGCGTGTCCGCGGCGTCCTCTGGTATCAGGGCGAAAGCGACGCCAGCGAAAAGGCCGCGCCCCTCTTCGAAGGAAAATTCCGCCGCTTCATCCAGCAGCTCCGCCAGGATGCCGCCCAGCCCGCGCTTCCCTTCTACTACGTCCAGATCGGCCGCCACGTCGCCAACGCCCCCGCTGCCCCCTGGGACATGGTCCAGGATGCCCAGCTCCGCGTCGAATCTCAGCTCCCCAACGTCTGGATGACCACCTGCGTCGACTGCGAACTCGACGACGGCATCCACGTCGGCACCGACGACATGCGCCTCCTCGGACGCCGCCTCGCCAACCTCGCCGAAGGCCGCCTCCGCCGCGGCCCCCGCCCCGTCTCGGCCCGCGTCAAGGGGCAAACCATCCTCGTCGAGTTCAGCGAGGTCAACGGCCGCCTCGTCCACGCCGGCCGCCTCAACGGCTTCTCGATTCACGACGCCTCCGGCAACGAACTGCCCCTCATCTACCGCCAGCGCGTCTCCCGCGACGCCCCCAATGTCGTCGAGCTCCTCTTCCAGGGCAAGCTCCCCGAAGGCGCCGCGCTCTTCTACGGCGCCGGCCGCAACCCTTACGTCAACCTGCGCGACGAAGCCGGCATGGCTGCCCCCGCCTTCGGGCCCATGAAAATCGAACCATAGCCGGAAAGGCTCATTCCGATCTCCGGGTTCGCGCGCACCCCCGCGCCAGCCGCGGCTTCGCCACGCTTCAGGCTACACGCGCGCCGCAACGCCGCACTCCGCCGCAAGCCTCTCCAGGCCCAGGGGCCACCCCCGCCGCGTCGCCATCCGGAACCGCTCCAGCCACTCCTCCGGCGCCCCCTCTGCCAGCGCCGCCAGCCACTCCTCCGGCGTGAAGTGCCTCGCCCACATCCCCAGATCCAGCCGCCCTACCGGATCCACCCCCAGCAAATGCGCCCTCGCGCTCGACCACCGGTATTGCACCGCATGCCGCGCCAGCCCTGCCCGCACCGGGTTCAACTCGATGTGCGCCAGCGCCCTCAGTGCGTCCGCCTCCACCATCGCGCACGACGCATACCGCCCCTCCCATAAAGGACCGTGCTCTCGCCGGAAAAAATTCACCGCCCGCGCATATTCAGCCTGCAGCCGCCGCATCAGCCGGGAAAGTCCCGCCTCCGTGTCCGGCGCCGCCACCAGATGAACGTGGTCCGGCATCAGGCAGTAGCCCGACACCCGCACCCCGCACTCCCCCGCCAGCTCGAACATCCGGTCCAGCCACGCCCGCCGCTCATCGTCCGTCGCGAAGGCCTGCCGCTCCGCCCTCGCCCGCTGCATGACATGATGGGGCACTGCCGCCATCGCCAATCTTGCCGCTCGCGCCATCCACCTGGAAAGTGCCCCGCCCTTCGCAAATGTATCGCGAAAAAACCGGTTCCGCCCCTCAATTCGCCGGATCCACCGGAACCTCCGCGTAGAACAGCTCCTTCCCGCTCACCCCCTCGCGGATCCCCGTCACGTACAGAAAGGCGCCAGCCCGGGGCCGCGTCTCGAAATAGAAAAATCCGTGCGCCGTTTCGCCCTTCAGCAGCGTCTTCGCCCCGAAGGCCCGCGTCTCGAATTCCACCTTCATCAGCGGGTTTTTCTTCTTCGGCAGCGGGATCGGCGCCCTCGGCCCCATCGACGGCCGCCTCGGCCCCAGCACCGCCGGCAGTTCCTGCGCCGGTGTCGGCTGTACCTCGCCGCCCCGGTACTGATACGCCACCCGCATCCGGTCCAGCAGCAGAGTCTCCTCCCCCTGGTTCTCCAGAATCAACAGCACCGGTAGCACGCCGTATTCGTTCGGATTCACGCCGCCGAACAGCGGCTTTGTCTCCGAGTCCGTCTCGAACTTCACCGCCGCCAGCACCAGCGGCCCCACCCTCTGCCTCGACGGATAGCTCCCCGCCGGCTTCGGACGGAACGGGGCCTGCGCGCTCGCCGCGAACACGGCCGCCCACAGGCTTACAATCAATGTTTTGCGCGCCAGTCTCATCTTCGTCTTCTATTGGGGCCTTCAGATCGCCGGCTTCCCGCTCCTCTTACTCTACCTGTGTTTCCGCTGCGTCAAAGACCGCCGCTACTTCCGCGCCCTCGGCGAACGCTTCGGCTTCCTCCCCCGCCATCTCCTCCCGACGGCCCCCGGCGCCATCTGGTTGCACGCCGTCAGCGTCGGCGAAGCCCTCGCCGCCATCCCCCTCCTCCGCCGCCTGCGGCAGTCCCTCCCCGGCGTCCCTCTTTACGTCTCCACAACCACCCTCGCCGGACGCGCCGTCTGCGAGGAGAAGCTCTCCGCCCTGGCCGACGGCGTCTTCTTCGCTCCCATCGACTACCGCTTCGCCGTGCGCCGCGTCCTCCGCCGCATCCGCCCCGCGCTCCTCATCATTGCCGAAACCGAAATCTGGCCCAACCTCTTTCGCGAATCCCGCCGCCACGGCGCCCGCCTCCTCGTCGTCAACGCCCGCATCTCGGACCGCGCCCTCCCCCGCTACCTCCGCTTCCGCGGTCTCTTCCGCCACGTCCTCCCCTTCGCCGACCTCATCCTCGCCCAGGACGCCTCCGCCGCCTCGCGCTACCGCTCTCTCGGCGCCGAAAACGTCGAAATCGCCGGAAACCTCAAGTACGATTTCGATCCGGATGCCACAAAAATCCCGCCCGACATTCAGCAATTTCTCGACACCTTGCAGCCTTCCCCTGTCTGGATCGCGGCCTCCACCATGCCCCCCGCCGCCCCGGACGACCCCGACGAGGACAGCGCCGTCCTTGACGCCTTCCTCTCCCTTGCCCCCCGCTTCCCCCGCCTCCTCCTCATCCTCGCCCCCCGCCGCCCGGAGACCTTCGCCTCCGCCGGCGAGAAACTCGCCGCCCGCAGCATCCCCTTTCTCCGCCGCTCCCAACTGCCGGCGCCGGATGCCCTCCCGCTGCCCGGCGTGCTCCTGCTGGACTCCATCGGCGAGCTCGCCTCCCTTTTCCGCATCGCCTCCGCCGTCTTCATGGGCGGCACCTTCCCCCGCCGCGGCGGCCACAACATCCTCGAGCCCGCCGCCTTCGGCGTCCCCGTCCTCGCCGGGCCGCACATGGAAAATTTCGCCGAAAGCGCCGCGGAATTCCGCGAAAATCACGCGCTCATTTCTCTGTCCTCTCCGCAGGAATTGCCCGCCGCCCTCGAACGCCTCTTCCTCGATTCCGGGCTTCGCTCGGAAATCGGCGTCCTTGCCGCCCGCCTCGCCGCCGGGCGCCGCGGCGCCGCCGCCCGCGCCGCCCGGGCCGCCGCTGCTCTTCACGATCTCGGCCTGCCGCGCCCGGCAGGTTTTCAGCCCCTTTCGCGCCTGTGGCTCGCCGGTATGACCCTCCACCGCGTCCTCTCGCGCCCTCGCGCGCGCGCCCTCGGCCGCCCCGTCATCAGCATCGGCAACCTCGCCGCGGGCGGCACGGGCAAGACGCCTCTGGTCCGTTGGCTCTGCCGCGAACTCGCCTCGCGCGGCATCCGCCCCGCCGTCCTTACCCGCGGCTACCGCCGCGCCGCCAGCCAGCCTGTCGCCGCCCTGCCCGGCGAAACGCTCCCTGTGGAACTCACCGGCGAAGAACCCCAGCTCCTGCTCCGCGACGGTTGCGCCGCCCTCGCCATCGGCGCAGACCGCATCGCCGCCAGCCGCCTCCTCACCGAACTGCGCGCCTTCCGCCCCGGCGTCTACCTGCTCGACGACGGCTTCCAGCACTGGAAAATCCCCCGCTCCCTCGACATCGTCCTCATCGACGCCATCGATCCCTGCCGCGGCGGCGTCTTTCCCTCAGGCCGCCTCCGCGAGCCCTTCTCCGCCCTCGCCCGCGCCGGCGCCGCCGTCATCACCCGCGCGGAAAAGAACAGGAATTATCAGGGAATTGTTCAGGAAATCAGAAAATACAACCAGGAATGCCCCATCTTTTTTGCCAGGTTTGTCGCCGATAAGCCCGGCATTCCCCCCGGCGCCCCCGTTGCCGCCTTCTGCGGCATCGGCCAGCCCGAGTCCTTCCGCCGCACCCTCGCCTCCTTGGGCATCCACCCCGCCTGCTTCCGCGCCTTCCCCGACCACCACCGCTACTCGGAAGCCGATCTCCAGCCGCTCCTCGACCGCTTCCCGGTCCTCCTCACCACCGAAAAGGACCTCTTCAATCTCCCGCCCTCGCTCCGCTCGTCCCCTGCGATTGTGCCCGTCCCTGTGCGCCTCGAAATCGATCAGGGGGAGCTCTTGCTCGCCCTCGTCCTGTCCTGCCTCAGCGCAGCTCCCGGATCTTCAGGTTCCTGAACCACGCCTCGTCATTGTGGTGCTGAAGCGCCACCGGCGAGCGCCGCTTCGGAATCTCCGTCAGCAGCCGCCGCACCGGGTGCCCTTCCTTCCACCTCCGCTCCACGCTCTCCCTTACCCGTGGATCGTCCAGCCGGATGTCCACCACCTTCACGCCGTTCAGCCAGTGCTCCACGCGCAGCCCCCGCAGGACGATCCGCCCCTCGTTGAACTCCCCCGCCGGCTTCGCCGCGGCTTGCGCCGGCGCCGCCATCCGGTACAGCGCTCCCGCCCGGCTTGACGCATTCATCAGCGCGTCCGGGTGCTTCTTGTCGTCGATCACCTGATACTCGAAGGCCACCGGATACACTTGCGCTCCCGAACCCGCCCGCACCAGCTCGCGCTTCGCGCTCCGGTGCTCCAAAAACCAGCCCACCTGCTGCTCGAAGTTCAGGCGCATCCCTTCGGGCAACTGCTTTTCGTCCACCAGCACCACGTCCTGGATCAGGTATTTCACTCCGCTGTTGGCGCCCGGCGCCACCCTCCACTCGAAAGAGAACTCGAAATCGCCGAACTCTTCTTCCGTCAGCAAATCCTCTCGCAACACGGGGCGCGGCACGGCTTTCAGACACCCGTCTTCCACCGTCCAGGCGCCCTCCGCCGCCGGCGCCCAGCCTCGCATCGTCTTGCCGTCGAACAGCAGCCGCCACCCCTCCCGCCGCTCCTCCGGCGTCAGCGTGTTCGGCGCCTGCGCCCGCGCCGCGCCCGGCCCGTGCGCCAGGCAAGCCAGAAACAGAACCAGCCGCCCTGCGGCGGCTGCCCGGTGTCCAGTGATCACAAGAAATCCCTCCTTTAATTCCCGGAGTTTCGCGGCTTTTTGTTCGCCGTTTTCCCCTCCGCCAGCAACGCCTCCACCACCTTCCGGATATTGGCTTCCTCGGAGGCGGGACTCATCCGCGGGTCTTCGCCGCGGAAATGCTCCCGCAACACCCCTTTCCGGTCCACAAAAGCCAGTTGCGGGTACGACATCCGCAGCATCAGAGGAACCTGCAGCCACTGCCGCGCCGCCGCGTCGCTGTACACTGCGATCGGATACATCGCCCCCGTCTCCGCCGCGAACACCGGAATCCGCTGCGCCGCCCCCGGATCCACAGCCAGGCCGATCACCTCAAACCCGCGCCCCGCATACTCCCGGTGCAGCTTCGACAGAATCCGCGCAGACAGCTTGCACCCCGGGCACCCCGTCAGCAGGAACTCGATCGCCACCACCTTGCCGCGGTACTCCGACAACCGCCGCTTGCCCGTGCCGCCTGTCACCGGCGCAAATTCAATCTCCGGCGCCGGTCTCGGAATCTGCCCCGCCGCCGCCCCGCCCAGCCACGCCGCCAGAAGCAGCGCAGCGCCGGTCCGTTTCACGACTTCTTGCTCCCGTTTTTCGACGGCGCGCGCGTGCTGTTCTCGGAGGAAAGCTCAAGAATCAGCCGGCGCATATTCGCTTCTTCGTTCCGGAAGAAGTCGTGTCCACCAGGGAAATAATGCCGGATGACTCCCCGCTTGTCGATGATCACTACCTGCGGAAAATACACCGGACCGGCAGAAGGCTGCGCCTCCAGCCATGTGTAGGCTTCCTCCCTCGGCGTGTAGCCCACCGGAAACTTCAGCCCGAGGTTGCTGATGTAGGCCGGCACCAGCAGCCGCGCCTCCGTCAAAGAATTCGGGTTGATCGCCGTCCCCAGCGGCTGGAACCTGTCCCCCAGCTCGTTGTGCAGCTTCTGCATGATCGCCGAACAGGTCGCACAGTGCGGGCAGGTCGTCAGCAGAAACTCCAGCACCACTACCTTGCCGCGGAACCGGCTTAAGAGCAGCCGCTCTCCGCTGTTCAGGATAATCGTCAGCTCGGGTGCAGGCTTCGGCGGCTTGATCTGCCCCACCAATGGCACAGATCCGGCCAGTGTGAGAAACGCGCGGCGGTCCAGCATGGGAAGGAATCTTTACTATATCGCAGGACGCGCTGCCCCTTCCTGCGGTTGCAGTCCTTCCACAGCTCCCACGGCCGCCCCGCGAACCTCGATCCGGAAGGCTCCATCCGAATTGATCCCCTCCAGCCGCCCCTTTCCAACATTCCGCCACTTCAGGCCGGTCGACTTCCCCTCCAGCACGCGCCTGTATCTGTCCGCAAAGTCCTGCGCCGCAGCCTCCTCCTCGAACGCCGCCGACCACCGCAGCGCCGGCCTCCCCGTCGCCTTGTGCTCCAGCAGTTCATAGCTCCCGCCCCGCCACTGCGGCGCCAGCCTCACCGCGTCCTCCTCGCCGCAATACTGCTTCAGCAGCACCCGCAGATCGAACTCCCCGAGGATTCCCGCCGAAAGCCGCCGGTAGGCCTTCTCATTCTCCGGCACCGGCGCCGGCGGCGCCTCCAGCTTCCTCCCTTCCAGCCATGCCTCCGGATGCAGCACCTCGTGCGTTGTTGCCGGCGGCTTCTCCAGCACCGCGCGAAACGCCCGCTTGCCAATCTTCTCGATCACAGCCTGCTGAAACAGCACGCCCGCCGTATACGGAAACAGCAGCGTCTCCTGCAAGTACAGCGGCGACTTCGCGAACACCGGGTAGCTGGCCGCCGCCATCGTCCCCAAAGCTGGCAGCATGCGCTCCAGCGTCTCCCGGTTCGTGCTCACGCTCCCGATTCCCGATTTCCCGAACTGCCACTCCAGCATCACCCACATCGCCTGCCCTTCCACCACCGCCAGCCTCGCAGCTTGCTGCTCCCCCGTCTTCGCGCCCTTGTCCAGGAACTTCTCCATGCTGTAGTGCTGGTCCGCCACCGCATGCGCCAGCTCGTGCACCAGAACCGCGTCGTCCGCGCCGCCCCCATGCCCGCTCTCCAGCAGCAGCATCCGCTTTCGACGGTGGTCATACACTGCCGCCGCCTGCTCCGCCAGCAGGTCGATCGTCGCCTGTTTCAGGTCGAAATCCCGCGGCACAAGCCCCAGCAGTTGCAGCACCAGCTGGTCCGCCCGGATCTCCTCCGGCTTCACCTGCCGCTCGATCTCCTCCGCCACATACCGCTTCCACTCCACCCGCGTCAGCGTCTCTACCCGCACCGCTTTGCGAACTTTCAGCCCCGTGATCCGCGCCACCTCCCCGGCGAGTTCGCCGATCTTCGCCGCCGCGGGCGTCTGCGCCGCTGCCGTGGCAACCAGCAGGCATGCCGCCGCCAGCGCCGCGCCTGTTTTCCACCTGCTGCCCATGGCTGTCACTTCTCCCTGTGCCAGCGGCGCTTCACCGCCCCCGCCGGTTCTTCCACCATAGCGCAAGCTTGCCGTCCCGGCGCCTTCTGCTACACTGAGTCTTTTGGAGGTCGACTTGGCAGAGAAGAACCAGGACAAGCTCTATCAGGCTGAATACTTGGGCAACGGCACCTTCATCATCCACAAGCCCAAGCGGCACCCCCGAAAGCTCCGCCAGCTCCGCCTGAAGAGCCCCAACCCCGGCATGCGCAAGTAACCCCGGGCCCGCTCTCTCCTCTGATCCCACACCTCCCCGCCCGCCGTTCCCCGTGCGCCCGCGCGGCAGCCGGATGACTCCGCTGCTCCGGGGGCGCGCTGGCCCGGAGCTTCTTTCTCCCGAATTCCCGCATTTCAACCGCGGCGCCAGACGCCCTTCCCATCCCGAAGCGCCCCCGGAAGGCGCTCCGTGATATCTTGCCTCCGTGGTGATCCAGGATTTCTCCATCCACCCGCTCGCCGTCGCCGATCCGCCCCTCCGCAGCTCCTACGGTTTGCACTCTCCTTACGCCCTCCGCACCGTCATCCGCCTCGACACCACGGACGGCATCTCCGGCGTCGCGGAAACCCACGGCGGCGAAGGCTCCCTCGCCGCGCTGCAAGCCGTCCGCCAGCACGTCCTCGGCATGGATCCCTTCGCCCTCCACGCGCTGTGGACCCGCTGGGCCGGTTCCGCCTCCCCGGGCGACCGCTCCCAAACCTGGCTCGTCCCCGGCGAGAACCCCGCCGACGCCGAACGCCGCGCTTTCGCCGCCGTCGAGGCCGCCTGCCTCGACATCAT
The DNA here is from genome assembly GCA_964458495.1 of uncultured Arcobacter sp. Lineage (GTDB taxonomy): Bacteria > Acidobacteriota > Terriglobia > Bryobacterales > Bryobacteraceae > JANWVO01. The sequence goes on from CAYWJB010000006.1 coordinate 99,075, forward strand.
CGGGAAAGCTGTCGGCAAGCCCGCCTGTGATCTGCTCGGCGGGCGCGCCCGGGAGGCCGCCCCCTTCTCCGCCTACCTCTTTTACAAGCACGCTGGCGGTGGCGGCGAGGGCGCCGATGCGCGCGACGACGAATACGGCGAGTGCCTGACGCCGCAATCCATCGTCCAACAGTGCCGCCAGATGGTCAACCAGTACGGCTTCCGCGAAATCAAGCTGAAAGGTGGCGTCCTCGAGCCCGAAATCGAGATCGAAACCATCCGGCAGCTCCGCGCCGAGTTCGGCCCCTCATACCCGCTCCGCATCGATCCCAACTGCGCATGGAGCGTGGACACGGCCGTCGGCATCGGCCTCGCATTGCGCGAAGAACTCTCCGGCGGCGGCTATCTCGAAGATCCCGTCGCCGGGCTCGATGCCATGGCAGAGGTCCGCCGCCGCCTGCTCGCCGAAGACGTTGACACTCCGTTGGCCTCCAATGTCGCTGTCACCGGCTTTGAGGACGTCGTCCCCGCCTGGCGCCTCGGCGCCGTCCAGATCGTTCTCTCCGATCCCCACTATTGGGGCGGCATCCGCGCCGTGCAGCGCCTCGGCGATCTCTGCCACTGGCTCGGCCTCGGCCTCTCCATGCACTCCAACAACCACCTCGGCCTGAGCCTGCTGATCATGACCCAGGCCTGCTGCGCCACACCCGCGATGACGTTCGCCTGCGACACCCACTACCCCTGGCAGCACGCCTCGGACGAAATCCTCTCGACCGGCCGCGTCCGCTTCGAAAATGGCGCCGTGCGCGTACCAGACCGTCCCGGCCTCGGCGCAGAACTCGACTGGGACCAGGTCGCCCGCCTCGAAGAGCGGTATCAAAAGATCCCTTACCGCCGCCGCGACGACGCCGCCGAGATGCGCAAGCACGTCGACCCCGCCTGGCGCCGCATCCTGCCCCGCTGGTAGAGCCCCGCCTCTGCCGCTCTTCCGGACTCTCTGCCAGTGAGCGCGGCCGGGTCCTGCCCGGCCGCGCCGCGCCCGCGCTCAGCTCTTTTTGGACGTCACGGCCGAAAATGTCGTCACGGCCAGCTCCACCTTCGTGCTCCCGCAATGCGGGCACTCCACCTTCTTCTTGCCTAGCTCATCCATATGCATCACTTTCTCGAATTCCTTCTTGCAGTCCTTGCAGACGTACACGTAGTGAGGCATACAGGAACCTCCCTCTGGTCCCACTCTTACAACACTCGCCCGCCCGGTTCCACCCTTCCGGTCGCTTTTCCATCCCGCGCTGCCGCGCTTCCCGCCAGTGGGCTGCCCGGCGCCTGTCACCGCGCCGGCGCATCCCGTCTCGATGGGATTGTCTGAAGGTTTCAAACGTGTTAGTGTCAGGGTGACGGCGGTTCTCTGAGCCGCCGCCGGGTAGCACTGATGCAACGGTCCCTGCGCCGCGCCATCACAGACCCCCCTCGAGACGAAGGCAAGGCGCGGACCTTTCCACCCCAAGGAGAACCTGTCACATGGAGAAGTTCACCCAGGAAGCGCTGAAAGAGTATCTTATGCAGCACAATGAGGAGTTTCGCGCGCTCGCCGAAAAGCATGCCGAGTACAAGCGCATGATCGAGGCGATCGAGTCGAAGCCTCATCTCACCCCGGAGGACGAACTCGAGGAGCACCGCCTGAAGAAGCTGAAACTTCATGTGAAGGACCAGATGCATCAGATCATGTCCCGCTACAAAGCCTCCGAGGTCGCCTGACCGGCCCAGGATCCGCTTTCTTCGAACAACCTGCGCCACCGCCCCGGCCTGACGCCCAGGCCGGGGCTTGGCGTCTCTGGAATCTGTTTCCGCCTCCTACCCCCCTGTTGCAGGCCGCGTGCCCGCGCGACTAAGATGACGTCCATGCCGGCCGCGCCGGAATCACTCCCGAGGAACGCGGCCCGCATGGCATCGCGCCTTGCCGCCCGCAAGCCCTGCCTGCTGTCTGTCGCCGCCGCGGCTTTCGCACTTGCCTGCGGCGGCTGTGGCGTGCCTCCCCCCACCCCGGAGGAAGCCTCCCGCGCTCTGCTGGCCAGCGAGCCGTTTCGCACCGCCCGCACCGAGACGGTAGAAAGCAGCTATGCCGGGCACTGCCCCGAGGCGCGCGATGCGCGGTCTGAATGGAACCGCTGGCTGGAACTGGGGCTGGCCGAGACCTCCGAGATCGCGACATCTTCCGGCCCCCTGTGCCGGCTGATTCTGGAGGAGACCGCGCGCCGGGAGGCGGAAAGCTGGCGGCATCGCGCGCCTGGCGACGCCGGCGGCGAGTGCATCGTTCTGCCTGTCGCCGTCCGCTCCCTGATCCGCATCTCCGAGTTGCGCCCCGCCGGCCGCGGCCTCGCCGACGCCACCTTCGAGTGGCAGTGGCGGCCGAGCCAGGCCGGGCTGAAATTGGGCGTTGACTTGAGCCCGCGCACAGGCACAGCCCAACTGGTGCTCGATGACAGCGGCTGGCGCGTCCTCCGCATCGAAATCGGCAATCTGTGACTTGCGACAGGTTTCACTCAAATTAATGAAGATCGGGAAAATTATAACCAATTGTACTAGTAACTCTTGACATTTGTCAGACGGGATGCCATGATATCCCCTACAAAGCTCCCCTTCCGATTTTGGGGAATGTCCGGGGGATGGGACTTTCAGGGCGGTAGCTTGCACTCGCGCCTGGCCCCGCTGCCGCATTGATTTCGCGGAGGGCGGACGCGGCGCCTCCCGTCAAAAGATGACTCCTCAAATGGCACTGCCTCGCCGGGCAGGCTGGCCGGGAGCGGCCGCGCCCGGGACCGCGGCGGGAGAAATGCCGTCGCTGGGGCGTCTGGCATGGATCTTCGTGCTGCACGCCGCGCTGGGCCTCGCCATGCGGCAGTTGCCGCCGCTGGCCACGCTGCACACCTTTGCGACGATTCTCGCCGTTCTGGCGGTGTCGCTGTATACGAAGAACCCGGCCGTGGTTTTGCTGTGCGCCTGCTACGTGAGCGGCAGCGAGGTGCTGTGGCGCATGTCGAAGGCATACACCTTCCACGAGACGGCCAAGTACCTCGTGTCGCTGCTGTGTTTCATCGGGCTGGTGCGGCTGGGGCGCGTGCGGCTGCCCGGCCATGCCGTGCTGTATCTGGCGCTGCTGCTGCCGGCGGCGGTGTTCCCGTTCGTCTACTTCCCGCTGGACACGTTCCGCAAGCAGGCGATGTTCCACCTCTCGGGGCCCATTGCGCTCGCGATGGCCATTCTGTATTGCTCGAACCTGCGCGTGACGGCGGCCGACATGTGGCGGGCGGCAGTGGCGTTTGCGGCGCCGATGGCCGGAGTGGCGGCGGTGACGGTGCGCTCGTCGTATATGCAGGAGGTGCGGTTCGGCACGGAGTCCAATTTCCAGTCGAGCGGTGGATTCGGGCCGAACCAGGTCTCTTCCTCGCTGGCGATGGCGGCGCTTCTGGTGCTGATGACGGCGCTGCTGGCGCGCACCGGATGGAGGTGGCGCGTGCTGTTGGCCGCGCTGGCTGCGCTGTTCACAGTGCAAAGCGCGATGACCTTTTCCCGTGGCGGAGTGCTGTCGCTGGCGGCGGCGCTGCTCGTTTCGGGGCCGCTGGTGATGTCCGGACACCGCTACAAGCGGCAGATCCTGCTCGGGCTGGCGGGCGTGGCCCTGGTGCTTGCCGTCGCCTTTCCAATTGTCAATGCATACACAGGCGGGAAGCTGGCCGAGCGTTTCGCGGAGAAAGAGATGTCGGGCCGGGAACGGCTGGCGGCCGCGGATTGGGAGATCTTCCAGGAGTTTCCGGTTTTCGGCGTTGGCGTGGGCGTTTCAAAGTTTTTCCATCCAAGCGGAGTGACCGCGCACACCGAGTACACGCGGGCGCTGTCGGAGCACGGTCTGCTGGGGGTGGCGGCGTATCTGGCATTGTTCTGGTTGCTGGGAAGACGGGCTCTCGCCATCGCCGGCTCGCGCGAAATGCGCCCTTATCGCGGGCTGCTGATGGCGCTGCTGGTGTGGCCTCTGGCGTACATGGTGGTGAACGCGATGCGCACGTCGGCGCCGGGCCTCGCCATCGGCATGGCGTTTCTGACGGTGCTGCCCGCGCTTGCGCCGGCTCGGCAGGAGCGGTTCGCGAGATGAGGGCGGGAGCCGGGAAACAAATCCCGCCGGTTCTGTTGGTAGGCAATTTCCTGTCCTCGCACGACGGGCGGCGCACCTACAGCGAGGACCTTGCCGTGCGGCTGGAACGCGCCGGCGTGCCGGTGCTGCGGGCGTCGGAGAGGATGTGGAAACCTGCGCGGCTGGCGGACATGGTGGGCGCGGCGCTGGGGGCGCGGGGCCCGTATGGAACCGCCATCGTGGACGTTTACAGCGGGCAGGCGTTTCTTTGGGCGGAGGCAGCGGCGCGGGCGGTGAAGGCGCGCGGGCGCCGGCTGGTGCTGGCGCTGCATGGGGGCCGGATGCCGGAGTTTTCTGCGAGGCACGGCGCGCGGGTGGCAAGGCTGCTGGGGATGGCGGACAGAGTGGTGGCGCCGAGCGGATATTTGCGGGACGCGCTGGCGCGGTGGCGCACGGACATCGGGGTGATCCCGAACGCGATCGAACTGGAGCGGTACCCGTTCCGGCTGCGCCTGCGGGCGGCGCCCAGGATGGTGTGGCTGCGGTCCTTTCACGAGATTTATAACCCCGGGATGGCCGTGGATGTGCTGGCGCGGGTGCGGGAGCGGCATCCGGAAGCGCGGCTGGCGATGTACGGGGCGGACAAGGACGGCAGTCTCGCACAGTGCCGCGAGGCGGCGCGGCGGCTCGGCGTGGAAAGGGCGGTGGAGTTCCGGGGCGCGATCCCGAAGGAGCAGGTAGGGGCGGCGCTGTCGGAGGCGGACGTGTTTCTGAACACGACGAACGTGGACAATGCGCCGGTGAGCGTGGTGGAGGCGATGGCCTGCGGGCTGTGCGTCGTAAGCACGGGCGTGGGGGGCGTGCCTTGTCTGGTGGAAGACGGAGTGGAAGGTCTGCTGGTTCGGCCGGCAGATGCCGGCGGGATGGCTCAAGCGGTCTTGCGGCTCGCCGAGGAGGACGGGCTGAGTGCGAGGTTGAGCGGAGCCGCATGGCGCAGGGCGCAGCGGCACGGCTGGGGCGCGGTGTTGCCGCAGTGGCTGGAGCTGCTGGGTCTCGAAACTGATAGCGGAGGGGTGCGCGATGCGAATGTGGGTTGAGCGGCACCGGCGGTGGGCGATCGCACTCATGCTGGCAGGCGCGTCGGCGGCCAGCGTGGTGGCGGCGTATCTGCTGCGGTTCGACCTGTCGGTGCCGCGGGCGGAGCGCCAGTTGATTCCGCTGGTGGCGATGACGGCGGTGGCGGTGAAGCTGTGCGTGTTCTTCGCCTTCGGGCTGCACCACGGCTGGTGGCGATGGACGGACACGCGGGACCTGCTGCGTCTGGGCGCGGCAAACTTCGTGGCCTCGTCGGTGTTCAGCGCCCTGCTGCTGGCGACGCAAGGGAACCTGGTGCCGCGCAGCATTTACCTCATCGACTTCGTGATCTGCAGTCTGCTGACGGCGGGGCTGCGGATGCTGGCGCGGATCGCGAAAGAGTTGGCGATGCAGGAGCCGCGGGGTGCCGGGCGGAAGAACATACTGATTTACGGCGCGGGGGCGGCGGGCATCGCGCTCGCGAGAGAAATGCGGATGAACCCCGAACTTGGGCGCCGCGTGGCGGGGTTCATCGACGACAATCCGGTGCTGCGCGGGGAGGTGGTGAGCGGGCACCGGGTGCTGGGCACGGGGCGTGACATGATCCGCGTGGTCGAGCGGCTGAAGCGGCGCGGGGTGCTGGTGGAAGAGGTGGCGATCTCGATGCCGTCGGCGACGGGGCGGCAGGTGCGGGAGGCGATGGCGAACTGCCGGTCGGCGGGCCTGCCGTGCCGGATTCTGCCCGGGCTGGGACAACTGCTGGAGGGGCAGCGGTTGAGCGGGCAGTTGAGGGAGGTGTCGCTCGAAGACCTGCTGGGGCGGGAGCCGATCCGGCTGGACAAGGCGCAGATCAGCGCGAGCCTGAAGGGGCGCGTGGTGCTGGTGACCGGGGCGGCGGGATCGATCGGGAGCGTGCTGAGCCATCAGATCGCCCAGTTCGAGCCCGATCTGCTGGTGCTGGCGGACCAGAGCGAGAGCGGGCTGTTCGAGATCGACCGGGAGGTGCGGAAGCGGCACCCATCGGTGCGGGTAGCCGCGGCGGTGGCCGATGTCAGGAACGAGGGGGACGTGCGGGAACTGTTCGGCAGGCACGGCGTGGAGGTGGTCTATCATGCGGCGGCCTACAAGCATGTTCCGCTGATGGAAATGCATCCGGTGGCGGCGCTGGAGACGAACGTGCTGGGAACGTGGAACCTGGCGCGGACGGCGTGCGAGGCGGGGGCGCGCGCGTTCGTGATGATCTCGTCGGACAAGGCGGTGAACCCGGTGAACGTGATGGGGGCGTCGAAGCGTGCGGCGGAGCTGGTGGTGTCGAGCTTCCAGGATCTGGACCACGGGCGGACGCGGTTCATGTCGGTGCGGTTTGGAAACGTGCTGGGCTCGAGCGGGAGCGTCGTGCCGATCTTCCAGAAACAGATTGCCGAGGGCGGGCCGGTGACGGTGACGCACCCGGAGGTGCGGCGGTACTTCATGTTGACGGAGGAGGCGGTGCAGCTGGTGTTGCAGGCCTCGGCGATGGGGCAGGGGGGCGAGGTGTTCGTGCTGGACATGGGGGAGCTGGTGAAGATCGCGGATCTGGCGGCGAACATGATCCGGCTGGCCGGGCTGGAACCGAACCGGGACATCGAGATCCGGTACACGGGGCTGCGGCCGGGGGAGAAGTTGTACGAGGAAGTGATCAGCGAAGGGGAGCGGATTGCGCCCACGACGCACGAGAAAATCAAGGTGTACCGCGGGGAGGCGGCGCGGCACCTGGTCGTGATGGACTGGGTCGAAAGAGCGCGGGCGGCCGTGGAGAGGAGGGACGAGGAGCAGGCGGTGGCGTTGCTGAAGGAGCTGGCGCCGGAATACGAAGTGGGGCCGGTATGGATGGACAGGCTCAGGGAGCGCGGGTGGCTGGCGGGCGAGGCCATTCGGGGAGGGACGGCATGACGGTGATGAGAGCGCGAACGAAACTGGTGTATTTCCGGGTCTCGGAAGAGGAGTACACCTGGTTGCATGAGATGTGCCGGCAGACGGGAGCGAGGAGCCTGTCGGATCTGGTGAGGACGTTTCTGAGGGAGCGGCGGGACGGGGCAGGCGGCAGCGTGGAGGAGTTGCGGGAGCGGATCGAAAAGCTGACGCTGCTCGTGGAGAAGCTGGATGAGAAGCTGGACGGGGGAAGGGCGCTGAAAGCGCAGAGGGGGATGTAGCAGAATGGATGGATGTAGCGGCGGAAACGGAACGTCAAAGGCAGGAAAAATGCGGAGAATTTCGAAGCTGATGGCTCTCGCATTGGCGGCTGGAATGGCGGTGGCGCAACAGGCGCCGGCGCCGGCGCCGGCGCAGCAGGCGGAGGGGCCGCGGCCGGTGTATCTGCTGAGCGCGGGGGACCAGATTGTGATCCGGGCGCAGAATGTGGAGGAGATCAGCGACAAGCCGTTCCGGATCGACGGGGAGGGGTTTCTGACGCTGCCGGTGGTGGGGCGGATCCGGGCGGCGGGGCTGACGGTGGAGCAGCTGGAAGCGGCGCTGGCGGACCGGCTGAAGCTGTTTGTGCGGGAGCCGCAGGTGGTGGTGAGCGTGATCGAGACGGCGCGCCCGCAGGAGGTGGCGAACCCGGTGTATCTGGTGGGGGCGTTCAAGCAGCCGGGCGTATATCCGCTGGGGACGAAGCCGGAGACGCTCGGGGAGGTGCTGATGCGGACAGGCGGGCTGCTGCCGGCGGCGATGCGGCGGGTGCGGGTGATCCGGCGGGCGGAGCAGGGGCGGCTGGACCTGAAGAACGTGACGGAGTCGACCGACGGGAAGACGACGTACGGGGAGGTGGCGCTGACGTTGACGGGGGAGCTGGCGGACCCGGCGGACAACATCGTGATGAAGCCGCAGGACGTGGTGGTGGCGGCGAAGCTGGAGCCGGTGTATGTGACCGGGGAGGTGGCGCGGAGCGGGGCGTTTCCGCTGGAGGACCGGGAGCACCTGACGGCGGCGCAGATACTGGCGATGGCGGGGGCGGGGCCGCTGGCGGACCTGGAGAAGGCGCGGGTGCTGCGGGTGGTGGGGGACACGAGCCAGAGGGCGGAAATTCCGGTGAATTTGCGGGAGATTTTCCAGGGAAAGGCGAACGATTTTCCGCTGATGCCGAATGATGTTTTGTACATTCCGCGGAAATCGGGCGCGGGCAGGACGGCAGCCAACCTGGGGCTGATTGCGGTGCCGGCGCTGATCACGAGCCTGATTTGGGTCTGGGTGCGGCGGTAGGGAAGGGAAGCGAGATGGGACCGCAGGATGAGAAGAGCGCGTTGACGCCGGCGCGGGCCGAGCCGGGGGCGGCGGGGGCGCCGGTGGCGGGCCACGGGTACGGCTACGGCGCGGGGTACGGGTATGGGGCCTACGGGGAGGGCATGTTCGGGACGTTTGCCGATGCGCTGCATGCGCGAACGTTCCAGGACTACTTGCAGGCGCTGAAGCAGCGCAAGAGGCTGCTGGCGGGCCTGGCGGCGGCGGGGCTGCTGGCGGGGCTGGCGGTGGTGCTGCCGAAGCCGCTGACGTATCCGGCGGAGGCGAGCGTGGAGATCCAGGGGATCAACGAAAATTTCATGGGGCTGGCGCAGGTGGACCCGCAGGCAAGCGGGGGGATTTATTCGGCGACACAGGCCAACATTCTGACGCAGGTGGAGATTCTGAACAGCTCGACAATGCGGCAGCGGGCGGCGGAGCGGCTGGAGCGGGAAACGATCCCCACGCTGCCGCCTGCCGGCAGCGGGGTGGCGCGGGCGTTCAACGCCGTGCGGCAGGCGGCGGGGTTCGCGCCCTCGAGTCCGGTGGAGGCGATGCGGGAGGCGATCCAGCAAGCCGTCAGTACGGCGCGGGCGCAGGCGGTGGAAGGAACGCGCGTGGTGCGGGTGACGTGCCAGTCGACGATTCCGGAGGTGGCTTCGGAGTATGTCAACGTGCTGGTGGCCGAGTATCAGGAGCAGGCTCTTGAGACGCGGGCGCGGAGTTCGAAGACGACGAACCAGTGGCTGGAGAGCCAGATGCGGGAGCAGAAGGAGAAGCTGGAGGAGGCGGAGACGCGGCTGAAGGATTTCGTGACGCGGACAGGGTTGGACTCGGCGCCGGTGGAAGGCGCGCAGCAGGCGCTGACGCTGGCGGACGCGAAGATGCTGACGTTGCAGCGGGAGCTGGCGCAGATCCAGACGGACCGGATCGTGAGGCAATCGCGCTATGAGACGGCGCTGAAGAGCGGGCCGGAGAGTCTGCCGGAGGGGCTGGCGGGTTCGGCGTTGATGCAGCTGCGGGGGCAGATGATCGAACTGGAGAAGCAGCTGGCGGAGCTGACGACGACCTTCACGGAGAACCACCCGCGGGTGCAGCGGGTGAAGGCGCAGATGGCGGAGGTGCGGCATGCGATCGAGAAGGAGCGGGAGGATGTGCTGGAGCGGCTGCGGACGGATCTGGAGGCGGCCAAAAGGCGGGAGCAGCTGCTGGTGGGGTCGTTCGCGGCGCAGACGGGGCAGGTGCGGGGGCAGGCGGACCGGATGCTGGAGTACAACCTGCTGAAGCGGGAGGTGGAGTCCAACCGGCAGATTTACAACACGCTGTTGCAGCAGGTGAACCAGGCGGGGGTGGCCACGGCGGTGCCGACGCAGAACGTGCGGGTGATCGACGCGGCGGCGCCGAGCGGGCGCGCCGTGCTGCGGAACGTGTACCTCGGGGGAGGGTTGGGAGTGGTGACGGGGCTGCTGCTCGGCGCCGTTCTGGCGGTGCTGCTGTTCCACGGGGAGATGAAGTTCCAGAAGCCGGGCGAGCCGGTGGCGGTGCTGCAACTGCCGGAGCTGGGGGTGATTCCCAGCGGGGACCTGTTCCAGCCGAAGCGCGGGTGGCTCAGGCTGGGCGGAGGACAGAAGAAGGCGGGCGGACTGCTGGAGAGCGGCAACGGGAGCGGACCGGTGGAGGTGGAGGTGATCCGGCATGGGGACAAGCCGACGTTGCTGGCGGAGAGCTTCCGGGCGGTATTGACGTCGCTGCTGTTCACGGCAGAAGGAGAGAAGTGCCGGCTGGTGACGGTGACGAGCCCGAACCCGCAGGACGGGAAGAGCACGGTGGCGGCGCACCTGGCGATGGCGCTGGCGGAGATGGGGCGGCGCGTGCTGTTGGTGGACGGGGACCTGAGGAAGCCGAAGCAGCATGTGCTGTTCGGGCTGGAGAACACGTGGGGGCTGGCGGATCTGCTGGAGGACGAGACGGCGGTCAGCGCCTATCCGCGGGAGGCGTTCTACCGGGAGACCGAGATGCGGAACCTCCACGTGCTGCCGAGCGGGCCGCCGGTGAAGAACGTGGGGGCGCTGGTGCACGGGGAACGGTTCGGGGCGCTGCTCGGGCGGCTCCGGGCGGAGTTCGATTATGTGTTTGTGGACACGCCGCCGGTGTTGCTGGTGAGCGACGCGCGGGTGACGGGGCAGAGAAGCGACGGCGTGATCCTGGTGCTGCGCGCCGGGGAGACGCGGCAGGCGGACGCGCTGCAAGTGGTCAGGCGGCTGAAGGAAGACGGGACGCGGATTCTGGGGACGGTGCTGAACCAGTGGGTGCCGCCGGGCGCGGGGCGGAAGTATTACAAGAAGTACTACGACTATTACCGTCCGATGGAGAGCTGAATGGCGGCGCGAGAGGCAAACCCGGCGGTGGAGGCGGCGGCGCAAGGCGCGGAAGCGCCGGTGCTGGTGATCGAGCCCTCGCGCGGGTGGGTGGGGCTGAAGCTGAGGGAGCTGTGGGCCTACCGGGAGCTGGTGTATTTCCTGGTGTGGCGCGACGTGAAGGTGCGGTACAAGCAGACGGCGCTGGGGGCGGCGTGGGCGGTGATCCAGCCGCTGTTCAGCATGGTGGTGTTCAGCGTGTTTTTCGGCAAGCTGGCGAAGATGCCGTCGGACGGGATTCCGTACCCGCTGTTTTCGTATGCGGGGCTGCTGCCGTGGAACTATTTCGCGCAGGGGCTGAGCAGCTCGTCGGACAGCCTGGTGGGGAGCGCGAACCTGATCAAGAAGGTGTATTTCCCGCGGCTGGCGATTCCGGTGGCGGCGGTCTGCGGCGGGGTGGTGGATTTTGCGATCGCCTTCGGGGTGCTGCTGCTGCTGATGTGGCACTACGGGGTGGCGCCGACGGCGAACGTGGTGTGGCTGCCGGCGTTCCTGCTGCTGGCGCTGGCGACGGCGCTGGGGGCGGGGCTGTGGCTGAGCGCGCTGAACGTGCAGTACCGGGACGTGAAGTACACGGTGCCGTTCCTGGCGCAGTTCTGGATGTATTCGACGCCGGTAGTGTACCCGAGCTCGCTGCTCGAGGAGCCGTGGAAGACGATTTACGGGCTGAACCCGATGGTGGGGGTGGTGGAGGGTTTCCGGTGGGCGCTGCTGGGGGTGAAGACGCCGCCGGGGCCGATGTTGTGGGTGAGCGTGGTGGCGGCGGCGGCGCTGCTGGTGAGCGGGGCGTTCTTCTTCCGGCGGATGGAGAAGACGTTTGCGGATGTGGTGTAACGAGCCGGGTTTTCCGGATAACGAACTTTTGTTCATGATACCGGCAAGTGGTTGAGTGTGGGCTGGTTGTCCGGATTTTGAGGGGAGTTTGTTCGAGTTCGTTTTGAAACGAACTTTTGGGGTTAAGTCTTTTTTTGTGAGTGGATTGCGTGGAATTTGCGGGAGGGGATAGGCGGGGTATGAGGTTTCGGGTGGCGATTTTGGGGCAGAAGAGAGAGCGATGATGGGACGGATGGATGCGTCGCGGGGTAGCGGGATGGAGTTGTGGCGCGGCGCGCATGACGGCAGGACGATGGGGCGCGGGATGGCGCCGGGGCGGGGTGTGTTTTTGCAAGGTGTTGCGGGCGGGGGAGAAAGAGATTTCGGGTTGATGTCACCATTGGCGGTTGGTGTTTGGGGAGGGAACGAAGGATGAGCGGGCCGGCGATCCGGGTGGAGAATCTGGGGAAGATGTACCGGATCGGCGGGCCGGTGGAGCGATACCGTACGTTCCGGGACACGGTGGCGCAGGGGTTTGCGCGGGCCGGGCGGCGGGTGCGGTCGTGGTTCGGGGGCGGCGACGGCGCGGCGCCGAAGTACGAGACGATCTGGGCGCTGAAGGACGTCTCGTTCGAGATCGAGCCCGGTGAGGTGGTGGGGGTGATCGGGCGGAACGGGGCGGGCAAGAGCACGCTCTTGAAGATCCTCTCCCGGATCACGGAGCCTACGGAGGGACGGGCGGAGGTGCGGGGTCGAGTTGGGTCGCTGCTCGAGGTGGGGACTGGGTTCCACCCGGAACTGACGGGGCGGGAGAACGTGTATCTGAACGGGGCGATCCTGGGGATGAAGCGGGCGGAGGTGGACCGGAAGTTCGACGAGATCGTGGCTTTTGCGGAGATCGAGAAGTTCATCGACACACCGGTGAAGCATTATTCGAGCGGGATGTATCTCCGGCTTGCATTCTCTGTGGCGGCGCACCTGGAGCCAGAGATCCTCTTGGTAGATGAAGTGCTAGCGGTGGGAGACCAAGCGTTCCAGCAGAAATGCCTTGGCATCATGCGCGACGTGGCAAGAGAAGGCCGGACTGTAATGTTGGTGTCTCATCAACTTCCGGCAGTTCAGCACCTATGCGAGCGTGCGATTCAGCTCAGCGGGGGGATGATTGTGCGCGACGGCGCAGCGTTCGAGGTCATCGAGGAGTACCGACGCGAGGTTGGGACGGAACTGGCGCGGAATGGGGAAACTGTTGTTGTTGGACGTGTTGGGTGTTTTGAGTTTGCGGAGCCATATCTGAGAGACTCGGCAGGGCAGAGGACTTCAACTGCGGTTTGCGGCGAGGACCTCGTTTTTTGTCTGCCTTACAGTTACGGAAGCTGGCCCGAAAAGCATGAAGTTGAAATATCGATTGGATTCAAGAACGCACAAGGGGTTGAGGTCACGTCATGTCCTTCGATGCTGTTAGGCCGGAGCCTCCGAAACTTCCCCCAGACAGGTGAAATTCGTTGCTATGTGCGGAGGACACCTTTTGTGCCTGGAATCTACACGGTCGATCTCTGGATTTCGATTGACCGCTATGTGCAAAAAAGGTATGATGGCGTTCTCCTTTTTCACGTGCTGGAGGGGGACTACTACAAAACCGGGCGGCCCCCCAGAGCCAAGCAGACAGGCGTGCTCATAGACTTTAGCTGGGCCACGGAAGTCATTGACTCAAATGATCTACTGGCTGCCATGTGATAGCCCACGGGCGGCGTCGTCCCGCTTCTATGCGTACCGGCCGCACAGACTTCTGGCGCTTCAAGGACTCTCAACGGCGCTACTACCGCGTCCTGCCCGACGACTTCACGACCTGACCAGGATCGAAAGCAAGTGTCTTGAGTGGGCGGCGACAAGAGCCAGGGGAAAGGATGTGTTCGTCTTTCAAAAAGTCTGGGGCCCACGGACTCTGGTGCTCGCAGACAAGTTGAAAGAAACAGGCCATATTGTAGTTTACGCGGCAAGCAATTTCCGGCGGGACCTGGAGATGGCCCGAATCGCAAATGCATGCATTGCGTCATCCACGGCCATTGCAAACCGTTTGCGAGACGTCAATCCCGATGTGGCAGTTGCTCCGGAGCCCGTCGATTGCTGGGTGTCTCCAGGCGAGAGACGCTTTGAGAATAAACGCTTGTTGCGCATTTGCTGGATAGGCGGGAGAGCAAATCAAGAATTCCTGCTTAGGCGATTACAGGCTCAGGCGACCGGTGTTCCGCGAGCACAACTCAAAATAATATCTACTGGCAGGAACGCTGATGCGGCTTACGAGTTTTCACGTTTGGCCACCTTAACTGCGGATTGTGATGTGTTTCTTGCAACAGCAAGCGTAAATTCCGATTGCTCTCCGAACCGCATTGTGCAAGGATGGGCTCTGGGTTTGCCGGTAATTGTAGAAGCCTCACACCCTTACAGTCACATAGTGATGCATGGCATTGATGGAATTGTCATTCACGCTTTGGATGAGCTCGCGCGAGCCTGCGAGCAGCTCGCCATTGGTTCCGAGCGAAGGAAACTTGCCGAGGCTGGATTCCAAAGGGCGCAGAAAGCATTTGGTGATGACAAGGTGGCCGGTTGGTGGGTAGAGTTCTTCAGAAAGCGGGGCTGGATTGAACATTGCACCAACCGAAAAACGGGTTTGTTCCTGTCGATTCTATGGGCGGTATTACACGCACGTTCCCTATGGGTGAAGGAGAGCTGGGGTTGGGGCTTCAGCAAGAATTAGGAGTATCTCTCTAAGAGTCTTTGGGGTGTGGGGATGTCTCGAGATTCAATTGCAATTGTTGTGAGGGGCGCTGGAGAAAGGACTCTTGGGGTATGTATTGAGCGGGCGCAACGAGAACTTGGCCAGAGAGGGGCAGTCCGGGTGGTGGAAGCGCGGCCGTTTGCGCGCGCACTTGAGGAGAGCATTGAAATAGCGCTCGCTGAGGATGAAGAGTACACGTTGTTTCTCGATGGAGACGTCCTGCTCAGGCAAGGTGCAGTTGAAGAAATGGTTCTCTCAGCCAGGGCGACCAAGACTCGCTTTTACAAGATGGGATTTAGGATCCTTGATTGGGGGTTTTGCGGCCCAACCTACGGAGTACACCTTTACAGAACTGAACTGTTCCGGCTAGCGAAGCAATTTGTTCGGCGAGCATATATACAGCAGCGGCCAGAGACTTACATTTGCATGGAAATGGCAAATCTCGGCTATCCAGCTATGCGGCAGACGTACATTGCCGGACTCCACGACTATGAGCAGTACAACCGAGATATATACCGCAAGAGTTTCGTGCGGGCGTGCAAGTTCAATAAATATGCTGGCTACTTGCTCAGCCGTTGCATCGGCTGCGAGTCAGATTCTGAGAGAAGAGTAATGCTTTGGGGTTTGCGAGACGGCCTTTTGTATTTCGCGAGCCATGACAGCGCGCCACTTGATGTGGAATTCTATCGGGAAAGAGCTTCGACTGCGCTAAGGGAATGTGGGGTTGCAGAGAAGGATCCGCTGGACTCTGTTGCGGATGAATTTATCGAAGGTACAATTCAATCGTTTTCTCCTGATGAATTGTATTTATCTAACCGAGCGTGGCTGAGTCCGGAAGCTGGCGTGATTCCCTACGGGCGGAATCGGGGATGGCTGAGCCGGATGAGGAAAGGGGCCCGGCGCGCGGTTTGTTGGGTGCAGGGATTGCTGCGTCAACAGGCGGCGCGGGGCTGATCCAGGAGAATGTCCGCGATGCCGGCGGGGTAGGGAACTGGTGGTGGACATGGGGGGCGCTGGGCGAAGAAGCATGGAGAAGGGGTTCTCCGTCGAAACGGAGGCCGCTGAGTGGGTCTGCTTGTACAACACCTTGGCGGAGGGAAGGGGGCTTGGCAGCAAAGCTGAAATGGGTGTATAAGGCAAGCTGTCGACGATCGTCAGTATGTGCGGGATCTGCGGGATTTACAGTACTGAGCCGCGGTAAGAGGCGGAAGACCGGCGGGCCGTGCGGGCGATGACGCGGTTGATGATACACCCTTCAATTCTACATTGGAGTTGGATGGGCCAACGGTTTTCGGAGAGTTGCTACCGCCCACCGGGCACAGTTGCATCAGGGTAAGTGTGAAGAGGAGGCCTGAAGGTGATTCGTATTCTCTATACGATCCCGAATTTCATTACAGCCGGCTCCGGGGCAGCGTTGTTGCACATTATCCGGCGGCTGGACCGGTCGCGGTTTGCCCCTGCGGTTTGCGTGAGCCGGAGGGGAGGGAGCCTGGAGCGTGAGGTCGAAGCGTTGGGAATCCCGTTGCTGGAGGCGCCGTTTACGGTCCCGGCCCGGCCGCTGATGACGCTGCCGTGGCGCGTGTGGCAAGCAGCGCGGGCATTCCGGACTCACCGGTTTGACATCTGGCATTCGTTTCACTACCTGGACGATTATTCGGAGCCGTTGATTGCATACGCCGCAGGCACGCGGGCCTGGATTTACAACAAGAAGAACATGAGCTGGCGGGGGCGGGCGTGGAAGATCCGCAGCCGGTTGGCCAAGGCGATTGCGGCTCAGAATACTGCGATGCTGCGGGAGTTCCTTGCCGATCCGCGGTATTTGCGAAAGACCAGGCTGATCCCCCCCGGCGTGGATACAGAACGCTTCCGGCCGGGACTCGAGCCGAAGTTGGGTTTGCGGGCCAGACTCGGGATCGGGCCGGATGTTCCGGTCGCGGTCGCGGTGGGGCACCTGTTGCCGGTGAAGGGGCACGACCTGCTGCTGCGGGCGGCTGCGGGCGTGGAGGAGCTGCACGTCTGGATTGCTGGTGCGCCGCAGGACCGAGAGTGGGCAGCAAGGCTGGAGGAGCTTCGCCGGGAGCTGGGGCTTCACGAGCGGGTGCAGTTTCTGGGGGCGGTGAGCGACATCGGGGCGCTCCACGCGGAAGCGGATTTCTTCGTGCATCCGACCCGGCGTGAGGGCCGCCAGGAAGGCTGCCCGGTGGCGCTGCTGGAGGCGATGGCATGCGGGAAGGCGCCGGTAGCCACGAAGATTGCCGGTGTCGAGGACGTGATCGAGGACGGGGTGAGCGGGGTGCTGACTGCGGCGGGAGATGTCGAAGCGATGCGGGCAGCGATGGCGCGGCTGATGCGCGACGCGGAGTCCAGAAAGCAGTTGGGGGAGGCCGCAAGACAGCGGATCCTCTCGCACTATGCGATCGAGCTCGAGGTCCGCCGGCACGAGGAGATGTACGAAAGGGTGCTGGGAAGGCGGTGACCGGACTCCGGCGGAAGGGAAGCAATCCCGGGCGTGCCTTGCCGGATTTGCTCCATTGTTTCGATAACCACGCCGAAGCACGCAATTGTCCGAGGTTCAGCGGACAGCCTGTTTTTGCCACCGAGATTGCAGGTGCCACCGGAGGGGAGAGACACGTAGTTGTGTTGGGCGAATGCAGCGGAGGGGGGCCGTTTTTGCCGGGAGGCCTGTCAGACGTTGTGAAGTTAGCGGAGAATGAGAGGATTTTGCAAGGCAATTACGCAATCCTGAGCCGGAACGCGGCGCAGGACGGCTGGACGGTCTGGACCAACCCGGCAGGAAGCGTCCATCTCTATCACCTCGACGGGCCGAACGGGCGGGAGATCGGGACGCATACGGCCGAGCTGTACCGGAAGTCGGCGCGGCGGCTGGACTGGGAGGGGCTGGCGGGGTTTTTCGCGCTGGGATTTTTCCCGGCAGACCGCACCCACTATACCGACGTGCGGATTTTGCGGCCCGGAAGCGTCTACGAATTCGATTCCGACGGGCGGCTGGCGCGGCAGGAGAAGTACTGGCGGTGGCGGCACGAGCCGGACCGGAAGCGCAGCGAAGCGGACACGATCGCGGAATTCGGCGCCATCTTGCGCGAGGTTGTGGCGGAGCAAGCGGGCAATGGCAGGGTGGCGCTGCCGCTTTCCGGGGGGCTCGATTCGCGCACGGTGGCCGCCTGCCTGCCGGACGGCGCCAAGCCGGCGAGTTACAGCTACGGCTACACGCCGGACTCGATTGAAATCCGGATTGCGCGGCAGGTGGCCGGGGCGGCGGGGCTGGATTTTCACGCCCATGTGATCCGGCCGTATCTGTTCGACAAGCTGGATATGGTGGCGGAGGCGACGGAGTGCTTCCAGGACCTGACGCAGGCGCGGCAGGCGGACATCGCGGACTGGCTGAGGGAGAGGGCAGATTATGTGCTGGCGGCGCACTGGGGCGATGTCTTTTGCGACGACATGGGATTTCCGAAGCCGGGCGGCACGGAGGAGGAGGTTCTCGAACACAGCCTGAAAAAGATGCTCAAGAAGGGGCGGCGCTGGCTGCTCGAAGAGATCGTGCGTCCGCAGCTCCGGGGAGACCCGGAAGAGGCGGTGCGGGAGATGATGCGGCAGGAACTACGGCGGGTGGACGGGATCGAGGACCCGGACTTCCGAATCAAGGTGTTGAAGACGGAGCAGTGGGCGTTCCGCTGGACGCTGGCAAGCCTGCGGATGTACCAGGTGGCCGCCTTTCCGCGGATCCCTTTTCTGGACCCCAGGGTGATGCGCTTTTTCTGCACTGTGCCGACGGAGATGGTGCGGGGGCGGCGGTTGCAGATCGAGTATCTCAAGCGGCACGCCCCGGCTTTTGCGCGGATCCCCTGGCAGCCGTATGAGGCGGACCTGTTCCGATACCGGCACCCGCACTGGTGGATGACGCCGGTGCGGGCGTGGCGGAAGCTGCGGCGGACGGTGAGAGGGGAGAAAGCGATCCAGAGGAACTGGGAGGTCCAGTTCTTCTCGCCGGGCCAATGGGAGCGGCTGGAGGGGATTTTGCTACGGCGGGGCGCGCCGTTGCATGATTTTGTGCCGGCGGCGAAGGTGCGCGAGTTGCTGGAGACGTTCCGGGCGGCGCCGGACGGGGCGAACGGCTATACGGTGTCCATGCTGCTGACGTTTGCAGTGTGGCTGGAGAAATTCGGGGGGTGAGACGGTGCACCTGATGATCATGGACATCCGGTGGCCGGCAGAGACGTTTCTGATGCGGAAGATCGAGGCGCTGGCCGGGTGCGGATACCGGATCACGGTGTTGACGCCGGATTCAAGGAAGGGTGGCCCGCGATTGCCGAACGTGAAGGCGGTGCGTGTTCCTGGCGGTCTGCGGGCGGCCGGGTCGGCACTTTTGCTGTTCTTGCGAGCGGCAGTCCGGGATATCCGGCAAGCGAGGCGCGGGCTGCGGGAGTGGGTTGGAGGGGGAACGAGAGGGTTGCGGCTGGCGGCGCGGCGCTGGGCGGTTGCGGCTTTCAGACCGGATGTTCTGCACTTTGAGTGGACCCTGGCGGCAGTTCCGTGTTTGCCACTCGTGACAGATGCGCGCATGCCTGTGGTAGTGAGCTGCCGGGGGACGCACGTGATGATCGCGCCCCACAACCCGCGGAGGCAGCGGGAAGCAGAGGCGCTGCCGGAGATTTTCGCGCGAGCGGCGAGAGTGCATTGCGTGAGCGAGGCGATCGCCGGCGAGGCCGTGGCGCTGGGGATGTGCCCGGAGAAGGCGGCGGTGATCCGGCCGGCGGTGGACCCTGCCCGATTTGTCCCTGCGGCAGCAGATTCGCCCTGCGAACGAGTGAGAATCCTGATGGCAGGCACCCTGATTTGGTGCAAGGCGTACGAGTTTGCCTTGACTGCTTTTGCGGAGGCTTCAAACAGAGGACTTGACGCGGAGCTTACGATTGCGGGCGGGGGCGGGAAGGAGGAGATTTCCCGCCTGCTTTACACGATCCACGATTTGGACCTGGAGGGCCGCGTGCACTGGAAGGGGGGCCAGAGTTCGGAAAAGGTTCTGGAGATGCTGCGGGAGAGCGATGTTTTCCTGCACAGCAGCGTGAGCGAGGGAATCAGCAACGCCGTGCTGGAGGCGATGGCGTGCGGGTTACCGGTGGTGGTCACTGACGCCGGGGGGATGCGGGAAGCGGTGCGGGATGGGGTAGACGGTTTCGTTGTTCCCGTGCGCGATGTTGATGCGATGGCGGAAGCGCTTGTGAAGTTGGCGTGCGATCCGGAGCTGCGGCGGCGGATGGGCACGGCGGCCAGGCAAAGAGTGCTCGAAGAGTTCACGCTGGAGCGGCAGACGCGGCAGTGGCGGGAGTGGTACGAGGGGCTGGTGAGAGAAACTGCGGCAAGGCGGAATCCCGAGTCTTGATGCGGATCGTCATAGTTGTGCCCGCGTTTCCGCAGACGTCGGAGACGTTCCTCTTTCACAAGGCTGCGGGGCTGATGGGGCGGGGGCATTCGGTGATGGTGGTTTGCCAAAGGAGCGACGCCGCGCAGTGGGAGCGGTACCGCGGCCATGCGGCGCAGGAGGCGCTGCGGGGTGCGGTCCGGGTCGCGGCGCCGGCGCGGCCAAGGTGGGTGGCGGCCATGTATGCGCCAAAGGTGGCTGTCCAGGCTCTTGGGAGGCCGCACATTGCTGCACGGTATCTCGGGGCCGGAATGAGGGGCTGGCGGGAGCTGTACCTGGACGCGGAGATTCTGGCGGCGAAACCGGACATCGTGCACTTTGAATTCGGAGCGACGGCGGTGGGTAGAATGCACATCGGCGAGCGGCTGGGGTGCAAGGTGGTGGTGAGTTTTCGTGGCTATGACCTGAATTTCGCGGGGCTGGACGACCCGCATTTCTACGACGAGGTATGGGAGAAGGCGGACGGCATCCATTGCCTGGGGCAGGACCTGTGGCGGCGGGCGCAGCGGCGCGGGTGCCCGCCGGACAAGCTGCACGCGCTGATCCCGCCGGCCATTGACGCAGAATTTTTTCGGCGGAAAAGAGAGAGGGTGGTGGAAACGGCGGGCACGCGGGAACGGCCGCTGCGGCTGTTGAGCGTGGGGCGGCTCGAGTGGAAAAAGGGCTACGAGTTTGCGCTTGATGCGGTGAAACGGGTAAAAGACGCGGGTCTGGCGCTGGAGTGCCGGATTGTGGGGGACGGGAGCTATTACGAGGCCGTTGCCTTCGCGAGGCACCAACTCGGTTTGGAGGCGGAGGTGGAGCTGTGCGGGGCGATGGACCGGGAGGGGGTGCGGGAGCAGCTCGAGTGGGCTGATGTTTTTGTGCATGCGGCGGTGAGCGAGGGTTTTTGCAACGCCGTATTGGAAGCGCAGGCCATGGAGGCGCCTGTGGTCTGCACGGACGCGGGCGGATTGGCGGAGAACGTGGTGGACGGGGTGACGGGGTTTGTTGTGCCGCGGCGGCGGCCGAGGGAGATGGCGGAGCGGATTGTGGCGCTGGCAGGCGATGCGGAGTTGCGGCTGGCGATGGGGCGCGCGGGGCGGGAACGGGTGAAGCGGGAGTTCCGGCTGGAGGACCAGATCCGGCGGTTTGAGGAGTTTTATCGGAGGGTGGTGGGGTGATGCGTTGGGGGGCGAGAGGGGGAACGGGGTGAGGGAAGCGCAACGGAAGCACGGTTGGGGCCCTCGCGCAAGCGCGAGGGGAAACCGGAGAGAAAAGCGCGAGGGGAAACCGGCAGACAAAGGGGAAACCGCAATGCCGGGGGGAGAGGGGGACAGACCGCTCTGTCCACGGGCGGACTGGTGTTGCGCGGTTGGGGAGTGAGCGGGGCGGGACAGAGGGGTCAGTCCCCCTCTCTCAGAGGGCCCTCGCGCAAGCGCGAGGGGAAACCGGGTTTGGGCGCGGCGGCGGGAACCGCTCGTTCCCGCGGGCCTTCGGCCCGCTTCACTCGCGGCTCTGAAAGGGCGAGGGGAGACCAGAGAGAAAAGCGCGAGGGGAAACCGGGTTTGGGCGCGGCGGCGGGAACCGCTCGTTCCCGCGGGCCTTCGGCCCGCTTCACTCGCGGCTCTGAAAACGCG
>CAYWJB010000006.1:120679-238663 GCA_964458495.1 uncultured Arcobacter sp.
AACCGCTCGTTCCCGCGGGCCTTCGGCCCGCTTCACTCGCGGCTCTGAAAACGCGAGGCGGATCGCGCAAACAAGGGGGAAAGCGCATTTACGGCGGCGGAGGGTTTTGGCGAGAGGGGGACAGACCGCTCTGTCCACGGGCGGACTGGTGTTGCGCGGTTGGGGAGTGAGCGGGGCGGGACAGAGGGGTCAGTCCCCCTCTCTCAGAGGGTAAGCGCTGATGCGAATGGATTTGATTGTAACGGGCGGTGAGCCTTTGACGTGGGAGTGGGGCCGGGTGCTTGATGGCCGGGGAGGAGTATCCGCGTGTGATGCGGCGATCCGGGCTTGGCTGGAGGGAGAGAAAGCCGGCTGGGTGCTGTTCTGGGACGCGACGCTCGGGATGCCGGATCTTGGACTGATGCAGGAACTCGCCAAGCGCCCTGTTGACGTCTGGCATGGCGGGTTGCGGATGGGCACGGGCGGATTGCCGGGGCTGCTCGACTTTGTGAGCCCCTGCTGGATGCTGCACCGCGATCCGCCGGCGGAGATCGAAGCCTCGAGCTGGAGGCTGAGCTTGCGGTGTGCGCTGGTGAGGAGGGAACTGCTCCAGTGCGTGGGTGGTGTGGACGGCGCGTACCGGACGTTAGCGGGCGCCGGACTGGACTTGGGTTACCGGTGCCTGTGTGCCGGCGCGATGATGCGCCATGTGCCGGGGATGGCGGGCACCGGGCAGGGGGCGGGCGCCAGGCCGCCGCTGGAGGATGAGGCGCGCTGGGTGGCCAAGGCCAGAGGGTTGAAGTGGCTGGCGTACGGGCTGGGGCGGGCGGTTCTCACCGGGGATTGCGGACCGGCGGAGGCGTGGCGGGCATGGCGGGGCGCGGCGGGCCTGGAGCGGGTGAGGCCGGGGGGATGGCGCACGGGGCGCGACACGGGCGGAAGGCTGGCAGAGGGCAGCGTGACGGTGCTGATCCCGACAGTGGACCGGTATCCGTACCTGCGCACGGTTCTGCGGCAGCTGGCGGCCCAGACGGTGCCGCCGGTAGAGGTGGTGGTGGTGGATCAAACCGATGGCAGACGGCGGGAGCGGGACTGGCATTCGGCCGATGGCCTCCGGCTGCGGGTGATCGAGCAGGAGAAAGCGGGCCAGTGCACGTCGAGGAACGCCGGGCTGCGGGCGAGCCGGGGGGAGTGGATCCTGTTTCTGGACGACGACGACGAGGTGGAGCCCGACCTGGTGGAACGGTTCCTGCGGGTGGCGGCGGAGACGGAAGCGGACGTGGTGTGCGGGGTGGCGGAGGAGGCGGGCGCGGGGGCGCTGCCGGAGTGGTTCCGTCTGCGGCGAATGAGCGACGTGTTTCCGACCAACGCCGGGATGGTGCGAAGGGAAGCGCTCGTGCGGAGCGGGCTGTTCGACCTGGCGTATAACCGGGGGGCTCGGGCGGACGGGGATCTGGGGATGCGGCTGTACCGGAGCGGTGCGCTGATGGTGCTGGATCCTGAGCTGCGCGTGCTGCACCACCATGCGCTGCAGGGAGGCCTGAGGAAGCACAAGGCGCGGAAGGCGACCTATGCGGCGAGCCGGGCGAGCCTGTGGGTGAGGCACCTGCCGGAGCGGACGGAGCTGTACTTGCGGAGGAGGTATTTCAGCGAGCGGCAGTGCCGGGAGGCGCTGTGGATGAGCGTGCTGGGGACGCTCGCGGGGCGGGGGTGCGCGTGGCGGCGGGCATTGAAGGCGGCGGTGGGGGCGGCGCAGCTTCCGCATACGCTGTGGGTGGTGCGGAAGAGGGACGAAGAGGCGCTGCGGATGATGGGAAGATTTCCGCAGATTGAACGGCTGGAAGAGGCTGGCGTGGCGGCATGCGAGGGAAGCGGCTGCTGATCCTGGCTTCGGAGTTTCCGCCGGGGCCCGGGGGCATCGGCGTTCATGCCCATGAGCTGGCGAAAGGGCTTTCGGCGAGGGGCTGGAAAGTGCGGGTGCGGACTTGTCAGGACTATGCTAACCGGGAGGAGATCGAAGCTTTCAACTGCCAGCAGATGTTTGAGATCTCGTCTCTGCGGCGGGGTGCCAGGATGACTCGCCTGGCTTACCTCACGGCGGGCGCGATGCGCGACCGGAGATGGGGCGCCGACGTGGTGGTGGCGTCCGGAAGAAACGCTCTGCTGGCGGGTGCGTTGCTGAGAGCGCGGGGTGAGGCGAAGCTGGCGGCGGTGGCCCACGGGACGGAGTTGCTGACGGGCGGGAGGGTGCAAAATGCGGCTGTTGGATGGGCGTTGCGGTCGGCGGACGTCGTGATCGCGGTGAGCCGTCACACCGCCAGGGTGGTTCAAGAGAAGCACGGCGTGAGGCGGCGCGTGGAGGTGATCCTGAACGGGGCGGACGGAGAGTGGTACCGTCCCGCTGGAGATGGCGAGGTGGAGGCCTGGAGGCGGCAGAGGGGGCCGGGGCAGGGACCCGTGATTCTGACTGTAGGCCATGTCTCGGAGCGAAAGGGGCAAGAGGTGGTGGTGCGGGCGCTGCCGAAAGTGGCGGCGCTGGCGCCGGGAGTCGAGTACTGGATGGCAGGACTGGAGACGGAGCGGGAGCGGGTGGAGCTTGCGGCGCGAGAGGCGGGGGTGACAGACAGGATCCGGTTCCTGGGCCGTCTGACGCCGAGGGAGCTGGGGGCGTGCCTGCAAAGCTGCGACGTGTTTGCGATGACGAGCCGGATGGTGGACGGGGACTACGAAGGTTTCGGGATTGCCGTGCTGGAGGCGGCGCTGTGCGGCAAGCCGGCGGTGGTGAGTGATTGCGGAGGGTTGCCGGAGGCGGTGGTGGACGGGGTGACCGGACTGGTGGTGCGGGAGGGAGAGGTGAGCGAGACGGCCGAGGCTTTGGGGCGGTTGCTGGCGGATGCCGGGCTGAGAAAGAGAATGGGAGAAGCGGCACGGCGGCGGGTTCTGGAAGAGGGAACGTGGGAGCGGCGGATGGACGAGTATGACCGGCTGCTCCGGCAGTTGGCGGAGGGGTGAAGGGTTGAAGCTGGTGGTGATCTCGCACACGCCGCACCGGCGATCGGGAAATGAAGTCCGTGGGTGGGGACCGACGGTGAGGGAGTTGAGCCATGTCGCCGGGTTGTTCGATGAGCTGGTGCATGTGGCACCCGTGGAAGAGGGCGATCTCGAAGTTTCGATGGAGGCCTACGGAGCGGGAAATGTTCGGGTGGCAGGGGTGAAGCCTAGCGGCGGAGATGGGATAGC
Organism: uncultured Arcobacter sp.; assembly: GCA_964458495.1. GTDB lineage: Bacteria > Acidobacteriota > Terriglobia > Bryobacterales > Bryobacteraceae > JANWVO01. The sequence goes on from CAYWJB010000006.1 coordinate 123,899, forward strand.
GGAAAAGGCCGGAGTGGTGGCGGCGTGGCGTGAGTACGGGAAGGTGATCTGGAGGGAAGTGGCCTTGGCGGATGCGGTGCACGTGCGGCTGCCTTGTAATATCGGGCTGCTGGCGCTTCTGGTGCTTTGTATAAAGAGGACGCCGCGGCGGAGGTGGTTCAAATATGCGGGCAACTGGAAGCCGGCGGGGCCGGAGCCGTGGTCCTACCGGCTGCAAAGGTGGATTTTGCGGTGCGGGTGGGCCGGGGGGGTGGTGACCGTCAACGGCGAGTGGGAGGGGGAGCCGCCGCACGTGCGGCCATTCTTGAACCCCTCGCTGACAGAAGAGGATCTGGAGCGGGGCCGCGCGGCGGCGGAGGAGAAGCGGCTGGAGGCGCCGCTGCGCCTTGTGTTTGCAGGGAGGGTGGAGGAGGCGAAGGGGGCAGGGCGCGCGGTGGAACTGGTGCGGCGGCTGCGTGAGGCGGGGATCGAGTGCGAACTGGACGTAGCCGGAGACGGACCTTTGCGGAGTGTATTGGAGGAACGCGTCCGGCGGGACGGGCTCGATGGGGTAGTGCGGCTGCACGGGTGGTTGGGCAGGGAAGAGATCAGGGAATTGTATAAGACGGCTCATTTTTGTGTGTTGCTTTCCGAGTGCAGTGAAGGCTGGCCGAAGGTGCTGAGCGAGGCGATGGCGTATGGGGCGGTCCCGGTGGCAAGCGAAACAGGGGGCATCGCCAGCATGCTTCAAAAGTTCGGGTGCGGGGTAACCGTGGCGGCGCGGGACGTGGAGGCGGCTGCCCGGGCGATTGCGGCGTATGCGGGTGATCCGGGGAAGTGGAGGGCAGAGAGCGAGAGGGGGGTGATGGCGGCGGAGGGGTTCACGTATGAGGCGCATGTGAGGCGGGTGGCGGAGATCCTGGGAGTGGGGAGGGAGTGAAGCGATGGCTTTGCTGAAGCGATCCGCAGCGGTTATGTGGCTGCTGGCAGCGTGTTGCGGGACGGCGCCGGCGGCGGAGTGGTATGTTGCGCCGGACGGGACGGCGCAGGGGGACGGGAGCCGGGAGAAGCCATGGAGCCTGGAAGCGGCTTTGCAGCCGCATCCGCGGATCGCGCCGATGGACACGGTGTGGGTTCGCAAGGGGGTGTACAACGGGGCGTTTGTAGGGCGGCTGAAGGGGGCGCCGGGCAAGCCGGTGGTGCTGCGGGCGTATCCGGGCGAGCGGGTGGTGCTGGACGGGCGGGGGTTCTCGCCCAAGTCGGTGCTGACGATTGAAGGCGAATGGGCGTGGTACTGGGGGCTGGAGGTGACCAACTCGGACCCGAACCGGGTGACCACGCTGGCTGGATCGAACCACGAGCAGACGCGTGGCGGCGGGATTTCTATAGTGGGGCCGAACACGAAGGTGATCAACTGCGTGGTGCATGACGCGGGGGTGGGGGTCGGGATGGGGGTTTCGACTCCGAATGTGGAGCTTTACGGGACGGTGATCTTCAACAACGGGTGGAGGGCGCCGGACCGCACGCACGGGCATTCGATTTACGCACAGAATCAGAATGCGGAGAAGTGGATCCGTGACAACATTCTGTTCAACCCGTTCAGCTTCAATATGCATATTTATGGCTCGAAGCGGGCATTTTTGAACAATTTTCTGCTGGAAGGCAATATCGGTTTCAACGGCCGGTGGCTGGTAGGGGGGGAAGGCCCGATGAAGAACATCGTGATGCGGAGCAACCTGTTGTATGGCAACGGGGCGCAGCTCTCCTACTGGAACCGGCCGAACGAGGGGTTGAAGCTGGAGGGCAACTACCTGCCGGGGGTCACTACAGCTCTGTATTGGAACCGCATGGAGGTGCGCAACAACACATTCGTGAGGCCCGCGCAGCAGGGTGAACGGATTTCGGTGTCGTTCTGGACACCGGACGGTTTTCAGCGGTCGGTGTTCGAAGGCAACACCTACCATGTGATGGATGCCCGGGTGCAGGTGCTGCGGCTGGGGCGGGTGGACGGGCCGCAGGTGACTGACTATTCTCTTGCGAGGTTGCAGAGCGAGCTGGGGTTTGAAAAGACGGGAAAACTGATCGCTACGCCGGACGGGAGGCCGAAAGAGCCGGCGGTTTTCGTCCGGCGGAACGAGTACGAACCGCAGCGGGCGCATGTCGTGATCTACAACTGGCCGAGGCAGGATGCGGTGGAGGTGGACATTTCGGGGATGAACCCGCAGGCGGGGGACCGGTGGGTGCTGCGGAATGTGCAGAATTACTTTGAGGAATTCGAGACGGGGGTTTACGAGGGCAAACCGCTGCGGGTGCGGATGACGGGGTGGACGGCGGCGGCGCCGATCGGGGAGGACAAGCCGCTTTATCCGGCGACATTCCCGGAGTTCGGGGTGTTTGTGCTGACGCTGGAGCGGGGACAGGGGGTGAAGACAGCGCTGGCGGCGGACCCGGAGCGGGCGGGCGCGGGCGCGCCGGGGGCGTTGTTGCGGACGGAGCTGCCTTCCGGTTTTTTCACGGGCGAGCCGGTGGCGGGGAGCGAACCTTACGGGGAGGAGCTGGGCGGGGTGCGGGTGCACGTGACCGACAGCGAAGGCGGGCAGGCGTGGGCGCGGCTGGCGGCGGTGACCCGGGAGTGGGTGGCGTGGGAAGCGCCGGCGGAGTGCGGCCTGGGGTGGGCGCGGGTGCGATTGATCCGGGTGGGAGAGCCGGAGGCGGAGGCGGGCGGGGTGTTGCTGGAGAGGGCGGCGCCGGGGTTGTTCACGGCGGACGGGAGCGGGCGGGGGCTGGCGCTGGGGTATGTGCGGTACGGGGACGGGCGTGTTGAGCCGCTGGCGCGGTGCGATGCTGCCGGGTGCCGGGGGGAGGCGGTGGAGGCCGGCGCGGAGGAAGTGGTGCTGGCGGGCACGGGATTTCGCGGGGCGGCGGGGTGGCGGGCGCGGGTGGGAGCGGTGGAGGATGTGGAGGCTATGGTGGAGGCGGACTGCTGTTACCCGGGGCTGGACTGGGTGCGGTTGCGATGGCCGGCGGGGGTAACGGGAGAGGTGGGTGTGAGGGTAGCGAGTGGGGGGTATGGGTCGAACGAGGTAGTGGTGAGGGGGAGGTAGGGGTGCGAGGGGGAAAAGCGTGACCAGAGCGGGGTACAGTTGGGGCCCTCGCGCGAGCGCGAGGGGAGAACAAGGTGGGGAACCGCTGGAGTGCCCCGGCCAAGGCCGGGGGGAACGGGGCAAGGGAAGGGCGAAGGGAGCGCGAGCGGGATGGGAGGGATTGAGCGAGCGTGGGTTTGGCTGCGGGAGTCGCTGGCGCGGTATCGGGCGGCGATCGGGGAGAGAGACGAGGCGGTGGCGCTGCAACGGGAGTGGCTGGGGCGGCTGGAGGGGAAGCGGGTGCTGGAGATCGGGGCGGGGGCGGGGAATGTGCTGACGATGGAGATTGCGCGGGGGTGCGGGGAGTATCTGGGGGTGGACTTGCGCGCCGACCGGATCGGGAAGTTGCAGCAGAAGCTGGAGGGGGCGGGGCTCGCGCATGCGCGGGCGGTTGCCGGGGACGCGCTGGCGGAGGATTGGGCGCATGGACGGTTCGACGTGATTTACGCCGGCAGCGTGCTGCACGCCTTTGCCGATATAGACAGGGCAGCGCAGGTGCTGCGGGAGCGGCTGAAGCCAGGCGGCGTGCTGGTGGCCTGGGAGCCGATGAATACGGGGTGGGCGGTGCGGCTGGCGCGCGGGCTGTACCGGCCGTTCCAGCCGAACCGGGCGTGGCATCACCCGCTGACGGTGGCCGATGTGGAGAAGTGGGGGCGGCATTTCCGGCTGGAAGGGGCGAGGGGGTTTCTCGGGTGGTCGAAGTGGGGGTATCCGTTGTTTGTGATTCCGGGTTTGCGGGGGCTTGGGGTGTGGCTGGGGCGGAGGCTGCGGGGGGTGGACCGGTCGAGGGAGAGTTTGCGGGGGTTTCATCAGGTCGTGATATGGATGCGGGGGTGAGGGGATGATTGTGGAAAGGCCCTGCCGTGAGGCGAAGCCTGGAACGTGATGGGAGAGCTGAAGCGATAGGCCGTGCGCTGGCGCTCAGGGGAATCTGGTGCGGTGAGGAGCGTGGTTGTTGCGAAGATAGGCCCTGAGCTGGCGCCCAGGGGAATCTGGTGCGGTGAGGAGCGTGGTTGTTGCGAAGATAGGCCCTGAGCTGGCGCTCAGGGGAATCTGCCCTGCCGTGGGGCGCAGGGGAATCCCCGGGTTTCGAGTTGGCGAAGTGTACAGACGGCTCCGTCCACGGGCGGACTGGTCGTGGAGGGTTGGGGAGTTTGGAGGCGGGAAAGAGAAGTCAGTCCTGCTTGCGAGGAGTGAGCTGAGGGAAGAAGGGGTGCCAGGTTGGCGGCCCAGGGATAGAGTGGAGCGGCAGAGCGGGGGCAAAGAGGGCTGCCGCAGAATCGATGTCTCCGGCGGCCCCGGGAGGACTGAATCAATTCTGGAGGAAGAGGGGAGATGAGAGAGGCACGGAGGCGGGCTGGCCGGGGGACGGTCAGTTTGCAGGTGGTGGCGCTGTTGTGGTTGGCGGCGTTTTCCGTGCGGCTCCTGTTTCTGATCAACCGGGGGCCGCAGATTTTCACGGTGCCGGTCTCGCACGAGGTGGCGCGGGTCGGGAGATCGCTGGCCTATCAGGGCGAGTTTCGGGATCCCTACAACGCAGGGAAGACGGGGCCGACAGCGCATACCACGCCGTTGTATCCGCTGCTGTTGTCGGGTGTATTCGGGGTGTTGGGGGACGAGTCGCGGGCGTGGATCACGATTCGGGTGATGAACTGCGCGATGGCGAGCGGGGTGTGCGCGTTGACGCCGGTGCTGGGGCAGGCGCTCGGGCTTCCAGTGCGAGCGGCGATCCTGGTGGGGGCCGCGTTGGCGCTTCATCCGATCTCAGCGCGCGACGAGGTGGAAGGAGACTTCGAAAATGTGTTCGGGACGTTGGTGTTCGTCCTGTTTCTGGCCCGGATGGCGCGGCTGCCGGCGCTGCTGCGCAGCGGGAGGGGTGATTGGGCGGTGGCGGCGGCAGGGGCGGGCGCCGGCGTGGTGGGGTTGTCTTACGCAGCGCTGTTCCCGGCGGCTCTCTACGGCGCGGCCATTCTTCTCAGGCGGGCAGGGGCGCTGGTAAACTGGCGCCACGCGCTGATGGCCGGGTTGGGGCTGGCAGCGGCAATGGCGCCGTGGGCGGCGAGAAACACGATGGTGCTGGGATCGCCGGTTGTGTTGCGCTCCAACCTGGGGCTGGAGCTGGTCGTCTCAAACAACGACCGGGCGCAGCCGGAGATGCGGCAGAACACGACGAGCGGATGGTTCCGCAAGCTGCACCCCAACGAAAGTCCAGAAGAGGCGGAGCTGTGCAGGGAGCTGGGGGAGGCGGAGTATATGCGCGCGAAGTTCCGGCAGGCGTCGGACTGGATCCGGGGGCATCCGGCGGAATTTGCGCGCCTCACGGCGCAGCGGGCGAAAGCCTACTGGTTTCCCTCAGTGCCGGGGAGAGGGGCCACGGCACGGGCGTGGGCGGTGACACTGCTGGGCTTGGCAGGGATTGTGCTGGGATGGCGCCGCCACTGGTGGGTAAAGCACGTGGCCATGATGCTATTGCTGGTCACGGCAGCCTACCATTTCGTTCAGGTGACGTTGCGATACCGCTATCCTGCCGAAGTGCTGCTCCTTCTCGCCGCAGGAGTGCTGGCGGAGCGGGCGCTGGAATGGCGCAGGCTGCAAAGGGTGGGGCAGACGCAGGGGAGCTGTGGGGGAACGAGTGCGGCGGCCAGTGGACATCCGGCGGGGGCAAACAGCGGAGCGGATTGAAGGGCGCCGGGTTGGGGCTGCCGGGCTGGCGGAGGCCCGGCGTGGCTGCCCAGGCAGGCAGGAGAACAAGACGGTCGAGAGGGGCGCCGACAGGCAGGAGTCGAGGGCAGAATGCAAGAGATGAGGATGGAGAGGTGGACCGGCTGGGCTGCGGCGGGGTGGCTGGCGCTGCTGGTGGCGGTGTGTTACTGGCCGGTGATCGGCAACATTGTGCATCAGTGGCAGAGCGACGACAACATGGCGCACGGGTGGTTCGTGCCGGTGCTGGTGGGCTACATCGTTTGGGAGCGGAGGGAGGAGCTCGCCGGGGTGCGGGTGGAGAGGAGCGGTTGGGGGCTGGGGCTGCTGATCCTGAGCGGGGTGGTGGCCTGTGCGGGGGCGCTGGCGGCGGAGATCTTCACCGAGCGGGTGGCGCTGGTGGGGACCCTTGCGGGGCTGACCTGGTATCTGGGAGGCGGGCAGCTGATGCGGCGGCTGCGGTTTCCGCTCCTGCTGATGTGCTTTGCGCTGCCGCTGCCGGGGCTGCTGCACAAGCAGATCACGTTCCCGCTGCAACTGGTGGCGACGCGGCTGGCGGAGTGGGGCCTGGAGGCGGCGGGGCGGACGGTGCTGCGGGAGGGCAACGTGCTGGAGCTGGCGGGGAGGATGGTTTCGGTGGTGGAGGCGTGCAGCGGGATCCGGGCGCTGATGGCCCTGGAGTTTTTTGCGCTGGCATATGCGTACCTGTTTCACGAAAAGGTGTGGATGCGGTGGGCGCTTGCCGCGGCTGCGGTGCCGGTAGCGATTGTGGCGAATGCGGGGCGGGTGATGGCGACGGCGCTGCTCGGAGAGGTGGATGAGCGGCTGGCGGAGGGGTTTTACCACGGAATGGAGGGGTGGGTGGTGTTTGTGGCGGCGATGGGGATGCTGATCGGGGTGGAGCGGGTGTTGCGGAGGTGGGCGCGGTGAGCTGGTGGCGGGGGCGGGGGCTGTCGGTGGCGACCGGGGTGCTGTGCCTGCAGGCGGTGGGCTTCCATGTGTTTTCACAGAACGAGAGGGAGCCAAAGGTGCTGCCGCTGGCGCTGGTGGACCTGGGGCGGGGCGGATGGGTGGAGCTGCGGGAGGAGGCGGTGGACGGGGCGACGGCGGAGATCCTGCATCCGGACGATCATCTGTTCCGGTTATTGGAGCATCCAGAGACGGGGCAGCGGGCGAGCGTGTTCGTGGCGTACTTCAAGACGCAGCGGACAGGGCATGCGCCGCACACGCCGCGCAACTGTCTGCCCGGGCACGGGTGGGTGTTTGCACGGATGGGGACGTTCGAGGCGGACGCGCCGGGGGCGGGGAGGCTGGAGGCGAACCGGTATGTGATCCAGAAGGAGAGCGAGAAGGCGGCGGTGGTGTACTGGTATCAAACTGGCGAGCGGACGGTGGCCAACGAGTACAAGGCGAAACTGTGGCTGGTGTGGGATGCGATGCGATACGGGCGCAGCGACACGGCGCTGGTGCGCGTGATTGTGCCGGCAGGGGGGGGCAGCGTGGAGGCGGCGGAGCGGGCGGCGGAAGGGCTGGCGGTGGAGGTCTACCGGACCTTGGCGCAGCATTTCCCGCGGCTGGGGCGGCAGTGAAGGTGGAACAAAAAGAGTGAGTTTTGTTTTTTACGGTGGTAGACTCGGAAAGTTAAGGACGAGAGAAATGGGCGAAAACGGGCAGCGCGCGGCGAGGCGGTGGATGGCGGCGGCATTGGCGGCGATACTGGCCGCGGCGCCGGCCGGGGCGCAACAGGCGGCGGGACGGGGCGGGCTGCGGATTTACGTGCTGCAAGGGGAGCAGGCGGTGAACAACACGCGCACCGGAGCGGCGACACCGCCCGTGGTGGAGGTGCGGGATGCGAACGATTTTCCGGTGGCAGGGGCGGAGGTGGTGTTCCGGACGCCGGAGACCGGCGCGAGCGCGACGTTCGAAGGAGGCAAGCACGAGTTCATGAACCGGACCGATGCCAAGGGGCAGGCGAGCGCGGGCCGGATGACACCGACAGCGGTGGAGGGAGTGTTTTCGATCCAGGTGACGGCCCGGCTGGGCGAGAGAGAGGGCATGGCCGTGATCCGCCAGAGGAACAGCCGCGACGAGTATGCGGCGGGGGGCGCGCCGGGATCGCAGAAGAAAGGCTGGTGGGGGAGAAACAAGTGGTGGATGATCGGGGTGATGGCGGGAACCGGGGCAGGGCTGGGCTACTGGCTGGCGACGAGGGACACGAGTTCGGGGGCGGTGCTGAGGCCGGGGACGGTGGTGATTGGAGGTCCGCGATGAGGTTTCTGTTGGCGCCATTGCTGGCCGCTGCGGCATTGTGGGGCCAAGGCGGAGGCGTGGGTGGAGTGCGCATGGGGGTGGTGTTCGACCGGCCGTCGGGGGCGGTGAGGATTGTGGAGGGTGTGGCGGGGTCGGCACATTTGGGTGGGGCGGTGCTGGAAGGTGTGGAGACGGCGTGGGTTGCGTCTTCGGGAAAGGCGGCGGTGGTGCGCGGAGCCGGGGGATGGGCGGTGGTGAAGGGGTTGGCCGGGGAGACCGTCGAGGAGCAGGGGCTGGAGATGGAGGTGAAGGGGGCGAGGTGGTCGCCGGGGGGGAGATATGTGGCGGTGGCGGGGCGGGAGAGGATCGAGGTTTGGGATGTGGAGGCGTTGGAGAGGGTGACGGGAGTGGACGCGGGGGAGGGCCGGGAGTCGGTGTCGGTGGCGGTGAGTGACGCGGGCGAGCTGGCGGTGGCGTGGTTTGACGGCGAGCAGACGGCGGTGGAGGCGTGGAGGCAGGGGCAGTGGGAGGAACTGGGGCGAGTACCGGGCAAGGGCGTGGCTGCGGTGCTGGGGGACGTGGTGGCTGTGGCGGGGGCGGGCGAGGTGGTGGTCGTGCGGGCGGGGCAGGAGGTGTGGAGGGTGGCGCTGGAGCGGGGGGATGCGCCCGTAGGGATCGAGATTGTGGGCAGGGAAGTGGTGGCGGCGTATGGGGGCAAGAGGGCGGTGCTGATGGTGTGGGATCTGGAGAAGGGCGAGGGGACAGCGGTGGAGTTGGAGGCGGCGCCGGAAAGGCTCGAGCGCGTGGGAGGGGGAGAGGGTTTGGTGCTGCGGCTGAGGGAAAGGGAGGGTGAGGAGACCTGGGTGGCGGTACGGCGCGGGGGCGGGTGGCAGGCCTATTTTGTGCCGGCGGGAGAGTAGGGAGATGAGGAAGGCGATGCTGCGGGCAATCTGGGTGGCGTGGCTGGCGCTGTGGGCGGCGGCGGGGGCGTTGGCGGATGTCAGGTTTGCGTATTCGTTGAGCACCGACGGGAACGTGGTGGGCGTGGGGGATGGAGGGGTGATCCGGATCGACAAGGCGCCGGTGGATGCGGTGACGCTGGCGACGGTGTATGTCCTGAACCGGGGGATGGCGGTGGCAAAGCTGGAGAGCGTGCAGCTGGAAGGAGCGGAGGAGCTGGCTTTGAATTCGCTGCCGCTGATGCCGCTGGACGTGGCGCCGGGCGGGAGCGTGCAGTTCCGGCTGCGGTATGAGCCGAAGGCGGTGGGGGCGCATGCGGGTGTGCTGCGGATCACGGTGGACGGGGTGGCGGCGGCGATGCAGGTGGAGGCGTCGTCGCAGGGAGCGACGTGGAAGTATGCGGTGATGGCGTCGCTGGGAGGGGAGGAAGGGACGGCAGTGGATGCGGGGGGAGTGGTGGATGCGGGGGAGGTGGAGATGGGGAAGCGGAAGAGGGTGTGGATGAGGGTGAGAAACGAGGGGAATGCGGAAGGGGTGCTGGCGGGGGTGGCGGTGAGCGGGCCGGGTTGGGCGCTGGTGGATCCGCCCTTGCCGCAGACGGTAGTGAAGGCGGGGGGAGAGGTGTGGTTCGGATTGAGTGTGACGGGGGTGGAAGCGGGGAGGCAGACGGGACGGCTGAGGGTGGGGGCGGACACGTTTGTGTTGTCCGTGATGGCGGTGGGACCGATGCTGGAGTATTCATATGTGGCGGGAGGCGTGACGCTTGTGGAGGTGGGCGGGCAGGTGCCGGCGCCCCCTGCGGCAGTAGGGCAGACGACGGCGGTGGAGTTTGTGGTGGAGAACCGGGGCAACCGGGCGGCGAGAATCGATTCGATTGGCGTGAGCGGGAGGTCGTTCCGGCTTGTGCAGTTGCCGCAATTGCCGGCCGAAGTGGAACCCGAGGGCCGGTTATCGTTCCGGGTAGAGTTCACGCCGGTCGTGCCCGGGTTGAACACGGCTGTTTTAAGCGTGGGGACGGCGTTCTTCAACCTGGCGGGGACGGCGGCGGACCTGCCGGAACTGCCGGGATACCGGTGGGAAGGGCTGAGCGGGACGGTGGCTCCGATGACGCAGGGATCGGTGGGGCTGAGGTTGGATCGTGCCTATCCTGTTGCGCTGCGGGGGACGGTGACGATGACGGTGGACTCGCTGAATTTCGGGGCAGACCCGGCTGTGCAGTTCTCGACCGGGGGGCGGAGCGTGAGTTTCACGATCCCGGCGGGGGAGACGCGGGCGGTGTTTGGGAACGGATCGACGTCGGTCCGGCTGCAGACCGGGACGGCGGCGGGGCGGATCGTGTTGACGCCGTCGTTTGAGACGGATGGGGGGATCGTGCTGACGCCGGAGAAGGTGGCGGCGCTGGAGCTGACAGTACCGGAACAGGCGCCAGTGGTGCTGGCGGCGCGTCTGGAGGCGAGCCTGACGGCGGTGCAGGTGGTGGTGACGGGCTACAGTACGACGCGAAACCTGACGAAGATGGAGGTAACGATCCGGCGGAGGACGGGCAGGAGCGAGACGTTCAGTTTCGACGTCGGGCCGGCGGCACAGTTGTGGTTCGGGAGCGCGGCGTCGGCAAGCTACGGCGGGCTGTTTTCGGCGACCGCGCCGTTTACGGTGGTTGGGAGCACCGACGACCGGAACAAGCTGCTGGAAGAGTTGGAGGGGGTGACGGTGAAGGTGTCGAACGAGCGTGGTACTTCGGCGGAGTTTTCAGCGCCGGTCGGCTAGGCCAGCTAACCCAAATTAGGACTAGGAACAAGTGGAGCGATTCGAGTAGAATACGGGAGAACCACGAGAGGGTCTTATGCTGCGACGAGTACTGGCTTTGATGATGGTAGTGGGCGCGGCGGCGTCCGGGGCGGTGTTTTCTTTTTCGAGCAGTTTCGAGACGGGGACAGAGGGGTGGACGATCAAGACATACGGTTACGCGCCCCCGGGCGGAACGGGGCCGGTGCAGGTGGCGAGCGGCGGTTACAGCGGGGGGTATCTGGAGACAGAAGACACGATGGATGGTTTTCTGTTCTTTATTGCGCCGGCGACATGGGGGGGAGATCTGTATGGGGGGACGCTGACCTTTTGGCTGAGGAACGAGAATCCCAACAATTATCGCGATAACGGGTATCTTGGGGATCCTGTGGTGTGGATCAAGGGGAGCTCGGGACCCGACCTGTTTGCGGTTGGGCTCCCGGGCGCAACAGCCCAATGGACCTTCAATTCTATTGCCCTCGACACGAGTTTTCCGTGGGCTTTGAATACGGGCGGCACGAATCCGGCCAGCGCCACCCAGATCCAGCAGACTTTGGGCAGCGTGACGCAGATCGGGATTTTGGCCGATTGGGTTTCCGGCTTCTACGGAAAGCAGCCCCCCCAATATGATTTCGGGCACGACATCACGGGGCTGGATGAGGTGCGGCTGTATAACGCGGAGATACCGGAACCGGGTTCGGTGGGGCTGGTGCTGGTGGGGCTGGCCGGGCTGGCGTTGTGGCGGAAGCGCGCCCAGTAGGGTTTTGTTCGGGAACCAGACTTTCCATAATGCGGCAGGCGAGGCCGCAGGGCGGCTTGGACTGCCGCTTTTCCCATTTGAGGCCTGATGGCGGCTGACGCCTGGCTATCGCTGTACCACCGGATGCCCGCATGGATGCGGGACGTGGCGGCGTCCGTGCATGGGTGGCGGCTCGAACGGTGGCGCTACGGGCGGGAGACGGAGCGTCTGGTAGAGGAGGCGCTGGAGCGGGAGTCGTGGACGGGGGAGCAGTGGAAGGCGTGGCAGGAGGAGCGGCTGGCGCGGCTGCTGGACCGGGCGGCGCGGCAGGTGCCGTATTACCGGTCGATGTGGACGGAGCGCAGGGTTCGGGGGGACTCCGGAAGCTGGGAGAGGCTGGAGAACTGGCCGGTGCTCGAAAAGGAGGCCTTGCGGCGGCAGCCGGAGGCGTTTGTGGCCGAAGATTGCGACCGGCGGCGGATGGTGGAAGAGCACACAAGCGGGACGAGCGGAACGCCGTTGCGGCTCTGGCACGGCCGGCGGGCGTTGCGCGCGTGGTATGCGTTGTTTGAGGCGCGCTGGCGGCGCTGGCACGGGGTAAGCCGGCGCGACCGGTGGGCGATACTTGGGGGGCAAATCGTGGTTCCGGTGGAGCGGCGGCAGCCGCCGTTTTGGGTGCACAACCGGCCGATGCGGCAGCTGTATCTGTCGAGCTATCATCTGGCGCCGCAGTGGATCGGGCACTATGTGGAGGGGTTGAGGCGGTTCCGGCCCGTGTACCTGTGGGGATACAGTTCGGCGCTGCACACGCTGGCGGAGGAGTGTCTGCGGCTGGGTGTGCGGGACTTGCGGTTCCGGGTGGTGCTGACCAACGCCGAGCCGCTGTTCGAGCATCAGCGGGAGGCGATGGAACGGGCCTTCGACGCGCCGGTGCGGGAAACTTACGGGATGAGCGAGATGGCAGCGGCGGCGGGCGAGTGTGAAGAGGGGAGGATGCACTGGTTTCCGGATGCAGGGGTGGTGGAGATTGTGGAGGCTGGTTCCGATGGGGCGGGCGATCTGGTGGCGACGGGGTTGCTGAACGAGGACATGCCGCTGATCCGGTACCGGGTGGGGGACCGGGTGAAGCCGGCGCCGGCGGGCGCGCGGTGCGAGTGCGGGCGCGGGCTGCCATTGCTGGGTCGCGTGGAGGGGCGGTGTGACGACGTGATCGTGACGCCGGACGGGCGGCGCATCGGGAGGCTGGATCCGGTGTTCAAGGCGGACCTGGCCATCCGCGAGGCGCAGATCGTGCAGGAGGAACCGGACCGGGTAAGAGTGCGGGTGGTGCCGGGAGCCGAGTTCGGGGCGAGGACAGAGGAAGAGCTGAAACGGCGGCTGCGGCAGCGGCTGGGGGAGGCGGTGCGGGTGGAGGTGGCGCGGGTGAAGGAGATTGAGCGGGGTGCGAACGGGAAATTCCGGGCGGTGGTGTCGAGGCTGGGAGCGGAGCAGAGGCGGTGACGGGCGGGAAAACGGCGCGGGTGAGCGTAGTGGCGCCGTGCCGGAACGAGCGCGGGCACATCCGCGAGTTTCTCGAGAATCTGCTGCGGCAGGAGCGCGACGGGCTGGATTGCGAATTCCTGATCGCGGACGGCATGAGCGATGATGGCACGCGGGAAATTCTGGGGGAATATGCGGCGAAATTCCAGGAAATTCGCGTGGTGGAAAATCCGGGGCGGATTGTTAGCACGGGATTGAACGCGGCGATCCGGGCGGCGCGGGGGGAGATTGTGGTTCGCATGGACGTGCATGCGCGGTATGCGGAGGACTTTCTGAAGAGCGCGGTGGCGGTGCTGGAGGAGACGGGGGCGGAGAATGTGGGGGGCGCGATCCGGGCGGAGGCGGCCGATTATTGGGGGAAAGCGGTAGCGGCGGCGTTCCACGCGCCGTATGTGTGCGGCGGCGCGGCGACCCGGATGCCGGATTTTGAAGGCCCGACGGACACGGTATTTCCCGGCTGCTGGCGCAAAGCGACGCTGGAACGGATCGGGTTGTTCGACGAGGCGCTGGTCCGCAACCAGGATGATGAACTGAATTACCGCCTGAACAAGGCGGGCGGCGTGGTGTGGCAGAGTCCGAGGATCCGGTGCTGGTATGAGCCGCGGAACTCTCTGAGAAAGCTGTTCTGGCAGTATTTCCAGTACGGGTTCTGGAAAGTGGCTGTGATCCGGAAGCACCGGCTGCCGGCGCGGCTGCGCCATGTGGTGCCGGGGCTGTTTGTGCTGGTGCTGGCGGCGCTGGGGGCGGGGTGGGGCGTGGCGGCTGCGGCCGGCTGGCCGGCGTCGCGTTGGCTGGGGTGGCTGCTGGCGGCGCAGGCGGGCGTGTACGGAGTGGGGGCGCTGGCGGCGGCGGTTGTGGCGGCGCGGCGTGCGGGGTGGGAATTGCTGCCCGGGATTCTCGCTGCCATTCCGTGTTTTCATTTTGGATACGGGTTGGGATTTTTGGCCGGTTTGTGGCATTTCGGGAGGAACTGGCCGCCGAAGGCCGCCGGGGGCCCGGCGGTGGTGACGCGGCTGACACGGTGAGCGGGATGCCGAACTGGATGGAGAGGATCCTGGCGGCGGCGGGGCTGGCGGCGCTGAGTCCGCTGCTCATGTCGCTGGCGGCGGCGGTGTGGATCGACAGCGGACGCCCGGTGCTGTTCCGGCACCGGCGCGTGGGTCGGGGGGGGCGGACGTTCGAGCTGCTCAAGTTCCGGTCGATGGTGGTGAACCACGGGGGGCCTTCGATCACGCGCAGCGGCGAGGCGCGGATTACGCGCGTGGGGCGGTTTCTGCGGCGCTGGAAGCTGGACGAGCTGCCGCAATTGGCGAACGTGTTGCGCGGGGAGATGAGCCTGGTGGGGCCGCGGCCGGAGGTGCCCGAGTATGTAGACCTGGACGACCCGCTGTGGCGGCGGGTGCTGCGGGCGCGGCCGGGGATCACGGACCCGGCGAGCCTCGAGTTCCGCAACGAGGAAGAGCTGCTGGCGGGGGTCGAGGACCTGGACGGCTATTACCGGAAGGTGCTGCTGCCGCGGAAGCTCGAGTTGTCGGCGGCGTATCTGGAGCGGCGCAGTTTCGGCTCCGACGTGGCGATTTTGTTCCGCACGGTGGCAGCCAGCTGGCTGCCGCGGCGCGGCAGGCAGGGAGGCGCATGAGCGAAGACGGTTTCATTCCTTTTCACCGTCCGTGGATCGGGCAGGAGGAGATCGACGAGGTGGTGGCGGTGCTGAAGTCCGGGTGGCTGACGACGGGCCCGCGGACGCGGCAGTTCGAGGAGGAGTTTGCGCGCTACGTGGGGGCGCCCCATGCGCTGGCGGTGAACTCCTGCACGGCCGGGCTGCACCTGGCGCTGGCGGCGCTGGGGGTGGGGCCGGGCGACGAAGTGATCACTTCGCCGATGACGTTCTGCTCGACGGTGCATGTGATCACGCACACGGGGGCGACGCCGGTGCTGGCCGATATCGGGGACGACGGCAACATCGACCCGGAGTCGGTTGCGGAGCGGATCACGCCGCGCACGCGGGTGCTGATGCCCGTGCATCTGGCGGGGTTGCCGTGCCGGATGGAAGAGATTTGGGCGCTGGCCAAGCGGCACGGGCTGCACGTGGTGGAGGACGCGGCGCATGCGGTGGGGGCGCGGCATCAGGGGCGCATGCTGGGCTCGGACGCGCGCAGCGCGGCGGTGGCGTTCAGCTTTTACGCGACCAAGAACATCACCACGGCTGAAGGCGGGATGGTGACGTCGCACGATGCGGCGCTGGCCGAGCGGATGCGCATCCTGTGCCTGCACGGCATCAGCAAAGACGCCTGGAACCGGTACACGGACCGGGGCAACTGGTACTACGAAGTGCTCGAGCCGGGGTTCAAATACAACCTGAGTGATCTTCAGGCTGCGGTGGGATTGCATCAGTTGCGGAAGCTGGAGGCATTCCTGGCCGAGCGGCGGAGGATCGTGGAATACTACAACGCAAGATTCCGGGACGTGGAGGCGCTCGAGATTCCTCCGGATGGGGCTGAGCCGGGGCACGCCTGGCACTTGTACATCCTGCGGCTGCGGCTGGAGCGGCTGGGGATGAGCCGGGCGCGGTTCATCGCGGAATTAAAGGCGCGGGGCATCGGGGCGAGCGTGCACTTTATTCCGGTGCCATTGCATCCGGCGTTCCGTCAGTTGGGTGCGGAAGGGCGGAATGCGTGCCCGCGGGCGCTGGCGCTGTATGAACGCATCGTCAGCCTGCCTCTGTATCCGGGGCTGGGCGAGCGCGGGGCGGAGCGGGTGGCGGATGCGGTGGAGGAGGTGGCTGAGATGGGGCGCGGGTGATGCCGACCATCAATAGCACGCGGCGTGCCAATGACCGCATATGGGCGGCGAAAGGGATGCGAAGGAGTGGTACCTTTGGCAAGACTCTGTACATTTGTCCAATGCGTTGAAAAACATTGGGTTACTCGCGAAAAAGGTCTTGCGGGGCGCGCGGGTGATGAGTATACTGTGGGTATCAAAGAAGCCCGAGAGCCGAAATATCGGTACAGGGGCGGAGAGTGGAGGTTGAACAGCATAATATGAAGCAAGTCGTGCTGGCGGTGGTTGTGGCGGCGGCGCTAGACTCTTCGTCGGCTTGGGGAATTAGTGTCGATCCTGCGATTTCGTACACGACGACCTCGGGGACGGTGCAAACCTACACGGCAGTCGGTATCCCCTTCTATGTCAATTCGCCGATAACAGTGGTATCCCTGGGTGCATTTGACTACCAAAGCAATGGGTTGTCCGCGGGAACTGCCATTCAAGTTGGAATTTACTCGTGGAGTCCCGCTGGCACTTTCCCGAATTCCGGTTCTCCCAGTGGTTCCCCGCTAGTCAGTGCAACTTTGACCAATACCTCTCCCTCTGTGTCTGGTACAGGGAGCGTGTGGTCTTATGTCTCCCCATATACTTTGTCACAAGGCTGGTACATGATATATGCGTCGGGGTTTAATGCTAACGACCCCGTTATCCTGACAGGTAGTGGGGATTACTCGACGAACACCTTTGGTGGGGCGGTTAGCTATGGCTATCCCTATGCGGTTAATTCTAGCCTAACACTTTATGGCATATATACACTTCCCTCTTCCGCATGGGTGTGGTCTTCGAGTACCCCAATCCACATTAGCGGTGGGACTTTCGGCGTTCCCGAACCCTCCACTTACGCCCTGATGGGTACGGTCGGGCTGGCTTTGTACTTGCTCCGGAGGCGAAGGGTGGGCGGGAAACAAGCGTGAGCAAGAATTCAAGCGGCTTTCGACCGGGGTGGGCTGGCCAGCCCACCCCGGTTCGTTTTTCGAGGGGCGGGGACTGGCGATCCGCTCCGTGACAATCGCGGCCCTTTGGATTGGTTCAGCGCGTATGAGGGTTGCGGTGACCGCCCTGTGCTGGCGCGCAGGGGGGCTGAGTGGGGCGGGGTTTCGGGGGGTTGCGGATTGAGGCCCTGCGCTGGCGCGCAGGGGAATCTGGCCCTGCGCTGGCGCGCAGGGGAATCTGGCCCTGCGCTGGCGCGCAGGGGAATCTGGCCCTGCGCTGGCGCGCAGGGGAATGGGGGATGGGAGCGGGTGAGAGGGGATGGTACTTCTGAAGCGGAGCGGGCATTTCGTAGGGGCTGGGAATTCGCGTAGGATTTGAATAAGCAGACGCGCGGCCGGCGGAGGCCGGGCAGGCCGTGCGGGCGCGGCTTCTGTGCGGTTGAACGAGGGAGGGGCCTTCCCGGCGCCGGGATGGCCGGTCGAGGCGGCGCTTGAGATCGGCGGAGATGATCGGAATGTTGCTTCCCACTCCTACAGGCCGTGCGGCGCGATGGCAGGTTGACGGAAATAGATGCGGGTGTTCCGCGCCGCTGTGGCTGGCTTTGCGGGCGCTTGGGCCGTTGGAACGCCGCGAGCGATGCACTGGTGGATGGGCAGCGTGTGCGGCGGGAAAGACATCGCAACGATGGGCGCGAATTTTGCTGGTTTCGGATTCATTCAAGGACTTCCCACGATGAGCAGGCAGCGGCATTCTCCTTCGTGTTTCGGGTTGGCGGTTGTACGGGGCTGGTTCGGCACGGGTGCTTTCTCGCTGGCGGCCGTGACGCTGGTGGTCGTGCTGGCGCTTGCCGGCTGTTCGCCCGCCAAGCGGATGGTGGCGGAGCGGTATCACCGGCAGGGGCTGGAGCTGCTGGAGAAGAAGAGATACGACGAAGCGGCGCTCGCCTTCCGGAAGGCCATCCAGAAGAGCCCGGACTGGGGGGAGCCCTATTACCGGCTGGCGCTCTGCGACCTGGAAAAGGGCGGCGACGCGACGCGGGCGCTGATGGCGCTCCGGCAGGCGATGGCGCTGATGCCGGAGAACGAAGATGTGAAGATCCGCCTGGCGGGGCTGCACATTCTGGCGTATTTGCAGCACGGCGCGATTGAGGATTTTCCGCTCAAACAGGCCCACGAAATCGCCGATAGCCTGCTGAAAAAGAGACCGGATTCCTTCGAGGGTCAAATGCTGGCCGGGCAGGTAGCGCTGCTCGAAAAGAAGCCCAACGAGGCGCTCGCGTGGTTTGAAAAGGCCCTGAAGCAGAAGCCCGGCTCGGCGATGGCGGCGGCCAGCTCGGGCATCACGCTGCTGGCGCTCGGGAAGGACGAGGAAGGCGAGCGGCTGGTGCGCCAGGCGCTGGAAATGGATGCGAAGCTCGGGCCGGCCTGGGACGCGCTCTACAACCTGCATGTCCGCCAGAAGAAATTCGCCGAAGCCGAGGCGGTATGCAGGGCGCGGATCGAAAAAAGCCCGGCAGACCCGGTCGGGCGGCTGATGCTGGCCAACTACTTCTTCCGGATGCAGAAGCCGAAGGAGATGGAACAGGCGCTCGAGCCGCTGGCGGGCGGGCAGTATGAGAACGGCCGGATGGCGGCCGGGGATTTCTACCGCAGCATCGGGCGGATTGCCGAGGCCCGCGCGCACTATGAGGCGGGGCTGAAGGCGACGGAAAAAGATGCCGCGCGGCGCACTGAATATCGGAAGCGTCTGGCAAGCCTGCTGCTGCTGGAAGGCAAGCGCGACGAGGCGGAGAAAGCTTACGCCGACGTGCTGGAGGACGCGCCGAAGGACCCGGAAAGCCGCGCGCGGCGCGCGTTGCTGCTGCTCGACAAGGACGCCGCGGCGGCGCTGCGGGAGTTCCGGCAGCTGGCGAAGGACGTCCCCGCCAATCCGGTGATCCGCTTCAATCTCGGCCTGGCGCTGCTCGCGAACCGGAAAATGGACGAGGCGCGGACGGCGTTTCTCGAGGCGGCGCGGATGCAGCGCAATTTCCTCGAGCCGCGGCTGGCGCTGGCGCAGATGGCGATGGACCGCGAACAGTGGCGCGAATTGCAGCAAACCGCCGCCGATATTCTGAC
This sequence comes from uncultured Arcobacter sp., assembly GCA_964458495.1. Lineage (GTDB taxonomy): Bacteria > Acidobacteriota > Terriglobia > Bryobacterales > Bryobacteraceae > JANWVO01. The sequence goes on from CAYWJB010000006.1 coordinate 142,867, forward strand.
GATCAACCCGCGCCATCCCGAGGGCCGTTATTTCCGCGCCGCGGCCTATACAGGGCTGGGAAACTACGACGAGGCGCGCAAAATTCTCGCCGAATTGCTGAAGGAATTCCCCAATTATCGCGAGGCCCATTTGCAGATGGCGTTCCTCGACCTGGCCGAGCGCCGCTACGCGCAGGCCGAGGCGAGGCTCCGCGAGCTGTATGAGAAGACGCGCGACGTGCGGGCGCTGACCGGGCGCGTGGAGGTGGAGCTGGCGCAGAACCGGCAGAAGGAGGGGCTCGCTCTGGCGCAGGCGGAGCTGGCCAAGAACCCCGACGACGCCCGGCTGCGGCTGCTGGTGGCGCGCACGGCGCTGCGCGCGGCCGATTACCCGCTGGCCGTGCGCGAGCTGATCCGGCTGGCGGAAAGGGACCCGAACTGGGACTACCTGTACCTGCTGCTTGGGCAGGCGCACCAGCTCAACGGGGACCTGCCGCGGGCGATTCTCGCCTTCCAGCGCGCGCTGCAGATCACGCCGGCGAGTCTCGAAGCGACGCTGCGGCTGGCCTACGCCTACGAGTCGGCGGGTCGGTACCAGGAGGCGATCGCCGCTTACCGCAAGGCTCTGGAATTGAATCCGAACACGCCGATTGCGATGAACAACCTGGCCTATCTGTTGAGCGAGCACGGGGGTGATCTCGACGAGGCGCTGCGGCTGGCGCAGCTGGCGCTGCAACGGCTGCCGCAGCAGCGCTACATTGCCGACACGGTGGGCTGGATTTTCTACAAGAAAAACGACCTGGAATCGGCGATGCAGATCTTCCAGGGGTTGGTGAAAAAATACCCGGATGAACCGGCATTCCGGTTTCATTACGGCGCGGCGTTGTTGAAAAAGGGGGACAAAACGCGGGCGAGGGCGGAATTGCAGGCGGCGCTGGAGAGCAAGCCGCCGGCGGACATCGAGAAGAAAGTGAAGGAACTGCTGGCGCAGGCGGGCTGAGGAGCGGCCATGAGGGGCAGGGCGGCGGAAGCGGAGGCAGCTTCGGCGGCGGCGCGCGACGCTCCGCGTCTGGCTTCGTGCGAGGAGTTGCAGGAGCGCGGGCAGGGGCTGTGGTGGGGCTCGCAACTGGTGTCGCTGGCGCTGCATGCGGCAGCGGTTGCGTGGATCGTGCAGGCGGGGGTGATCGTGATCGAATACACGCAGCGCTACGGGTACGGCTACCAGTTCGGGCAGGCGGTGTTGCTGGCGTCGCCGCTGTTCGAACTGGGCGAGCGCAGTCCGCTGCGGGGCAGGGAGCGCAACATCCCGCTTTCGGCGCTGGCGCCGCAGGAGAAGCTCTACGCGCCGGACTTGCGGCGGCTGCTGGAGAGGCGCGCGGCGCAGGACGCGCGCGCGGGGCGGGAGGGTGCGGCGGAGGAGCGGCGATCCTACGGGGAGGCAAGCCCGGTGGCGCTGTCGATTCCTTTCAGCGGCGGCGGGGGGGCGCTGCCGGCGGGCTCGGTGCCGGAGCGGGTGGGCGCCGGCGCGGCGGCGCCGTTTGATCTGGTGCCGCCGAGCAACACGCGGGCGCGGCGGGCAGGCGGCGAGCGCTTGGTGGTGGTGCGGGTGGGCGACGCGGGGGTGGCGGGAGGAGGAGCGAGGGAGGGGCTGCGGCTGCCCGCTTCGCCCGCTCGGGTGGCGATCGGCGTGGAAGCGGCAGTGGACGCGGGCGCTGCGCCGGAGATGGAGGAGTGGCTGCGGGTGCTGGTGGCGCGGCTCAGGCGGGCGAGCTTCGAGCTGCTGTCTGACAGGCGCGACGCGGGAGCTCCGGGGATGGCGGTGCTGCGCGCGGAGGCGGATCGGACGGGGCGGATCGTGAAGCACGATGTGGCGGTGCCGTCGGGCAATGCGGCGCTGGACCGGCTGGCGGCGGCGCTGTTGGATGCGCTGCCGGCGTGGCAGCCGCTGCCGGGCGCGCTGCCGGGGGAGCGCCTTGCGGTGACGGTGCGCGTGCGGTATTTCCCGCGGCAGTAGCGGGGTGGCTTTTGGGTGGGACCTGCCGGCGCGGAGTGTGCCCGTGCGGCTGGGTGGCTTCCCCTTCCGCCGCGGTGGCGGGGGCGGGATCCGCGCCGGCGGCGGAGCGCCACGGGACGGGCGCAGCGGCAGCTCCCGGAGCGAGCGCCGGAATTCGAGGGCCGGGCGGGAGCGCCGGCGGCGCCGCCGCCGGTTGCCTCTGTTGCTTCTACTGCGTCTCCCCGGTGACCGGATCGATGATCGAGGTGACCATGCTGACCCGGTCTGCCGGGAAGCCGCCGAGTTCGGCGTGGCGGCGGATGGCGGCCTCGTCGGGTGCGATGTAGACGCAGTAGATCTTGTCCTCTGTGACGTAGCTGTGGATCCACTGGATCTGCGGACCCATGCTGCGGAGCACGCCGCAGGACTTGTTGCTGATGGCCTGCAACTGGCTTGGCGAGAGGCTGCCGGCGCCAGCGACATTCCTCTCGATCAGGAATTTGGGCATGGGGCCATTGTAGGGGGTACGGCATCCGGGCGCCAGCCGGTGGCGGCGTTCACGGGGGATGCGGGAGCCCCGGGCTTCCGGGGGACGGAGCGAAAGGGGGAGGCACACGGCCGATTACCGGGAGTTTCCCGGCTCGATCTTCCGCACGGCGGGCTAAAGCTCGCGCGGGTTCTGCCGATCTGAAGAGCAGTGATTGCTACCGAAAGGAGGTGAACGTCCTGGTAGATCATCACTCAGGGCGGTCTCGAAGGGGTTCGGAAGCGCTGCCCCGCCTCCACCGGCTGAGGTAACCCGGGAGGTTCCAGCCAGCGGTGCGTACCGCGTTGTGGGCGGAGATGACAGCGAGCGCCGTGCAGGCTACGGCTGAGCCGGCTGAGGCTCCCGGTTCGAGATCGCCCTGGCGGAAAGATGGCGAGGGTGGGACGTCCGTGGAGGGGATCTCCTTCCGGTTGCGTCCGGCGATTGCCGTGGCGACAGGGTCGTGGCGGGCGTGCGGCTCCGTGGGGTGGAGGGATTCCGAACCGTCCGTTTCTACAGCCGCAATTTCGACGGGCTGGTAGGTGCGGCGTCTCTGTTTCCGTTCCGAGACGCACAGATGGCGCGCAACCGGTTTTCTGTGTCCGGGCATGGACCAAGCGGCCGTGCAGCATGGCAGGCTGCGGCGGCAGGGGATTTGCACCGTTGGAACCGCGGGAGGATGCGCCTCCCCGAAGCAGGTGGCAGCGGACTTGAGCGGCCCACCGCCGGGGAGATGGAGTGGCAGGACCGGCAGGACTCGAACCTGCGACCCTCTGCTTAGAAGGCAGATGCTCTATCCATCTGAGCTACGGTCCCGCAAGCGTGTCTTCTCCCATGATAGAACCTCGCCTTCGATGCTTCCACACATCCGCGGACTGCCGCGGCTGATTCGAAGTTTCCATTCGGGATCCGAACCGGGACTCCACACGGTTGGCTCTGGAGCGTTCCCGGAAGCTGCTTGCGCGCAACCGCCGTGCTCGCGCCGGTTCTCACCGCTCCGGGCGGCACACGACCGCTCATGGCAGCAGCCAGGAATGCGGCTTTGAGGCAAGGGCGCCAGAGAGAGTGTCCATCGGGCGGGCCACAACCACGGAGATGAGAACACCGCCGCATCGCCAAGCGGGGCGGCAGCGCGGCGGCGCATCCTCATTCACGCCGTCCTGCGGCGCGGTGTAGCGCACGCAGGGTATCGCCTTCGGCGGGCGGGGAGCGCCGCAGGCGGGAAGGACGTTGTGCCGGGCGGTGGCGGAGCGCTCCGGGAGCGGCACGGCGGGGCTTCCAGCAAGCACGCAAATGGAGGGACTGATCAACGGCCCGCGGGCCGGCAGCGCGGCGGCGCATCCTCATTCACGCCGGCGGGCGGCGCGGCTTCAAGGGCCCCGGGCGTTGCCGCCGACGGGCGGGGTGCGCCGCACGCGGGGTGGAGGTACTGCTGCGTGGGGGCCAAGCCTTCGGGCGGCGGCGCCGCCGGACGCTCCACCTTCCGGGGCCGAAAGTCGAGTCCGGCGAGATCCGCCATGGAAGACAGAGGGAGGCGCAAGTCTCCGGCGCCGGCTTGCAACACGGCGTTGGTGATCCTTCCCTCGCCGCAGAACAGGTTGTTGCGGAACACCGGCCCGCGGGGCCCGCCGCGGCCGATCCACACGACAGTGCCCTGCGGGGAGCCCAGATTCACGATCGTGTTGTGGATGAGGCGCAGGGAGGTGTCCGGCCGCGGGGCCGGCACCTCGTGGCCGACGGCGATCAGGTTCTCGTTGTGGCCCGACGGGCGCTGCACGATGATGTTGCCGAGCAGCAGCGCGACGCCGCCTTCGGGCAGGTCGGCCTCATAGCTGGCCGTGCCCGACCCCGTGTCGAGGTAATTGTACAGGAGGTTGGTTTCCGCCGCACGGCTTTTCACCAAATGCCCTTCGCGGGCGCCGTGGGACCAGCAAAAACGCATGGTGAATTTGGCGATGCGGCCGACGTAAATATTGTGCGAGTATCCGTCTCCGTGCCCGTTTTCGTCGAACTCGGAGTATTCCACAAACAACTCGGATTCCGGATTGTTCCAGGTGAGAATTCCGTTTTCGTTGTTGCGGAATGCACAGTCGCGCACGGTGAGCCGGCGTCCCTCGAAGCGGATGCCGGCGCCGTTCTTGTCGGGGGCGCGCGCGCCGGTGAATTCGATGTTTTCGACGGCGACGTCCCCGCCGCCGATGACCCAGACGGCTTTGCCCTGCGCCGTGTGCCCGCCGGCGTCGATCCGCGGGCGCCCGCCGGTGCCGCGCAGCGTGAGGCGGTCTTGTGCAAAGGCGCACACATCGCCTGTGTAATCGCCGCCGGCGTGGATCTCGATCAGGTCCCCTGGCGAGGCGGCCCGGATGGCCTGGCAGGGCGTGCCGTAACGCTGGCCGGGGCCGACGCGGCGCACCTCGGCTGTCAACAGGAGAGGAGCACAGGCGGCCAGCAGCCATCGCGGGGACATACTTCAATCATGGGTAGCGGCCGGCGGGTTGTCCAGCAGGTCGGCGCCGCGCATGAGCGCCGCGGCGCCGAAGCGCCGGCGCACGGCATCGAGCACGGCGGCGGCGCGGCGGCGGCGTTCGCGCTCTTCGGCGTTGACTTCGAACAGGGGCAACTGCGCTCCCGGGCGGTAGACGCGGCCGGCGCAGAGCGTCATCGCACGGAGGCGCACCCGGCGCGTCCAGGCGCTTTCGAGCAGCGCGGGCATCCGCGGCAGCACGTCGTCCTCGAGGCAGGTGGGTTCGGGCAGATCGAGTGAAGAGCGGGATTCGGCGCGGTCGGTGTAGCGCAGTTCGAGCGTCAGCCGCCGCACCTCCACCTGTGCGGCGCGCACCTGCGCCATCACCCGTTCCAGCATCCCGCGCAGCGCCGCCAGCAGCAGCGGCTCCTGCCAGGCGTCTTCGGCGAACTCGATCCGCTCCGCCCAGCCTTCTTCCGCATTCTTGCGCCGCGCGCCCACGGGCTCGTCGGCGATGCCCTGCGCCTGCCGGATCAGCGGCAGCGCGCGGCGTCCGAGCACCGCCCCCAGCGCATCCACGGGCATCTGCGCCACCTGCCCGATGCGATGGATGCCCGCCAAATCCAAAGCCTCCAGCGCCTCGCGGTTCAGCCCCGGCAAGGCGGCCACGGGCAACGGGGCGAGGAAGGCGCGCTCCTGGCCTGCCGGAACCACCAGATGCCCGGCGGGCTTGCGCACGCGGGCGGCGAGTCTGGAAACCAGCTTGTTGGAGGCGAGCCCCGTGGAGATCGAGACGTGCAGCCACTGCCGGACGGTGGTCTGGATGCGTTCCATCACAGCGCGCGGGTGTTGTGCGTTTACACGTTCCGTACCGGTGAGGTCGAGCCAGGCGGCGCCGACCGAAGCCGGCTCCACCAAAGGAGTCGCTTCGCGGCAGAGCCAGAGGATCTCGTCGAAGAACCGCTCGTACAATTCAAAGTGCGCCGGGACCACGACCAGATCCGGCACGGCGCGCCGCGCCCGCCCCACGGGCCATCCGGGGCGGATGCCGAGCCGCCGCGCTTCCATGCTGGCCGAGAGCACGACGCCGCGGCGCTCGCCGCCCACCACCACAGCGCGCCCGCGCAGGCGGCGGTCGGCCGCCTGTTCGATGGAGGCGAAGAAACGGTCGCCGTCCCAGTGGGCTACGGTTCTGGGCGCCACGTCTACAGTGTAAAAAATTACACCAGCGAGCGCCAGCCGGCCGGATACAACGCCGCCGGGAGGCGCCCCCTGGCGCGCTTCCCGGCGGGAAAGGTGCAGCCGGCGGCTGCGGCCTGCGAACCACGGCAGGTTCAAGGCCGCAGGACGTGGGGCTTGCGGGCGCGCAGAAGCGGCCGGAATCATGGAAAGTATATGAGAGATTCCGGCGTTCCGCAAGAGAATTCCTGCCTGGTTCGCCCGTAGCCGGGGCCCAAGGCGGGAACCGGCAACCGCAATTCCAGCCAGAAGTCCGGCTGGCTTCTCACCGCGGGGGCGGGAAATGGCTCAGCCTATTCCATACCCGGAAGCGAAGGCAGGGAAGCGGAATCGTCTTCCAGGATCAACACCCAGTCCTGCCCGCGCCCGCGCGTGGGCGGGGTGTAGGTCTGGAATCCCTGGTTGTCCGTGCGGTGCGCCAAGTGTGCCACGCCGTAGCGCGGGTCGAACCAGATCTCCTTCAGCCGCCGCGCCGCCAGCCGGCTCTTCTGGACGGTGAAGCTTTCCCCGTACGGGCTGTAAATGATGGCGAAGGAGCCGTCCCCGGCGCGCGCCGCCCGCACCTTGGCGCCGCCTGCCTGCGGCGCGTTCAGAACCAAAGTCTGGTCGGGCACGAGCTTCGCAAAAGTGCGCGCCTCGAACAGCCTTCGCAGGTGCCCCATCTGAAATGCGCCCGGGTGATCCAGCGCCTCTTGCCACGGGATCGAGGCCCACAGGACCGGCTTCCTGCCCGGCTGCCACATCTGCCACACGCTGTTGTGCCCGTAGGTGTGGCCGCAGGCGCCGGCGAGCACGGCCCAATACGCCGCCTGGCGCACATCGAAATCCTCGAAGCGGTCCAGCCGGCTGTAGTTGGCCATGTAGAACCCGACCGGAATCGTTTCATAGCGCGGCTCGCCGTCCAGCGTTGGCCGCAGAGGCTGAAGCCGCAGATCGTGTTCGATGAACAGCCCCGTGTCGTGGTCGCGCGCACCGTGCGAGGTCTGGTTCATGTGGAAGTCGAGCCACGGCGCGTCCTGCAGGGCCAGCGAAGACTGGCCCGGGCCGCGCGGGTGGAACGTGATCAGATGAGCCCCGCCATCGCCTTCGCGCAGGCCGCGGGCCATGGCGTCGATCACCGCGCGCTCGGCAGGCGTCTCGACATTCTGATCCCCGCCGAGGATCCAGATGAGCGATGCATTGCGGTACCGCTTGCCGAGGAACAGCCCGTAGCGGTAAGCCTTGCCTTCGTCGAAAATGCGGGCCGCTCCCTCCTTCCAGTAGCTGCCCCATGTGGGCAACAGGCCCATGACGAGGCCGAGTTCGTTGGCCCGACGGACGATCCAGTCGGCGTGGCGGAAGTAATCCTCGTTGGGCCGGTCCGGGTCTTTCCCTGCGAGAGCCATGTGTCCGTATGCGTTGGGCTCTTCCAGCCCGCCGAGTTCGGCCAGCAGCACCGCCTGGAGGACGGTGAACCCCTTGGCGGCGCGATTGCGCAGATAGAGGTCCGCCTCTTCACGGTTCAGCCGGTGGAAGAGCTGCCAGGCTGTGTCGCCGAGATAGAAGAACGGTTTTGCGGAAGCGTCCTGAAGATAGCGGCGGTTGTCCGACACGCGCAGCTTCACCGCCTGCGCTGCCGCGCCGCCGCTCAGGCTCAAGGCCAGCGAAGCCGCTGCCAGCCACCGGAATTGCAACATGGCCAGTCTCCTGATGCGTGCAAGTTCGATGGGCTGATTCTACCGGAGCCGCGGGGGCGGCGAAGACCGCGCCGCGGCATGGCGATTGCTTCGACGCGTGCAACTGCCCTCAGCGCGGGGCTTCCGGCACGGTCGAGGCGGACGGGAGCAGGCCAGACAGACGGGGCCGCGGCCCGGCGCGCGCCTGCGCGTCTACAATGAAGTTTCAAGCCCGGCATGATCACCGAGACGCAGTATGTCCGCTTCGATTCGCTGGAACTCGATTGCGGCGAGACGCTCACCGGTCTTCAGGTTGCCTACGAGACTTACGGGCAGCTGAACGAGGCGCGGGACAACGCGATTCTGATCCTGCATGCGTTCACGGGCGATGCCCATGCAGCGGGCATCGACCATCAGGGCAAGCCCGGCTGGTGGGACAACATGATCGGCCCGGGCAAGGGCTTCGACACCAACCGCTATTTCGTGTTCTGCGCCAACGTGCTGGGAGGCTGCCGGGGCACGACAGGACCCTCGTCGATCGATCCTCGCACCGGGCGGCGCTACGGGTTGCGCTTCCCGGTGATCACGATCGGCGACATGGTGCGGCTCCAGAAGAAGCTGGTGGATCACCTGGGCATTCCGCGGTTGCTGGCCGTTTGTGGCGGCTCGATGGGCGGCATGCAGGCGCTCGAGTGGGCCGTGTCCTACCCGGAGGCGGTGGAAGCCTGCATCCCGATCGCCGCCACGGCGCGCCACAGCGCGCAGCAGATCGCGTTCAATGAGACGGGCCGTCAGGCGATCATGATGGACCCCGATTTCCAGAACGGGGACTACCCCGACGACCGCCCTCCGGCAAGGGGACTCGCCGTGGCTCGCATGGTCGGCCACATCACCTATATGTCGGACGAGTCCATGCGCGAGAAGTTCGGCCGGCGCCTGCGCAACCGGGAGGCGTTCAGCTTCGGCTTCGACATCGACTTCGAGGTGGAGAGCTACCTGCGCTACCGCGGGCAGCAGTTCGTGGGCCGCTTCGACGCGAACTCGTACCTCTACATCACGAAGGCGATGGATTACTTTGATCTCACGCTGGGCTATCCGTCGCTGGCGGCGTCGCTCGAGCGGGCGACGGCGCGGTTCCTGGTGATCAGCTTCACGTCCGACTGGCTGTATCCTTCGTATCAGTCGCTGGAGATTGTCAACGCGCTGCGGAGCCGGAACCACGATGTGACTTACTGCGAGCTGACGTCGAACTACGGGCACGACGCTTTCCTGGTGGACATCGCCGAGCAGACCGAGGTGGTGCGCGGCTTCCTGGACCGGTGCCACCGGGAGTTCCGGAGGGCGGGCGCGTGAAGGTCCGAGAGGTTCTTGGCCGGGGCGATTACGCCCTGATCAGCAGCCTGATTCCTGAAGGCGCGCGCGTGCTGGATCTCGGCTGCGGCGATGGGGCGCTGCTGGGGTGGCTGGCGGCGCACAAGAGGATCGAGGGGCGCGGCATTGAAATCCGCCCGGATCTGGCGCAGCGCGCCGCCGCACGGGGTGTGGCGGTGTATCACGGCGATCTGGAGTCGAGCCTGGCGGAGTATCCCGAGGGCGCGTTCGATTATGTGATCCTGAGCCAGACGCTGCAGGAGCTGCGCCGCCCGCTGGAGGTGCTCGAGCAGATGCTGCGCATCGGGCGGCACGCCGTGGTCGGCTTTCCGAATTTCGGCCACTGGCGGGTGCGGCTGAGCCACCTGTTCAGCGGGCGCGCGCCGCGCACGCGTCTGTTCCCGCACGCCTGGCACAGCTCGCCGAACATTCACTTCCTGACGGTGATGGACTTCGAGGAGACGGTTGCGGAGAAGCAGTGGCGGGTGGAGACGCGGCTGTTTCTTTCGGGGCATTCGCAGATCCGGTTCGCGCCGAACTGGCGTGCAGAGATCGCCGTCTACCTGCTGCGGGGGTGAGTCTCATGTTCCGGCGCGCCTGATAGAATCGGGCGCGTGAGGATTGCAGCGGTGGTTCTGGCAACCCTGGTTCCGGCCGGGATGGGAGTGGCAGCCGGGCAGGCAACTCGGATCCGGCCTTGGGTCTCCAATCCGTTCTATTGGGAGTGCGGCGGGCGGCCCGTCTTTCTGGCGGGTGCGAGCGACGACGACAACCTGTTTCAGTGGCCGGACGCCGAACTCGCCGCCCAACTGGACCGGCTGGCGCGGGCAGGCGGCAACTATGTCCGCAACACGATGTCGGACCGCAAGGACCGGGGCTGGGAGGAGTATCCGTTTCTGAGGCTCGCTTCAGGGAAGTATGACCTGAACCAGTGGAACCCGGAATACTGGAGGCGGTTCGAGCGCTTCCTCCGCTGGACCGGAGAGCGGGGGATTTTTGTGCAAATCGAAGTGTGGGACCGTTTTGATTACAGCCGGGAGTTCTGGCCGCCGCATCCCTACCGTCCGGAAAACAACATCAATTACAGCTACGAAGAGTCGGGATTTTCTCCCGAATATCCGCAGCATCCGGGGCAGAACCGGCAGCCGTTTTTCTTCACCACGCCGAAACAGCGCAATAACACAGCCGTGTTGCCGTACCAGCAGAGGTTCGTGGAGAAGCTGCTGTCGTATTCCCTGCGGCACGGCCATGTGCTGTACACGATCGATAACGAGACCAGCGGCGAGGAGGAATGGAGCCGCTACTGGGCGGAGTTCATCCGGGAGAGGGCCGCCCGGGCGGGTGCGCCGGTGATGATCACCGAGATGTGGGACGACTGGAACGTGCGGGCGGCGCGGCACCGGCGCACGCTGGACCATCCTGAGCTGTACGACTTCGTGGACATGAGCCAGAACAACCACAACTCCGGGGACCTGCACTGGTACAACGCGCTATGGGTGCGTTTCCTGCTGCTTGAGCGCCCGCGGCCCATCAATACGGTCAAGACCTATGGCGCGGACGGCAACCGGTTCGGGCACACGGACCAGGACGGAGTGGAGAGGGTGATCCGGCATGCGCTGGCAGGGTTCGCCGCGGTGCGGTTTCACCGCCCCCCTTCCGGACTCGGTTTGAGCCCGCGGTCGCAGGCGGCGCTCCGCGCGCTGCGGCTGGTGGAGTCGTCGGTCCGGTTCTGGGAACTGGAGCCGGCGCCGCCGGCGCTGCTGTCGTCGCGCGAGGAGGCGGAGGCGTGGGCGGCGTATGCGCCCGGACGGGCGGTGGTGATCTACTTCCCGCGGGGCGGCGCCGTGGAGGCGCAGGCGCCGGCCGGGCAATGGAGAGTGAAGTGGATCGACACAGACCGGGGGCAGACCGGCGCCGAGTCCCGCCTGACCTCGCACGGGCTGCTGGAACTGGCGGCGCCGTCGAAGGGCAACTGGATCGCGGTCGCGCTGCGGGAGTAGTTTGGCCGTCCGGGACCGCATGCGCTTGAGCCGGGCTGCGCCCAGCCTGCACAACCGGCATGGTGACGCCAGTCAGATGGCAGCGGAAGGACCACGGTGAGCTGTTCCCGGGGATGCGAGTACTCTCAAGCCTCCGGCGTGTCGCACGGGGCAGGATCCGATTCAGGCGCGCCGCCCGGGCGTGTGTCTTCGGACCGAGTGCTCTGCGGCACAGGGCGGGACGAGCCGTCCTCGGCGTGCCGGTGCTGAAGCGCTGTTGATCCCGGATGGCGATGGCAAACTCGTCGCGCCGCTTCCTTCCACGCGCAGGATGGCGAAGCCGCCGCCGGATTCCGTGCTGGCCATGTCCAGCTGGGGCAGCAGTGCTGCGAGGCTGCACGTTCCCGGCATTTCGGCGCATCCGGCTGCAGAATGGACCCATTACTTGGGTGGGTGATTTCGTTTCTCGATTTCCGTTTCGGCTGGCTTGCGGCCTGCCGTTCCGTCCTCTGCCGGACGTATGCAAGGGGAAAGGATCTGTCTATCCGAAATGGAAGTTATGACATTGACAGGATTGCAAATTATTATTGACAGCGCATTCAGAAAGGACTAGATTAGGGCGAGCACTGGCGAGGGGCTCGCCAGACCGTCAACTCCAAGGAGAGGCCAAAGGATGTTGTCTCGCACCCTGATTCTGTGTGTAGTGATTCTTCTTGGCTCGCTGGGAATCGCAGCTCAAACGCTGGGCGAGCTTTCGGGCGAGGTTCGCGATCCTTCCGGAGCGTCCGTGCCTGGCGTGCGCGTCACGCTGACCAACCAGGCGACCAACGCGACCCGGGAAACGATGACAAACGAAACCGGGCTGTACACCTTCCCTGCCGTGCAGCCGGGCGTGTACACGCTCCGCGCGGAAAAAGAAGGCTTCCGTGCCTTCGTGCGGAGCGCGATTGAAATTCAGGTGCAGCTCAGCGCGCGAGTCGATGTCGACCTTCAGGTGGGCGCTGTGACGGAGTCAGTGGAAGTGCGGGCGGAAGGCGCCTTGTTGCAGACGGAGAACGCCACGGTGGGCACAGTGATCGAGAACAAGCGCATCGTGGAGCTGCCGCTCAACGGGCGCAATGCGCTGCAACTGGTTTCGCTCGCGCCGAACGTGAGTTTCGGCTTCCCGTCTGCGGGGCAGGCGGACGCGCGCCAAGGAGGCATCCGGTCCGCGCAATCGGTGGCGGTCGCCGGCCACCGCGCGCAGTTCAACCGCTTTTCGCTCGACGGCGTCGAGAACACGGACCCGAACTTCAACACGATCGTGGTGATGCCTTCAGTGGATGCGCTCCAGGAATTCAAGGTGCAGACGGGGATCTATCCGGCCGAATTCGGCCGTGCCGCCACGCAGATCAACATGTCGACCAAACCCGGGGGCAACGAATACCACGGCACGCTGTTCTACTTCTTGCGGAACGAGAAGCTGGACGCGAAGAATTACGCGTTCACATCGGCGCGTCCCCCGAAGGATCCGTTCAAATGGAACCAGTTCGGCTTCACGCTGGCCAGGCCGGTGAGCGTGCCCAAACTGTTCGACGGCCGCAACCGCCTGTTTTTCATGGCGAACTACGAATGGTTCCGCCAGCGGCGTCAGGTGCAGTCCGTTTCCAGCCTGCCTTCCAACGCCATGCGAAACGGCAATTTCAATGATGTGATTACGACCCCGAACGCCTCCCTGCGCACGCAGGGCGTTTACGATCCGCTGACGCGCACGATCGTCAACGGGGTCAACACCGCCCAGCCGTTCCCGAACAACACTATCCCGTCGACCCGCATCCATCCCATCTCCAAAGCGCTGCTGGAGTTTTATCCGGAGCCGAACCTGCCGAACCCTGACCTGCGCAACAACTTCGTCCAGGCGCTGGGGCGGCCGATCAACCGGGACCAGTTTGTGAGCCGCTTCGACTGGGTGGAGAGCGCGAATTCGCAGTGGTTCGGCCGCTACAGCTGGGGAGACGAAAACCAGGTGACTGAGGCGTTGAGGCTGAACGGCGACAAGATCGTCACCAACTTCAACCAGTACATGGTGACCAATACGCGCGTGCTGTCTCCTTCCAAGGTGAATGAAGCGCGCGTGGCCTACAGCCAGTTCTACAACACGAACGGACCGGAACTGGCCTTTTCGCGCGACGTCGTGGGCGCTCTGAAGATTCCGGGTCTGAACAGCGGGCCGCCCGTGCAATGGGGCATTCCGAACATTTCGCTCCAGGGCGTGTATGCAGGCTTCGGCAACAGCTCCGAAGGGCCGTACGAGGTCAACAACTCCGTGCTCCAGCTTGTGAACAACTTCTCGTGGATTCGCGGCCGGCACAGCTTCAAGTTCGGCGGCGAGGCGCGGCGCGACCAGTACAACCAGGTGGGCAACCAGTTTGCACGCGGCCAGTTCACCTTCACCAACAACGCGACGCGCAATCTGGCGATGACGGGCCGGACAGGGGACAACTTCGCCGACTTCCTGCTGGGCGAGACGTCGCAGGCGGAAGCAGCGGTCTCCATCGCCAACGCCGAGTTCCGCACCTGGAGCATGTCCCTTTATGCAGACGACACATGGCGCGTGAGTTCCAGGCTCACGCTGAATTTCGGGCTGCGGTACGAGTTGACGCCGCCTTGGGAGGACCAGACGGGGACGCTTTTCAACGGAATCGTGCCCTTCGACGCCCATCTCACGCTGGCCAACCCGAACGTGACAGACCAGAACCTGTTTCCGTACTTCATGCGGCAGGCGCCATCGCGGCAGAACTGCTATGAAGGCGTCAACATCCGCTGGCCGGAGATCAACGTGCGGTGCGACGGCAGCCTGGGGCGGCGGCTTGTGGGCATCGACCGGAACGATTTTGCGCCCAGGGTCGGCCTGTCGTGGTCTCCGAATGCGAGATGGGTGTTCCGGGCCGGCTTCGGCACCTTCTACAGCCAGGACACGGGCAACCCGCGGTTCGACATGGCGCGCAATCTGGCCGGGCGGCTGCGCGACAACTCGCGGACGGACTTCCCGAACCTGAACTGGGGCAACGCGCTGGCATCGATCGCCGGCGGCGTGGCCAACGTGTTCCGTCCCTATACATTCGCCAACCCATATGACCGTCGCACGACCTACTCGAATCAGTGGACCTTCAACATCCAGCGCGATCTTGGAAGCGATTACGCTGTCGAAGCCGGCTATGTGGGCAACACGAGCCACAGGCTCGAGTCGCTGCGCGCGGTGAACGAGGCGATCCCCGCCGACCCGGCGGTGGACAGCCGCACAATTCCGCAGCGTTCGCCGTTCCCGAATTTCGGGCGCATCCAGTTGGTGGACAACAGCGGCAACGGCAGCTACCATTCGCTGGGCCTCAAGCTCACCAAGCGCTACAGCGGCGGACTCACCTTCATGAACAGCTACACGTGGGCGAAGGCAATCGACACGGCGACGGCGATCCGCAACCACGGCGGCGACACGCTGTTCCCGCAGAACAGCTACTGCCGGGACTGCGAGCGGGCGCGGTCGAGCCACGACACGCGCCAGCGCTACGTGGCCTCGCTGCTGTGGGACATGCCCTTCGGCCGCGGCCGGAAGATGAACATTGAGAACCCGGTCTTCAATGCCGTGGCCGGCGGCTGGCAACTCAGCTCGATCCTGACGCTGCAGACCGGCTTCCCGGTGACGGTGACAAACGGCCAGGATGCCTCCAACACGGGCGCCTTCTTCGACAGGCCGAACTCGACGGGCAAGAACGCGGAGCTGCCGCGGGGCCAGCAGGACCCGCAGCGCTTTTTCGACACCTTGGCGTTTTTCGCGAATGCGCGCGGCACGCACGGCAACGTGGGCCGCAACACGCTGACCGGCCCGGGAATCATCGGCTGGGACTTCTCGGCCCTGAAGAATTTCCAGCTTGGCAGCGAGCGCCGGCTGTTCCAACTCCGCTTCGAGTGGTTCAATTTCCCGAACCACCCGAACTGGGGCAATCCGAATACGAACATTTCTTCCGGCGGCTTTGGCCAGATTACCGGTACGCGCACCAATATGCGCCAGCTCCAGCTCGCAGGGAAGATTATTTTCTGAGTCTCCCGCGAGGCCGGGTGGAAAATGTTTCCTGTGGAGACAGACCGCGGGGCGCCGGCCGCACCGGATTCTCCGTGCGGGAACGCCCCGCCGTTTCCGCGCCGGAGGGCCATTTCTCCGCTGAAGCGGTGAAAAGTGGCATACCTGCCTGCGGCGCCCGGGCGGGGAGCGCCGGCCGGTGCGGATGAGGAACATCCCGGCTCCGCACGGGTTGCGGGCTCCGGCAGGCCCGGGAGACGCGCAGGATCGCCGGGCGCTGCAAGCGAAGCGCTGGCCGCCTAGTTCTGGAAATCCTTTTGCGCCTGATCGTTCTCGAATTCGATTTCTTTGCCGGATTTGAGTGAGAGCATTTTCATGGCGCTTCGCTTGATTTCCTTGCCGAATTCCACCACGAGGCCTTGGGGTTTGCCTTGTTCATCGGTGTAGCCGATGGTGGCGAAATGGCGCCGCTTTTTGGACAGCAGCATCGGCAGAGCGGCGATGCCGAGCGTGGTGACGCCCCACCCGATGGTGGCGCCGATGCGGCGCCCGACTTTCTGGCCGTATTCGAGGCTGGTGATGCTCGCATAGGGAAGGCGGTACCGGCCACCCCGGAAGAGGAAGACGGCGGCATCCTCCTCCATGCGGACCTTGCCTTCCGTGCCTTCGGGGACGTCCTGCCAGACGCCGCCCAGGTAGCGGACCTCTGTTTTGCCAACGCCTGCGGCAGCGGCGGGAGCGAGGAGCGCCAGGGAGAGAAAAGTTCTGCGGGTTGTCATGGGATTCGTGTGACCTCTTGCGATTGCAGATTGCAGGGAAGAGTGGCTCACGGAATGAGCCTATGGAGGTATTTTTCAGGTTGCGGAGGCGGCGGCGGGGGCGGCCCGTTGCGTGACAGCACGGGCTGTTTGAGCGAGTTGCCGCCTGGCGGTTTCAGCGCATCCGCTGCGGTGATTCGAGGCCGCAGGCGCGGGGCGGCGGATCAGGGCGTGTCGGCGCCGCGCATGGAGCGCCAGTCGAGTTCGCGAAGGAAGCGTTCGTTCTCGCGCCAGTTTTCGCTCACCTTGACGAACAGCTCGAGATAGACCTTGCGGCCGAGGATGGCCTCGAGTTCGAGCCTCGCGGCGGTGCCGGCTTCCTTGAGCCGCGCGCCCTGCGCGCCCAGAATGATGGCTTTCTGCCCCGGGCGCTCGACGTGGATCGTGGCGAGGATGCGCACGAGGCGAGGCTCTTCCTTCCAGTCGTCGACCAGAACGGCGACCGCGTGTGGCACTTCCTGGCGCGTGAGGTGAAGGATCTTCTCGCGGATGATTTCAGCGGCGAGAAAGCGTTCCGGCTGATCGGTGAGGTGATCGGGCGGAAACCACGCCGGCCCTTCCGGAAGGCGCGAGACCACGGCCGCACGCAAATCGTCGAGGCCGTCGCCGGCGAGCGCGGAAACGGGGAGGTAGTCCTCGAAAGCGTGCCAGCGGCAGTACTGGTCGATAAGGGGCAGCAAGAGCGATTTGGGCTTGAGAGAGTCGATTTTGTTGAAGACGGCGAGCGCCGGGGCGCCGGCTTTGCGGATGAGCTCGACGCCGCGCTCGTCCGCCTCCGAAGGCTTCCGGGTGCTGTCGATGACGAGCAGGAGCAGATCCCGTTCTTTGAGGGCTTCGAGCACGGAATCCATCATCCAGCGGTTGAAGCGCGTATCAGCCTCGTGGAGCCCCGGGGTGTCGAGGAAGACGACCTGGGAGTTTTCCGTGGTCCAAACGCCCTGCACGAGGGTGCGGGTGGTCTGAGGCTTGTCGCTGACGATGGCGAGCTTGGCGCCGGTGAGGGCGTTCAGGAGCGTGGACTTGCCGGCGTTGGGGCGGCCGAGGATGGAGACGAAGCCGGAGACGAACTTGCGGCGCGGGGAACGGGGGCGGGAATCAGCGGGCGTCTTCATGGCTTGAGTTGTCTGGCGCAGGCGGCGGAGCGGCGCTGACGCGCACCTTGTCTACGCGGTAGTCGTCCGACGACAGCACTTCAAGGCGGAGCCCATCCTTCTCGATCACGGCGCCGGGTTTGGGGATGGATCCGTGCCATTCGGAGACGAGGCCGCCGACGGTGGTCGCCTCGACATCGTGGCCGGGGCGGAAGCCGAAGTACTCGTCGAGGTGATCGAGGTCGAACGCGCCGGAGACCGTGATGGAGCCGTCCTGGTTGCGTTCGACGTCATGCTGGGGCTCGTGCTCGTCGCGGATTTCGCCGAAGACCTCTTCGACGAGGTCTTCCATGGTGGCGAGCCCGGCGACGCTGCCATACTCGTCGACGACGAAGACGATGTGGATGCCGCGGTCCTGCATCTCGCGCAGGAGCTGGGCGACGGGCTTGGTTTCGGGCACGGCCTCGATGGGGCGCATGAGATCGCGGATGGTTTTCGAGTGGCGGTGCTCGTCGTCGAGTTCAAAGAGGTCGCGGACGTGGACGAAGCCGATGATGCGGTCGATGTCGCCCTCGAAGACGGGGATGCGGGAGAATTGCTGCTCCTTGGCGAGGCGGCGGAGGTCCTCGAGGGAGGCGTTGACGTCGATGGCGACGATCGAGCGGCGGGGCGTCATGACCTCGCGGACGCGTTTGTCGCCGAAGGCGACGACGTTCTGAATGAGGCGGGAGTCCTCGCGCTCGAGGATGCCTTCCACCTCGCCGGCCGTGATGAGGGCTTCGATCTCCTCGGCGCCGGAGGACGGGCTTTCCTCGGGTTCGGGTTCGCTGAGTTCGAACAACTTCTCCAGGAAGCCGAGGGTGAGGGTGACGGGGCGGAAGAGGACCTCCAGGAGGCGGAAGAAGGGGACGAGAGCGGTCAGCCACCTGCCGGAGGACCTGCGGTAGAGCGCCTGGGGGATCACATAAGAGGCGGCGATCATGACGAGCCAGGCGGCCGCGAGCGGCTCCAGCCGCGCGAGCCAGCCGCCGCCGGCGGGCGAGGCGAGGACAAGCGCGGCGCCGCAGAAGACGAGCAGGGTGTGCTTGACGAGGGAAAAAACAAAAGCGCCCTGTTCCGTTTCATAGCCGAGTTCCGGCTGGAGGCGCTCCTTGAACCAGGCCAGCGCCCTGGATTCGCGGGTGCGGAGGCGGAGCGATTCGAGATAGAGGAGTTGCAGAAAGCCGACCAGGGCCAGCAGGAGCGCAAACAGGGCGGCGAGGAGGAAGATCACCGGGCGCCTCCCGGGCGCTGCGTCCTGCCGGTGAGCGAGTGCGGCAAGCCGAGGCGGGCGCGCCAGCGTTCCTCGGCGCGCCGCATTCTGCCGCGGTCGTTTTCATGATCGTAGCCGAGCAGGTGGAGGACGCCGTGCAGCAGCAGCACGCGCAGTTCGAGATCCGGCGAATGGCCGAGCGCAAGCGCCTGGCGGCGCGCGTAAGGGAAGGCGATGGCGATGTCGCCCAAGGGGCCGATGCCGCTGCCGGACGGGAAGCTGAGCACGTCGGTAGGGCGGTCCTGGCCGAGAAAGCGGAGGTTGAGGGCACGCACCTCCTTGTCCGAGGTGATGCGGCAGCAGAAGGGGCGTCCGCCGGCGAGGCCGAGGGACAACTGCCGGGCGAAATCGCGCAAGGAGGGCCGGTCGACGCCGGGCGTCGCGACGGCGAACTGAAGCAGCGGGTCTTCGTTCATTCCTCTCGGGCGCCGGCGTCCTGCTCCGCGCCGGCGGGGGGCTGGTCGAGCTTGAGCGTCATCTGGCGGCCGGGGCCCATCAGCTCATTGTATTGCTCGTAGGCGCGCACGATGCGCTGGACGAGCGGGTTGCGCACGACGTCGCGCTGGTCGAAGTAGACCATGTGGATGCCTTCGACGCCTTTGAGGATCTCGACGGCTTCGCTGAGCCCGCAGCGGCGCCCCGGGGGCAGGTCGATTTGCGTAAGGTCGCCGGTGACAACCGTCTTGGAGTTGAAGCCCTGCCGGGTGAGGAACATCTTCATCTGCTCTGCGGTGGAGTTCTGCGCCTCGTCGAGGATGATGAAGCTGTCGTTGAGGGTGCGGCCGCGCATGAAAGCGAGGGGGGCGACCTCGATCACGTTGCGCTCGAGGAACTTCTCCACGCGGTCGGTTTCGAGCATGTCGAACAGCGCGTCGTAAAGGGGGCGGAGGTAAGGATCGACTTTCTCCTGGATGGTGCCGGGCAGGAAGCCGAGCCGCTCGCCGGCTTCCACGGCGGGGCGGGTGAGGATGATGCGCGTCACCTGCTTGTTGAGCAGGGCGGAGACGGCCATGGCGACGGCGAGATAGGTCTTGCCGGTGCCTGCCGGACCGATGCCGAAGACGAGGTCGTAGCGCTCGATGGCGTCGAGGTAGGCGCGCTGGTTGGGGGTCTTCGGCACCAGGGATTTCTTGCCGAAGTTGCGGGCCTTGCCGCTTTCAAACAGCGAACGCAGAGTGACGGTTTCGTCGGCGGTGAGCACGCGCAGATAGCTGTTGAGATCGCCGGCGGAGATCCGGTGGCCGGATTCGGTGAGGGAGATGAAATCGCGGACGATGCTCTCGGAACGCGAAACAGCGTCAGGTTCGCCTTCGATTTCGAAGGAATCCGTGGTGAGGCGGGTGGCGACTCCGAAGCCGGATTCCAGCAGACGAAGATTCTCGTCCCGCGTGCCGAAGAAGCTCTCCAGGCCGCGAATCAGTGGCAGCCGTACTTTCATGAGCTGAAAGCGGCGCCGCCAGCAAGAACCTGGGCCGTCATTCGACCATCACTATAACACAGGGGCGGAGCAGAGGCTCCGCCGCCGGGCTCAGCTGGTCAGCGTGGCGAGGCCGAGCTCGCCGAGGTGCTTCTGCATCCGCGAGCGAAGTTCGAGCCGTGCCCGCAGCAGGCGGCTCTTGGCCGCGGCGATGGAGATGCCCAACCGCTCGGAGACCTCCTCCATGGGGCGCTCCTCCACATCCCGGAGGATAAAGACCTCGCGCAGCAGCGGCGGGATGCGGCGGATTTCGGTTTGCAGGACGGCGCCGAGTTCGGCGCGGCCGAGGGCCTCCTCCGGGGAGGCGGCCAGATCCGGCAGATCCATGCGCACGGAATCTTCGGCCGCAACCGGCTCGTCGATGGAGACGGCGCGCGTGCGCTTGTCCTTCCTCAGGCGCATCAGGCACTGGTTGACGACGATGCGCGAGAGCCAGGTGGAGAACTTGGCGTCCTGCTGGAACTGGCCGATATGTTCAAAGGCCTTCCAGAGGGCGTTCTGCACCTCGTCTTCCGCGTCATCCGCGTTTTTCAGGATGGACACAGCCAGGCGCTTGCAGGTGGTCTGATGGCGCTGGACGAGTTCGGCAAAGGCCTCGTTGTCTCCGCTCTGGGCCATCTGCACCAGTTCGGGATCCTCGAGACGGCCGTAAACGGGATGGAGTGTGCGCATGTTGCTCCTCTGATCCGACTCCTCCAGCTTATAGTCTCACCAAAGTCCAATCAAGTGACATTGAAATCTTGGTTCAGCTATGCCAAAATGGTGATCGAGAAATTCAATGACACTAAAACAACCAGTGGCTGAGCCCCAGGAGACCGGGCCGGAGACCATTCAACGGGTGCTTTCCTCCTATCAACTGGGGGAGAAGCTTCGCCGCCTGCGGATGAGAAAGAAGATCGGGCTGGTGGACCTGGGCAAGCACACGGGGCTGTCGCCGTCGCTGCTGTCGCAGCTGGAGAACGGGAAGCTGGTGCCCACGCTGCCGACGCTGGCACGGATCGCGATGGTGTTTGACGTGGGGCTGGAGCACTTCTTTGCAGGGCGGAGGGAGCGCGGGCTCTTTGCAGTTGTGCGAAAGGGGGAGAGGATGCGGTTCCCGGACCGGCCCGATTCTCCGTCGCCGGCCTACTGGTTTGAAGTGCTGGCCTTCTCGGCGCAGGAGAAGTCGATGCAGGCGTATCTGGCTGAGTTCGAGCCGCGGGCGCCGGGTCAAGTGCAGGACCATGTTCACGAGGGGGCGGAGTTTCTGCTGGTGCTGGATGGCACGCTGGCATTGCGGTACGAAGGGGAAGAGACAGAGCTGAAGGCGGGTGACAGCGTCTACTTCGACGCGTCCCACCCTCATGCCTACCGCTCGGCGGGGGAGCAAAAGGCGAGAGCCGTGGTGGTGACGACGCCACCGCGGCTATGATCTCTGCATCCGCCGGAACGGGATGGCGGGCGGGCGCGTCGGCTTGGCTGATGGTATTCTGGCGGATGGCCGCGTCGCCGGCCTTGATCTTCACAACAAGGAGAATGGACTGACTTTATGAAACGGTTTCGGTTGTTGATTCCCGCCGCCGCAGTGGCAGCCCTCTTTTTGGCTGGCAATGCACTCGCGACGCAGGAGATGAGCAAGAAGGAGAAGAAGCCCTGCACGACCTGCCACGAGAAGGGCAAGCCGACAAAGGAGAACCCGTTGCTGAACGCTATCGGCAAGTTCTACAAGGAGAAGGGCACGCTGGAGGGCGCGCCCAAGAAGTAGTTTCCGCTTCTGCATTCGGGGGCGGGAAGAGGGGTTCCGCCCCACAGTCCGTCTCTTTGCCGCAGGCATGTGTGCGCCGGATCTGCGCGGGCGGGTCCTGCGTGCGCCTGAAGCTTCCGTGCATCCGTCTCAGGTCGCGGAGTGGCGCGCGCTGAAGCCTTGTTTTCCCACGGATGAAGACTTGCCGCTCGGGTGATCTTCCCCAGCCGGCCGCCGGACGCACCGGCGCCAGGCGCCATTTCTCCGGGCCGGGAACGCTTCGCACTTGAGTCCGGATTGAGCCCGGACGGCGCATCAAAGCGGCGGATGGTTCCCGGCTGATTCGCGGCCGGCGGCCGATTGTGAGTTGCGGCACGCATGCCCGCGCGCCGGCTGATTCTCGCGGATTCGTTCCCTCTGCCGGCGGCTGCGCCATTGGGCGGAAGTTGCCATCCCCGGGAGCCGGGGCGCGGTCAAGCCGTCATGTCGACCCACTCGATGCCGGCTTTGCCGATGGCGTAGCCGACTTCCTTGCGCCAGTCGCCGTAGCAGGTCATCCAGTGGAAGCCGCGCATGGCCGTGGCGAGCGCATAGGAGTCGCCGCGGAAGCCGACGTCGATCTGGGCGCGGCAGATGGGCAGGAAGGGATTGGCGACAATATCCCCTTCAAAGCCCACCCAGCGTTTGAAGCTGAAATCGGGAATGATATTGGTGACTTTCTGGCCGATTCGCATTTCGACCTTGGGGGCGGCGCCGTAGTCGCTCTCGAAATGCGTGACCACGCGGACGGGTTCCGCGTTCTTGCCGTCCATTTTCCGGGGAGCGGTGCAATGGGCCAGAGTGACCAGCCCGTGATGCGGGGTGGTCGGGTCGTTCAGGAACACCGGCAGGCCGGAGACTGCCTGCAACAGGATCCCCGAGGGAATCACCACGAAATCTGACTCGCAAAAAGCCAGGTATCCCTCGTCATTCAGCAGGCTCAGCGGCAGGCAGGCGGTGGTTTCACCGATGGGCATGACGGTGGACATGCAATGGTTGATGGTGAAGGCGGTGGCGCCGGCTTCGCGCATCATGCCGCGCAGGACATGGGTCAGCAGGAAGGCATTGTCGACGTATTCGCGGCGGGTTTCGAGCCTGACGCCCTTCTTGCCCAGGTAATCGCCGGCTTCGAGCGACGCCTGTTTCACGAGTTTCTCGTCTTTGCGGGCGGCCTGGATGCGGCGGCCGAGTTCGTCGTAGGACACTTCCACCAGATCGAGGCCGAAGCGCTCGCGGGCCAGTTGCGGCGCGCGACGGCCACCCGCGCCCCAGCCGGATGCGCCGCCGAGGCAGAGCACGCGCCGGCCCTGTGTGTGCTTCAGCCCGCCCAGCGCGCGCAGGCGCCAGGCGACATCGGCGGTTTCATCCACGACGACGTCCATCGCGTCCACGCCGGGCTGCCCCCACTCGTCGACAGTCTTTCGCAGGAAGCGCGGGTGGACGATTTCGTACCACTCGTAGACGGGGCCGGAGCGGTGGCGGACGAAGATCACCGCAGGAGTGTCCGGGCGGGACACGCTCTCGAGCAATTGCACGCCGCCCGAGGCTGCGTACATCAACAGGGCGTCGTAGGTTCCTGACGCCACGGCCTTGCCTTCGTCGACCGAGCGGATCTCCCGCAGCGGGAGGAACTCGACCGGATAGCTGGCTGCGCGCGCGATCGTTTCGAGTTCGCGCCCGATCCTCGCGCGCTCCTCGGCCACTTCTTTCTCCGTGAACAGCCCGCCCCAGGGGCGCCAGCTGGTCTGGGGGCGCGGCTTGAAGATCTGGTAAATCAGGACGGGCTGCACGCGCAGCGTGCGCCGTGCGCCGGGCTCAAGGGGGTGGCCGCCGGAGGGCGCGGGCGCCAGCGGCAGGGCGGCGCCGGTCTTGAGCAGCGTGCGCCGGCTCATGGAAGACATGCAACAGGGCATCGGAGGACCTCCCGGGAAAATCGGTCAGCCCTTTCCTTATTTCAGATTTCCGTGTCCGGTTCAAGGCCCGCCGGTCAGCCGCCGAGGGCGCGGTCGAGCTCGGCGCAGGCAAGGCGCAGCCCTGTGCGGGCTTCCTCGAGCAGGGCTTCGGCCTCGGCGGCGGCGGCTTGCGCCTCGGCGAGTTTCAGCGGCGGAGCGACGCCCGTCTCTACGGCGTCCGCGGCGATGCGGAGAGCCTCGCGCCTCGCCTCGAGCGCCCGTTCGGCAACCCATACGAGGTTCTCGAAGCGCTCCACCTTGCGGCGGGCCTTTTCGACGTCGATCTGCACGCGATGGCGCACGCGCCGGAGGTTCTCTTCCGCCTGCTCAAGCTGCGCGCGGCGTTCGCCGACCTGCGCCCGCTTCCTGCCCCCATCGAAAATGTCCCAGCTCATGCGAGCGCCGACGGCGGCGTTCGAGGAGGGCAGGAAGGGCACGCCGCGCTGCTGTGCGTGCGTGGCGAACAGGGCGATGTCGGGGATGAACTCCGCCTGGGCGGCTCGCACGCCGCGGCGCGCCTTCTCCACCGCCGCCTCCGCCGCCTTGACCTCAGGATTCTGCGCCAGAGCGCGGGGCAGCAGAGCGCCGGCAGGCTCAACCGGCGGCGCTTCCCAGGGGGAGGCAACCAGCTCGAGATCCGTGCCCGGATCGGCGCCGATCAGATCGGCGAGTTCAGCCAGCACATCCGCGCGCTGAAGCTCCAGCTGCAGCAGCGCGTTTTTCGCTTCCAGCAGCCGCGCGTCCGCCTCCATCCGCTTCACCTCCAGCGCCGCGCCGGACTCGACGGCGTTGGCCGCATCCACGCGCGCCGCCTCGGCTGCGGCGGCCTTTCGCCGGGCCGCCTCGATGCGTTTCTCAAGAATCAAGGCGCCGAGATACGCTTCCTGCACCTTGAGAACAATCTCGTTCTCCGCGCGGCGGGCCTCTTCCCGTGTGATGCGGACGTCCTGTCCTGCGGCGCGCGCGCCCGCGTGGATGCGAACCAGCTGCGTCAGGGGCTGCGCGACGGTGGTCATGGAGAGGCCGAAGGTGTTGGCGCCCTGCAGGAGGCGCAGGTCTTCGGAAGGAACGGGTCCGAGCTGTGGCAGCACACCCAGAAAGCCGCGCGGAATGGCGACGTTCTGCAACTGGCTGTTGTAGAGCAGGCTCGACTCGTTCGACAGGCGCGGCAGCGCATTGGCCCGCACGGCATCGCGTTTTCTCTCGGATTCGCGAATGCGGAGGCGCTGGATCTTCAGGATGGAATTCTGCTGCTTCGCCATGGCCAGAGCCTCCTCGAGCGTCACCCGCCGGGGCTCCGCGCGAAGTCCTGACGGGAGCGCGAGAATCAGCAGGACAGGCACGGCAGCGGCGGGACGCCACCTCGAGGCGCGGGTCTTGGCCACCACGAACAGCACAGGCACAACGACCAGGGTGAAGAACATGGAGCAGATGAGCCCCACGGCGATGACGCTTGCCAGAGGCGACCAGAGGCTCGAGCCGCTGAGGATCATCGGGAGGACGCCGACGGCGGCGGCGGCGGTGGTGAGAAAGATGGGGCGCAGGCGGCGCTCGCCGGCTTCGAGCGCGGCGGTTTCCAGCGGCGCTCCGGCGCGCCGCCGGTCGTGGATGTAATCGACCAGGATAATGGCGTTCCTGACGACGACGCCCGACAGGCTGATGACGCCCATGAAGGCGGTGAAGCTGAAGGGATTGCCGGTGAGCAGGAGCCCGAAGACGGCGCCGGGCAGCGCCAGCGGGATGGACATCATGACCACCAGCGTGTCGACGGGCGAGCGGAACTGGAACAGCAGAACAAGGAAAATCAGCAGAATGCTCAGAGCCAGCACGACGTGCATCTCCCCGAAGGTTTCTTTCTGCCCCTCGATTTCGCCGCCGTACTCGATGCGGAATCCGTCCGGCAGCGGCAGGCGGGCGATTTCCGGTTCCACGTGATGGAGGATCTGCGAGGGAAGGGCGTCCGCGGCGGGGATCGCCATCACGGTGAGGGTGCGCAAGCCATTGCGGCGCACGATGCGCGCCGGGCGCCAGACGGGCCCGACGCGCGCCACGCTGCGCAGGGGCACGCGCGCGCCGGTGAGAGTGCTGACGACGTAGGCGTCCTCGACGTCCTCGAAGCGCTGCCGGTATTGCTCTTCGAGCCGCAGCACGACGGGGATGTCGCGGTCGCCCTCCCAGAAGACAGTGACGGGCAGCCCGCTGAAGCCGCCCGCCATCTGAAGGGCGAGGGAAGCGTGGCTGAAGCCGAGGCGGTTGGCGATTTCCTCGTCGACGCCAAGTTCGAGTTCGGGCGCGTCCTGGTGGAAGTCGTCGAAGACGTACTCGGCGCCGGGTGTGCGGCGCAGGAGCGCCTGCACCGCTTCGCCGGTCTCGCGCAGCCGGCGCAGATTCACTTCTCCGTCGAGCGGCGAGATGATGCGCATCTCGACAGGCGCCTTCATGACGGTGCCCTGTTCGAGTTCGCGCACCAGCGCCAAGGCTTCCGGAACCACTTTTTTCAGCTCGCGGCGCAACTGGAAGACCAGGCCCGGCGTGGATTCCGCGCTCTGCGTGTTGACGACGAGCTGCGCGTAGTTCGGGGCAGGGAATTCGGGATCGACGTTGTAATAGAAGCGCGGCGCGGAGTCGCCGACGAAGGCGGCGAAGCTGGTCACCTCGGGATTGCGGCGAAGGTGCTGCTCGACGCGGCGCACAACCGAGTCCGTCTGCTCGAGGCGCGTGCCTTCCGGCAGCCAAAGGTGAATGACGAACTGGTTGCGCTCGGCGGTGGGGAAGAAGCGCTCGGGCACGGCGGCGCGCAGCAGGACGATGCCGAACACGAAGACGGCGGCGCCGCCGGCAAGCGTGAACGCCTTGCGGCGCATGGCGGCATGGATCACGCGGTGGTAGCTCAACTGCATGAAGTCGATGGCGTTGAAGCGGCGCTTGCGAGAATCCGCGCCGGGCGGATGGAGCCCCTGGCGGATGAAGAAGCGGCACAGCCACGGCGTGACCAGCATGGCGACGGCGTAGGAGCAGGAGAGGGCGACGGCTACGGCGACAGGCAGCGCCTGGATGAACTCGCCGACGGCGCCGCTGATGATCAACATGGGGAGGAAGGCGGCGATGATGGTGAGCGTGGCGGTGAGCACGGGCAGCCAGAGTTCGGTGGCGCAGCGCCACGCGGCTTCCATGCGGGGCGTGCCGCGGTCGAGGTGTTCGACGTAGTTGTCGGCGATGACGATGGCGTCGTCGACCACCATGCCGAGGACCACGATGAGAGCGGAGATCGACACCTGGTGGAGTTCCACGCCGATGGCGTGGAGCAGGGAGAAGGTGGCGGCGACGGTGACGGGGATGGCAAGGCTCGCGATGAGCGCCACGCGGAAGGGCAGCAAGAGGATGGTGACCAGAATGACCGCGGCGATGGCGATGCCGAACTCGCGGATGAAGTGGGTGATGCGGCGTTCGACGACGGCGGGCTGGTCGGCGAGGATGTCGATGTGGAGGTCGGGCGGAAGGGCGGCACGCGCGTTTTCGAGCCTCGCGCGAAGGGCGCGGCCGAACTCGACGATGTTGTAGCCCTCCTGCATCTCGACGCTGACGAGCACCGCCGGCTCGCCGTTGAAGCGGACCAGCGAGCGCGGCTCGCCCTCGACGCGCTCGACGCGCGCCAAGTCGCCGAGATAGACGGGCTGGCCGGAAGGCGAGACGTCGATCATCACGCGGCGGATTTCGCCGACGTCCTGGAACAGCCCCGAGGCGCGCAGCGGCTGGGCCGAGGCGCCGGTCTTCAACTCGCCGCTCCACTGGACGGCGTTGCGGCCGCGCAACGCCTGGATCACCTTCATGGGGGACAGCGCGTACTGCGCGACGCGCTCCATCGACGAGGTGATGCGGATCTCCTCCTTCTGCTCGCCGATGCGTTTCAGCTTGGCCACTTCGCGCAGAGCGCGGAACTCGTCCTCGAGGCGCCGGGCGTGCTCCTTCAGCTCCGTGTAGCTGTAACGGCTGCCATGCACGGCCACCAGAAGCGCCACCGTGTCGCCGAAATCATCGCGTACCACCGGCCCCTGCACGCCTTCGGGCAGCTCGCTCAGCCTGAGTTCGATCAGCGCGTGGCGGAGCCTCGACCAGAACACGTCCGGCTGCTTGACGTGGTCTTCCAGCTCGACATGCACCACGCACAGGCCGCTGCGGCTTGCCGACCAGGTTTTCGCCTTGCGCACCTCTTCAAAGCGGAACAGGCGGTCCTCGATTTTGCGGGTCACCTGTTTCTCGACCTGCTCGGCGGTGGCTCCGGGATAGGAGGCGACGACCAGGCCCGCGCGGATGGTGATCTTCGGGTCCTCGCGGCGAGGCATGGTAATGAGGGAAGTGATGCCCGCGGCCAGCACCGCGGCGGTGAGCAGGAGCGTCACCTGCGGGTAGCGAAGCGCGGACTTCACCGGGTTCATCGAAGCACCTCCGCCTCGACGCGCATCCCGTCTTTCACCTTGTGCTGCCCGCCCACCACCACGAGGTCGCTGTCGTTGAGCCCTTCGGCGATCTCCACTTCGCGGCCGGCGCCGCGGCCCGCGCGCACGCGGCGCGCATGGATGCGGCCGCTTTGGGGCGAGTAGACGTAAACATGGGTAACCCCCTGAGGGTCGCGCCACACAGCCTCCGCGGGGACCGTGCGCACCTCCACACGCGCACCGGCGTCGATCTCGGCTTCGGCGATCATCCCGGCGCGCAGCTCCAGAGCCGGGTTCGGCGCCAGCAGCCGCACCGGAAAGGTTCGCGACTGCGGCTCGGCGGCGAAACCGACCAGCTCGACCCTGGCCGCGAACTCGCGCCCGCCGAGCGATGGAATCCTCACCCGAGCCGCCTGCCCGATCCGGACCTTCCCGATCTCCGCTTCCGGCACGCCCACCCGCACCCGCGCCGGGTTCAGCTTCATGAGGGCGACGACCGGCATTCCCGCGGAGATCATCTCGCCCGTGTCGGCCAGGCGCCGCGCCACGACGCCCGCCACCGGCGCGCGCAGCTGCGTGTCTCCGAGCCGCTTCCGGTTCAGGCGCGCGGCGGCCTCCGCCTGACGCGCCCTGGCCTCGGCGGCCTCCCGGTCTTCGCGCCGAGCGCCTTCCTGCGCCTCTTCATACCGGGCGCGGGCCACGCGCCACTGCGCTTCGATCTTGCGGAAATCGTTCGGCGCGAGGCTCTTCCTCTCGAACAGGATCTTCATGCGGCGGTATTCGTCTTCGGCCTGTTCGAACGCCGCCCGCGCCTGCTCCAGTTCCTGCGCCCGCGCGCCGGCGCGCGCCTTTTCGGCCAGAGCGCGCGCCGCTTCGGCTTCGTGTTCTGCCACCTCCGAGCCGAGCTGATAATCGGCGGGATCGAGTTCCGCAAGGACCTGGCCCTGGGCCACCGCCTGGCCTTCCTCCACCAGCACTCTGCGGATGCGTCCCCCTACCTGAAAGCCGACCTCAGAGCTCTCGTAAGGCTCCACATTGCCGCCCACGCGGACCACTTCCGTGCGCTCGGTTCGCGCCGGCTGGCGCACCTGCACCGTTTCCACCGGCTCTTGCGCCGCCGGCTTGCGGGCGCATCCGGCCAATGCGAGAACGCACAGGAAGGGCCATGTCCAGCCAGCCTGATTCCGCATCGAAGAGGACCTCCCTGTCCACTATGTTGTCACAGTTTTCCTGATTTGTCACCCATCAGTGACAACAGGAATGAACAATGAGTTACGGCTGGGCGCGGCCCCCGGCGGCGGTTCAGGGGAGCAGTTCGGCCACCTCGGCGGCGTCGTCGGGCGAGAGGTAGAAGTGGGGCGAGAGGCGGAGCCAGCCCTGGCGCGGTGCGGCGACGATGCCGGAGTCTCGGAGGCGCGACCAGAGCCAGCGCGAGTCGACGCCATCCTTGCGGATGGAGACGATTCCGGCGCCGGTTTCCGGGGTGCGTGGGGCGAGCACTTGATAACCCTTTTCCTGGGCCCACTGGGCGAGCAGGTCGCCGAGGCGTTGCACGTGGGGCGCGATGCGGTCGATGCCGGCTTCGAGCAGGAGCTCCAGGGAAGCGCGGAGTCCGAAGCAGCCGATGACATTGAGGGTGCCGGGCTCGTAGCGGCCGGCGTCGCGGCGGAGGGTCATGTCGCGGGAGGCGTAGTCCTGCCAGCCGGCGACGTTGGTCCAGCCGAACTCGACGGGTTCGATCGCGTCCTGCCAGTCTCTCTGGATGTAGAGGATGCCGCAGCCTTCCGGGCCGAGGAGCCACTTGTGGCCGTCGGCGGCGAGGGCGTGGATGCGGGCCTTGCGGACGTCGAGGGGAAACGCGCCGAGCCCCTGAATGGCATCGACGAAGAAGAAGACGCCGTGGCGCGAGCAGATTTCGCCGATAGCCTCAAGGTTGGCGCGGTAGCCGCTGAGATACTGGACGAAGCTGATGGAGAGGAGCCGCGCGCCACGGGCGGCGCGGTCGATCTCCTCGAGCGGGGCGGTGCAGCTGAGCCACTCGACGCGGACGCCCTTCCACTGTTCCAGCTTCTTCCAGATGTAAAAGTTGGCGGGGAACTCCTCGTGGAAGGCGACGATCTTGTCGCCCGGGCGCCAATCGAGCCCGAGGGCGACAGTGGCGATGCCCTCGCTGGTGTTCTTGACGGTGGCCATCTCGGATGGGTCGGCGTTGAGCAGGCGGGCGGCGGCGCGTTTGACGCCTTCGACGGCGTCCATCCATTCCGGGTAGTGGAGCGCGCCGTAATCGAGCGCGTCCTGCGCCATGCGCTGCATGGCTTCGGCGCCCCGGCGGGGCAGGGGGGCGACGGCGGCATGGTTCATGTAGATCAGGTTTTGCGTGACGGGGAACTCGCCGCGCCAGGCCCGCCAGATCTCTTGCGTCTCCGGATTCTGGTAACCCATCCATTTCAATGTACGTTAGTCTTAAGTGAGGGGACGGGCCCATGAAGAGCAGGATTCTGGCCGCGGTTTTGGCGCTGGCGGTGGCAGGCTTCGCACCGCCGGTGCGCGCGCAGCAAACCTCCGATCAGCCTTCTGACCAGAAGCAGCAGAAGCAGAAGGTCATCAAGGACAAGAAGAAAGACCCGGACGCCATCGGCGAGCGGGATGTCGGCAAGGGGCTGAACTGGTACTCGATCGAGAAAGAGATCGCGATGGGGAAGTCCTACGCGATGGAGATCGAGCGCATGGCGAAGATCGTGGAGGACCCGATCATCGCCGAGTACGTGAACCGGGTGGGTCAGAACCTGGTGCGCAACTCCGACTGCAAGGTCCCGGTGACGATCAAGGTGATCGATACGGAAGAGCCCAACGCCATGGCGCTGCCGGGCGGCTTCTTCTACGTGAACACGGGGCTGATCACGCTGGCGGAGAACGAGTCCGAACTGGCCGGTGTGATGGGGCATGAAATCGCGCACATTGCGGCGCGGCACGGGACGCGGCAGGCGACGCGCGGCAACCTGGCCAACCTGGCCACCATCCCGCTGATCTTCATGGGGGGGTGGACGGGGTTCGGCATCCGGCAGGCGGCGTCGGTGGCGATTCCGCTGGGGTTCCTCTCCTTCTCGCGCGCATTCGAGCGGGAGGCGGATCTGCTCGGGCTTCAGTATATGTACAAGGCCGGCTACGACCCGAACGGTTTTGTGGACTTCTTCGAGCGGCTGGAGTCGCTCGAGAAGCGCAAGCCGGGGACGATCTCCAGGGCCTTCCGCAGCCATCCGCCGACGGCGGACCGGATCGAGGAGGCGCAGAAGAACATCAGCGAGTTGTTGCGGGAGCGGCCCGAGTATGTGATCACCACGTCGGAGTTTGAAGAGGTGAAGGAGCGGATCATCGCGATGAGCAACCGGCGCAAGCTCGGGCCGAACGAGGATCCGAACCGTCCGACGCTGAAGCGCGCTCCCGGCGCAGGCACGGAGCCTGTGGAAGGCGACAAGAAGAAGACGGAAGACCCCGACGAGCGGCCGACGCTGAAGCGCCGGAACTGACGCGGGGCTGAAATTGCGCCAATCGCATTGCGGCCGCCGCCCGGCTTCGTTCCGCCGGGCGGCGGTTGCTGTTTTCGGCCGCGGACGAGCCGCAAAAGGCTGCCGGCGCGGAGTGCGGATCAGCGCGGGGTAATGAGTCCGCCGAGCTTGTCCTCTTCGCCGCCCGCAGGGCGCGGGAAGAGCGTGGACCAGGCTTCGGGGTATTTCAGTCCGGAGCCGGTGTTGAAGATCACGACGCGATCCGAAGGGCGGAGAAAGCCGTTTTGGAGAAGGCGTTCGAGGGCGGCGAAGCAGGCGGCGCCCTCCGGGCACGGGTAGATGCCTTCGAGGGCGGCGACGCGGGCGCCGGCCTGAAGGGCGTGGCGGTCCTCGACGGCGACGCAGGTTCCTCCGCTGGCGCGTACGGCCTGAAGGATGAGGAAATCGCCGAGCGGTTTCGGGACGCGTAATCCCGAGGAAATGGTCCGGGCATTTTGCCAGAATTCCGCACGCTCTTTTCCTTCTTCAAAGGCCTTGACCACGGGGGCGCAGCCGGCGGCCTGCACGGCGATCATCTTCGGGCGTTCGGGGCCGATCCAGCCAAGGGCCTGCATTTCGTCGAAAGCTTTCCACATGCCAATGAGGCCGACGCCTCCTCCAGTGGGATAGAAGATGGCGTCCGGCAGCCGCCACTGGAGCTGTTCGGCCACTTCGTAGCCCATGGTTTTCTTGCCCTCGACACGGTAGGGCTCCTTGAGGGTGTTGATTTCGAACCAGTCGCCTCGGGCGGCGCCTTCGGCGACGATGCGGCCGCAGTCGCTGATGAGTCCGTCGACGAGGGTGACGCGGGCGCCATAGGCGAGGCATTCGAGGTAATTGGCGTTGGGCACGTCGCGGGGCATGAAGATGTGCGCCTCGATGCCGGCGGCGGCGGCGTAAGCGGCGGCGGAGGAAGCAGCGTTGCCGGCGCTGCCGATGGCGACGCGGCGCACGCCGAGTTCGCGGCCCATGGAGATGCAGCAGGCGAGGCCGCGTGCCTTGAAGGAGGCCGTGGGGTTCAGCCCCTCGTCCTTGATCCAGATGCATTCGGCGCCGAGGGAGGCTTCATAGCGCCGGGCGCGCACCATCGGCGTCCACCCCTCCCCGAGGGTCACGAGCGAGGAGGGGTTGGCGACGGGCAGCACCGGCGCGTAGCGCCACATGGAGGAGGGGGAAGAGGCGAGCCATTCCCGGCTCCAGTTGCGGCGGGCGGATTCGAGGTCGTAGCGGACCAGCAAGGGTCCGCCGCAGGCGCAGAGGTTCCAGGCGCGGCCGGCGTCGTGGCGCGCGCCGCACAGGCTGCATTCCAGGTGCGTGAGCGTGGTCATTCCTCTTGCAGCATAGCGCCCGCGCAAGCGGCGCAACGCGGGCGCACGCCGGGCGCATGGCGGGTGGAGGGATTACAATAGCGGGTGGCATGGCGAAAGGCGATTCGTTCGAGCTCGAATGCCCCTGCTGCGGGGCGGCGCTGAAGATCAATCCGGCGCTGAAAGCCGTAATCAGCTATAAGGAGAAGCCCCGGCCGAAGACCATCGGCGACATCCAGGAAGGGCTGAGCCTGGTGAAAGAGGCGGAGAAAAAGCGGGAAGAGGCGTTCCAGAAATCCTTCGAACAGATGAAGACTTCAAAGGACGTGCTGGCGGCGAAATTCGACGAATTGCTGAAAAAAGCAAAAGAAGAAGACCCGACGAAGCCTCCGCCGAAACCGATCGGGCTGGAATAGACGTCCAAGCGGCATGGGCAGATTCCCGGCCGCTTTTGGTTTTGCCGCCGCAATCGTGTTTCCGGCCCCCGCGATTTTCGCGCAGAGTTTCTATGCTGGAGTGAAGGGCGGGGTGTTGCTGAGCTCCGCGCGGGAAACGTCGGCCGGCGGCAGCCGGGCGGGCGTCAGCGACGCATCGATGTTGTTGCGGCGGTACTCGGTGGGGCCTTCTGTCGAGTTGGGGCTGCCGAAGAAGCTGCGGCTGGAAGCAGGACTGCTCTACCGCCGCTTCGATGCGACGGACACTCTCAGGTTTGCGGGTGTCCTCACCCAGACGACGTTCTTGCGGGACAACCGCTGGGAAGTGCCGGTGGTCGTCAAACGGGAATGGACCGGCGGGGCGGCGCGCCCGTTTGCAGGCGCCGGGGGCGTGTGGTCGCGGTTTTCGCGGAATTCCCGCACGCAAATCCTCTCGACAATGGGTGGCTCGCCGGAGCTCATCACGGCAGATTGGAACGGCTCGGACAACCTGTTTGGGTGGGTGGGATCGGCGGGCGTGCGCTTCCGGCTGCCCCTGGGCGTGAAGATCACGCCGGAGCTGCGATACACGAGATGGACGGCGAAACGCTGGCTGCCTTCTCAAAATCAGGTGGATTTTCTGCTCGGCATCGGGTTCTGACCTGAGGCGGCGCAGCGCGAGGCGGCGCGGGTACACTGGTGCAGGAACCATGAAGGCGATCCGTGTGACGATGATTCTTGCGGTTGTTCTTGCCGGGTGCGGGCGGAGGGCGGCATCCCCGCAGGACTTTGGCGCATTGACGGAAGAGTTCGTGCATTCGACGCTGGCGCTGTCGCCGGTGGCGGCGACGGCGGCGGGCTACCACCGGCACAACGGGGTTCTGCTGGACGAGCGCCTGGACGACGTGTCGGCGGCGGGCATGGAAGCGCGGCGGAAGCACTGGCTGGAGTGGCTGGACCGGCTCGGACGAATCGACGAGGCGGGACTGGACGAACAAGCGCGCGCGGATCTGGGCTTGATGAAGAACCTGTGCGAGGCGGCCCTGTTCGAGCACGACACGGAGCAGAACTGGAGGAAGAATCCCACTTACTATGTGGAGCTGCTCGGGACAGCCCTGTTCACGCCTTATTCGCTGGAGTATGCGCCGGCCGGGGATCGCTGGCGCCATGTGATTGCGCGGCTGGAGGCGGCGCCGGCGTTTCTGGAGGCGGCGCGGGGCAATCTGGTGTCGTCGAATCCCGTTTGGACGCAGACGGCGGTGGAGGAGAACGAGGGGACGCTCGATCTGATCGAGAAGGAGTTTCCGGCGAAGGTTCCGGAGGCGCTGCGGGAGCGGTATCTCAGAGCCGCAGAGCGGGCGGCGGAGGCAATGCGCGGCTTCAATGCGCATCTGAAGACGCTGGCGGATGCGGGACCGGAAGGTTGGCGGCTGGGCAAGGAGAAATATGCGCGGAAATTCGAGCTGACCTTCCGCGGGGTCGCCGCGCCGGAGCAATTGTTGAAAGAGGCGGAGGCGGCGATCACGGACCTGCGGCGGCATATGTTCAAAGTGGCGCTGCCGCTGCATTCGAAATACTATCCGGCGCACCGGGATCCGGTGGACCTGAACCTGATCGTGGGCGAGGTGCTGGAGAAGATCGCGCAGAAGCATTCGAAGCCGGAGCGTTATTTTGCGGATGCGCAGCGAACGCTGGAGGAGGCGAGGGAGTTTCTGAAGAGCAAGGCGGACCGGATCGTGGCGCTGCCGCCGAACGACAACCTCCAGCTGATCGAGACACCGCCGTTCATGCGGGGCATTTACGCGGTGGGCGGCTTCAACCCCGCGCCCCCGTTCGAGCCGCAGCTGGGCGCCTACTACTGGCTGACGCCGATTCCGAAAGACTGGCCGAAGGAGCGGGTGGAGTCGAAGCTGCGCGAGTACAACCAGTACGGGCTGCGGCTGCTGACGATTCACGAGGCGATTCCGGGCCACTGGTTGCAATTCGAGTACGCCGCGCGCGTGGAGCCGGCGCCGCGGCGGCTGTTGCGCTCGCTGTACGGAGACGGTGCGTATGTGGAGGGTTGGGCTGTTTACTCGACGGACCTGATGGTGCGCGAGGGATACCGGAACGGAGATCCTGAGCTCGAGCTGACGCACTGCAAGCAATTGCTCCGCGCCATCGCCAACGCGATTCTCGACATCCGGATGCACACGATGGGAATGGCGGACGAAGAGGCGATGGAACTGATGACAAAGCGGACGTTCCAGGAGAAGGAGGAAGCGCAGGCGAAGCTGCGGCGGGCAAAGCTGAGTTCCTGCCAGCTCCCAACCTACTTTGCGGGCTTCCAGGCGTGGAAGAGGCTGCGGGCGGCGGCGGAGAAGCAGGCGGGAGCGCAGTTCCGTCCGGGGGAATTCCACAGGAGCGCTCTGGCGCTCGGCGCGCTGCCGGTGCCGGCGGCGGCGAAGATCCTGGGCATTTCGCTCGAGGAGGGCGCGCCGGCGGCGGGCGGACGGCAGTGAGGCGCGCCCCTCAGGGCTTCCCCTGAGGGCGGCCAGGGGCCGGTCCGCGCCGCAGGTGATCCGTGGATTGCAGTTTGCGGCGGACTCATGGAACAATCGGGGCAGGAGGCGGCTGCGGCGGCCGAGCATGTGGAAGCACCTGTTGTACTGGGTCCGTGATCTGGTTCTGGCGGTGTTCATCGCGCTGGTGGTGATCCTGTTCCTCTATCAGCCGGTGAAGGTGGAGGGGACGTCCATGCTGCCCACGCTGGAGGACCAGGAGCGGGTGTTCATCAACAAGTTCGTCTACCGGCTGGGGCTCGAGAAGATCCAGAGAGGGGACACGGTGGTGTTCTGGTTCCCTGGAGATCCCTCCAAGAGTTACATCAAGCGGGTGATCGGGCTGCCGGGCGACCGGGTGGAGGTGCGCGCCGGGTTCGTCTTCGTGAACGGCTATCCGATCAGCGAGCCCTACGTGCCGGAGGATTACCGCGACAGGTCGAGCATGGCGGAAGCGGTGGTGCCGGAGGGCCACTATTTTGTGATGGGCGACCACCGTTCGTCCAGCAACGACAGCCGCCACTGGGGCCCGCTGCCGGCGCGGGCGATTTACGGCAAGGCGGTGTTCGCCTACTGGCCGCTGGAGCGGCTCGGCATCGTGCAATAGCGCGGCCCGGGCGCTTTCCCCTTTTCTTCTTTTCGCGATTTTCGCGAAAAATCCGGCCGTTTTCCGATTGACAGTGCGGAAAATCCGTCTTCCAATGGCAGAAGACCGTTCCTGTGCGGGGACGCCGCGCGCCCTCGCCGGGAGAGGGGCCGAAAAGAAGGAGGAACCGCCATGGCAAGCCGCGCAACGCATGCGCCCGCCGGGAACGACCATCTGACGCGCGCCTTCACGGGCGCGAAGCTGGTCCCGGAGAAATACCGCGGGACGGACAAGTACCTGGACATCGTGCAGTGGAACCTGGAATGGTTCGGCGCCTCGAAATCGCGGGCGCGGGACCAGAAGAGGTTCCAGCTGATTTTCGAAGTGCTGGAAGCGCTGAACGCCGACCTGTTCGTGTTCCAGGAGGTGGTGGGGAGGACGGAGACGCAGGCGGGCGCGCTGGACGGGATCGCGGAGGCGCTGACTTCCGCCAATGCAGGCGACTACCGGGTGGAGTACGGCAAGGCGGGCGGCGAGCAGAGGATCGCGATGATGTGGGACCGCGACTATATACGCTCGAAGATCCTTCCGGAGGACCTGTTCGAAAGGGGCGCGCACCGCACGCGCGATGGCAAGGACGCCTTCGCCACGCGGGCGCCGGTGTTCGCCTACTTCGCCGCGCGCGAGGACGCGCTGGAGCCGCACGGGGGCACGAAGACGTTCGACTTCCAGATCCTGGGCGTTCATCTGAAAGCGATGGCGGAGGGGCATGAGCAGCGGCTGAAATCGGCGGAGGTGTTGAGCGAGTGGCTGGCCAACGAAGCGCCCCGCACGGACTCCGACGCGGTGATTCTGGGCGACTGGAACGCGCCGCCGGACGACGCTTGCTGGAAACCGTTCCATGACATGGAGGAGGAAGCCGGAGGGAAGGTGAAGTTCCGGGAGATCAATGACCCGAGCGACTTCTCCTACCTGTGGCTGCGGAACCGCAGCGACCAATTCCTTTCGAGGATCGACCTGACGGCGATGACGCTTTCCTCATTCCGGCAGGTGGAGGGGACGGCTGCGCGGGTGGTGCTGTGGAAACCGGTGGAGGAGATCCTGGCGCGGGCAGGGAATCTCAAGTCGGCTGAGGCGGTGCGGCTGCTGAAAGAACTGAAAGAGGCGGTGAGCGATCACCTGCCGGTGATCTCGCGGTTTTACTGGACCGACGGCCCGGACGCCTGAGCGCGGGCGGCGCGGAGCCGCCGCACGAATCTGAGCCCGGCGAAAAAAATCGTAGAACCCCCTCTCTGTTTGGCACGTCAACTGCCTTAGAGGCCGATATGAGGAGGTGGGGGTCATGATGCTGATCGGAGCGATTATCACGGGATTGATGATCCTGGGGCTGCTGCTGTCGATGCTGGGGCAGTCGCCGCGCAGCGACAACTGAGTCGTTCTTGCGCAGCGCGAGTGGCGTTTCGCCACGGGGTCTGCGGGCGGACATCGAATCCACATCCCGGCAAGGACGCGCTCGTGTCCGGCTTTGGGCGAGAGACGAAGCATCCGGCACGGCGGTTGTTCCCTGGACTGCTGCGGGCAGGCGCCATCCGCTCTGCTGGCTCTGTGTATGGAATGGCAGGGCGGAATGGCCAGGCCGTCTGAAACAAACTTTGGGCGATTTGTTTGCTGCAATCGCCGGGGGCGCCGAGGCATTCGAGGGCCGAGGCTGAAGCGACGGCTTCGTCCGGTGGGCCGGACAGCAGGGTGCGGGCCGGACACGTAGCGTCCGGCGGGCTGGATCCGGAGAAGGGGCGGATGGAAGGGGGATGATCCGCAGTGGCAGACCGCAGCCGGACGGCCGGGCGGTTTTGCGGACGGCAGATGGGGACCTCGGCGGGATAGACTGAACGCGGAGGTCGAAAGATGATCACGCGGCGGGCGTTTTTGCGGGCGCCGGAACTGCTGCTGCCGAACCCCCTGGACATGCGGGTGGAGCGGGTGGAGACGTTCGAGGAGAACTACGCTTACCGCACGCCTATCAAGTTTGGCGGGCAAGTGGTGGACCGGGTGACGTTGCTGAATGTGAGAGTGTGGGTCCGGAACCGCGCAGGGCGGGAGGCGGTGGGGTTCGGATCGATGCCGCTGGGCAACATCTGGAGCTGGCCGAGCCGCCGGATGAACTATGACGAGACGCTGGCGGCGATGCGCGAGGCGGCGGGGCGGATGGCGGCGGTGCTGGGCGGCTTCCGGGAGTACGGGCATCCGGTGGAGCTGGGGCACCGGCTGGAGCCGGAGTGGCTGCGCGCGGCCGCGGGGGTGAAGGCGGCCGAGGCGATGCCGAAGCTGGCGGCGCTGGTGGCGGCGAGCCCGCTGGATGCGGCGCTGCACGACGCTTACGGGAAGCTGTGCGGGGCGAGCGTGTACCGGTGTTACGGGCGTGCGCATTTGCGGCAGGATTTGTCGGCGTTCCTGGGGGAGGAATTCCGGGGATTGCGGCTCGAGCAGTTTGTCTTGAGGGACCCGAAACCGCGGATGCCCCTGTACCATCTGGTGGGGGCGCTGGATCCGGTATTCGAAGCGGATGTCCGGAATAGAGTGGGCGACGGGCTGCCCGAAACGCTGGCCGAATGGATCGAGTACAGCGGCGTAACGCACCTGAAGATCAAGCTGAACGGCGACGATGCCGTCTGGGACCGGGAGCGGGTGCTGGCGGTGGAGCGGTGCGCGGCGGAGGCGATGAAGCGGCGGGGCGTGAGGAGGTGGAGGTACTCGCTGGACTTCAACGAGCGGTGTCCGGATGTGGGGTATCTGCTGCGGGTATTGCAGCAGATCCGGGAGAGGAGCGAGGAGGCGTTCGGGCGGATCCAGTATGTGGAGCAGCCGACGCACCGGGATCTGGCGGCGCACCGGGGCAACGTGATGCACGAGGCGGCGCGGTTGCGTCCGGTGGTGATCGACGAGTCGCTGACGGATCTGGAGAGCCTGCGGCTGGCGCGCGAGATGGGGTACACGGGGGCGGCGCTGAAGGCGTGCAAGGGGCAGACGCAAAGCCTGCTGATGGCGGCGGCGGCGCAGAGGTGGAAGATGTTCTTGTGCGTGCAGGACCTCACGTGTCCGGGGGCCTCGCTGATCCATTCGGCAGGGATTGCGGCGCACATTCCGGGGGTGGCGGCGATCGAGGCGAACGCGCGGCAGTATGTGCCGGTGGCAAACCGGGGATGGGAGGAGAGGTTCCCGGGCATCTTCCGGGTTCGGGACGGATATCTGCGGACGGCGGAGATCCGGGGAACGGGGCTGGGGGCGGTGGCCTGAGGGGTGCGCGCAGGGTTGCCGGGGCGCGGGATTTCGGATTACACTCAAGGCAGCCTGGGGACGGCCGGAAGGCCGCCCATCCGGGCGGCCGGGACGTTTTCCGTGACGGGGACGCGCGGCATCCGGCCCTGGCAGCGTGCCTCGGATCCTGAACAGCTGACGGTTGGAGGGAAGGAGGGGCCAACAAAATGATGGAAGAGACAAGAAAAGCCCCGTTGGCGCCCAAGCGGCCGGGCGCTGAAAAGCAGGCGCAAAACATCCAGGAAGCGTTCCTGAATAATGCGCGGAAAGAGAAGATCCTGCTCACGATTTACCTGATGAGCGGGGTGAAATTGTCGGGCCGGATCAAGAGCTTCGACAAGTACTCGGTGGTGCTGGAGACGAACAACCAGGAGCAGCTGATCTTCAAGCACGCCATCTCGACGGTGGTGGTGACA
Organism: uncultured Arcobacter sp.; assembly: GCA_964458495.1. Taxonomy (GTDB): domain Bacteria; phylum Acidobacteriota; class Terriglobia; order Bryobacterales; family Bryobacteraceae; genus JANWVO01. The sequence continues at coordinate 183,100 of CAYWJB010000006.1, forward strand.
AAGTCCACGTATGCCGGGCCGCCGCCGGCGGCGTCCCATGCCGCGGCGGGCGCGCCCGGGCAGCCTGCGGCCGCGGAGGCGCAGGAGGTAGAGCGCCGCTGAGCCTGGGAACGGAAGCCGAGCGGGCGATCGTCGTGGCCGTGGAGACGGCCAGGGAGAGGGCGGAGGCGTTTTCGAGCGCGGAGTCGCTGGAGGAGCTCGCGGCGCTGGCCGGGAGCGCCGGGGCGGTGGTGGTGGAGAAGGTGCTGCAGGCGCGGGAGGCGCTGGACGCGGCGACACTGGTGGGTTCCGGCAAGGCGGAGGAGATCCGTGCGCTGGCGGAGGCGCTTGAGGCGGATCTCGTGATCTTCGACCGCGAGCTGACCGGGACGATGCAGCGCAACCTGGAGAAGCGGCTCGGGGTGAAGGTGCTGGACCGGACCCAGCTCATTCTGGACATCTTTGCGAGGCGGGCGCGGACGCGGGAGGGGCAGTTGCAGGTAGAGCTGGCGCAGCTGAAGTATCTGCTGCCGAGGCTCACCGGACGTGGGGCGGCGTTGAGCCGGCTGGGCGGCGGAATCGGCACGAGGGGGCCGGGGGAGACGAAGCTGGAGACGGACCGGCGGCGGATCCGCGTGCGGATCAGGAAGATCCAGGGGGACCTGGAGGCCGTGCGAAGGACGCGCGCCACGCAGAGGCGGCTGAGGCAGGCGGTGCCGCTGGCGACAGTGGCGCTGGCGGGGTACACGAACGCGGGCAAGAGCACGCTGTTCAACCGGCTGTGCCGGGCCGAGGTGATGGCGGACGCGCGGATGTTTGCAACGCTGGATCCGACAGTGAGGCAGATGGTGCTGCCGTCGCGGCGGAGGGTGTTGCTGTCGGACACCGTAGGGTTTATCCGGCAATTGCCGACGACGCTGGTGGAGGCGTTCCGGGCGACGCTCGAGGAGGTGACAGAGGCCTCGCTGCTGCTGCATGTGGTGGACGCGTCGTCACCGGCGGCGTCGGAATATTGCGCTCATGTAAGACAGGTGCTGGGAGAGATCGGGGCGCTGGACACGCCGCAGGTGCTGGTTTTGAACAAGGCGGATCTGCTGGAGCCGGGAGCCGGAGAGGCGCTGGGGCGGCGGTTGTCGGGAGAAGCGGGAGGGGCGCCGGCGGTGACGGTTTCGGCGCTGACGGGGGAAGGAGTCGACCGGCTGCTGGAAGTCGTGGACCGGCACCTGCCTGACGATCCACTGGCGCAGGTGCGCCTGCGCGTCCCGATCGGGGAGTTGGGGGTCGTGCATCTGGTGCACGAGTATGGGACGGTGAGCGCGGAGCGGTACCTGGAGGACTGCTGCGAGGTGGAGGCGAAGGTGCCGGCGTCGCTCCTGCGGCGGCTGCAGGCGTACCGGGCGTGATTTCCACAGGCTGTGGAAAACCCTGTGGAAGATGTGTGAGCGCCAGGGGGTGAGGGGGAGGCAGGAACGCGCGGCTAGGATTCGGGCGGGAATTGTTTTATCTTGTCGGAAGAGCGATGAATCTGCCGAACGCGCTGACGCTGTTGCGGATCTTCTTCGTGCCGCTGCTTGTGGCGGTGCTGGTGCAGGAGAAGGCGGTTTATGAGGTAGCGCGGTGGCAGATTTCCAACCAGATGGCGGCGCTGGTGATCTTCCTGGCGGCGGCGGGGACAGACCTGCTGGACGGATATCTGGCGCGGAGGTGGAACCAGATCACGACGGTGGGGATGCTGTTGGATCCGGTGGCGGACAAGTTGCTGATTTCTGCGGCGCTGGTGTCGCTGGTGCAGATCCACCTGGTGCCGAGCTGGATGGCGGTGCTGATCATCGGGCGGGAATTCGCCGTATCCGGACTGCGGAGCATCGCGGCGGCTGAGGGGTTCACGATTCAGGCGAGCGAGCTGGGCAAGACCAAGATGGTGTTGCAGGTGGCGGCGATTGCCATGACACTTGTGGCGGCGGACTGGCCGGCGGCGCATCCGGCGGCGGCGGCGGCGTTGTGGGGGGCAATGGTCTTCGGGCTGGTCTCGGCGGCGGGCTATGCGCGGGAGTTCTGGCGGCGGATCGATGAAAGCGTGAAGGAACGGAGGCGGATCGAGCTGTTGCGGCTGGAGCGGGAGAGGCGCAGGCACCTGAAGCGGGAACGGCGGCTGGCGAGGCGGGGAATGCTGGACGCAGCGGCGACGCGGGCGCCGCAAGGCGGCGGAGAGAGCTGAGCGCGGAGCGGCGCGCCTCGCGCGGCCGACGTGGCGGGGTCCAGGCGCCGCGCCGGCCCAGGGGCGGCCTACCTGCCCGAGGGGCCCGGGACGGAGCCGGGCCGGGGGGCAGGGAAGGGGTAGACATCGGGGACGACCTTCACGGGCGTGGTGAATTTCCAGTTCGAACCGCCCGGTGTGGGGAAGGTCAATTCGACAAATCCGGCGGTGAAGCCTTTCCCGGGCTTGGGAATTTCCGCGACAAAAAGGCCAGGTTCTTGCGGAGAAAGTTCCGCGCTCTTGTAAGCGGGGCCGATGGATTCGAGGCGGAAATCGCGGGCCTCGGGGTTGTAGGCGGTCCAAAGCCTGACGGCGGAAGGGCGGTCCTTGCAGAGGACCTCGATGCGGCCCTCGGGACTGATCTTCCAGGAAAATTCCGGGCGTTTCCACCCGCGGACGATGGATTCATAGAAAGCGGCGAGGCTCTCGGCTGCGTCGGAGCGGCGCGTGACGCCGTGGTCGGTGTTGGGGACGTAGCGGAGGTATTTTTCGCCGGGGAGCTGATCGAAATAAAACTGCGACGAGTCCGGAACGAAGAACTGATCGCCGGCGGAATTGAGGATGAATTTGGGGATGGCGAGGCGGTGGCGGTACTGGAAGGGCTCAACGATCTTCATGAGGTTTGCGAACTGCGGCGTGCCCATCCACTCCATGACGCCGTGCTCGACGTAGTCGCTGACAGCCGGGGCCCAGAAGCCGTAAACGCGCCAGTGGTGGACGAAGGACGCCTCGAGGTTGAGCAGGTCGATAACGGCGGGGATGATGGCAATGACGCGGGAGTCGACGGCGGCGGTGGTCCAGGTGGTCCATCCGCGCTTGGAGCCGCCGGTGACGACCCAGCGGGAGACTTTGGCGCCGCCGCCGGCGGGGGAAGCGAGGAACTGTTGGACGGCGTCCATGGCGCGGACGGCCGCCTTGGTCATGGGCAGACGCGCGGGCCAGCGCTCGTCGCCGGTCTCGAGGTACCGCTTCCAGGTGTAGGCGATGATGGAGTCTTCGGCCCGGCGGCGGGACTCGCCGAAGAAACTGAGCGGCTGGTTCGGGATCTGGCGGAGTTCGGCCGTGACGGTGCGGGTGCGGCGGGCGATGGCGGCGGCGATCGGGTCGGCGGCTTTGGGCGGGGCCGAACCGTTGCGCCCGCCGCCGATGAGGAGGAGGGCAGTGTCGCTTTCCACGGTGTCGGGGCGGACGATGACGACGTGGTGGCGCCATTCCGTGCGGTCGACTTCTTCGGGAGAGAGCCAGTTCTGGGAGACCATTTCGAGGACGAACGTGGTGGCGCCCTCCGACGGGATTGTGTTGAGAACCTTCCACTGGAAGGCGGGGTCCGGCGCGCGGACATAACGGTCGAGAGCCGTTTCGTTTTTCGGCTGGGCAAGAGCAGAGACAGCGGCAAGAGCAAAAATTGCGAAAAGTCGTTTCATGCGGCTTCTGACCATGATACCCGATATACTGGGTGGCGGAGAGCCATGTCGCATTCCAATCCACTTGCCTATCTGACCGCGCAACTGGAAGAGATGCGCGCTGCGGGCAGCTACTTTCGTCTGCGGGAACTGGAGAGCGCGTGCGAGCCGGTATGCCGCGCCGACGGGCGCGAGGTCATCAACCTGGCGTCGAACAATTACCTCGGGCTGGCGAACCATCCGAAGCTGAAGGAGGCGGCGATCCGCGCGGTGAGGGATCTGGGCGCGGGCACGGGGGCGGTGCGGACAATCACGGGGACGATGGCGATCCACATGGAGCTGGAGCGGCGGATCGCGGCGTTCAAGAACACGGAAGCGTGCGTCGTGTTCCAGAGCGGGTTCGCGGCGAATGCCGGGACGGTGAGCGCCATCCTGGGTCCCGAGGACCACATCATCAGCGACGAGCTGAACCATGCGTCGATCATCGACGGCTGCCGGCTGTCAAAGGCGAAGATCCATGTGTTCCGGCACCGGGACGCTGCGCATGCGGAAGAGATCCTGCGGGGGCTGGGAGGCGAGAGTGGGCGCAAGCTGCTGATCACGGATGGGGTGTTTTCGATGGACGGCGACATCGGGCCGTTGCCGGAGCTGGTGGAAGTGGCGGAAAGGCACGGGGCGATCATGATGGTGGACGATGCGCACGCCTCCGGGGTGCTGGGGCGGAACGGGCGCGGGACAGTGGACCATTTTGGCGTCCATGGGCGGGTGCATGTTCAAGTGGGGACGCTGTCGAAGGCGATCGGAGTGCTGGGCGGGTATGTTTGCGGGAGCCGGGATCTGATCGAGTATCTGTATCACCGGGCCAGGCCATTTCTCTTCTCGACGTCGCATCCGCCGGCGGTGACGGCGGCGTGCATGGCGGCGTTCGAGTTGCTGGAGCAGGAGCCGGAGCGGATCGAGCGGTTATGGGAGAACACGCGGTATTTCAAGGAAGCCTTGAGGGCGCAAGGGTTCGATACGGGCGCGAGCGAGACGCCGATCACGCCGATTCTGGTGGGTGAGGCCGCGACGGCGCACCGGTTTTCAGCGGAGCTGTTTGAGGAAGGGTTGTGGGCGACGGGGATCGGATTCCCGACGGTGCCGCGCGGCAAAGCGCGTGTGCGGACAATCGTCACCGCGGCGCATACGCGCGGGCAACTGGACCGGGCGGTGGAGATCCTGGCGCGGGTGGCGAGGCGGATGGGGATTCTGAAAGTCTGAGGGGCGGATCGAAGACGAGCAGGCGGTCGAAGTAGTGCTTGTCCGCGGAGGGGCAGGCCAGCAGGGGCGGGCGCTGCCGGAAGCCCGCGTCCTGAAGGGCGCGGAGAAGGATTCGGGAGGGCGTGCGGGTGGAGTCCGCGAGCAGGAAGACGCGGCCGCGGAGGGCGGAGGCGAGGGTGTCTGCTTCCTGCTGCAACTTGTGGGGCGGCTGGCGGCCCTCATAGCCCGGGTGCTGGTCGATCTCGGCGGGAAAGGACTGCCGCGAGGGGACTGGCGAAGGCCAGTGGTATTCCACAGGCTTGCGGGTCAAGCGGCAGAAGAGGACGGCATCGCTGGAAGTGGTTTGCTGTGCAAGCAGGCGTGCGGCTTCGGCGCTGGTGCAGGAGGTTTGGGCGCCCGGCCACCACATCCACACGCTTGCAGCGGCGAAGGCGGCAACAGGGAGGACGCCCGAGGTGAGCCTGCCGAGGGGGGCGAGCGCCACGGCGAGGAAGGGCGCGGCGATGATGGTGAAGCGGGCGTTGAGAACGGGCCTCCAGACCGAGATGATGCCGGGCAAGACGAGGACAAGAGCGGCTGAGGCCGCCGCGGCGCGCGATTCTCGCGGCCAGGGCGCGCGCGCGGCGCGGCGCCAGGCGAGGGCGAGCAAAGCGATGGGAGCGGCGATGCAGAGGAAGACGAGATGCGCGCCGGCGGTTTCAGCCCATTTGGCGAACTGCGCGGGAGGGACCCAGGCGAGGTGCTGTGGGCGGTGGGCGAGTTGCTCCCATGCGGCGCGGCCCCACAGGAGCGCCCAGGCGGCGCCGCCCAAGGCCCATGCGGGCGCCAGCCGAAGGGCGGCGCGTCCATGGATCAGAACGATCCACAAGGCGAGAGCCAGGACGAAAAGCGCGAAGAAATGATGCGTAAGCAAGCCGGCGGCAAGGGCGGCAGCGGCCGCAGCGGTCCACTTCCCGCTGTTGTGGTGAATGGCGCGGTCGCTGGCCAGCCAGGTGAGCAGACAGAGCGCGGCGAGCATCGCGTACATGCGGCCGTAAACCGACATCATGATCACGATGCCGTCGGCGGCGAGAATCCAGGCAGCCCAGGAGCGCGCAGGCGCCGATGCCGGAAGGATGTGCGCGGCCAGGAAGACGGCCAGGGCAGCCATCAGCAGGGAGAGGGCCCGGAGGCCCTCCACAGCGGGGCCCGCCAATGCGAGCCACACTTTGGCGAGGCAGTAGTAAAGAGGCGGATGGACGTCGGCCTGCAAGTGGCGCCACATGGCGGGCCAGGACAAGGCAGTGGCCTCGAGGGTAAAGACCTCGTCGGAAAGGACGGGGGCGGGGATCAAGGGTGCCAGAACGGCTACCAGGGCCGCCGCAGCGGCGGCCGAGATCATCCGGCTTTCAGCGAAACGCCCCACAATCGAAGGAATCGGCTGCCGGCATGTCGGGCATTAGGCTGCTGCGGGTGAGACTTTTCCAAGTTCCGAACTAAGGTATCCAGCGGATTTGAGTAGAACCGGAGTACCGTTACGCTTGATCTAGCAACGGACAAGAGTTGCGAATTCGGGAGAGGAGAAAGAGAAGAATGAAGAAGTTGAACAGCCTGATTTGGAAGCTGCGGATCATGAAGGACACCCGCGGCCAGGACCTGATCGAGTATGCCCTGATGGTCGGCTTCATCGCCGTGGCGGCGGGCGCCGTGATCCCCGGCGTGGTCACCAGCATCCGGAGCATTTTCGAGAGGATCTCGGAAGTTCTGGCCAGCAGCGCCAGCCAGACCTAATCGATTCGTTCCCTGCGAAGGCGGAGGGCCGGCCAGTTCCCACGCCGTGGGGCGCCGGCCCTCCTTTTATGTCTTCGGGAATTCGAGCCATGAGGCGAGGTCGCCCGAGACGCCGAATTCGAGCGGCCGGGGCGGGGCGAGCAACTCCACAGAGGGGCCGGCGAGAGCCTCGGGGAGGAGGTTCTCCGACAGCGCCAGCACTGTGAGGTCCTGGGTGTTGCGGATCCACGCGAGGGTGAGATCCTCCGGCCGGAGCTTCCCGGTGGAGCGGGCGAGCGAGCTGAGGCATTCGCGGTCGGAGTGAAAGGTGGCGGGGATCTTCAGGCAGGCAAGCGCGCCGGAGGTGAGGCCGTTGACATAGGTGGGGCGGCGTTTCATGGCACGCACAAGCTGCCGGTGCACGGCGTCGGCCATGCCGATCCCGATGGCGTTGCCGTAACTCAGGGGGTGGAGGCGGCGGGCGATCACACGGCCCACTTTCGGGGCGAAGGGCCAGGGGTTGATGTTGCCGTGAATATCGCGGTTGATGATCTTGGGATCCATGCCGGAGCCCGACCAGTTCTTGCCGATTTCATCGACCACCAGCAGGTCGACCGATGAGACCGGGAGCCGGGGCATCCAGGTCTTGACCAGATTCAGAAGCTCCTCTTCACGGGCCTCCATCGTCTCCGCCGGAACAAATTCGATGTGGGATGTTTCATGCCAGGCGTCCTCCAGGATGGCCAGCCCCCCGGCGATCTTGCCCGTCGACAGCGCCTGCCGCCCCACCGAGCGGATCACGGCCTCCAGCCCCAGCCGGTGCCCCCAGGCGTGGTAGACCTGCGCCCCGGCGTACTTGCCCAGCCCGATGGCCATCATTTTGAACAGTCCGCTTTCGAGTTTTCCGGCGAAATCGGTGTGCCACTTGACGCGGGATACCAGGAGGATGGCGTCCGCGCGAAAGGCCGTGCGGTCGCCGACGGCGTCGATGCCTTCTGGAGTGCGGCCGATGGGAACGACCGCGAGCGAACTGCGGATGGGAGCGCCGGTGCGTTCTTCGGTGAGTCCCAGTTTCTCGAGAACAGCAGCCTGCCCTTTGGCGGTGGCGGCGCCATGGCTCCCCATGGCGGGAAAAAGGAAAGGTTGCAGGCCGCGCTGTTTGAGGCAGGTGACAAGTTCGGCGACGATCTCATCGAGCCGCGAGATGCCTCGGCTGCCGGCGCCGATGGCGACCGTAGCGCCCGCGGGGAGCCGGTCAAGTGGGCGTGCGCTCTGCATGGCCTGGCGCACGGCGGCGCGCACGTCGCGCAGGCCCCGGCGGGGAAAGTTCTGGCGAATGACGGCGCAGCGGGGCAGGTCCATGGATCCATTGTAGGGAGCGCGGGAGGGGAGCTCATGGGAAGACTGAAAGCCCGGAACCGCGATCAGGGGGGCGAGGGGGAGTCGGTCGGCTCGGGGGCCGATGAGGTGGGTCCTTTCATGATGGACAGACTTCATCAAGGCAATGTCGCCACAGAGCGCGAAGTATTCGAGTGAGTCCCCGTCTGCAAGATTCGCCTGGACACTGACTTGCGGCCAGCAGTGCCAGCATCTCGAACACGAAACCCCTGGTTTCCCGGGCCGCCACCGTTTCCATCCGGGCTGGTTCTTCCCAAGGGATCCATCCCGGGGCCTGGCAGCCCGACCCGGTCAACACAAGATTTCTCTGATCCTCCGGGCATGTCGACTCACGGAACCAACCACAGGATGGAGACGCTTGACTCTCCCTGCGGCCGGGCGTAACATCCTTCGCGGATTTGGGGCGGAAAGGAGGATTTATGCCCCGCTGGATACCAAGTCGTGTGTCTGTTCTTTGTTTGCTGGCGGCTGTGGCCGTCCAGCCGGTCTGGGGACAAGGGTCGGATCTGGGAACCGTCCGCGGCGCAGTGATCGACCAGAGCGGCGCCCGGATTCCGAATGCGGTCGTTTCGATTACGGACGTTGCCACCTTTGGCACCCGAAAACTCACCACGAACGAAGTGGGCGAATTCGAAGCCACCGGGCTGAAGTCGGGCACATACAGGGTGACGTTCGAAGCCAAGGGTTTCAACAGACTTGAGGTGGCGTCGGTGGTGTTGCGCCCGGGAGACACGATTCGCGTCGACGGACGCCTCGAGATCAGCCGGGCGAGCGAAATCATGACCGTCACCGAAGTCGCGCCCGTGATCCAGACGGAGAATCCCACGGTGGGAGCGACGCTGGACAACGAGCAGGTGACGTCGTTGCCGCGAGACAGCCGCGATTACACGTCGTTCCTCTACCTGAGTCCAAACATCACGCAAGGTCCGACGGACGGCAGTTTCAAATTCCTGGGCGCGCAGAGCTACGGCGCCAGCTTCTCGCTGGACGGGCAGCGCACCAACGGCGGCGTGTTCGGGGAACCGACGACGAGCCAGCCTTCGCTGGAAACGATCGGGGAGCTGACCGTGCTGTCCAATACTTTCACTGCCGAGTATGCCGGCATCGCCAATATCCGTTTGACGACCAGGCGGGGAGGCACCGCTTACCGCGGCTCGCTTTTTTACGACAACAGAAACTCGGCGCTGGCGGCCTGGAGCCTGAATGACAAGAACGCTGCGGCCGCGTTTACGCCCACGCCTGCGCAATCTGAATACCCGTATCCGCGTTTCAACCAGAACGAGTTCGGCGGCTCCTTCGGCGGCCCTGTGCCGAAGGTGAAGAACACGTACTTTTTCATGGCTTACGAAAGGCTTTTACGCAACAGCCCTGTATTCATCCGCAACACCCGGCTGCCGCATCCCACGCTGCTGGCGGGCGACTTCACCCGCGTGAACGATTCCATCAAGCCATTGGTGCCTGCCGCCGTGACACTCTCGCCGGCGGAAATCGCCCAGAACACGCTGAACGGCGCCGGCGCGCGGTTCACCACGATTCCGCAGCGCCTGCTGAATCCGGTCACCCAGAAACTCATCCAGCTCTACTTCCCCCCTGCGAGCCCGGACGCGCCGATCAACCCGGCCAACGGGCGCCTGGCGGAGTACGCCACCAACATCCCCGGCACCAACCGGCGCCACCTTGGGACTCTTCGGCTCGACCATGATTTCCGGGAGAAGGACCGCATGTATGTGGTCTACAACGCGCAAAGCCAGAGTTACGCCACCAGCGCGGTGGTCGCCCCGTTCGTCAACCTCGGCCTGACGCAGAACGACCGCCGCAACGACACGCTCTCGATCTCCGAGATCCATCTGTTCGCGCCCACCGTGGTCAATGAAGTCCGGGGCGGTTTCAACCGGGTGCCCTGGCTCCGCCACAGCAACCACCGCCTTCGCGAGTTTCTCCGCAGCATCGGTTTCGACGATTCCGACATCGCGGCATACGGCGCCGTCGTCGGCGAGTCCGTGCTGGACACTTACGGCCACCCGGCCATCAACATCGGCAGCGCGTTCCAGGCGCTCACCAACGGCGGCAGAAACACATACCGGCCGCTCGACCAGAAGCTGATCACCTTCGGGGATACCATCACATGGCTGCGTGGCAAGCACACGTTCAAGGCGGGCGCCGACTGGGTCCGCAACGCCGCCGTGGACGGCTTCACCAGCGGGCGCGGCAGCCCGCGCGGCGTCATCAACTACAGCGGCGCGGGCACCGATCCGCTGGCGAGGTTCCTGATGGGCCTGCCCGCCAACACGGTCACCTTCGTCAACAAATTCCGGCCGCCGATGGACGTCCACAACTGGGAGCACGGCTATTTCTTCCAGGACGACTTCAAGGTCCACCCCCGGCTCACGCTCAACCTCGGAATCCGGTATGAGATCATCTCGCCGTTCACCGAGAACAACGACCTGCTGGTGAACTTCGACCCTGACTATGTCAGTCCGGAAGGAAAGAAGGGCCGCTTCGTGGTGCCGTCGCGCAAGACGCTGGAATACATCGACCCGCGGTTCCTGGCCTACGGCGTGGTGACCGCCGAAGAGGCAGGCGTGCCGCGGACCCTGGTCCGCACCGATTACGGCAGCATTGCGCCCCGGCTCGGCGTGGCCTGGCGCGTGACCGGCAAGACCGTTCTGCGCGGCGGTTACGGCCTGTTCTACCCGACGGCGGCGGCGCAGGGCATCCGCGACCCGCTGGCCACCAACTCCTTCCAGGTTGGCCTGACGAAGCGGGCCACGGACACCGCCCCCCTGTCCGGCTGGCCCGGCTTCGTGCACGGCACCAGCCCGTTGACAGGCGGGGCGCTGAGCGCATTGAGCGGCATCATCTCGGCAAACTGGGTGCCTTTCGGGCTCAAACAGCCGCGCATCCACCAATACAATGTGACCTTCGAGCGGGAGATCGGCTGGCAGATGGGCATCCGTGTGTCTTACCTCGGCACGCTGATGCGCCGCCTCATCTCCGGTTACGACGCCAACATGCTGCCACCGAGCGACAAGCCCTTCGCCACCACCATCGGCGATGGCGTGACGCCCTGCACTCCCGATGACTATGACTGCGATTATTCCGACGCCGACCGGCTGCGGATGCCCTATCCCGACCTGGGCACTTACATGACCGCCTTCAAGAACTTCGGGCACGGCCGCAGCAACGCGCTCCAACTCGAAGTGAACCGCCGGTTCTCGGGCGGGCTGACGTTCAACGCCTCCTACACTCTGCTGGATCAGAAGTCGACGGCGCCCGACACGGGGAATTCCAGCCTCGGGGGGACTGCTTACAACCAGTTCGACCCGAATTCCGATTACGGCATGGACGCCTTCACCTCCCGCCACCGCTTCATCGCCTATGGCGTGGCGCAGTTGCCCTTCGGCAGAGGCGCCCGCTTCGGTTCGCGCATTCCGCGCGCCTTGGACTATGTCGCCGGCGGCTGGGAGATCGCCTGGCAAACCTTCGTCAAGTCCGGAACCGGCTTCACGCCGTTCTGGATCTGCGACAACTGCGACCCGATCATGCCCGGCAATGTCGGCTCAGGCTCTCTGGACGCCACGGGCGGGTTCTACGGCACGACCCTTCGCCCCCTGGTAGTCGGCAACCCGAATGTCAAGAGCGGTGACCGCATCTGGAACCCGGATGCATTCGACCTCATGCCCATGGGCGCGGACCTGTTCTCCAATCCGAAGGTGGCCGTGCGCAACATGCTCTCCGGCCCCTCTACCTCGGGCCTCAACGTGGGCGTCAAGAAGGCGTTCGCGTTCGGCGAAAGCGTGCGCGCGGAACTCGGTGCGGATTTCAACAACGTCCTGAACCATCCGCTAAAGGCGCCGGACAACTACGACATCGGTGCGCTGGGCACGTTCACGCTGAAAGTCAACCCGGTTACTCTCCAGCCGGAGATCCAGGACTACCAGCGGAACCCGGATTTCGGCCGGCTGATCGCCAGCTACCCGCAGGAGGGCGTCGACAGCCGTCGCATCGTGCGCCTGCGCCTCCGCATCACATTCTGAGCCCGCTGGACGCGCTGCAGCGGGCAGATTGAGACATCCTGCCCGGCGGGAGTGTGCTGGCGCGCCATCCTGACGTGAATTCACAGTCCGCCCTGAAATTCAGTGGCTTTGCGGCACACCTGATTTTCCGGATAGTTCTAGGACGTGGCTGTGCAGACGGTCAGAATCTCCCGCGGTCGGCTGGAGCGCTCCGGGGGCCGCGGAGAACCGCTGCACAGCGCAGGTGGACGCGCCCGGCTCGAACGCCTCGAAACGGGACCCGGCTTCGACTGTCGTGTTGCGGCGCACACGGACGCACCAGGGAACGAACGCCGCGCCCGGTTCCGGGTTCGCTTGCGCGAGAGCTGCGGCTTTCGCCTTGCGCCTGCGGCTTGCGCGTTTTGCCGGGTGAGCCTTGGGGACTCGGCCGCCATGGCCCGCGCCCTCCGGGGATCTATTCCCCGTCGAGGCTCGTTGAGGGCGGCCCGGCAGGTGAGGGAAGGGTTCGGCAAAGGAGTTCGAGGCGGGCGAGGCGTTCTTCGTGTAGACGGAGTTGCTGTTCGAGTGCGGCGAGTCGAGCTGCAAGTGGATCAGGCGCCGGCGCATGCGGGGCGGGCGGCTCCTCTGGCGCGCCGGAGGCTTCCACGCCGCCGCAAAGCAGGTGCGCCCAGCGCGTTTCCTTCATTCCGGGCTGGCGGGGGAGCTGGCGTACGAGCGGGGCGGGTTCGCGTTCGGAGAGGCGGCGGAGGGCAGTGTGCACGCTGTCGAGATCGGCGAAATCATAGAGACGGTCGGCGCGGGTGCGGAGTTCGCCCGGCGTCTGGGGTCCGCGCAGCAAGAGCACAGTGAGCACAGCCTGCTCGCTGCGGCGGAGCTCGAGCTTTTCGACGAGGAGGTGGCCGTACTTGGCCACCCGGCTCCCCGGCTCGAGAACCTCCTGCGCCCATCCTTTTTCTTCAAGTGCGGCGAGCGCCGAGCGCACGCTGGCTTCGTCGTATTGCACCACCGGCTCGCGGTTCGTTTTCTGGTTGCAGGCGTTCACCAGCGCGTTAAGAGACAGCGGGTAGTATTCGGGCGTGGCGAGGTCCTTTTCCGAGAGCGAACCGAGCACGCGCGCCTGGACCGGATCGAGATCGAAAACCATGCCGGGCATCCTCCCCCATTGCTATTGGAGCAGAACGGACGCGCCGTGCGCCGGCAGGGAGCGGCAGGGGCTGCCGCAGCTGCGTGCGGTATCATACGCTTGTTGCGGTATGGCCACGCTGGGCGAGCGGCTGCGCGAGGAACGCGAGAGGCGGGGACTCTCGATCGAGGAGCTGGCGAAACAGACGCGCATCAGCGCCCGGTTTTTCGAGGCCATCGAGCGGGACGACGCCTCGGCGCTGCCGAGCGGTTTTTTTTACCGGAGCTTCGTGCGGCAGTACGCGCGGATGCTGGATCTCCCGGAAGACGCTTACCGGGGCGAGATCGAAAGAAGCCTGGCGGAGGAATCCGGCAAGCCATACACTGTGCCGGAGCGGCACATCGATGTTCCCCCGATGCCCACGGCGAGGCGCAACCGCAAGGAAGAGGCCGTTTGGTGGGCGGTGCGCGCGGGCGGGCTGGTCCTGGCGCTGGCGCTGTGCACTGCGGTTTATGTCGGCTGGGAGCGGTGGAAAGTGTCGCAGCCTGCGCCTGTGGCGGTGCGCCCGGCGGCGGAGGAGCCACCGGCGAAGCCTGAGGCGGCGCCGCCGCAGATGCAGGCCGGGGTGCAGGCGGAGACGCTCACGCCTGCTGCGGCGCCGCTCGTTTCAGGCGGGTCGGTGCGAGTGATCCTGCGGGCGTCGGAACTGAGCTGGGTGGGCGTCTGGCAGGGCAGGAAATTCCTGTACGGAGACCTGATGCGGGCCGGCGAGGTGCGGGGGTTCGGGGGCGATGACGTGCTGAGGGTGAAGATCGGCAACGCGGGGGCGGTTTCGGTGGAGTGGAACGGCCAGGCGCTGCCTCCATTCGGGCCGCGCGGGCAGGTGCGCACGGTGGAGTTCCGCCCGGACCGCTACGACGTGATCCAGCCGGCCGGGCGGCAGGAGACCGAGGAGACGCCGCCCAACGGCGGCGCTCCCTGAACCCGGGGATGGAAGGCGACGCCCACTACGGATACCGGCTGCTGGCGATGGTGCTGGTGGTTGGCGCCAACGCCTTTCTGGCGGCGGCGGAGATCTCGCTCGTGTCGATGCGCCGCTCGAAGCTGAGCCAGCTGTGCGAGGAAGGGCATGTGGGGGCGAAGGCGGCGGCGGCGCTGCTGGAGAACCCGGAGCGGCTGCTTTCGGTGATTCAGGTGGGGGTGACGCTGACGAGCCTCTGCCTGGGGTGGCTGGGCGAGCAGACGCTGCACAGCCTGTTTCTCAAGCTGCTGGCTCCGGCGGTGACGCCCGCCACCTCGGCCGCGCTGAGCGTGTTCAGCGTGGGGTTGGCCTTCCTGCTGATGACCTACATGCACGTGGTGTTCGGCGAGGTGGCGCCGAAGAACCTGGGCATGGAGCGCGCAGAGCGGGTGGCGGTGATCGTGGCGCCGCCGCTGCTGGTCTTCTACCGGCTGGTCGAGCCGTTCGTGTGGGTGCTGGAGCGGTCGTCTGCGGCGGTGTCGAGGCTGCTGGGCGTGCGCGGGCAGCCCGCGGGCGCCCACTCGGCGGAGGAGCTGAAGTTCGTGCTGGAGTCCAGCCGCGCCGCGGGGCACCTGGGCGAGTTCGAAGAGGAGGCCATGATCCGCCTGGTGGAGTTGCAGGAGTACAGCGCGCGGGAAGTCATGGTGCCGCGGAGCCGGATCGCGACGGTGGAGGCGGAAGCCGACATCGACGAAGTGCTGCAGAAAGTGAGCGAGACGCGTTATTCGCGGCTCCCCGTGGTGGAGAGGGGCAACGAGAATCCGATCGGGTTCGTGCATGTGAAGGACGTCCTGGACGTCTGGGCGCAGAGGAGGCAGTCGAACCTGCGGAGGCGGCCGGTGGAGCCGTTCTCCCTGAGGAAGATCCTGCGGCGGGCCCCGATCGTGCCGGAGTCCCGGCCCCTGCCGCTGTTGTTGCAGGACCTGAGGGAGCAGCACGCGCATCTGGCGTTCCTGGTGGACGAGTTCGGGACGGTGTCGGGAATGGTGAGCCTGGAGGATATATTCGAGCAGATTTTCGGAGAAATTGAAGACGAATTCGATCAGAAACTGGATCTTGATTCGGGGGAATCCGCTGCTTTCGAAGTAGAGGGAACGATTCCTATCCGGGATCTGGAAATGCAATACGGGATCGAATTGCCGGCCGAGGGGGATTACGAGACGCTGGCCGGATATCTGATGTACCGGCTCGGGCGGATTCCCCGGCCGGGGGACGTGGTGGAGCACGGCGGGCGCCGCTTCCGCGTAGAGGAGATGGAGTTCAACCGGATCGTGCGCGTGCACGTCGAGAGGTCTCATCCGCCTGCGGCGGAGTCCTAGCGGGCCTCAGCGGGGGCCGCCCGCCTGTGCAGCCGCGCCGGCGCCGAGGATCTTCTCCACCTCGCGGCGGAGGGGCCCCGTCGCTTTGGAGAAGATCATCTTGTAGGCCCGGCAGAAGTAGTCGAGATCGGAGAAATTGCGGCGCGGGCCGTGGCGGAACTTCGGGCAGCCTCCGTGGCAGATCGCCTGGTATTCACAAACGCGGCACTCGTCATGAGGAAGCGTCTTGTTGGCGGCGAACTGGTACCGGCGCTGGCGGCGGGCGATTTCCGGAAACGAATCGACAGTAATATTGCCCAATTTCCAGGATGATTCGACGAAGAAGTCGCACGGATAAACGTCGCCGTTGTACTCGACGACGACGTAACTGTCGCAGGTTTCGTGCATGGTGCAGGAGCCGGGCTTCATGCCGGCGAGCGCTTCGGCGAGGTTGTCGAAGAAGCGGATACGCACCTTGCGCCGGTCGGGCCACCACGCGTCGAACATCTCGCAGAGGAAGCGCCCGTACTGCTCCGGCGTGATGGTGAATGGCATGGGCGAGCCATCGGCGTGGAATTCGGCCAGCGGGATGAACTGCAGGTGATCCGCGCCGATGGAGCGGAAGAAGCGGTACAGCTCGCGGGGCTTTTCCACGTTGGCCTGTGACAACACGCAGAGGATGTTGAACTCCGCGCGGTGCTTTTGCATCCGCTCGACGGCGTCCATGACCTTGCGCCACGTCGGATGCCCGGCGCGGTTGAAGCGGTAGCGGTCGTGGATGTGTTCAGGACCGTCTAGAGAGATGCCGGCGAGGAACTGGTACCGGCGCAAGAACTCGCACCACGCGTCGTCAAGCAGCACGGCGTTGGTCTGGATGGAATTGGAGACGGTGTGGCCGGGGCGCCCGTAGCTTTGCTGCAACTCGACCAGCTTTTCGAAGAAGGCAAGACCGGCGAGGGTCGGCTCGCCGCCCTGAAAGGCGAAGATCGAGGCCGGGTAGCTGTAGAAGAGGAATCCGTCCACGAGGCGTTCGAGCACATCGGCGGGCATGATGCGGGCGGGCAGGTCCTTGTACGGGTCGGCTTCCCGGTCAAGGTAAAAGCAGTATTCGCAGTCGAGGTTGCAGACGGCGGATGCGGGCTTGATGAGGAGGGAGCTGATGCGCGGAGCCTGGCCTGAAATACTGGTGGTCGGATACGCCGTTCCAACGATGGGGAACGGATTCCCGGCTTGCATAAGGGGAGTTTAGCATCATGACCGCCGAAGCGATGGTGAAGCGGATCGACGGCTGGCTCCGGGAGCGGGCCGACGCGGAATTCGGCGCCGGACAGCGCCGGTTCTTTCAGCACGAAGTGGCGTCGTACGGGACGCGCGGGGACGCCGTGCGGGAGGTCGCCCGGCTGGTCTACGGCGAGGTGAAGACGTGGGCGCCCGAGCAGCGCCAGGAACTGATGGAGCGGCTGTGGAAGCTGGGAAGGCTGGAAAGCGGCGCGGTGGTTTGCCATGTGATGCGCCGCTTTGCGCGCGGCTTCGGGCGGAGGGAGTTCGAGCTGTTCGAGCGCTGGCTGGAGGACCATGTCCGGAACTGGGCGCACACCGACGGCGTCGCTTCGTGGCTGGTGGCTGGATGCCTCGCACGCGACGAACGGCTGCTGGCCCGAGTATGGGGGTGGACGGATTCGCCCAACCGGTGGAAGCGCCGCGCCGCGGCGGTGTCGTTGTTGCAGGAGGCGAAGCAGGGAAGACAAACGGAGTTCGTGCTGCGGGTGGCGAAGAAGCTGCTGCCGGACAGGGACGGCATGGTAGAGAAAGGCGTCGGCTGGCTGCTGAAGGAAGCCTACCCGCGCCGCCCGGCGGAAGTCGTGCGGTTCCTGGTGGAAGAAGGGATGCGGGCATCCCGGCTGACGCTCCGCTACGCGGCGGAGAAAATGACCGCAGCAGACCGCCGGCGCGTGCTGGGCGGCGGCGCCGGAGAAAAGAGTGCGAGGAAGCGGGGCGGCAGGGCGAAACCGGATTCGTGACCTCTGTTGCGGCCCTGCCGCCGCGCGCGGTGGATGGGGTGTGTGTCTTAGGCCAGGTCCACGTGGATGGCGGCCACAGCGCAAGGCGGAAGCTCGAAGCTCAGGCGGCTCTGGCCGGCCTGAACGGCGAGCGGCCGCGGCTGGACGCGCTCCGGTTCGCCGAATGTATTGTGGTCCTGCGGCTTGCCGGCGAGCACGAAGCCGCGAGCCGATTTCGCGGCGCCGCCGTCGAGGCGGAGATCGACGGCGAGAGGCTCTGCGGCATCGGCGTGCGTGCAGGTGACGACGAGGCGCTTCTCTTTCTCATGCAAAGAGGCAGAACCGTCGAGCCGCGGCGCTTTGGCCGAAAGCGGGGCGGCAAAAACAGCCCGGACGGCCGTGCCGTTCTGATGGTCCTTGTAGAGATCGAAGACGTGGTAGTTGGGCGTGCGCAGCATCTTCTCTTCATGGGCGATGAAGAGGCTGTGGATGCAGTTGACGAGCTGCGCCACGCAGGTCATGGCGACCTTGTCGGCGTGGCGGTGGAAGATGTCCAGCGTCAAGCCCGCGATCACCGCGTCCCTCATCGTCCCGATCTGTCCGAACAGATGATGCGGCGCTGCCTCGCTGCCCGCCTTGTGCCAGGCGCCCCATTCGTCGATCGCGAACTTGACGCGGTGCTCGCGGTCGTACTCGCCCATGACTGCCCAGTGGTCGCGGATCAGCTGCTCCATGCGCACCGCGCGCGCCAGCAGTTCGTAATACTCCTCCGTCGTGAACTCGACCGGCCCGCCGGTGGTGCCGCAGTAGTAGTGCAGCGCCCAGCCCCAGACCCGGCGCAGAAGACCGGGACTCTTGCGGACCAGGGCTTCGAAGAAGCCGCGGGACCAGTTCAGGTCGCCGCCGTTGGGTCCGGCGGGAATGAACTTGAGGGGCACGCCGAAGCCGGGCGCCCAGGAGGTGAAGCGGCGGAACTCGACGGCGTATTCCTCGGGGCGGAAGTCGCCGCCGCAGCCCCAGCTTTCGTTGCCGATGCCCCAGAACTCGACGTTGAAGGGCGGGGTGCCGCGGACCTCGCTCCAGGTGGTGGATCCGGGCGGGGCGTTGCAGTAGTCGACCCAGTCGTTGAATTCGCGCGCCGTCATCCCGCGGAGGTTGGCGGCGATGTAGGGCTTGCCTCCGACCTCCTGAACGAAGCGCATGAATTCGTTGGTGCCGAACTCGTTGGGCTCGTACTTGGCGGGGTGGTTGCCAAGTTTCGCGAGCATGCCGGAGCCGGCCCAGAAGTTCAGCCGTTTGGGGCGCTTTTCGCGTGGCCCCACGCCGTCGCGCCAGTCGTAGCTGTCGGCGAAGCAGCCGCCGGGCCAGCGGAACAGCGGGGCGCGGATGCGGCGGAGATCGTCGATGAGGGCCTTGCGGATGCCGGCGACGTTGGGGATCTTCGATTTCTCGCCGACCCAGATGCCGTCATAGACGACGCCGCCCAAATGTTCAACAAAATGGCCGTGCACGAGGGGGCTGATTGTGCCAATCTGTTCTTTCAGGAGCACCGTGGCCGAGCCTTGGGCGGCGCGGCCGGAGCGGGGCGCCAGCAGGGCCGCGGCTGTTGCGGAGACGAAAGAGCGGCGGTTCATGCGCGCCATCATACATCAGAAGGGAGGGCCGTGTAAGCGGTGTCATCGAAAAAGCTCACCGCTCATGTCAAGGCCGCGGGTTGAGCGTCGAAGCTCAGTCCAAAGGTTTTGGACAGGGTTCTGCCGCGGATTCCGCGCCTGAGGGATGACAACGTGCTGGTCGGTTTCGACGCCTGCGACGACGCGGGCGTCTACCGGCTGAGCCCGGAGTGTGCCCTGGTGCAGACGGTGGACTTCTTCACGCCGATCGTGGACGACCCGTACACATTCGGCCGCATCGCGGCGGCCAACGCCTTGTCAGATGTTTACGCGATGGGCGGGCGCCCGCTCACCGCGCTCTCCATCCTCTGTTACCCGGCAAAGGGCGATCTCGAGGACCTCGAGGCAATCCTCAAAGGGGGCGCGGAGACGATGATCGAGGCCGGTTGCGTGGTCGTGGGCGGGCACTCGGTGAACGATGAGGAGATGAAGTTCGGCTACGCGGTAACGGGGCTGGTGCATCCGGAGCGGATCTGGACCAACGCAGGCGCGCGGGCCGGCGACGTGCTGGTGCTGACGAAAGCCCTGGGCACGGGGGTGATCGGGACCGCGCTGAAACGCGGCATCGCGGAGCCGGCGCACGTCGAGGCGGCGATCGAATCGATGTGCCGGCTGAACCGGACGAAGATGGAGGCGCACGGCTGCACCGACATCACGGGATTCGGGCTGCTGGGGCATGCCCGGGAGATGGCGCTGGCCTCCGGGGTGACGCTGGAGATTGAGGTGGAAAAACTGGAGTTTTTGCCGGGGGCGTTGGACTATGCGCGGCAAGGGGCGGTGCCGGGCGGTTTGAACAACAACCGGGAGTTTGCCTCCTGCGCGGTCGAGTTCCGGCGCGAGCTCCCCGGAGAGGTGGAGGCGCTGCTGTATGACCCGCAGACGTCGGGCGGTCTGTTGCTGTCGGTGGCGCCGGAGCGTTCTGCGGGACGGGTGGTCGGCCGGGTAGTGGAGTGGGGGGAGAAGCCGGTGGTGGTGGTATGAGCGTGAACCGCCTGATTGTGGCTCTGGACGTCGAGAGCCGGGCGGAGGCGATGCGGCTGGTGGAGCGGTGCGGGGAGCGGATCGGGTTTTACAAGGTTGGGCTGGAGCTGTTCACGGCGGAGGGACCGGGCCTCGTGCGGGATCTCTTGGCGGCGGGCAAGCAGGTCTTTCTGGATCTCAAGATGTACGACATCGGCGAGACGGTGCGCCGTGCCTCGGCGCGGGCGGCGGATCTGGGAGTGGCGTTGCTGACCGTGCATTGCGTGCCGCAGGTGGTCCGGGCGGCGGTGGAGGGGGTGCGCGGGACGGAGACGAAGGTTCTTGCGGTGACGGTGCTCACCAGCTTTGATCAGAAGGATCTGGAGGACTTGGGCGTGAGCGGGCGGACGCCGGCGGAGCACGTGATGTGGCTGGCGGAGAGGGGCGTGGAGGCTGGGGCGCACGGCTTTGTGTGCTCGCCGCTGGAGGCGCGGGGGCTGCGGGCGCTCGCCGGGAGAGAGCGGTTGCTGGTGACGCCGGGGGTTCGGAGCGCCGGGGCGGCGGCGAACGACCAGAAGCGGGTGGCGACCCCCGCGGAGGCGCTCGCGGCTGGAGCCGACTATCTTGTGATCGGGCGGGAGATCACAAGGGCAGCGGATCCGGCGGCGGCTGCGGAGCGGGTCCTGCAGAGCCTGGGCATCCATATCCCCCATAAGGGATTTTGATTGACAGACGGGACGGCGGCTGGTTAAATCGGAAGAAAGCTCTTAAGGGGTTGACGTGCAGCCAACAGCTGGGACCGGCGTGACCAGGTCGTCGCAGCCAAACGCCACAGGGCGAAAATTGCGCGCCTGCACGGGGTCAGCCTGCGCGGGCGGTCAATCCTGGACGATGGATGCCGTGGAAGGCGGCAAGAAGTTGAATATCAGCGAGCCAAACGGCTCGAAACGGGAGACAAGATGAAGCGAATCCTCGTAACACTTTGTCTGATCGCGGCGTTGGCCCTGGGCGCGTGGGCCCAGGCGACGACGCAGGTCTCGGGCGTGGTCAGCGACCCGTCGGGAGCGGTAATACCGAATGCAACGGTGGAGCTGGAAAACGTGGCCACGGGCCTGAAGCGCACCATGACCACGGATCCAGGCGGCGCCTATGCGTTCTTGCAGGTGATTCCGGGCACCTACCGGATTACGGTCCGGGCGAACGGCTTCCGCACGGCTACCGTGAATGACGTGCAACTCCTGGTGAACACACCATCGACGGTGAACGTGAAGCTGGAGGTCGGCCAGGTGACCGAGACGATCTCGGTGTCGGCGGAAGTCGAGCAGGTGAACACTGTGGACGCCTCCATCGGCAACGCGATCAGCAACAAGCCGATCGTGCAGTTGCCTCTGAACGCTCGCAACATTGTGGGTCTCCTGGCGCTGCAGCCGGGCGTGGTCTTCACCAATGAGGGCGACACGAGTTCGCGCAACGGCGCGGTCAACGGCGGCAAGAGCGACCAGGCGAACGTGACGCTGGACGGCGTGGACGTCAACGACCAGATGGACCGCAACGCGTTTACGAGCGTCCTGCGCATGACGCCGGACTCGGTGCAGGAGTTCCGCGTGGTGACGTTGAACGCCAACGCAGACCAGGGCCGCACGTCGGGCGCACAGGTGGCTCTGGTCACCAAGAGCGGCACCAACGAGCTGCATGGCGCGGCCTACTGGTATCACCGCAACACGGTGACCACTGCCAACGACTTCTTCCTGAATTCTTCGGGCGTGCCGCGCCAGAAGCTGATCCGCAACATTGCGGGCGTGGCCGTCGGAGGACCGCTGATCAAGAACCGGATGTTCCTGTTCGGCAACTACGAGCACCGCCGCGACGCCAAGGACGGGCAGGCGCTCAGGACGGTGCCGTCGATGGAAATGCGCCAGGGAATCATCCGTTACCGCACTACCGCAGGCTCGATCGCATCGGTGACGCCGGCCGACATCGCCAGCCTGCTGGATCCGCGCGGGGTGAACCAGGCCGTGCTGCGCGACCTGGCGAAGTATCCCGAGCCGAACGACTTCAGCGTGGGCGACGGTCTGAACTTCGTCGGCTACCGCTTCACCGCTCCGACGCCGCTGCGCTGGAACACCTATATTTCCCGCCTCGACTACATCCTGGATTCGCAGAGCAAGCACAACCTCTTCGTCCGCGGCAACCTGCAGAACGATAACGAGCAGGGCATGCCGCAGTTTCCGGGCCTGCCGGCCAACAGCGTTGGCCTGAACAACAACAAGGGAATCGCCATCGGGTTGACCAGCGCGTTCCGCCCGACGCTGATCTCGAACTTCCGCTACGGGCTGACGCGGCAGGGCAACGAGTCGACCGGCATCGCGAACTTCAACTCGGTGACGCTGCGCGGCATGGATCCCTTCGTCGGCCTGTCGCGCGGGTTCGTCTCCATCATTCCGGTACACACGGTGGCGGAAGACCTGAACTGGATCCGCGGCAAGCACACCGTGCAGTTCGGCTTCGTTATGCGTTTCTCGCAGAACCGCCGCACCAACCTGGCCAACTCGTTCCACACGGCTTCGGCCAACGCGAGCTGGCTGGTGAACTCCGGCGCGGGACTGAACGCCCCGTTCACCAACATGAGCTCCGGCAGCATCACGCAGTTCCGCTGGGCCATGGCCGACATCATGGGACTGGTGACCCAGGGCAACGCCCGCTACAACTACCTCGTCGACGGAACGGTGCTCCCGGTCGGGGCGCCGGTGAAGCGCAACTTCCGCAACGAAGAGTACGAGCTGTACGTGCAAGACACTTGGCGCGTGAACCGCGCGCTCACGGTCACCGCCGGCTTGCGCTGGTCGCTGATGCCGCCGATCTATGAGGCCGACGGCCAGCAGGTGTCGCCCAACATCCCGATCGGCGACTGGTTTGACATGCGCGGCGGGCTGGCGCAGCAGGGCCGCAGCCAGCTCGAGGCGGGCCGCATTTCGTTCCTCCCGCGTGACCAGGGCGGGCGCCCGCTCTACCCGTTCCACAAGGACAACATCGCGCCTCGCATTTCGCTGGCCTACTCGCCTCAGGGCGACAGCGGGCTGTCGAAGTTCTTCTTCGGCGGTCCCGGCAAGACGGCGATCCGCGCCGGCTGGGGCATGTACTATGACCTCTTTGGCTCCGGCCTGATGCGGTCGTACGACTCCACGGCTTTCGGCCTCTCCAACGCCCTGACCAACCCCGCCGCCGTCGTCTCCATCCAGAGCGCTCCGCGCTACACCGGCATCGACCAGGTTCCGCAGGAGCTGCTCCTGCCGGCGCCGGAGGCGAAGTTCCCCGCTACCTACCCGGACGCCTTCGCCATCACCAACGGTCTGGACGACACGCTGCGGGCGCCTTACAACATGAACCTGAACTTCAGCATCGGCCGCGAGTTCGGCGGCGGCTGGTTCGTGCAGGGTTCCTATGTGGGCCGCATGTCCCGGCGCTCCCTGATCCGGCGTGACGCCGCGATGCCGACCGACCTCAAGGATCCCAAGTCCGGCCTCACCTACTTCGAAGCCGCCACCATGCTGACCAAGCAGGTGCTGGCGGACGTCCCGACGGCCAACGTGCAGAAGGTGGCCTACTGGGAGAACCTGTATCCCCACATGGCCACGTCCACGCTGACGGCGACGCAGGCTGTCTACAACCGCTTCGCCGCGAATTACTGGGACTGGACCTACGCGCTCTACCAGCTCGATACCGGCGTCGGACAGGGCAACTGCGCGGCGCGGAACCGGTGCTCGATCCTGGGCCCCTGGGCCTACTACCACCCGCAGTACAGCTACCTGTCGGTGTTCAGCTCGGTCGGCGGCGGCAACTACCACGGCATGCAGTGGGTGGCGCGGAAGCGCTGGAACAACGGCGACGTTGTGGACCTGAACTACACGTGGTCGAAGTCCATCGACCTGCGGTCGAACACCGAGCGCGTCGGCTCCTCCACCGGCGTGCTGTGGAACCCGTGGCAGCCGGGGCTGATGAAGGGCGTGTCGGACTATGATACGACGCACCTGTTCTCCGCCCTCGGCGTCTACAACCTCCCTGTGGGCAAGGGCAAGCGCTTCGGCTCCGCCATGCCCGGATGGGCGGACGCGATCGTCGGCGGCTGGCAGCTCTCGGGCGTCTGGCGCTGGAGCTCCGGCTTCCCGATCAGCGTGTTCCAGACGGGCGTCTGGCCCACAAACTGGAACAACAACAACTGGGCGCTGTGGAACGGCAAGCCGGTTTCCACGACGCGGAACAAGAACATGACCTCGCTGGACGGGCGCAGCGGCCCGGGCCTGTTTACCGATCCGGAGGCGGCTCTTAACGCCTTCGATCCGGAGCATCCCGGCGGCATCGGCTCGCGCAACCCGTTGCGCGGCGATGGCGTGTTCAACATCGACCTCAACGTCGCCAAGCGGTTCGTCATGCCCTACAACGAGCAGCACTCGGTGCAGTTCCGCTGGGAGACGTTCAACCTGACCAACACGGCGCGGTTCGACGTGGACAGCCTCTCGCTGGACATCAGCTCCGCGCCCACCTTCGGCCGCTACTCCTACACCTTGAGCCAGCCTCGCGTGATGCAGTTCGGCCTGCGCTACGAGTTCTGAACGCAGCGCAATCCTTCTGACAGGGACGGGCGGAGCCACAGCGGCTCCGCCCGTTCCGCTATAGTGTGGCCGCTCAAAGCGGCGCTCCCGAACCCCTGTGCCACAATAAGAATGTGACCGGTCACGAGATCCGAAAGAAGTTTCTCGACTACTTTGCCGGGCGCGGCCACCGCGTGGTCCGCTCCTCCTCTCTGGTGCCCGCCAACGACCCCACGCTGCTGTTCACCAACGCGGGCATGAACCAGTTCAAGGACGTCTTCCTCGGCCTGGAAAAGCGGGATTACACGCGGGCGACGACGGCGCAGAAGTGCGTCCGGGCGGGCGGCAAGCACAACGATCTCGAGAACGTCGGCTACACGCGGCGCCACCACACGTTCTTCGAGATGATGGGCAATTTCAGCTTCGGCGACTACTTCAAGGCCGAGGCCATTGATTACGCCTGGGAACTGGTGACGAAGGGCTACGGCATGCCCAAGGACCGGCTTTACGTGACCGTGTTCCGGGAGGACGACGAGGCCGAGGCGCTGTGGCAGAAGGTGGCGGGCGTGCCGAAGGAGCGGATCTTCCGGCTGGACGAGAAAGACAACTTCTGGCAGATGGGCGAGACGGGGCCTTGCGGCCCTTGCTCGGAGATCCACTACGACCTGGGGCCGGAGGCGGCGGCGCCGGGGCGCGAACACGAGCAGTTCCCCGATGACGCCGGCGGTCGCTTCGTCGAGATCTGGAACCTCGTGTTCATGCAGTTCGACCGCGACGCCGAGGGCTGGCTGGCGCCCCTGCCGAAACCGTCGATCGACACGGGGCTGGGGCTGGAGCGCGTGGCCGCGATCCTGCAGGGCAAGCTGTCGAATTTCGAGTGCGACCTGCTGTTCCCGATCGTGCAGGAGGCGGGGCGGCTCCTGAAAGCCCCGTACGGCGAGGACGAGCGCGCGAACGTCGTGCTGCGGATCTGCGCCGATCACGCGCGGGCGGCGGCGTTCCTGATCCATGACGGCGTGGTGCCGTCCAACGAAGGGCGCGGTTACGTGCTGCGCAAGATCATGCGGCGGGCGATGCGGAACGCGCGGCGGCTGGGAGCGGCGGAGCCGTTCCTGTACCAGCTGACGGGTTTCGTGGCGGAGTGGATGAAGCCCGCGTATCCGGAGCTGATGGAAAGCGTGCCGCGTGTGGCGCGGATCGTGCTCGACGAAGAGAAACGCTACGCCTCGACGTTCCAGATTGCAGAAAAGGTGTTTCACGACGAGGCGCGGGCGGCGGCGGGCGGGGTGCTGCCCGGGGCGGCGGCCTTCCGGCTCTACGACACCTACGGCATGGCGCTGGACGAGCAGGCGGACATGGCGCGGGAGCTGGGCCTCGCGATCGACATGGCGGGCTTCGAGGAAGCCATGCAGCGGCAGCGCGAGCGCGCGCGCGCGAGCTGGAAGGGTGCGGAAAAGGCGCAGATCGCGCCGGTGTACCAGACGCTGGCGGATGCGGGCGCGACGGAGTTTCTCGGCTACGAACATCTGTCCGTGAAGCCGTGTGAGGTGCTGGCGCTGATCGCGGATCAGGCATCCGTGCCCGGGGCGGAGGCGGGCGCTGAATGCGAGGTGGTGCTGGACCGCACGCCCTTCTATGCCGAATCCGGCGGGCAGGTGGGCGACGCGGGGTGGCTGCGGGACGCGGAGACGGGCGACGTGGTGGCGGAGGTCCTGACCTGCCAGCGCCCGGTGCCCGGGCTGCATGTCCACCGGGCGCGGCTGTTGCGGAAGCTGCGCGCCGGGCAGGCGGTGGAAGCGGCGGTCGACGAGCGGGCGCGCCGTGCGACGATGCGCAACCACACGGGCACACACCTGCTGCACGCGGCGCTCCGGGAGGTGCTGGGGACGCATGTGAAGCAGGCGGGCAGCGTGGTGGAACCGGCGCGGCTGCGGTTCGATTTCACCCACTACGCGCAAGTGGCGCCGGAGGAGCTCGAGGAGATTGAACGCCTGGCCAACGAGGCGATCCTTCGCGACATGCCGGTGAGCGTGGCGCAGATGGAGCTGGACAAGGCGCTGGAGACGGGCGCGATGGCGCTGTTCGGGGAGAAATACGGAGACCGGGTGCGGGTGGTCAGCGTGGGCGATTTCAGCCGCGAGCTTTGCGGCGGCACCCATGTGCGGCACGCGGGCGAAATCGGGTTGCTCAAAGTGGTTTCCGAAGGTTCGATCGCCTCCGGCGTGCGGCGCGTGGAGGCGCTCACAGGCGCCGGCGCGCTGGAGAAGTTTCAGAGGACGGCGGCGGCGGTGCAGCAGGCTGCGGCGGTGCTTCGCACAAGCGAGCACGAACTGCTCGAGCAGATCGAGAAGCTCATGGCGCAGCAGAAGGCGCTGGAGCGGCAGGTGGAGGCGCTGAAGGAGAAGGCAGCGCACGCGGCGGCGGCGGAGCTGGAATCGCAGGCGCGCGAGATCCGCGGCGTGAAGGTGCTGTCGGCGCGCGTGGAAGCGCTCGACCGCGCGCAGATGAGGAACTTGGCCGATGCGTTGCGCAACCGCTGGAAGAGCGCCGTGGTGCTGCTGGCGTCGCCGGACAACGGGCAGGTGTCGCTCGTCTGCGCCGTGACGAAGGACCTGACGGCGAAAGTGCACGCCGGCAAGCTGGTGGGACAGGTCGCGCAGGCGCTCGGCGGGCGAGGCGGCGGGCGTCCGGATCTGGCCGAGGCGGGCGGCAAAGACGCGGCGGCGCTGCCGAAGGCGCTGGCCGACGCCTACGCGGCGGTCGAGCAGATGCTGGGATGACGGGCGCGGGCGGAGATCTGCTGGACGCTGTCGTCGTCGGCGCCGGTCCGACGGGGCTGGCTTGCGGCATCGAACTGAAGAGGCGCGGGCTGCGCGTGCGCCTGTTCGACAAGGGCTGCCTGACGAATTCGCTCTATCACTACCCGGTGAACATGACCTTCTTCACGACGCCGGAGCTGCTCGAGATCGGCGGGATTCCGATGACGAGCCTCGGCGAAAAACCGGTGCGGGTGGAGGCGTTGAAGTACTACCGGCGCGTGGCGCAGCACTACGGGCTGGACGTGCGGCAGTATGAGCCGGTGCTGGGGTTTGAGGGCGAGGCGGGCGCGTTCAAGGTGCGCACGCAGGACCGGCACGGGCGGGAGAACCTCTATTCGAGCCGTTTCGTGATTCTGGCCACGGGCTACTACGACCGCCCGAACCTGCTCGGCGTGCCCGGCGAGGATCTGCCGAAAGTGACGCACTATTACCGCGAGCCGCACGCGTATTTCGACCAGGACGTTCTTGTGATCGGGGGCAAGAATTCGGCGGCAATCGCGGCGCTGGAACTGTACCGCGCGGGTGCCCGGGTGACCCTGGTCCACAGGCGCGACAGGCTCTCCGACAGCATCAAGTACTGGATCCGGCCGGACATCGAAAACCGCATCCAGAGCGGGGAAATCCGCGCCTGTTTCTCGTCCACAGTGCGCGAAATCCGGGCCGAAAGTGTGGATTTGCGGACGCCGGAAGGCCTGGTGACCCTCCCGAACGATTTTGTGTTTGCACTGACCGGATATCACCCGGATACCGGATTCCTGGCGCGGCACGGGATCCGGTTCGATCCGGAGACGCAGCGTCCGAAGGTGAACCTGGAGACGCTGGAAAGCGAGCGCGCAGGAGTGTACCTGGCGGGGGTTCTCGTGGCGGGGATGCACACCAACGAGATTTTCATCGAGAACGGACGGTTCCACGGGGCGCAGATCGCGGAGGCGATCGCGCGGCGCATTTCAGCCTGAACCGTCCGGCGGTTCGATGCGGAAAAGAGCGAGTCCGCCGCTCGCATGCACGAGCCGGACGCCCCAGGCGTTCGGCAGGTCGCGCATGGAGCGGCCCGCGCGCCCGTAGGCGTCTCCGTAAAGCGGGGCAACGATCCAGCGGATGCCCCGGCGATAAAGGAATGCTGTCGCCTCGCGCCGCCAGAAGCGGCGCTCGACGGCGGTGCGCCGCAATTCAGGCGTGAAGTCCTGAACGCGTCCATCTGCGGTTTCCGCCAGCAGCGCGACGGGCGGCAGCGGCTGCGCGTCGATCGTTCGGATCCGGACGGCGTCGAGGGGAAGTGGCCGGCCGAACTCCATCTGCCACCACGCTCCCGCGCGCCCGTCTTCCCAGGTGAACCAGCGGGTGGCCGGATTGCCGTCCGCAGCGAAGCGGGCGTCGCCGGCATTCGGAAGCGCTGAGAGGCGCCAGAGCCGGGACGGGCGGATGCGCCGGCCGCGCCACTCGAATGAGACATCGTGGATCGACCAATTGCCGGGCCAGTCCTTCTCCAGCCGGACTCTCACCGCGCGGTAGAAGCGCGGCGGCAGCGCGGCGCGAAGCACGGCTGACCGTTCCGGGCTTGCGCCTGTCGCCGCATGCAGGAAGAGTGCGGCATTGTCGAATTCGGCGGAAGACAGGGGCCCCAGAGGAACCGTGCTCATGTAGGAGAATGGCAGCCCGTACAGATCCAGCAGCCGTTCATCTCTCACCAGCCGGGCTGCCTGATGGACGAATGGGTACTCGCCCAGCTTGCGGCGCAGGTATTCCGCCTCCCGCTCGAGGCGCAGGGCGGCGCGCCAGGGGAATTCGCGCAACCGCCATGCATATTGGCCCGAGTAACGGTTGAGCGCCCAGGGGGAGACGGCGGCGGCCTGCAGAAGAAGCAGAAGGACCATGCCGCGGGCCCCGGCGAAGGAGGCGAGGGCAAGGAAGAGGAAGGGCAGGGAAGGAAGCAGGAAACGCGCGCCGATGTTGCGCGTCCATGGGACCAACAACAAGAGCGCCGCCGCCAGCAGGAGACGCCCGCCGGCATGGCGCAGGGCGAGGAGGCTGAGAGGGAGCAGGAAAAGCGCCGGGCCCGCGAGACCCTGCAATTCGGTTCCATCCCATGCCAGGGCCCGCACGGCGCGGAGCGGCGTGACACCGTCATAGGAAACGAGCTTCCGGGCCAGGTGGCGCTCGCTTTCGGCATGGAAGTGATCGTTTGGAAAAATCCGGTTGCCAAGCGGCGCGAGTGGGTTGCCGGTGAGAACCGCGTTCCTCGCCAGCCAGGGCCCGGCGCAGAGGGCGGCGCCCGCGGCGCAGACCAGAGCGGCGCGCCGCCCGCCGCGGACAAGCGCCCAGAACAGCGCGCCGGCAGCGGCGGCCGCGCCGGGCATCTTCACGGCATAGGCGAATCCTGCTGCCAGGCCGGAATGAAACGCGGCGCCCGTTGTTTCGCGGGCGTGCAGCAGCCCGGCAAAAGCGGCCAGCGGGAAGAACGCGGCAGCGGCGTCGTTGTACGCGCTTGTTCCCGCAATTGCGGCCACCGGAGTCAGAAAATAGAGTCCGCCGGCGCAGAAAGCGGCAGTGCGATTCAGCCCCATTTTCTTTCCGATCCACGTAATGAGCGGAACCGAGGAGAGGAAATAGGCGAAATGCACCAGCTTGGCGGCGCTGTGGGCCCCAACCAGGAAGGCCGGATGAAAGAGCGTCTCCAGACCCAGCGGAATGAGTTCGTAGAATCCGGTTCGCGGAGGCATCCGGTGGAGCCGCGCCCATTCGGCCACAAGGCCGAGATGGTATCCCGCGGCGTCCGGCTGAATTTCCGGCGCAAGGGCGTGGATGAAGTAATAGAACCCATAGGCGAGCGGCGCGGCCAGCAGCCACAGGGGAAGTCCCGGCCTGGGGAAGGCGGGGCGGCTGCGCCCGAGCGGCGCCGCCGACGCCAGGCAGAGCGGGATGACCAGGAAAGGGTGCGCCCGCCCGGCGACCAGCAGCAGAAACAGAATCGTGGACAGAAGGGCAGAACCGGAGGCGAGCTCCAGTGTCCAGTGGGGCGCGCGGCTGCGCCAGGCGAGACGTCCGAGGCCGAGAGAGGCGCAGAGTGGCAAGGCGGCTCCGGCGATCGCAAGCAAGGCAGACAAGCCCGTATTCTAGATGCCGGCGGGTCTCCTCGTCCACAGGGTTGCGAGCACGCGCGCCCTCGTCCGCGTCCGGGTCGGAATGGAAAGGCAGGATCTCGGGACGGCAAAGACGCGCCGGTCTCTTTACGCCGGGAGCGCCCGCGTGGGTGGTGGATTCAGCCCCGAGCGGGCGTCCGGGGAAGGGGATGGCGCGGAGTCCAGGGTGGCCGGTGAGATGCAACGGCAGTTCCGTCCGCGAGTGGGCTCATGGGCCAGGTTTGCGGTGTTGGGCGGCGGAACAGAGCAGTCAGCTCGCCGCAGGTCTGCAGCTCCCTTCGGGAACACCTAGCGGAGCCCGGAGATGTTGCCCTTGGCGTCGACATCCATGCGGACGGCCTGCGGCTCGCGGCCGAGGCCGGGCATGCGCATCATGTTGCCGGCGATCACGACGACGAAGCCGGCCCCTGCGGCGAGGTCGGCGTCCGTAACGGTGAGGGTCCAGCCCGAGGGGGCGCCGTAGATCTTCGGATTATCGGTAAAAGAAGACTGTGTTTTCGCCATGCACACGGGAAGATTTCCGAAGCCTGCTGCAGAATACCGCTCGAGTTTCTTCCTCGCCTTGCTCTCGATGTAGACGGCTGCCGCCCCGTAGATTTCCCTGGCCACGGTTTCGATCTTGGTGCGGAGGCTGACCTCGGGCTTGTAAAGAGGCTCCGGCGCGGCGACCCGGTTTTCCAGCGTGTCGAGAACCGCCTCGGCGAGTTCGATGGCCCCGTCGCCGCCGCGGGCGAATGCTTCGACCGGAACCGCGGGCACGTCGCGCTCGCTGGCGAAAAGGCGGATTTCGCGGATCATTTCGTCCGTATCGTCGGGGAAACGGTTGATGGCGATCACGACGGGGACATGAAATTTCTGGAGGTTTTCGAGGTGGCGGGCCAGGTTGTCCATGCCGTGCCGGAGGGCTTCGACAGAGAAGGGGCCCTTCTCCCCGCCGTTGCCCTGGGCGCAAAGGGCGCGCGCGCTGGCGATGAGGACGGCGGCATCCGGGCGGAGCCCGCTGGCGGGCATGACAATGTTGAAGTACTTCTCGGCGCCCAGGTCGGCCCCGAAACCGGTCTCGTTGACGACATAATCCGCGAGAGAAAGGGCCATCCGCTGGGCGATGACGCTGGATGTGCCGTGGGCGATGTTGGCAAACGGACCGGCGTGGACCAGCGCCGGGGCGCCCTCGGTCGTCTGGACGAGGTTGGGCATGATGGCCTCGTTGAGAAGCACCATCATGGCGCCGGTGGCGCCCAGATCGGCGGCGCGGACGGGCTCGCCCTTGAGATTGAGGCCGATGACGATCCGGCCGAGGCGGGTGCGGAGATCCTCGCGGTTCCGGGCCAGGGCGAGGATGGCCATGATCTCGCTGGCGGCGGTAATAACGAATCCGGTCTCGCGCGGAACGCCGTTGGCCTTGCCGCCGAGACCGACGATGACGTGGCGGAGGGCGCGGTCGTTCATGTCGAGGGCCCGCGGCCAGGTGATTTCGTCGACGTCAATCCCGAGCGCGTTGCCGTGATGCAGATGGGAATCGATCATGGCCGCCAGCAGATTATGGGCGCTGGTGACGGCGTGGAAGTCCCCGTTGAAATGGAGATTGATCATCTCGCTGGGGATGACTTGCGAGCGGCCGCCGCCGGTGGCGCCGCCCTTCAGGCCGAACACCGGCCCGAGAGAGGGTTCGCGCAGGGCGACGGCGGCGCGGCGGCCGAGCTTCTCCATCGCCTGCGTGAGCCCGATGGAAACCACCGTCTTGCCTTCGCCGTGGCTGGTGGGCGTGATGGCCGTGACGAGAATGAGCTTGCCGCGGCGGGGCGCATTCTCGAGCAATTCCAATCGTAATTTCGCGGTATATTTGCCGTAATATTCCAGCGCATCTTCGGGGATGCCGAGTTTGTCTGCGACGGAGCGGATCAGCAACATGGCCTTGCCTCCGCGAGCCATGCTACCGCAGGGCGGCGCCGGCTGGAAGGGCTGTGCAGCAGGAGGATACGCCGGTCGGGGTGCGGTAGCCTGACAGGACATGGGACTCGCAGTCATTTGGTTGGCGCTGTGGTTGCCGCTGTCGGCGCAGCCGGCTCCCGAGCCGGCCGCCGTGCGCCTGGAGGGTCGCGAGGTGATGCGCCTGCGGACAGGCGCAGGTGTGCTGACTCCGCAGGAGAGGGCGGCGGAGGTGGAGCGCCGGCTGGCGGAAGCGGCGATGCGCGGCGCCGGCGCCGCGGTGGGGTGGAGGATGGAGGACGGGAGCGCGGTCGTGGAAGCCGGCGGCATCCGGATCGTGGCCGTGCTGGAGGCGGAGGCAAGGGAGGAAGGGACCGAACTGGCCGTACTGGCCGAGCGGCGGGCGTCGGCGGTGCGGGAGGCGCTGGCGGCATACAGGGGGCGGCATTCCTGGCACTCCATTTTGATCAGCATCGTGAAGCTGGTGTTCACGTGGGCGTTTTTCGTGGCCGTGCTCTGGGTGTTGAAGCGCCTCGTGCAAAGCACGCAGACATTCATCGGAACGTGGTTCGGGACCCTGGCGCAGAGGAAGGCGGCGCGGGGGCTGGTGCTGCTGATATTCGAACGGCTGGCGCTGCTGGCTCTGATGCTGGCCAAGATCGCGGCGGCGGTGTTCGTGATCGTCTGGTTTTCGATCCTGCTCACTTACAGCTTCAGCCTGTTTCCGGCGACGGAGGGCATCTCGGTTTCCCTGCTGGCGACGGTGTGGGATGCGGTGAAAGAGGCGGCGGCGGGGGTGGTGGATTATCTGCCGCGCGGGCTGTTCGTTCTGGTGGTGTGCGCGATGGCGTATTACGGGCTGCAGATCTCGCGTCTCTTCTTCAGGGCCATCGAGCGCGGCGACCTGACGGTGGGAATGATTCATCCCGAGACGGCGGGCATCACCTATCAGCTGGCGCGCGTGGCGGCGGTGGTGCTCGTGCTGATCATCATTTTTCCGTACCTGCCCGGGAGCCATACGGATGCGTTCAAGGGCAGGCTTGTCCAAATTAGCCTTTGAGGGTGGCGGGTGGCGGCAGTGTGGGTAGGTTGCGCTTGCTTTGTCAGAATGGACGTCAACCGAGAGAGACTGCCGCCATGAATCGAGTATCGAGCATTTTTTCGCAGATGTTGCAGCTGCTGCCGCGGCTGGAGTTCGAGGCTGCCGTCCGGCAGCACCAGGCCGAGCGCCACGCCCGCGGTTTCCGCTGCTGGAGCCAGTTCGTCGCCATGCTGTTTTGCCAGTTGGGGCATGCCCAGACGTTGCGGGAGATCACCGGCGGGCTGGCAGCCTGCGAAGGCAAGCTCCGGCATCTGGGCGTCGACCTTCCGCCAAAGCGCTCCACGCTGGCCTATGCCAACCAGCACCGCCCGTGGCAGCTGTTCGAGACCGTCTTTCATCGCTTCTACGAGCGTTGCCGCGCCGAGGCGGCCTGCCATGGGCGGCGAAAGTTCCGCTTCCGGCACAAGCTGCTCAGCCTGGACGCGACGATGATCCCGCTGTGTCTGAGCGTGTTTGACTGGGCGTTGTATCGGCGCAGCAAGGGCGCCGTGAAGCTGCACTTGGTGCTGGATCACGACGGCTGGCTGCCGCAATTTGCCGTGGTGACAGCGGGCAAGACGGCCGAGATCGAAGTGGCCCGCCGACAGCGGTTCGAGCCGGGCACGATGCTGGTCTTTGATCGCGGCTACACGGACGTGGCCTGGTGGCTGCAGCTGTCGCGGCAGAAGGTGTTCTTCGTCACACGGTTGAAGGACAACATCGAGTATGGAGTCGTCCAGCAGCGGGCGGTGAGGCCGGAGGCGGGCATTGTCCGCGATGAGGTGGTGCTGCTGGTCAGGATCCAGGAGGAGGGGCCGGTGGCGCTGATGCGGCGGATCGAGGTGTGGGTGGAGGACAAGCAGGAGATGATCGTGCTGCTGACCAACCATCTGAAGCTGGCTGCGGTGACGGTGGCCGCGGTGTATCGGGAGCGGTGGCAGATCGAGCAGTTCTTCCGTGCCCTGAAGCAGTCGCTGCGGATCAAGACCTTCGTGGGGACGTCGGCCAACGCCGTGCTGGTGCAGATTTGGACAGCACTGATTGCGATGCTGCTGGTGCGGTGGCTGCAGATGCGGAGCACGTTCGGCTGGAGTTTGTCCAACCTGGTGGCGCTGCTGCGGCAACAGCTGTTTGTTTACAGGGACTTGATGACGTGGCTCAACCACCCCTTCGAATCGCCGCCGGAGCTGTATGCGGCTGAGCAGTTGGCGCTGGAGTGGGCCTGAGTTTGGACAGCACCGCGTGTGGCAAAGGGGAACCTGAAACGACGGAAGGGGGGATTCAGCCGCAGAAGCCCTTTGATTTCAACCCGTCCAACAGCCAACGCCGGCTAATTTGGACAGCACTGGTTCAAGGGCGTTTCGATTTTCCTGGGCGTGGTGATTTCTCTCGGTTCGGGCTCGGCGGTGAGCAACATGATGGCAGGGGTCGTGCTCGCCTATATGCGGCCGTTCCGCGTGGGCGACCGGGTGCGGATTTCGGAAACCACCGGCGACGTGGTTTGGCGGGGGCTGCTGGTCACGCGGCTGAGAACGACCAAGAACGTGGAGGTGACCATTCCGAACGCGGCGATTCTGGGAGGGCAGATCCTGAATTACAGCGCCATGGGGCGGAGCGGCGATCTGATCCTGCACACGACGGTGACCATCGGCTACGACGCGCCGTGGAGGAAGGTGCACGAGCTGCTGATTGCGGCGGCGCTCGACACGCCCGGCATTTTGAGCGAACCCGCGCCTTTCGTGCTGCAGACGGCGCTGAACGATTTCCACGTCTCTTACGAAATCAACGCCTGCACCAACCAGCCGAACGCCATGGCGTCTGTATATTCAGCGCTCCATGCCAGCATTCAGGACAAGTTCAATGCAGCCGGCGTCGAGATTCTGTCGCCGGCGTATCAGGCGCTCCGGGACGGCAACGAGTTGACGATCCCGGCGCAGGAGCGGAAGCCGGATGCGGAGCCGGGTGCGTTCCGGGTGAAAAACGTGGAGTAGAATGGCCGCGGAGGCAGAGGGACGATGACGGCAATTCACCGGAGAGAGCTGTTGGCATCGGCGGCCGCGGCGGCGGGCGCGGCGCTTGGACAGGGCGGCGGAGGCATCCCGCGGCGCCCGCTGGGCAAGACGGGCGTGGAAGTGTCCGTACTGGGGCTGGGCGGGCACCATCAGGCGCGGCCCAAAGAAGAGAGTGAATCCATCCGGCTGGTGCACGCCGCGGTGGACGCAGGCATCACCTTCATGGACAACGCGTGGGATTACCACAACGGGCGGGCGGAAGAGGTGATGGGGAAAGCGCTGGCGATGGACGGCTACCGCAAGCGCGTTTTTCTGATGACCAAGGTCTGCGCGCGGGACTACGCCGGCGCCATGCAGCATCTGGAAGAAAGCCTGCGGCGGCTGCGGACGGACGTGATTGACCTTTGGCAATTCCACGAGTGCAACTACCATAATGATCCCGAATTTTTGATGGAGCAGGGCGGTCTGCGGGCCGCTCTGGACGCAAAAAAGCAGGGGAAAATCCGGTTCGTCGGATTCACCGGCCACAAGCACCCGCGCATTCACCGCAAGATGCTGGCCCTGGATTTCCCGTGGGATGCCTGCCAGATGCCGATCAATGTCATGGACCACGCGTTTGAAAGCTTCCGCCATGAGGTGGTGCCGGAATGCAAACGGAAGGGCGTGGGGGTGATCGGGATGAAAGGATGCGGCGGGGACGGGCGGATGCTCGCCGACGGAGTGGTGACGGTGGAGGAGTGCTACCGGTACTTCCTGTCGCAGCCGGTGAGCGTCCAGGTGGTGGGGCTGGCCTCGATGGAAGACCTGCAGCGCGCGGTTCAGATAGCGGCGGCTTTTCGCCCGATGGAAGAAGCGGAGTTGAGCGCACTAGTGAAGCGCCTGCGGGCGGTCAGCGGGGACGGCCGGTACGAGCTGTTCAAAACGACGCAGCGGTTCGACGCGCCGCTTCACCGCAAGCAGCACGGGTTCGGCTGAGGGGCGGCGCCAGCGCCGCCTCAGGCCGGGCCCCGCGCGCGGATCGAAAGAAAGACGGCGAAAGAAGCCGCCTCCAGCGCGACTGCCGCGGCCACCAGCGCCGGCAGCGAAAAGTCGTAGAGGAAACCCAGCAAGGCGCTGCCGGCGAACCACGCCGTCCCGAAGACGGCGTGAAACAGGCCAAACGCTGTCCCCCGCATCTCCGCCGGGGCCATCTGCGCCACTGCCGCGCGCACGACGGACTCCTGCGCGCCCATGGCAATGCCCCAGGCGACAGCCGCCGCCCAGACAGATGCGGCGCTGCCCGGAAAAGCGAGCGGCGCCGCCACAGCCGCCATCAGCGGCGTGACCGCTGCCACCCGCGCGCCGCGCCGGTCGAACCAGCGGCCCAGCACGAGCGCCGCCAAGGCATCCACGGCCATAGCCACGGCGTACAGCACGGCGATCCACGCATCGCCCATCCACTGCGACTTCTCGATATGAAACGCGATGAGCGGAAAATCGGCAAACCCGGCGCCGCACAACGCCGCCGCGGCCACCAGCGCCCAGTACTGTTTCGACAAGCCGCGGGCATCCACGGCCGGAAGCTGCGGCTCCAAATCCTGCGGACGCGGAAACGCGCGCCGTGCCGCCGCCAAGACAGCCAGCGCTGCCAGAGCAGGGATCAACAGCACGGCGAAGCTCTCGCGGTAGCCGCCGCGCCAGTGCAGCACGGCGGCGACAATCAGCGGCCCCAGGATCGCGCCTGTCTGATCCATCGCCTCGTGCAATCCGAACGCGCGCCCGGCGCCGAGGCTTCGCGTGGCGAAGGACAGCATGGCGTCGCGGGGCGGGTTTCGCAACGCCTTCCCGATCCGTTCCATCATCAGCAGCGCCGCCGCTGCTTCCCAACGGCCGGCCAGCGCCAGTGCCGGCACGGCCAGCAGGTTCACGGCGTAGCCGGTGATGGTCAGCGTCCAATAGCGGCGAGTCTTGTCGGCGATCCAGCCGGCGGCAAGGCGCAGCGCATACCCGGCGAACTCGCCGAACCCCGCCACCAGACCCACCACTGCGCCGCTTGCCCCCAGCACGGCCAGGAACGGCCCGGAGATGCTTCGCGCGCCTTCATACGTCATGTCCGCAAACAGGCTCACCAGCCCGAGCAGCACAACGAACCGCATCGCGCCGCTGCTGTTCATGACCGAATGATATCCCGGCCCCGGCCGGCCGCGCCCGAATCAATGCGAGAATGGCGGGAGCCTTCCGGATTTCGGCTGGCAACACGCAAACTATGCGACTGAAACTCTCCCTCGACTGGCTTCTGGTCTTTGTGCCCGTCACCGCTGCGCTGGAATGGCTGGCCCCCTCAGCCCACGGCTGGATCTTCGCCTCGGCCTGTCTGGCGATTCTGCCGCTGGCCGGATGGCTAGGCCACGCCACCGAGCATCTCGCCGCCCACACTGGCGAGGGCGTGGGCGGGCTGCTGAACGCCACCTTCGGCAATGCGGCGGAGTTGATCATCGCCATCGCGGCGCTGCAACGTGGACTGCACGACGTCGTGAAGGCGTCGCTGACAGGATCGATCATCGGCAACATTCTTCTCGTGGCCGGCTTGGCCATGCTTGCCGGCGGCGTCCGCCACCGGACGCAATCGTTCCAGGCGCTGGCCGCAAGAGCGCAGGCGACGCTGCTGATCCTGTCGGCCATCGCGCTCGTGGTGCCGGCAGTTTTCCATCACGTGGCCGGCGCCTCGCGCGACGTCGAAAACGATCTGAGCCTGGAGATCGCCGTCGTCCTGCTGGCCATCTATGCCGCCCACCTCGTTTTCTCCCTGGTCACGCACCGCAGCTTCTTTACGGGCCTTCCTTCCAGCACGGAAGCCGAGGCGGCCGGACAGCACGCGCCGTGGAGCCGCGGCCGCAGCATCGCGGTGCTGGCGGGCGCGACGGCGCTGATTGCGTGGATGAGCGAAATTCTGGTCGGCAGCGTGGAGCAGGCGGCGCATGCGTGGGGCATGTCGCAGATCTTCGTGGGCGTCATTGTCGTGGCCGTGATCGGCAACGCCGCTGAACATTCCTCCGCCATCCTGATGGCCTGGAAGAACCGCATGGATTTGAGTCTCTCGATCGCCGTAGGATCCAGCATCCAGGTGGCGCTGTTCGTCGCCCCGCTTCTGGTGTTGATGAGCCACGCCGTCGGGCCGCGACCGATGGATCTGGTCTTTACAGCCGCCGAGGTGCTGGCCGTGGTGGTTACGGCTGTGATCGCCGCCCAGATCGCCTCCGACGGCGAATCCAACTGGCTGGAAGGCGCCATGCTGATGGCCGTCTATCTGATCCTCGGCATGGCGTTCTATTTTCTGCCTGACACGGGAGCCGCGCAGGCCGTATCCTCCGCCCCCCGCTGAATCGGGCGGCAACCGCGCCGCCTCGCCGTCCTTGAAGCGGGCTTCGGCTAAGGCTGGCTCCGGTTCGTCGAGGCAGGGCTTCGGATCCGGAACCGCGGGAAGAATGCCGCTGGAATCAGCGGTCCCGCAACGCGGGCAACGAAAACGGGCGCACGGCACTCCGTGGCCGCCCGCTAAGGGAGTGGGAGTGTCAGGACTTCTGCCCCGCTCCGAACCGGCGCTATCCTCTGCTCCCATTGCAGCAGCGCAACGAGGTGCCAACCCCCGCTGCCTCACGAATCCATCGTTTGCGCAGGATTCTCGAAAGTGTCTGCCGGTGCCTGCCGCCAGGTTTGCGAGCGGAATGCTCACCACACAAACCAGGATTCCTGCCAGAGGGCGCCAGCGAATGCCGGACGGCACTCGCCCGGAAAAAGCCCGGATGAAATCGAAAAAAGGACTCAAGACGAGGGAGTGGAAGGCATGCGGGGAGAGCATGAGGCACAGGGGCTTTGAGGGAGAGGAGGTGGGTCGGGAGAGAGGAAAGAACCCTTCGCCTTGAGTCCACCCTGTGGCCGTGACCTTCATCGCTGCCTTCTTCTCAGCACACGCCGCGCCAAACCGGCAAGCAATTCAGCAGCAATGAGTTGCCAGAACGCCAGCACCCCGCCGCCGCAACCGCCCGGCCAGCGTTGTTCCACCTTGGTGCACCATACCGGGAGCGCCGCCCAACGCGGCACGCTCTCTCCGCCTCCGGATCGGCGAGCCCGCGCCTTCCAGGGCGTGCAGGACCGATGGGTGCTCTCGAGAGACGCCCCATGTCACCGGCTCTCGGCGCAGACATAAGCGCCAGACATTGGCTCGAATGCCTGTGGAGCTTCGAGCCGGATCCCGGGCGGGAGGCGCCAAGCCCCGCTCCCTCTGAAGGCAGCCACAGAGTGCCCTGCGCCCATCTGCACCGCTCCTGGTGTGTACCGGCTCCTCGCACCAGCCCGGGACGTAACCGCTCGCGTGGCGACGGCTCTCCGGGGACTCCAATCCAGGTTGCCTGGCCGTTCGGCCGGCGAGGCTCCCTCTGCTCCTGTCGCCGGCAGAGCGTAGGAGACCCATGGAAGCTCGTCAAAGACGCGATGCGGGGGACTTTCCGGGCAAGGTCCGGTGCCACTCCGGTGCAGCCGCCGGTAGAATGGGGAGCCGGAGGCAGGAATGGATCCAAAGCAGATCTTGGCGAAGCTCGGTATCGGCGAATGGAATTCGGGCGCGTGCGGAGCCGCTTGGGTGCCGAGGCCGGGCGGCGGGGACCTGGCAAGCTTCAATCCGTCGACCGGCGAGGAACTGGCACAGGTGGGCATGGCTTCGGCGGAAGATTACGAAGTTGTGGCGGCGGCAGCGCACGAGACGTTCCTGCGCTGGCGGCTGCATCCGGCGCCGAAGCGGGGGGAGGTGATCCGGCAGATCGGGCTGGCATTGCGGGAGCACAAACAGGAGCTTGGAGCGCTGGTTTCGCTCGAGATGGGCAAGATTCTGGCCGAGGGGCTCGGCGAGGTGCAGGAGATGATCGACATGGCGGACTTCGCCGTGGGTCTCTCGCGGCAGCTCTATG
The DNA here is from genome assembly GCA_964458495.1 of uncultured Arcobacter sp. Classification (GTDB taxonomy): domain Bacteria; phylum Acidobacteriota; class Terriglobia; order Bryobacterales; family Bryobacteraceae; genus JANWVO01. The sequence continues at coordinate 223,750 of CAYWJB010000006.1, forward strand.
GACTCACGATGCAGAGCGAGCGGCCGCAGCACCGGATGTACGAGCAGTGGCACCCGCTGGGGCCGGTGGGCGTGATTTCGGCATTCAATTTCCCGGTGGCGGTGTGGAGCTGGAACGCATTCATCGCCGCCGTCTGCGGCGACACGGTGATCTGGAAGCCCAGCTCGGAGACGCCGCTGTGCGCCATTGCGGTGCAGCGGATCTGCCAGAAAGTGCTGGAAGACAACGGCTGGGCGGGGGTGTTCACGTTGGCCATCGGGCGCGGCTCGACAGTGGGCGAGCGGCTGCTGGCCGACGGGCGTGTCCCGCTGGTGAGTGCAACGGGCAGTTGTCAGATGGGCTACCGGGTGGCCGAGGTCGTGGGCAAGCGGCTGGGCAGGACGATTCTCGAACTGGGCGGCAACAACGGGGTCATCATCGAACCGGACGCCGACCTGGACCTGGCGCTTCGGGCCGTGCTCTTCGGCGCCATCGGCACCGCCGGGCAGCGTTGCACAACCATCCGGCGGCTGTTCCTGCACCGCGACATTGCAGCCGCATTCACCGGGAGGCTGAAGCACGCCTATTCGCAGATCCGGATCGGCGACCCGCTCGACGAGCACACGCTGATGGGGCCGCTCGTGAACGGGGCAGCCGTGGGAGAAATGATGGACGGGCTGCGGCGCGCGGTGGAGCAAGGCGGGGAGGTGATCTTCGGCGGGCAACGGCTGCAGCGGCAAGGCAACTTCGTGGAGCCGGCGCTGGTGCGGGCGCGCGCCGACATGCCCATCGTGAAGGAAGAGATCTTCGCTCCGATTCTTTACTTGATCGAGTACGGCGATTTGGAGGAGGCGATCCGCTGGCACAACGACGTGCCGCAGGGGCTGTCGTCTGCAATCTTCACGCGGAACCTGATTGCGGCGGAGACGTTCCTGTCAGCGCTCGGGTCCGACTGCGGCATCGCGAACGTCAACATCGGCACTTCGGGGGCCGAGATCGGCGGAGCCTTCGGGGGCGAGAAAGAGACTGGCGGCGGGCGCGAAGCGGGCTCCGATGCGTGGAAGGCCTACATGCGGCGGCAGACGGTGACCATCAACTGGTCCAAAGACCTGCCTCTGGCGCAGGGCATCCGCTTTGAACTCTGAACTGTGAGAGGAGAGCCGCCGCGCCCGCACTAGTTATGGCGTGAGGACCCTGAGGCTTCTGGTATGCTTCTGCCTGGCGGCGAACTTGCCGCTGGGTTCGGCGCCCCCGGCAGGCGGATGCGCGGGCGAGGCGGCGCGGATCGAGGCGCTGATCGGGCAACTGACGGAGTTGAAGTCCCGGCTGGCCGAGGCCGAGGCGCAGCTCGACGCGCTGCTGCGAACGCTCAGCGAGCAGAAGGGTGCGGTTGCGAATCCACCGCAGTTCGATGCTCTGAAGCAAGGGCCGGAGCCCGGGAGCGGCGAGCCGGACCGCAAGCCTGCCGTGGTGCGGTGCGCCGCCATCACAAGCAGCGGCAAGCGGTGCACACGGCCGGCGGCGCCGGGCTCCCGCTACTGCCGTCAGCACCAGCTGGCGCATCAGAAATAGGCCCGTGGGCCGGGGGATCTGGCGCCGGGCCTGCACACGGGCAGTTGCGGCCCGCTGCGCAGCCTGAATCTTGACTGAGTATAATTGGATCAAACAGAACAGGCCGCGGGGGCGGGCTTGGCGCATCCGGCAATGAGCGCGCGCTGCCCTTCTTCGAGGCCGTTGAACTGGGAGGTTCGATGATGACTGCGTGGTTGAAACTGGGCGTGTTTTTCCTCGGTGCCGCAATGCTGGGCTGGGCTGCGTCGCCGTCGATTCAGGCAACCGGAATGTATGTGGAGGCGCGGTCGGCGGACGTCAACGCCGGCTCCTGCTTCATCAACAGTGAAGTGCAACTGGTGGGCAACCTGGCCGTGTTCGGCTGGCAGATCGAGCGCGGCGAGGTCAATGGCGTGAACGTCGACGGGCTCAGGGTGGCGGCGGCGGTGAAGGCGGCTTCCACGCTGGGCGATCTGACCGGCGAGCCCTATCCGGTCTACTCGGTGCTGATCTACGACGAGCGCGCGACGCTCGAGCAGCGCCACGCGCTGAAACTCTTCGCCCAGCGGATGACGGGCGACCTGCTGGAGCGCGTCGTGCGGGAGTTCGTCATGCCCATGGAGTTCCGCGTCGACGGCGACAGCATCCACGACAGGCGCGTGTCGTTCACCGCCGGCACGCTGGCCGCGATCCGCACGCGCGCCATTGAAGAGGGCGACAAGGTGTGCGGGCACGAGGAGACCTTCTACCCGCCGCTGGCGAAGACCGACCATGCGATGGCCGCTTACACCCTGGAGAACCGCTACGCGGCCGACTCGCGCGAAGGCCTCAAGGCGCGGTGGTCGCTTCCATACAAGCGCAATGCGTTCGTGGCCACCTTCCGTGTGAATGAATAGGCCGCGTGTTTCGGCGCTGCCTGGCCCGGGGCGGAAAGGCTCCGGGCCTTTTTCTTTTCTGCGCAAGGGGGTGAAAATGGGGGCATGAGAAAACTGTGGTTGTTGGCGGCAGTCGTAGCGGCGACTGCGGCGGCGCAGGTGCTGATCCTGCACAAGGGCGACGATTCGCTGGGAGTATATGACGAGGCGCATGGCAAGCTTCTGGCAAAGATCCGGACCGGCGCGAAGCCGCACGAGTTCGCGGTGAGCCCGGACGGCCGCTTCGCGTTTGTCACCAACTACGGCGTGGATTCGTGGACCGAAGACAAGCCCGGCGAAAACACGCTCACCGTGATCGACCTCGAGGCCCGCAAGCCGGCCGGGGAGATTTCGCTGGGCGCCAACCGGCGGCCGCACGGCATCCACCTGGGACGCAGCGGCCGGCTGTATGTCACTTGTGACATTCCCGGGGCGCTGGCCGTCGTCGACAGCCGCAAGAGGCGTCTGCTGCATGCGATCCCGGTATCAGGAAAACTGCCGCACCTGGTGGCCGTCAGCCGCGACGAGCGGCAGGCGTGGACGGCCGACTCGGGCTCGGGCACGGTGAGTGTCGTGGATCTGAGGTCGAGACGGCAGCGCGCGTCGATCGAAGTGGGAGGCGTGCCCATGGGGATCGCGCTGACTCCGGACGAGAAGACGCTGCTGGTGGGGACGCGGACGTCGAACATGGTGGTCGTGATCGACGCAGTGACGAACTCGGTGAAAAGGAAGCTCGGCGTGGCCGGGCAGCCCTCCCGCATTGTCGTGTCACCGGACGGGCGGTGGGCGTACACCTCGCTGATCGAGTCCGGAGAAGTGGCGGTGATCGATCTGGCGTCGCTCGGGGAGGCGAAGCGCGCCCGGGTGGGCAGCCACGCGGAAGGAATCCGTCTGGATGAGGAGAGCGGAACGCTGTTTGTGTCGGCGCAGGGGGACAACCGCACCGTGCGGTTCCGCCTGCCGGCGCTGGAAGTGATGACGGTCTACGAGACGGCGGCGAAGCCGGACCCGGTGTATTTGCTCCGGAGCCGCGGCCGCCGGAACAGGTGAACGTCGGGGAGACGCGGCCTGGGATCTCCGCGTCCTGAGGCCCGCAGTCTTGACTCTCGGCTGCCGGGCGTTTCACCGGACGAACGGAAACCGGCAATCGACCCAACCCCAAACTTGATTCCTCGGGCTCTCCGGCGCGGCTGCCAGGAAGATTCGGAACGTCGCGGTCCACGGCATCGTGCGCCTCTTTCGCTGGCCCGGCCCTCCGGTCCTCGAAAGGCGCCTTCGCCCTTCGCGTTCCTCGCCGGTGGGCCTGCGTCTTCCATGCGCCGCCTCTTCACCAGGCGAGCCCCGCCTCCCCCGCCACCCGCTCCAGTTCGTCCAGCGCCCCGGCGAAAAAGTGATCCCGCGCCTCCACCCAGTAAATCCGCTTCGGCCCCCACAACCGCTCGTAAACCCTCTCCAACTGATCCCGAGGCCCGTATTCATCCCGCGTCGATTGCACAAACACCCGCAGCACCGGACACGCGTCCAGCACGCTGTACTGCCGGTACACCGTCGGAAAGCCCGCAAGAATCACCCGCCGCGCGCCCTCCCAGCATTGCACCGCCACCCTCGACCCGAAGCTGAACCCCGCCAGCACCAGCGGAAGCCCCGCGTACCTCTCCATCAGATACGCCTTCGCCGCCCGCGCGTCATCCACCTCCCCCCGCCCGTCGTCGTGCCGCCCCTCGCTCAGATGCACCCCGCGAAAATTGAACCGCAGCGTCACCGCGCCCCGCCGCCGCAGCGCCCGCGCCATCCGGTACACCACCTTGTTGTGCATCGTCCCGCCGCCCAGCGGGTGCGGGTGCAGCACCAGCGCCGCCGCCTGCGGCTCGCCCCCCTCGGGCTCCTCGAGCAGCGCCTCCAGCCGGCCCGCCGGCCCATTCAGAAACAACGACTCCATCCGCCGCGCCATCTTCAGTTCGACCGGTAGTTGGTGAACTGCATGTCGATGCCGAAGTCCCTCTGCCTCAGCATCCCGATCACCTCCTGCAACACATCCCGTTCCTTGCCCGACACCCGCACCAGGTCCCCCTGGATCGACGCCTGCACCTTCTTCTTCGTCTCCTTGATCGCCTTCACGATCTCCCGCGCCTTCTCCACCGGAATCCCCTGTTGCAGCGTGATCTCCTGCCTCACCGTGCTCCCCGCCGCCGGTTGCACCGTCCCGTAGCTCAGCGCCTTCAGCGGCACATTGCGCTTCACCAGCTTCCCTTGCAGAATCTCCAGCACCGCTTTCAGGTGAAAATCGTCCGACGACGAAACTGTAATCTTGCGCTCTTTCTCGTTCAGCTCGATGTGGCTTTTCGTTCCTTTCAGGTCGTACCGCTGCCCGATCTCCTTCATCGCCTGCTGAATGGCGTTCCCCACTTCAGGCATCTCCACCTTGGAAACGATGTCAAAACTGTTGTCCGGCATCGCCGAATGTCTTCTCCCTTTTCAATTCCACGCTCGCTTGTCCGGCCGCTGAAATGGCGTGCCTGGTTCAGGAAGCCTCGCGTGATTTGCTCAATATATAGCGGTTGAATTCAGACTATGGCCATATTGCATCGGCCCGCTCAGTGCCCCAGCGCGATCAGGATCTTCTCCGAAATCTCCTCCACGAGCATCGGCAGGCTCCGGTCCAGCGCCAGCGTCACTGCCGCCCGCACCGCCTCCGGATCGATCTCCGCCTTCACCGCAGCCGCCGCCCCCGCGCCCGGTTCCGGCGCCGGCGGCGCCGGCACGCTGTCGCCGAACAGCCCCCGTGCAAATCTCGCCCGGTCGATCAGCGGGCGGATCGTCTCCAGAACCACAGACGCCTCGAACGGCTTCTTCAGCACCGCGTCGCACCCCGCCCGCCGCGCCTCTTCCTCGTCCACAGGCTCCAGCAATCCGGCGATCAGCACCACCCCCGCATGCCGGTGCGTCTCGTGCCGCTTGATGTGCCGGCACAGCTCGTATCCCGATTTCTGCGGCAGAAACACGTCCGCCAGCACCAGGTCCGGCTGCACCTCGTCCAGCTTCGCCACGGCGGTCTCCCCGTCGACCACCGTCACCACCTCGTAGCCCTCTTCCCGCAAAATGCGCTCGCCCATCCGCTGCGCATGCGGACTGTCGTCGGCCAGCAGCACGCGAACCGGCGGCGTCACAAGCCTACTTCTTCTCCTTGCCGTTCGGCTTCGCCTTGCCCCCGCTCTTGGCCTTCGCCGCGCCTTTCCCGCTCTGCTTCGCCGGCGCCTCCGCCTGCGCGCCCTGCCCCTCGGCCGCGCCTTGCGCCGCCGCCTGTCCGCCCGCCTGTTGCGCGCTCTGCCGCGCGTCCGGCAGAGTATCCAGCGCCGTGCTCGACGCCGGCGCCTCGGTCGAGATCGTCACATCCGTCACCCCGCCTTCCGCCGACGCAGGCACGCTCGGCGGCAGGCCCGGCCGCAGCCGCTCCATCGCCGGCTGCCCGCTCTTCGCCGCCCGGGTCACGTCCGGCGACTTGGAAAACGGCCCCCACATCCGCGCCAGCAGACCCTTCTTCGCCGCGTTCTCCAGTTCGTACTTCATCCGTGCATACGCCACCGGATCGGGCTCCGGAATCTCCGCCTCCATCTCTTCCAGCTTCTGCTTGGCCTGCTCCACCAGCGGGCTCAGCGGATACTCGCGCACGATCCTCTGGTATGTCGCGATCCCTTTCTGGCGGAACCGCGGCCCCATCCGCAGATAGCTGTCGCCCAGCCGCCACAGGGCCTGGTCCGCCCCGCTGTACAGCGGATAGTGATCGGTCAGCGTCTGCAGCCGGTTCGACGCCGCGCTCAGCGATCCCTTCTGGTGATAAAACGCCCCCACCCGGTACTCGCCCTCGCTCAAAACTTCCTGGATCTCGCGCAGCTTCTGCGCCGCCATCGGCGCGAACCGGGAATTGGGAAACTGCGTCAGCACCTGCCGGCACTCTTCCTCCGCCCGCAGCGCGTGCGTCGAGTCCCGGTCCGGCTTCTCCATCTGCCGGTAGTGGATGTCGCAGATCTTCATCTGCGCCTCGGCCGATTCCTCCAGCGTCGGGTAGAACAGGATGAAGTCCTTGTACTCGGCCTCGGCCTGCGCCAGCGCGTGCGAGCCCCCTTCGCGCATCCACGAGTCGGCGATCGCCAGCTTCGCCTTCGCCAGAAACTCCGACGTGTCGTAGGTGTTCATCAACGTGTTCAGCGTCAGCCGGGCCACCTCGTAACGGCCCTTCTCAATGTCCTTGATCGCCTTGTCGAACAGGATCTTGTCCGGCTGCTGCGTGTCCTGCGTGATCGGATTCTCATAGCGCTTGCCCCGGCAGCCGCCCGCCACAACCAGCGCCGCCACTGCCGCCGCCAGCATCCACGCCTGCACTGTCCTGTGTCCCGTCATCTTCCCGTTCACCTCGTTCGTCTGTCCCGGCCCCAAGGCGCCGCCTACGCCCGCCGCGCCAGCGCCTTCGCCGCCGCGTCTCTCATCGCTGCCATCGCCTGCGCCGGATCGGACGCGCCCAGCACGCTTGTCCCTGCCACCACCCAGTCCACGCCGGCCTCGGCGACCATACCTACATTATCCACCGTCACGCCCCCGTCGATCTCGATGGCGAACTCCAGCCCCTCCCTCGCCCTCCACTGCCGCAACGCCCGCGCCTTGTCCAGCACATGCGGGATGAACTTCTGTCCCCCGTAGCCCGGATTCACGCTCATCAGAAGCACATAATCCACCAGCGGCAGCACATGCTCCAGCGTCCCGACCGGCGTCGCCGGGTTCAGCACCACCCCCGCCCTCGCCCCTTCGGCCTGAATCGCCCTCACCGTCCGGTCCAGATGCGGGCACGCCTCCACATGCACGCTGACTAGATCCGCTCCCGCCTCCACAAACCGCGCCGCGTACCGGTCCGCGTCCGCAATCATCAAATGCGCGTCGAACAGCAGCCGCGTCTTCTTCCGCAACGACTCCAGCACCGGCAGCCCGAACGAAATGTTCGGCACAAAGTGGCCGTCCATCACGTCGAAGTGCAGCATCCGCGCCCCGCCCGCGCTCACCTGCTCGATCTGCTCCCCCAGCCGCGTGAAGTCGGCCGCCAGCAAGGACGGTAGGATCTCGATCATCTCCAGGCTCTCTCACTCTATCACGGCCGCGAAAAATCCGTCCCCGCGCTCCCGCCCCGGCACCCGCAGCATCGTTCTCTTCACGCGCCCGGCCGCCACACGCTCCACCACATCCTCGTTCTCCTCCCGCTCCAGCGAACACGTCGAATACACCAGCCTTCCCCCGGGCTTCACACACCGCAAGGCTTCCCTCAAGATCGACTCCTGCCTCCGCGCCTGCCGCGCGATCTCCTCCTCCGTGACGCGCCACCGGATCTCCGGGTTCCGCCCCAGCGTCCCGGTGCCTGTGCATGGCGCATCCACCAGCACCTTGTCGAACGCCGCCGCAAACGGCAGCCCCTCGTCCGCCCGCGCCTGCACTCGCGGGCAATCCGCCAGAAGCTCCCGCAGCCTCCTCCAGTTCGCGTCGCACGCCACCACGCGCGCCCCGCTCGCCAGCGCCTGCCTCGTCTTGTTGCCCGGCGCCGCGCACACGTCCAGCATCCGCTCGCCTGCTTGCAGTTCCAGCAGCGGAACGATCGCCTGCGCCCCCTCGTCCATCGGCAGCCCCTCCAGCTCCGCCCGCTCCGGCGCCTCCAGCGCCGCCCGCGCCGCCCGCAACGCGTCTTCCTCTCCCAGCCGCCGCTTCCACCTCTCCAGCAGCCACCCGGGCATCGAATACTCCAGCTCCTCGCTCTCCCATCTCTCCGGCAACCGCGGCAGCCGCCGCAGCACTGCGTTCACGAATCCCGCCGCATGCTTCCGCCCGGCCACCTTCACCAGCTCCACACTTTCGCCCACCGCCGCATGCGCCGGCACCCGGCTCAAATACCGCAGCTGATACGCCCCCATCCGCAGCGCCCGCAGCACCTCCGCGTCCATCTCCTCCACCCGCCGCGACGACGCCCGCCCGATCAGCCAGTCCAGTTGCGCCCGCCTCCGCAGCACGCCATAGACGATCTCCGTCGCCAGCCCCGCGTCCCGGCTCTCCAGCCCCTGCGCCGCCCTGAGCAGCGCCTCGTCGCTCTTCGCGCCGCGCTCCACGCGCTGGAGCGCTTCCCACGCCGTCCTTCGCCCCGGGCTCACAAACAATACAATAGAAATTTGGGCCTCGAAAAAGCCATCCTGCGCCGCGTCGGCCAGGCCATCGCGCGCTTTCAAATGATCCGCGAGGGCGACCGTGTCGCCGTCGCCTTCTCCGGCGGCAAGGATTCCTTCGCCCTCCTGTCCTCGCTTCTCCTCCTCCAGAAACGCGCCCCCGTCCGGTTCTCCCTTTGCGCCTTCACCATCGATCAGGGCAAGTTCCTCGCCCCGATCGAACCCTTCCGCCAGTGGATGCTCGATCACGGCGTCCCGTGGACTCTCCGCCCCGACAACCCCTCCCTCCGCCTCCTCTCCGATCAGCCCGGTCACGGCTGCGACCTCTGCAGCCGCTTCCGCCGCCGCGCCGTCTACGCGCTCGCCCGCGAACTCGGCGCCAACGTCATCGCCCTCGGCCATACCGCCGACGACCTCTGCGAATCCTTCCTCCGCAACGCCATGTTCACCGGGCGCCTCGCCGCCCTGCCTCCCGTCGTCTGGTCCCGCCGCCGCGAGTTCCGCCTCATCCGCCCCCTCCTCTACGTCACCGAAGACCTCACCCGCGCCTGGGCCGATGCCTCCTCCGCGCCCGTCATCCCTTGCGGCTGCTCCCTGAAAACCGGGACCGTCCGCCGCTCTCTCCGCTCCATCCTCGACGAGCTCCAACAGCAACACCCCCACCTCAAATCCACCCTCCTCAATGCCCTCGGCAACGTCGAAACCAGCCGCCTCCTCGATCCCCGCTTCTTCCAGCCCGGAGAGGAATCCGCTGAGCCCGCATCCTCTCCTCTGCCTGTCCTCCATGATCCGGCTTTCACAGAACTGTAATCCGTTTCCCGTTGACCGCGACCGCGGTCCATTTGCGATAATTCAGTTTCCGCCCATGGCCTGCAGCCTCTGCCATGCAGCGGGAGATCGGCAACGCACATGAGAATTCTGCCGCGTACCGAAAAGTTCTTCCACTTTTTCATCGAGCAGGCCGGTCTCATCCACCAGGCCGCCCAGACCTTCCGCAAGGCCGTCGAAAACGGGCCTTCCACCATGCACGAGGCCGAGGTCGCCATCGCCCGCCTCGAACAGAAGGGCGACGAAATCATCCACGAAGTCTTCACTCGCCTCAACCAGACCTTCATCACCCCCATCGACCCCGAAGACATCCACTCCCTCGCCTCCCACATGGACGACGTCCTCGACGCCCTCGAAGAGGCAGCCCACCGCGTCGTCGCTTACAAGATCCCCCAAATCCCCACCCCTGTCATCGAGGTCAGCCGCATCCTCGAAAACTGCGCCGTCGTCCTCCAGAAGGCCTTTGCCGCCCTTGCCGAGGACCAACCCCTGCTCGAGCACGCCATCGAAATCAACCGCCTCGAAGATCAGGCCGACCACCTCATCCGCGCTGCCATCGCCGACCTCTTCGAGCAGGAAAAAGACCCCATCACCCTCATCAAGCTCAAGGAGATCTACGAGTACCTCGAATCCGCCACCGACTACTGCGAGGACGTCGCCGATGCCCTCCAGAACGTCATCGTGAAAAACGGCTGATCACCCCGCGTCATGGATTCCGCCCTCCTCTTGGTCTCCTTCATCGTCCTCGTCGCGCTTGTCTTCGATTTCATCAACGGTTTCCACGACGCCGCCAACTCCGTCGCCACCATCGTCGCCACCCGCGTCCTCTCCCCCTTCCAGGCGGTCCTCTGGGCCGCTTTCTGGAACTTCATCGCCGCCATCCCCCTCCTCTTCTTCCACGAAGCCGGCGTCGCCAAGACCGTCGGCGCCGGCATGGTCGACATCAGGCTCGTCACCGAAATGGTCGTCCTCGCCGGCTTGATCGGCGCCATCTTCTGGAACCTCTTCACCTGGTATTACGGCCTCCCCTCCAGTTCCTCCCACGCCTTGATCGGCGGCTATGCCGGCGCCACCATGGCCAAGGTCGGCCTCACCCGCGGCTGGCTCTCCGTCTTCGACGCCATCGTCCCTTCCGGCTGGATCTCCACCATCCTTTTCATCTTCCTCGCCCCCCTCATCGGCCTCTCCCTCGGCTACCTCCTCATGGTTCTCGTCTTCTGGCTCTTCCGCCACTCCTCCCCGCGGCGCATGGACGTTTGGTTCCGCCGCCTCCAGTTGCTGAGCTCCGGCTTGTTCAGCTACTCCCACGGCGCCAACGACGCCCAGAAAACCATGGGCATTATCACCAGCGTCCTGGTCGCCTCCGGCTTCCTGAAGACCTTCGACGTCCAGTGGTGGGTCGTCCTCTCCGCCCACGCTGCCATCGCCCTCGGCACCATGAGCGGCGGCTGGCGCATCGTCCATACCATGGGCGCGCGCCTCACCCGCCTGAAACCCCGCGGCGGCTTCTGCGCCGAAACCGCCGGCGCCATCGCCATCCTCTTCCCCACTTACCTCAAGGTCCCCGTCTCCACCACCCACGTCATCACCGGCGCCATCGCCGGTGTCGGCTCCATCCAGCGCCTCAAGGCTGTCCGTTGGGGCCTCGCCACCAACATCCTCTGGGCATGGGTCCTCACCATCCCCATGTCCGCCCTCGTCGGCGCCTTCAGCTTCCTCCTCATCTTCTGGCTCACCGCTAGAGCCTGAACCGAACCCATGCCGGGCCGCACCCCCACCATCCGCAGCCCCCTCTTTCGCAAGCTCCTCATCGGCGCTTCCGCCCTCGTCCTCGCCATGGGCGGCTTGACCGATCTCCTCATGTCCCGCTTCACCCAGCAGAGCGAGGAGTCCTCCGTCCAGCGCTCCCTCCACGCCTCCGCCCGCCTCTTGGCCCGGGAACTCGAATCTCTCCCCTCCTCCCAACTCCCCTCTTGGGTCCGCCAGACCGACGCCCTCCTGGCTGCCCGCGTTACCGTCGTCGACTCCTCCAGCGGCGCCGTCCTCGCCGAGTCCCGCCGCGAACCCGGCTCCATGGAGAACCACGCCACCCGTCCCGAAATCCAGGACGCCCTCCGCCACGGCCTCGGCGTCGCCAAACGGCACTCCACCAGCGTCAATACCGACTTCCTCTACCTCGCCCTCCCCGCCCGCCTCTCCTCCGGCCAGCCCGTCCTCCTCCGCCTCGCCGCCCCCCTCGACGCTATCCAGTCCACCGTCAACGCCAACCGCCTCCGCATCCTCCGCGCCACCCTCCTGCTCGCCCTCGCCGTCCTCGCCGCCGCCTACTTCTTCTCCCGCTCCCTCACCCGCCGCATCCACAACATCCAGTCCGCCGCCGAAGACCTCGCCGCCGGCCGCCTCGATGCCAGCCCCGTCCCCCCGGACTCCGGCAACGACGAACTCGGCGCCCTCGCCGCCTCCCTCCACCGCATGGCCGGCAACCTCCTCGAAATGGTCGAACTCGTCCGCAACGAGTCCGCCCGCCGCGAGGCGATCCTCTCCAGCATGCGCGAGGGCGTCCTCGCCGTCGACTCCTCCCTCCGCATCACCTTCTGCAACCAGGCGTTCCTCGACGCCGTCGCCGCCACCTCCACCCCCTCCCCGGGCGCGCCCCTCGAACAAATCGCCCCAGATCCCGCCCTCCTCGATCCCCTCTGGCAGGTCCTCGAGCAAGCCCAGACCGTCCGTGCCAAGGTCTCCTTCCCCGCCAACCCCGGACGCAGCTACGAGCTCTGGGCCAAACCTCTCGAACTCAACCGCCAGCAGGGCGTCCTCGCCATCCTCCACGACGTCACCGAACTCGAACGCCTCGAACGCGTCCGCCGCGATTTCGTCGCCAACGTCTCCCACGAACTCCGTACCCCCCTCGCCGCCATCAGCGGCTACGCCGAAACCCTCCTCGACGGCGCCATCGACGACTCCCTCCACAACCGCCGCTTCCTCGAAGTCATCCGCTCCAACGCCATCCGCCTCAACAACATCGCCTCCGACCTCCTCGTGCTGTCCGAACTCGAGCAGCACCGCCCCGCCCACGAGCCCGCCGAACCTGTCCCCCTCCAGCCCGTCATCGACACCGTCGTCCGCACCGTCGAGTCCGCCGCCCGCCTCCGCCGCATTCGCATCTCCGCCTCCCCCGCCCCCTTCGCCGTCCGCGCCCTCCGTTTCCGCCTCGAACAGGCTCTCGTCAACCTCGTCGACAACGCCGTCAAGTTCAGCCCGGAAAACTCCGAAGTCCTCATCGAAGCCGCCAGCAACGGCGACATGATCGAAGTCCACGTCGTCGACCACGGCATCGGCATCCCCGAAGAAGACCTCCCCCGCATCTTCGAACGCTTCTACCGCGTCGATAAGGCCCGCTCCCGCGAAGCCGGCGGCACCGGCCTCGGCCTCTCCATCGTCAAACACATCGCCGAGCTGTTCGGCGGCAGCGTCCGCGTCTCCAGCCGCCTCGGACACGGCTCCACCTTCACCCTCTCCCTCCCCGCCGCATGATCCCTGTCTTTTTCCACTCCTTGGAGTTACCCTGAAAGCATCCATGCGCCTCGGCATCGACTTCGGCACCACCCGCATCGTCGCCGCCGCCGCCGACCGCGGCAACTTCCCCGTCATCTCCTTCGATTGCCCCGACGGCGCCGCCCGCGAGTGGGCGCCTCCTCTCATCGCCATTCAGGACGGCAAGCGCCTCTACGGCTGGGACGCCTGGGCCGCCCAGGGCGCTGACGGCGCCACCATCCTCCGCTCCATCAAACGCGTCCTCTCTTGCTCCGGCCCTGAGACCCTCGTCGAACTCGCCGGCCAGACCGTCCGCCTCGCCACCCTCCTCGAAGAACTCCTCTCCTGGCTCCAGAACGCCCTCCTGAACTCCTCCTCTCTGCCCCGCCGCGGCCCCGGCGCCCTTGAGGTCCTCCTCGGCGTGCCTGCCAACGCCAACTCCAACCAGCGCTTCCTCACCACCGAGGCCTTCCGCGCCGCCGGTTTCCAGGTCCTCGGCCTCCTCAATGAACCCTCCGCCGCCAGCATCGAGTTCTCTCACCGCCTCGCCGCCGCCGGCTCCTCCGCCCCACAGCGCATCCTCGTCTATGACCTTGGCGGCGGAACCTTCGACGCCTCCCTCGTCTTCCGCGACGGCGACTCCCACATCGTCGAAGCCACCGAAAGCATCCCTACACTCGGCGGAGACGACTTCGACGACGTCCTCGCTACCCTCGCCCTCGAAAAAGCCGGACTCGCCTCCGAACGCGACTCCCTCTCCCAGGCCGAAGAGTTCCTCCTCCTCGAAGAGTGCCGCGAGAAAAAGGAGTCCCTCCACCCCAACACCCGCCGCCTCATGGTCGACCTCGACCGCGTCCGCCCCGGCTGGCCCGTCACTCCCGTCCCCGTCGCCGACTTCTACGATCAGCTCTCGCCCCTCGTCGATGAGACTCTCCACGCCACCGCCGACCTCCTCGAACGCGCCCCCTCCTCCACCCCCGTCACCCTCTACGTCACCGGCGGCGCCAGCGAACTCCCCCTCGTCAGCCGCATGCTCCGCGAACGCTTCGGCCGCCGCGTCCGGCGCTCCGCCTACACCCGCGCCGCCACCGCCATCGGCCTTGCCATCCAGGCCTCCTCCCACGCCCCGGCCCTCCTCCGCGAACGCTTCACCCGCTTCTTCGGCGTCTGGCGCGAAGCCGAGGAGGGACGCGTCATTGTCTTCGACCCGCTCTTCGAACAGGGACTCGAACTCCCCGCCCCCGGCGCTGCCCCCCTCGCGCGGACCCGCCGCTACTTCCCCGCCCACAACATCGGCCACTTTCGCTACCTCGAGTGCTCCCACCGCGCCACATCCGGCGAACCCGCCGGCGATATTACCCCTTGGGACGAAATCCGCTTCCCCTTCGATCCCCGCCTCACCTCCGTCGCCGACCTCCGCAACATTCCCGTCGAGCGCAGCGCCGAAGCCTCCCGCCAGCTCATCGAGGAAAGCTACTCGGTCGACTCCGGTGGCTCCGTCACCGTCGTCATTTCCAACCTCACTGCCGGCTACCGCCGCGAATACCGCCTCGGCCAGTGGGCCTCCGCCCAGAAAACCATCCGCCGCACCTCCCCCTCTCCCCGCACCCGCAAACGCTCCGCCCCCCGCTGACCCAACCCAAATTCCCCCGCGCGCCAGCGCAGGGCCCCACTCCCCTGCGCGCCAGCGCAGGGCCAGATTCCCCTGAGCGCCAGCTCAGGGCCCCACTCCCCAACCCCCCGAACCCCCGCCCCACCCAATTCCCCTGAGCGCCAGCTCAGGGCCCCACTCCCCAACCCCCCATAACCCCGCCGCACCCCACTCCCCTGCGCGCCAGCTCAGGGCCAGATTCCCCTGCGCGCCAGCTCAGGGCCCCACTCCCCAACCCCCCGAACCCCCGCCCCACCCAATTC
>CAYWJB010000007.1:0-228087 GCA_964458495.1 uncultured Arcobacter sp.
AGCGTAACCCGCGAATCTGCGAATCGGCGGTTGGTCGCTCCATAATGACTGATCCGCTTCTCCCACAAGCCGGGCGCCCGGTTTCCGCCGGGCGCCCGGCGCTGGCTGAAGGGACAGCCGCCCCACAGGCGCAAGGTGCGGGAGGACGTGCTCCACGAGCGCGCGGGCCGCGTGCAGTTGGTTCCGGTCTGGCAATCCTGGCTGGCCGTGTAATCGGAGAGCCGCCTGTTGCGTCATCCTATGCAGACACTCGCCGATGAGAAGTGCAAGATTGCTGATGTTCCGCAGGGCCCCTGCGCCCGCATGCCTTCTGCTGGCTGTCCTCGTGCCGCTCGCCGGCCAGTCCTGGCAGATCACTCGCGCGCCCCGGCTGGAGTTGCCCGTCCGCCCGGACGGCAACAGCGCAGCTTTCTGGTGGGACCGCGCGTTCCATGTGTTCACCTCCACCGGCTCGCCCCTGATGATCAGCACCGCCGGCAACCAGTTCACCGAGTATGAGAGCCAGCCGGTCGATGTCACCGCCGTGGCCCATTCGCCGTTGTGGATGGAAGCGGCGCAGCGCGCCGGTAGCGTTCTTTTCGGCTGGTATCACCATGAGCCCGGCGGCGTCTGCGGCTCCGTGCCCCTGACCAGCCCGAAGATCGGCGCGGCCCTTTCCCATGACAGCGGCCGCAGCTTCACGGACCTGGGGATTGTGCTCGAGTCCGGCGATCCGGTGGACTGCACTGCGAAGAACGGATTTTTCGCCGGAGGGCACGGAGACTTCTCGGTCGTTCCGGACCGGCGGCGGGAGTTTTTCTATTTCTTCTTCACGAATTATGCCGGGCCGCTGGAGCGCCAGGGGATTTGCGCCGCCAGACTCGCCTGGGCGGACCGCTTCGCGCCTGCGGGCAAAGTGTGGAAGTACTTCGAGGGGAAATGGGAGGAGCCCGGTCTCGGCGGACGGTGCACGCCTCTGTTTCCGGCGCGCCGCGAATGGCAGCGCGCCGATACGGACTCCTTCTGGGGGCCGGCGGTGCACTACAACTCCTGGCTGCGCCGCTACGTGATGCTGCTGAACCGGTCCTGCTGCTCGCCCGGCTGGCCGCAGGAGGGGATCTACATTTCCTTCAGCGACGGCCCGCTGGAGTCCATGCAATGGACTGGGCCGCAAAAGCTCATGGATGGGGAGGAAATCGGATTCCGGCCCGGTTATTACCCGCAGATCCTGGGACTGTATTCCGGGGAAACCGATACGCTGGCCGGGCAAAAAGCCCGGCTTTATATTCACGGGATTTCCGACTGGACCATCACGTTTTTCCGTACTCCCGCGCCTTCCCCGCCGGCGTTCTGGCCTCCCAGCGGCGGACCGCGCTAGCCGCGCGGCCCGGTCCGGCGCCGCGCGTGGCCGTGTCCCTGTTCACCGCAGCTTGGCGAAGCGCGCCGCGACCTCCTGCTCGAACTCCCGGATGTGCGCCAGGGCGTAGTCGAGCGGGTCGATCGAATCGTCGGTGATCAAAGGCGTGAGGTCCATCCCGAAGATGATCGCCTGCGCCTGGTCCACCGAGTGGCTCTGGAAGTAGGTGGCGTTGGCGCGGCGCCTCCCCAGCGTGGCCAGGTCGTAGCGCTTGCCGCCGGCGATCTGCGAATCGAAGACGCCCAGCAGCGCCGCCGAGAGGTTCTCGTGCGCGCCGACGTCGAACACGACTTTCTTCGCATCCGGCAGCCAGTCCAGGTCGCGCCACACCTCGCAGCCGAGCAGCCGCGAGGGGCGCTGCTCCTGCGGCAGGCGGCGAATGGCGGCGATGGCGCGCAGCGCGACGGCGACGTGCGTGTCGTGCTTGTCGCAGAGATTGTGCGTGTAGACGGTCTCCGGACGCGCGGCTTCCAGCACCTGCTGCAGGTCTTCCACCGGGCCGCGGTTGGCCCCGTCCTTGATCTCGCGGCTCGGGTAGTCGAGGAAGACGCAGGCGCCGTATTCGCCGACCATGGCCGCCTTCTTCTGCTCCACGCGCCGCACGCGCATCATGTCGGCGTCTGTGTGGCGGGCGTAGTCGCCCTCGCGCGCGCTTCCGGCGCCGTCGGTGACGATGACGCAGGAAAACCACTGGTCCGGCTTCTGGAAGCAGGCGAGGATGCCTTCCATCGCCATGATCTCGATGTCGTCCTGGTGGGCGGCGATGCCCAGCCGGGTCGTGCGCGCCAGCGCCCCGGGCAGGGGCGCGCCGTCGGGAACGTAAATCTCCGAATTTGTTTTATGAAACTGCATGGCGGTTCTCCTCAGGATCTCTGTGCGATCACGGGCAGGCTGGCGGCGGCGATGGACTGGCCCACGCGGCGGCTCTTCTCGTCGGGCAGCGCCAGCCGCACCTTCTCCGCCGCTTCGGGAAACTCCGCTTCCAGCACGCGCCGCGCCTGTTCGATCATGATGTCGCCTCCGGGCCCCGTGGTGACGCGCCCGAGCACGAGAATGTGCTTCAGATCATAGAAGTCCGCGTAGTGCGCCACGGCATAGCCCAGCTCCGTGCCAATGGTTTCGTAGACTTTCCGCACCAGCGGATCGCCCGCCTGCATGCGGCGCTGAAGTTCCACCAGCCGCTCCGGCAGCGGCATCGCCGGGTCGAATTGGACGCCGGCTTGTGTGGCGATGCGGTTGGCGCCCACCTGCGAGAAATACTGCACGCCGCAGCCCGCGTCTCCGCTCCACTCGTCCACGGGCGCGCCGTTGCGGTAATCGACCGGCGCGAAGGCCAGCTCGTTCAGCCAGCCGGTGATGTTGCCGTGCGAGTCGGCGTAGCCGGCGGCGAGGCTCGACCCCATGGCGATGCCGAGCACCGGGTTGTCGTTGAGCGACATCGAGCCGGCCAGCGCCGTCACCTCGCCGTCGTTGACCACTTCCAGCGGCACGCCGAGCTCGTCGCGGATGCGCAGAAACAGGTCCGCCACCTGCGCGTCAAAGACGTCCTTTGGCACGCCGCGGAACAGCGAGGCCACCCGCACCCGGTTGTTGATGTAGACGCCGGCCGCCGAGCCGCCCACCGCATCCAGCCGCGGCAGGTGCGCCGCAGCGCGGCGGATCGAGTCCATGATTCCCTCGTAGTGGTATCGCGGGTCCGTCTGCGGGCGCGGGTCCCACGGCACCTCTTCGCTGAAAACCGGCTCGCCGTCGATCACCGCCGACGCCTTGCGGTCGCTTGCGCCCAGGTCAAAGCCCACGCGGCACCCGTCCAGGTGGCGCCCCAGCGGGCTGGAGGCTTCGCGCGCGGGCGGCGCCCCGTCCGGCGAGGTGATTTCCACGGTGAACGGGCGCTCATAGACGCCGCCCATGAATTCGTGGTCGAAAGCGCGCGCGCCGCCGGGAGAATAAACGGCGCGGAGATGCTCCCCGATGGCCGCCGGGCCGCCGGCGTACACCTTCCAGCCGCCGCGCTGCCAGAGCAAGAACTTCACGATCCGCTCCGCGTAGCACAGGTTGAGTGCGAAATCGGGCGAGCCTTCCGGCAGCGCCACGGTCTCGTACCGGGAGACGCTCCCGTCGGAGCGCTCGACGGCCAGCACCAGAGGCACGGCGCCCTGCCGGGCCGCCAGCTCGCGGAAGTCGCGGTTCCAAAGCGACGCGGGAACAAAGCCGGGATCCAGTTCCGGCACGAACTTCGGTTGAACGGAGATTGCGGATGAGGACATCGGTGAACTCACCCTCCCATTATGACCAGCCGCCGGCAACGATATACTGGCATTTCAGACGAGGTGCACCCATATGGCTTTCATCCATGAGGACTTCCTGCTTGCGACGCCCGCCGCCCGGCGCCTGTACCACGAGTACGCCGAGGGCGAGCCGATCCTCGATTACCACTGCCACCTGCCGCCGAAGGATGTGGCCGAGAACCGGCGCTTCGCCAATCTCTTCGAGATCTGGCTCGAAGGCGACCATTACAAGTGGCGCGCCATGCGCGCCCACGGCGTGCCGGAAAAGTACGTCACCGGGGACGCATCTCCGAAGGAGAAGTTTCTGGAGTGGGCGCGCACGGTGCCGGCCACGCTGCGCAACCCGCTCTATCACTGGACGCACCTCGAACTGAGGCGGTATTTCGGCATCGAGGAGCTGCTCGACGAGCGCTCCGCCGAGCGCGTCTGGGAGCAGGCCAACGCTCTGCTGGCGGGCGAGAGCCTCCGCGCGTGGGGGATTCTGGAGAAGTTCCGGGTGCGCGCCGTCTGCACCACCGACGATCCGGCCGACGATCTGCGCTGGCACAAGCAGATCGCCGCTTCGGCGCTGAAGACGCGGGTGTTCCCCACCTTCCGTCCGGACCGGGCCTTCCTCGTCCATCAGCCGGACGTGTTCAACGCATGGCTGGGACGCCTGGCGGCCGCCGCCGATGCCGATATCGCCGACTTCAAGAGCTTCCTCGACGCGCTGAAAAAGCGGCACGACGCGTTCCACGCGCTGGGGTGCCGCCTGAGCGACCACGGGCTGAACGTCTGTTTCGCCACGCCCTGTTCGGAAGAAAAGGCGTCGGAGATCTTTGAAAAGGCGCGGGCATTTATTCCAGTATCCTGGGAGGATCAGGCGCAATTTGCGTCGTTCATGATGCTGTTTTTCGGCCGCCTCGACGCCGAAAAGGGATGGACCAAACAGCTGCACCTGATGGCGCGCCGCAACAACAACACCCGCCGCTTCCGCGAACTCGGTCCTGACACCGGCTTCGATTCCATCGGCGACTGGCCGCAGATGGACGCCCTGGGCGCCTACCTTGACATGCTGGAAAGCGAGGGATCGCTGCCGAAGATGATCCTGTACAACCTGAATCCGGCGTGGAACTACGCCTTCGCCACCATGATCGGCAACTTCCAGGACGGCGCCATCCCGGGCAAGATCCAGCTCGGCAGCGGCTGGTGGTTCCTCGACCAGAAGGAGGCCATGGAATGGCAGATGAACGCCCTGTCCAACTGCGGGCTGCTCTGGCATTTCGTCGGCATGCTGACCGATTCGCGCAGCTTCATGTCCTATCCGCGGCATGAATATTTCCGCCGGACGCTCTGCAACCTCATCGGCGAAGACATCGAAAAAGGGCTGCTTCCCGCGGATTATGAGCTGGTGGGCGGGATGGTGAAGCGCATCTGCTACGCCAACGCGGAGCGCTATTTCGGGCTGCCGCTGTGAAGCGGTGGCGCGACCGCCGCGGCGGTGGCAGGATAGAGGGCGAAGGAGACCGCCATGATCTTTGGCAGAAGACCGTTCCTGGGGGCGCTTGGCAGCCTTCCGTGGCTGAACCGCCCGGGGCTGGCGGCGCCGCGCCGGCGCGACGTGATCGCCGAACTCGGTGTGCGCACGTTCATCAACGCGGCTGGCACGTACACGATGCTCACCGCTTCCCTCATGCCCGATGAGGTGATGGAGGCGATGCGCGCCGCCTCAAAGCACTATGTGAACCTTACGGAGTTGCAGGACGCCGTGGGCAAACGCATCGCGGAATTGCTGGGCTGCGAGGCGGCGATGGTCACTTCGGGGGCGGCGGGCGCCCTTACCGTTGGCACCGCAGCGTGCATCACCGGCAAGGATCCGGACAAAATCCGCCGCATCCCGGACCTCGCCGGAATGAAGAGCGAGGTGCTCATCCAGAAGTCCCACCGTTACGGCTACGACCATGCCGTGCGCGCCGTGGGCATCCGCATGGTGGAGGTGGAAACAGCGGAGGAGTTCGAGCGCGCCGCCAACGAGCGCACGGCGATGGCGCTGTTCTTCAACGACGCCGACCCTCGCGGCAAGATCCACCTGGAGGAATTCGTGGCGCTCTGCCGCAAGCACAACATCCCGAGTTTCAACGATGCCGCCGCCGACGTGCCGCCCGTGGAGAATCTCTCGAAATATACGAAGATGGGCTTCGACCTGGTGACCTTCAGCGGAGGGAAGGGAATCTGCGGTCCCCAGAGCGCCGGGCTGCTTCTGGGCCGGAAGGACCTGATCGAGGCGGCGCGGCTGAACACTTCGCCCTACAGCGATTCGATCGCGCGCGGCATGAAGGTCAACAAGGAAGAGATGGTGGGCATGCTGGTGGCTCTCGAGATGTACCTGCGCAAGGACCACGCCGCCGAGGCGCGCGAATGGGACCGGCGCGTGGAGGTCATCAGCCGCGAGGCGAAGAAGGTGAGGACCGTGGCCACCGAGGTGCGCCTGCCGCCCATCGCCAACCACACGCCGCATCTCCGCATCACCTGGGACCAGACCGTGGTGCGCATCTCGCCGCCCGAGGTGATGAAGCAGCTGCGCGAGGGGCGCCCGTCGATCGAGGGCTGCCCCATGACGAACAAGGAGGCGCTCGTCCTCACGGTCTGGATGATGCAGAAGGGCGATGCCGAGATCGTCGGCAGGCGCGTGCGCGAGATTCTCTCCCGCGCCGCCGCCTGAGCCCGCACCCGCCGGCGCCGCCCCTGCCGGTCAGAGGAAGGCGATGACGTCGATCTCGATGAGCGAGTCGCCGGGAATGTCCGCCACGGCGACGGTGGTGCGCACCGGCGGCTCGGGACCAAAACGCCCCAGGAACACCTCGTTCATCGGCTTGTAGTGCTCCAGCGTCTTCAGGTAGACGTTGCACTTCAGCACCTTCTCCATCGAGGAGCCTGCGTTCTTCAGCTCGACTTCGATCTCGTCCAGCACGCCGGCGGTCTGCACTTTGATGTCTCCGCCCTTGTGCCAGCCCTTGCCGGCGATGAAGAGGAGGTTCCCGTAAGAAACGGCGCCGGAAAACAGCGGTGTCTTCTGCGGCTTGGGGCCGCGGTAGTGCACCTTCTTCTGCGGCCTGTCCTGCGCCTGCGCCGCCGCAGGGGCGGCGAGCGCGGCGCCCGCGAGGAACGTTCGGCGCGATCTGGCCATATCGCTTGCGTCCTTTCCGTGAGAGGATTTCCACCGCGAGTATATCGAACGCCGCACCGCGCGGCGGTAGAATGGCACGCATGGCTGAACTGAGCCGCCGCAACCTGTTGCTGTCCTCACCCATCCTCGCCGCTCCGAACATCGCCTGGAGCGCTTCCCAACTC
Source organism: uncultured Arcobacter sp. (assembly GCA_964458495.1). Taxonomy (GTDB): domain Bacteria; phylum Acidobacteriota; class Terriglobia; order Bryobacterales; family Bryobacteraceae; genus JANWVO01. Next base: position 7,015 of record CAYWJB010000007.1, read on the forward strand.
GCGCCTGACGCTCCCGAACTGCGCTTCCGCCAGGTGCATCTCGACTTTCACACGAGCGAGCAAGTCGAAGACATCGCCGCGCAATTCGATCCGGACGACTTCGCGCGGACCCTGGAACGGGCGCGCGTCAATTCGGTCACCTGCTTCGCGCGCTGCCACCACGGCTGGATTTACTACGACACGAAAGCCAACCCCGAGCGGCGCCACCCGCACCTGAAGCGGAATCTGCTGCTCGAACAGATCGAAGCCTGCCACAAGCGCGACATCCGCGTGCCCATCTACGTCACCATCATGTGGGACCACTACACCGCGCAGCGCCACGCCGACTGGCTGGTGGTGGACGAGAAGGGCGCGCCCGTGGGTACGCCCGTTTTCGAAGCCGGCTTCTACCGCCGCCTCTGCTACAACACGCCCTACCGCGAGTTCCTTCGACGGCACGTCACCGAGATTTGCGAAATGCTGCCCGTGGACGGCTTCTTCTTCGACATCGTCCACGACACTCCCTGCGCCTGCTTCTACTGCCGGGAACTGATGCGCAAGAACGGGCTGAACCCCGCCGATGCCGATCAGCGCTGGCGGTTCATGCACCAGACCATGCTCGACTGGCAGGCGGAGATGAGCGCGCTGGTCCGCCGGCATCACAAGAAGGCGACCATCTTTTACAACGCCGGCCACGTCGGTCCGCGCCACCGCCGCATGGCGCCCGCGTTCACGCACTGGGAGCTCGAGTCGTTGCCCAGCGGCGGCTGGGGTTACCTGGATTTTCCGCTGAAAGTGCGCTACACGCGCACCCTCGGGCTCGACTCGCTTGGCATGACAGGCAAGTTCCACACTTCCTGGGGCGACTTCCACTCGCTCAAGAACCGCGCCGCGCTCGAGTACGAATGTTTTCAGATGCTGGCGCTGGGCGCCAAGTGCAGCGTGGGCGACCAGCTCCATCCGGCGGGCAGGCTGGATGAGGCGACCTACGAGTTGATCGGCGCCGTCTACCGGCAGGTGGAGGCGAAGGAGCCGTGGTGCCGCGGCGCCCGCGCCATCGCCGATGTCGGCGTGCTCACGCCGGAGGAGTTCTACCGCGGGCCCGGCCGCGAAATTCCTCCCGCCTCGTTTGGCGCCGTGCGGCTTCTCACGGAGGCGAAGGCGCAGTTCGACGTGCTCGACTCGAGGAGCGACTTTTCGCGCTACCGCGTGCTCGTGCTTCCGGACCGGATCGAAGTGGACGCCGAACTGGCGCGCCGGCTGGAGGACTTTGTGGCGCGCGGAGGCAGCCTGCTGGCGTCCTTCGAATCGGGACTGGACCCGAAGGGCGAGCGCTTCGCGCTGGATTGCCTGGGACTCGACCATGGCGGCGATGCGCCCTACAGCCCCGACTTCCTGGTGATTGACGGGCCGCTGGGCGAGGGACTGCCGCGCACCGAACTCGTCATGTACATGCGCGGCAAGTCCGTGAAGCCGCGCCCGGGCGCGCAGGTGCTGATGGGAACCCATGTGCCGTACTTCAACCGGACGTGGGACCATTTCTTCTCACACCGCCATACGCCATCGGCGGGCAAGCCGGGCGGGCCGGGCATCGTGCAGAACGGGCGATGCATCTACTTCATGCACCCGGTGTTCACGCAGTATCACGCCAACGCTCCGCTGTGGGTGAAACGGCTGGTAGCGAACGCGCTGCGCCGGCTGCTGCCCGATCCGGTGATGGAGGTGCGCGGGCCGAGTTCCGTCCTGGCCGCCGTCAACGAGCAGCCGCAGGAGAACCGCTGGGTGGCGCATCTGCTGCACTACATCCCGGAGCGCCGCGGGCAGGCGTTCGACGTGATCGAGGACGTCATCCCGGTGGCCAACATCGATGTGCGCGTGAAGACTCCGCGCCCGGTGCGGCGAGCCGTGCTCGCGCCGGAAGGGCGGCCGCTGGAGGTGCGCCGCGAGCAGGCCTATACGGTTTTCCGGCTGCCGGTGCTCGACGGGCATCAGATGATTGCCCTTGAGTTCTGATTCCAGGCCCCGCTGCACTCCGGCGCCGCCGCTGCCGCGTCCCGGCAGGCAATTTGCCGGGGCTGCGTCCATCGCGCTGTTCTGGCTCGTGCTGGCGCAGCTTGCCGGCGATGCCCGTCTGATGTTCCCCTGCCTGATGGCTTGCGCCGCTCTGGCCGCATGGCGCTGGGGATGGAAGGGCGCGCTGGCAGGCGGGATGGCGTTTCTGCTGATGCGCGTAGCGGCAGGCGCGCCCGCAACTGTGCTGTCGACGGAAGCCGTGGGCACAGCGCTGTCGCTTGCAGCGGCGCTGGCGGCGCGCGGAAGCGGGCCTGAGGGATGTGCCGCAGCAGGCTCTCTGGCGGCGCTTGCCGCTTTGCTGCTTTGAACGCTGTGCGGTGATAGAATCGGGCGCGGTATGCGCTTGCACTTCCTGTGGCTTGCTGCTCTGCTTCCGGCACTGGCACAAGTGCCGCGGTTTCCCACCGTCTATTACGGCGCCGCCTACTACCACGAGTACATGCCTGAGGAGCGGCTGGCGAAAGACGTCGAACTGATGAAGAAGGCGGGCGTCACCGTGGTGCGGATCGGCGAATCCACCTGGTCGAGCTGGGAACCCCGCGACGGGCAGTTTGAATACGCCTACATCGACCGCGTGGTGGACGCGATGCACAAGGCGGGGATCCGGGTGATTCTCGGCACGCCCACTTACTCCATTCCGCCGTGGCTCTTCTACAAGCACCCGGAAATCCTCGTTACGCACCTCGACGGGCGCAAGGCAACCTACGGCATCCGCCAGAACATGGACATCACGCACCCGGCATACCGGTATTACTGCGAGCGGGTCATCCGCAACATCCTCGCCCGGTACAAGGATCACCCCGCGGTCATCGGCTACCAGATCGACAACGAAACCTCGCCCTACAACGCCGCCGGGCCGCTGGTGCAGAAGAATTTCGTCGAGTATCTGAAGAGGAAATACCGCGGCGTCGATGTGCTGAACCGCGCCTGGGGCTTTGTCTACTGGGGGCAGCTCGTGCAGGATTGGGACGAGTTGCCGCCCCGGGACGGCATCCTCAACCCGGGATACAAGCTGGAATGGGAGCGGTTCCAGCGCGACAGGGTGACCGATTTCCTCGCCTGGCAAGCGAAAATCGTGAACGAATACAAGCGAAAAGACCAGTTCATTACGCACGATTTTTCCGGCGGCGCCCACACCGACATCGACCAGTGGGCCATCGCCCGCCACCTCGATGCCGCCGCCGTGAACCCCTACTACGACGTGCAGGACAGGCTCGACGGCCATTCGGCCACGTTCACCGGCGACGTCGCGCGCTCGCTGAAGATGGGGAACTTCCTGGTCACCGAGACCAACGCGCAGACCATCGGCTGGGACTCAAAGGGCCAGTTCCCGCCCTATGACGGACAGCTTCGGATGAACGTCTACGGCCACATCGCCGACGGCGCCAACCTGGTCTCCTACTGGCACTGGCACTCGCTGCACTATGGGCAGGAGACTTACTGGAAAGGGATTCTCTCCCACGATCTCGAGCCGAACCGCGTCTACGAGGAGTTCTCGCGCACGGCGAAGGAACTGGCGCACGTGGGACCGAAGCTCGCGAACCTCGAGCGCCGGAACCGCGTGGCGTTGCTGTTCAGCATCGACAGCCACCACGGCATCCAGTTCATGCCCTTCAGCGACCGCGTGAATTACCAGACCTTCGTGCGCCAGTTCCACCGCACTCTCTATTTGCTGAACACCGGCGTGGATTTCGTCACGCCGGATTCGGACTGGTCCCGGTATCAGGTGCTGCTGGTGCCGCCGCTGTATGTGGCGCCGGATGCGTTGCTTGAAAAGATCGTGGATTTTGTGCGCAATGGCGGCCATGTGGTGGCATCGCTCAAGAGCGGCTTCACCAACGAGTTCAACACCGTCCGCCACAGCATGATGCCTGGCCCGCTGCGCCCCGCGGCCGGCTTCCGCTACCAGGAGTTTTCCACGTTGCGCGAACCGCTCGCCCTGCGAGGCGACCCGCTCCGCGCCGGCGAGGAAAACCGCGTGTCGGAATGGGCCGAGTTCCTGATTCCCGAGTCAGCCCAGGCCCTGGCATTCTACGACCATCCCTTCTTCGGGCGCTATCCGGCCATCACGCGCAACGCCTTCGGCAAGGGCACGTTCACATATGAGGGAACGGTGCTGAGCGACGCCCTGCAGCGCGCCGTGCTGCTCGACGTCCTGACCCGGGCGGGTCTCACGGGACCGGACCAGAAACTGCCTGCCCCGGTGCGCGTCAAGCACGGGGAGGCACGGGGCAAGCGCCTGCACCTCTATTTCAACTACTCCCCGGCGGAACAAACATTCTTGTATAGTTATGGTTCGGCTGAGGATCTGCTGGCGGGCCGCAGGGTTCCCGCCGGCGCTACACTGAAGCTGGCCCCCTGGGACGTGGCCATCCTCGAGGAAGACTGACCCGATTCTGCCGCGCATCTTTCTGACTCCCGCGGAGCCCGGCGTCATCCATTCATGAGGAATGAGCGTATCTCCAGCCCATCCGCCCGCTTGGACCCGCCGGGTCCTGGTGTGGGCGGGCATCTATCATGTGTTCGCCGCCGCCGGCGTGGTGGTGATGGCCGAGTGGCTGGACGCGCGGCTGGGCGCTGCGGCCCCCCCCAGTCCGTTGATGGTGGAGGGCTGGCACGCGGTTGCCGTCTGGCTGGCCGTGCTGGGCCTCGGATTTCTGCTGGCGGCGCGGGATGCCTATCGGCACTGGCCGGTGGTGCTAATGGGAGTTTTGAGCAAGCTGGGCACGAGTGTGTGGATCGGCTGGGACATCCTCCATGGGCGCGCCCCGGGGTTGATGTGGTGGTGGGTGGCGGTGGAGACGGCCGCCTGGTGCATCCCGCTGCTGGCGATTCTTCAGAGCGCCTACGAAGCGGGTCTGGCGCGCCGCCGAACCGTGGCGCCCGAGGTGCTGCGATTCGCACTTCGCCGCAAGACCAACCTGGGCGTGTCCCTGGACGAGCTGAGCCGCCTGTCGCCCGTGCTGCTTGTCTTTCTGCGCCACATGGGCTGCACCTTTTGCCGCGAGGCCATGGCGGACCTGGCTGCAATGCGGGAACAGATCGAGAAAGAGGGCGCGAGGATGGTGCTCGTGTACATGAGTTCCGAGGAGACCGCGTCGCGCTTCTTCTCCCGTTACGGGCTCGAGGATGTGCAGCGGATCAGCGATCCGGAGCGCACGCTTTACCGCGCCTTCGGCCTTCCGCGGGGGCGGTTCGGAGACGTGCTGGGGCCGAAAGTGTGGTGGCGGGGGTTCCAGGCCGGCGTTTTGGGGCGCCACGGCGTGGGGCCGCTGATGGGAGACGGCTTCCAGATGCCCGGCGTCTTCCTGCTTTTCCACGGCGAGATCGTCCGGAGCTACCGCCACCAGAGTGCGGCGGACCGGCCCGATTACATCGCCCTGGTGACAGGCAGGAACTACGCGGCGCCGGAGTTGAGCGACCTCTGAACTCCACCGCAACCGCCGCCTCCGGCATGCGGCTATCATGACAGCAGGATGAACACGCCACACGCTGCGCCGGGCCCTGCGGGCCGCGTGCCCGGCATCGCCGGGTCGGTGACTGTCTTCGGCGTGCCGGTGCGCTTCCACTTCACTTTCTGGCTCGTGGTGATCTGGCTGGTCGTGCTCAGCGCCGGAGGCAAACAGTCCCTGGCTGGAGCGGTGCTCTTCGTGGCCGGGCTCTTTCTGTCCATCCTGCTTCACGAGGCGGGCCATGCCCTGATGGCGCGGCGCTTCGGCATCGGAACGCATGAGATCGTCATGCTCCCCATCGGCGGGCTGGCGCGGTTGGAGCGTCAGCCGAAGGCGGGCGAAGAGTTCTGGGTGGCCTTCGCCGGCCCCCTGGTGAACTTCCTGTTGGGCGCGCTGTTGCTGGGGGCGGCCTTCTGGACCGGCGCCGGCGTCTCCGCCGCCCACTGGCAGGAGGCGACCGACGCCAATCTGCTTAGCCGTCTGGCGGTGGCCAATCTCGTTCTGGCGCTGTTCAATCTCCTCCCGGCCTTTCCGATGGATGGCGGCCGCGTACTGCGCTCGCTGCTGGCCGAAAGGCGGCCCTACGAGGATGCCACGCGGATCACGGCGCGCATCGGCACGGGCATCGCCGCCCTGCTGGCGCTCACCGGGCTGTTGCAGGCGAATTTCCTCCTGCTGTTCGTGGCCCTGTTCATCTACGTGGGTGCGATGCAGGAATCCATGGCCGCTTCGGCGCAGGCGCTGATGCAGGGCGCCAAAGTGCGGGAGGCGATGGTGACCGATTTCCGCACGCTCAGCCACGGCGATACCATCCGCGACGCCGCCGAGCTGCTGCTGGCCACCTCGCAGCAGGACTTCCCCGTCATGGCCGGGCCGCGCGTCACAGGTCTGCTCAGCCGCAGCCACCTGCTGCGCGCGCTGGCCGCCGAGGGGCCGGACGGATATGTGGCCTCCGCCATGGACCGCGAGTTTCCCAGGCTCGAGCCGGAGATGGATCTGGCCGAGGCCGCAGGGGCGCTCAGCGGAGGAACCAACTGCGCGCTGGTGTTCGAGGACGTCCGGCTGGTGGGCATGCTGACGGCAGAGAATCTCTCCGAGTATCTTGTCTTGAAGAAGCTGCGCGAGGCGCGCGCGGCCGTCAAGGAGGGACCATCGAACCGCGATGCCTGAAGTGGATGTGGTGATCGTTGGCGCCGGGCTGGCCGGGCTGGCCTGTGCGCGGCAACTGGCCAAGGCGGGCCTGAATTTCCGGATCCTGGAGGCTTCTGACGCGCCCGGCGGGCGCGTCCGCACCGATGAGGTGGACGGCTTCCGGCTGGACCGCGGCTTTCAGGTATTGCTGACCGCCTATCCGGAAGCCCGCGCCGTGCTCGACTACGCCGCCCTGCGGCTCCACGCCTTCGCGCCCGGCGCGCTGGTGCGCTACCACGGCCGTTTCTATCCGCTTGGCGATCCCTGGCGCGACAAGTCCTCTCTCTGGCCCACGCTGCTGTCGCCCGTGCCCCGTTGGGGCGACTACTGGCGCCTGATGAAGTTGCGGCGCGAGCTGGTTGCCAAGCCCCTGGAAGAGATTTTCTCCGGGCCGGAGACTATGGTGCTGGCGGCCCTGAAACGCCGTGGTTTTTCGCGGCGATTCATCGATTATTTCTTCCGGCCATGGATCGGCGGCGCGATGCTGGACACCACGCTGTCCGGTTCCTCGCGCATGTTCGAGTTCCTGTTTCAGATGTTCGCCCTCGGCGACGCCGCCGTGCCCGCGGCCGGCATGGGCGCCATCCCGCAGCAACTCGCTGCGGCGTTGCCGCCGGATTGCCTGCGGCTGGGCGTCCGGGTTGAGTCGGTCGAAACGGGCGCCGTGCGGCTGGAAGGAGGCGAGCGGCTGACGGCGCGCGCCGTCGTGGTGGCCAGCGACGGCGGCGAGGCCGCCCGGTTGCTGCACCTTGAGCGTGCCCCATCCTGGCATTCCGTCTGGTGTTTCTACCTTGCGGCCAAGGAGCCGCCCTACGATGAGCCCTTGCTGGCCCTGAGCGGAGGCGGGAGAGGCCCGATCACGAACCTGGCCGTCATGAGCAACGTCGCGCCCGGCTATGCGCCGCCCGGCGAGCACCTGATCTCGGCAACGGTCATCGGATTCGACATGCGGGACTCGGGCAGCCTCGTCTCGGCCGTGCGCGCCCAGTTGCGGCGGTGGTTCGGGTCCGTCGCGGAGGAGTGGCGCCTGCTGCGCCACTATCACATCGAGCACGGGTTGCCCGCCTTGCAATCCGTGCAGCCGCCGGAATCGCCGGCCGTCGCGCCGCGCCTCTATGCGTGTGGCGACTGGCGCGCTGCGCCATCCATACACGGGGCGCTGGAGAGCGGCCGCCTTGCCGCCGAGGCGGTGCTGGCCGATCTCCGCGCCGCATCCACGCCAGAGTGAAAGGCGTGCCATGCCGCCGCTTGAACCACGGGCTCGACGCCGCGCGCCGCGGTCTCCGGCTGCTCTCTCGCGCGCCGCTGCCGCTGGCGCTGCCCGAACAGACGTTTCGCGAGATCTCCGATGACTTCCCTGCTGCTCGCCTGCCATGCCGCCGCCACCCTGTGGATGACGGGCCTGGCCTGGTTCGTCCAGCTGGTCCATTATCCCTTGATGGCTGCCGTGTCCCCGGAGGCGTTCATCCTCTACGAGCGCCTGCACCGGCAGCGGACCACCTGGATCGTGGCGCCACTGATGCTGGCCGAGGCCGCCTCGGCCGCATGGTTGCTGCTGGCCCCGCCCGCCGGCGTTGGCCACCGCTGGACCGCTGCTGGCGCGGGTCTGCTGGCGCTGATCTGGATCTCCACCTTCGCCGTACAGGTTCCCCTCCACGAGCGGCTCACGGGCGGCTTTGACGAACGCCTGCACCGCCGCCTCGTGCGGTCCCACTGGTTGCGTACCTCGGCCTGGACGCTGCGCTCCGCGCTTGCCCTCTGGTGGCTGGCCGCCGCCTGACCGCCCCGCCGCGGTCACTCGCTCGCCAGCACCGTTTCGATCTGGAACACCCGCCGCCGCCCGTTGGTTCCCACGCGGCCGAGGTATTTCCGGGTGCCATTGACCATCAGATCGAGCGGCTGCCGCACCGGATAGTCCAGGTCCAGAATGTCGCCTTCCTTCAGCTCCAGCATCTGTTCCACGGTCAGCGACGGCCCGGTCATCCGCGCGTCAAAACGCAACCGGGCAGGCTGCAGCAGCCTCCACATCCGCTCCTGCTCTTCCTCGGTCGACTCCGACTTGCGCACCGACCACTGCTGGTCGAACTTCTGGCGCAGCATCTTCACAATGATCGACGGGATGCCCAGGTTCATCATCCCCGAGACCTCGCCGATCCGGATCTCGATGCCAATGGCCACCACCGCTTCGTTCGGCGCCAGGATCTGCAACAGCTGCGGCTCCGTTTCAAACGCCTCGATGCTGAAGTTGATGTTGGAGATCGGCGACCACGCCTCCTGCAAGTCGTGCAGGATGATGCGGAACACGCCGGTCAGAATCGAACGCTCGATCTCGGTGATCTCGCGGTTCTCCTTCAGCGGCGTCTTGCCCGTCCCGCCCAGCAGCATCTCCAGGATCGGAAACACCATCTGCGGGTTCATCTCGAGGATCGAGTTGCCGTCGAACGGCTTCATCCCCAGGCTCACGATGCAGGTGGGCGCCGGCAGGCATTGGGAAAACTCGAGAAAGGAGAGCTGCTCCACGCTGATCAGGTTCACCATGACATAGGCGCGCAGGTAGGCCGAAAGGCTTGAGGCCAGCGAGCGCGCGAAGTTGTCATGCAGCAGGTGAATGGCCCGCAGCTGGTCCTTCGCAATCCGGTCCGGACGGCGGAAATCGTAAACCTGCGCCCGCCGCGACGGGTCGTCCTTGCCCTTGGCGCCCTTCAAGTTGCGGAATACATTGTCGATCTCCTCCTGGCTGAGGAGCCGGTCGGCTGCCATACAGCCCCACTATCGTCACCTTGCTCTTCTCCCGTCAGTCGCAAAAAGCCTTACCCTCCCCCCTTCAAGGAGTATCTTGGCCGGGCGAGGGCTCTCCGGCAGGCGCTTGATAAACTGTAGGAGTGAGGCGGTTTTTCGTCCAGAATTTCGGCTGCCGCGCCTCGCAGGCCGACGGAGCGGCCGTGGAAGGGCTGCTTCGCGCGCGAGGACTGGAAGCGGCGGCCGAGGGCGCCGCGGCGGACCTCGTGGTCGTCAACACCTGCACCGTCACCGCGGCTGCGGACGAAGACGCCCGCAAGGCTATCCATCGTTTGCACCGCGAAAACCCCTCTGCGCGCATCATCGTCACCGGCTGTTACGCGCAACGCTCGCCCGAAGAGCTGGCGCGCGTTCCGGGCGTCGCTCTGGTGGTGGGCAACACGCACAAGGACCAGATTGCGCGGCTGCTGGACCGGATCGGGGGGCGCGAAGAGTATCACGGCGAAATCGTGGCCGGCGACATCCGGGACCAGGCCTCCTTCCTCTCGGCGCCCGTGGAGGACGCCTCCGGCGACCGCTCGCGGCCGAATCTCAAGATCCAGGACGGTTGCAACAATCCCTGCGCGTTTTGCATCATCCCCGCCGTGCGCGGCCCCAGCCGCAGCATGCCAGAGGAGGAGGTGCTCAGGCAGGTACGGCAGCTCGCGGATCGCTACGCTGAAATCGTGCTCACCGGCATCAACCTCGGCCGGTGGGGCAGGGAACGCGGCTTCGAACCCGGGCGGCGGCTGCACCACCTGGTGCGGCGGATCCTCGATGAGACGCCCGTGCGCCGCATCCGCATCAGCTCTGTCGAGCCGATGGACTGGTCCGGCGAGCTGCTGGAGCTGATGGCCGTGTCGGAGCGCGTCGCGCCGCACGTCCACATGCCGCTGCAATCGGGCTCGGACGCCGTGCTGAAGCGCATGAAGCGGCGCTACCGGGTCCGGCACTACGAGGACCGCCTGCTGAGCGCCGCGCGCCTGATGCCGGAAGCCGCCTTCGGCGCCGACGTGATGACCGGCTTCCCCGGCGAAACCGATGCCGAGTTTGAGGAGACGCTGGGCTTCGTCTCCCGGATGCCATTCACCTACCTGCACGTCTTCACCTACTCCGAGCGCCCGGGCACGCCCGCAGCCGCCATGGAGGGGCGCGTCCCGTGGGAGGTCCGCAAGGAGCGGACGCGGCGGCTCCGGCAGTTGGCTGCCGAGAAGAACCTCGCCTTCCGCCGCCGCTTCCTTGGCCGTACGCTGAGCGGGGTGACGCTGGATAACGGCAAGGCGTTGACCGGCAATTATCTGACCGTCGAACTGAGCCGCCTGCGCCCTGCCAGCCAGATCGTTTCCTTGCACATTGGGTCGCTTTCGCCGTCAGGGCTTGCGGAAGCTGGCGCGCTGCCGGTCATGACGGGCTGACGCCCGGAGTTGCGGTGGCCTGCAGTGCGGAGCTCATGCCGCCGATCTTGGGAGAGGATGCGCTTCGCTGTTCCGCGTCTGGTTCGTCAGGCGGCAGTTCTGGCTGCGGCTGCTTTCATGGCAGCCCTGCTCGCCTGGCCCGTGCGGACGTTTTTCCTCCGCGGGCAGACGGATTTCGTCCAACTCTATACGGGAGCGCAGCTGGCGGGAACCGGCAGGCTGTACGACGCGGAGGCCAACTACGAATGGCACCGGAGGCTGTTCGGCGTGCATTTCCCCGCGGTGCTGCACAGCCGGCCGGCCTTCTACGCTTTCCTGCTTCAGCCGCTCGGCCGGCTGCCTTACCGCGCAGCCTTCTGGCTGTTTGTGGCCCTGAACGTGGCGGCTGCGGCGTGGGTGTTCCGCTGCATTCTCCGCCCGAGCCCGCCCTCGGCAGCTTTCGGCGCCGTCTTCCCTGCAACCTATCTTGCAGTGCTTTGGGGGCAGGATGTGTGGCTGGCCGTGGCGCTGTTTGGCGCCTCATTCCTGCTCCTGAAGCGGGGGCGCGACGCCGAAGCCGGCCTCGTGATGTCTCTATGCTCGATCAAGGCGCACCTGTTCGCGCTTGTGCCGCTCGCGTTGCTCGCGCAAAGGAGGTGGCGCGTGCTGGCCGGTGGCGCGGCCGGCGGCGCGGGACTGTTCCTGCTGGGTTTCGCGGGCGACGGCCCCGGGTGGCCCGGATCCTACTGGGCGCTTCTGTCGGGTTCCTCCATCCACCGCGACATGGGCGGGATGCCCAACCTGCAAGGGGTGTCGGTCCAGCTCGGCAACCCGGCGTGGTTCCTGCCGGCTTCGATGCTGGCGGTGGCGGCGGCAGTGGTCTGGATCAGCATCCGCAGCAGGGGCATCGGCGCACCCGTGGCTGCGGCGCTGGCGGCGAGCTATCTGTGCAGCTTTCACGCCTACCCGCATGATGCGCTGACACTGCTGCTGGCGTTCGCCCTGCTCCCGCGGGAGGCTTTGCGCGGCTGGCGCCGGGCTGCGTGGATTTTGCTGGCGAGTCCGGTTCCGATGCTCTTCGCGCTTCTGGGCACGCCGTGGCAGTTGGCGGTGCCCGCCGCCGCCGCGGCAGCCTTGGGCGCGCTCGTTGGCGGAAGCGCGGCGCCGCCGCAGGCTGCGCCCGAGCCAGCCCGCGAGGAGGCTTGCGCCCGCGACGGCGGCCGTTGCGGGGCCTGAAAGGAAACGGCTAGATCTCCCGGCGGTTCTCCAGCGACTTCGACATGGTCACCTCGTCGGCGTACTCAAGGTCGCTGCCGACGGGAATGCCCATGGCGATCCGCGTCACACGCACGCCCAGCGGCTTGAGCAGGCGCGCCAGATAAACGGCCGTGGCTTCTCCCTCCACAGTCGGGTTGGTGGCCAGGATCACCTCTTCCGCCTCGCCCTTCTCCAGACGCTGGAGCAACTCGCGGATCCGCAGTTGCTCCGGTCCGATTCCGCGCAACGGGCTGATGGAGCCGTGCAGGACGTGGTACAGCCCGTCGTAGATGCGCGTCGTCTCCACCGGCAGAATGTTGTGCGGCTCCTCGACCACGCAGATCTTCTTGCGGTCGCGGTGGGGGTCCCGGCAAAAGGGGCACAGCTCGGCGTCGCTGATGTTGTTGCACTCGGCGCACAGGCCGAGCTTCTCCTTGACGTCGATGAGCGCCGCCGCCAGCCGCTCGACGTCTTCGCGCGGGGCGCGCAGGATATGAAAGGCGATCCGCTGCGCCGACTTCTGGCCGATGCCCGGAAGGCGCTTCACCTCCTGGATCAGCCGCGCCAGCGGTTCGGCAAAATCAGGCATTCGGCGGCCGCGCCTCCTAGAACAGGCCCGGGGGCAGCCCCATGCCGCCCAGCAGAGCGGAGGTCTTCTTCCGGGTCTCCTCGTCGACCTTGCGCGCCGCCTCGTTGAAGGCCGCCATCACCATGTCGGCCAGCATCTCGGCATCGCCAGCGGCCTCGGCGTCGATGGTGACGCCCAGACACTGTTTGTTGCCGTCCATCTTCACGGTCACCATGCCGCCGCCGGCGCTGGCCTCGACGCGGATGGCGGCAATCTCTTCCTGAAGGCGCTGCTGCATCTGCTGCGCCTGCTTCATCATCTGCTGCATGCTGCCGCCGGGCAGTTTCATTCAGTCCTCCCTGAGATTGCGCACCTCGCGCACCTGGCTGTCCGGGAATGCCTCCCGGAAACGCTGCACTGCCGGATGCTCCAGCGCCCGCCGCGCGGCCGCATCCGCAGGCGTGGCAGCCGCGGGCGCCGGCGCCGTGGCTTCTTCGGGATTGCCGTTTCCGGCGGTGAGCACGATCCTGGCCTTGCGGCCCAGCACCTGCTCAAGCGCCCGCCCGACATCCGGGCTCTTCAGCGCCACCAGCGACGCGCGCGGCGCGATGAATTCTACCGTGTTGGCCGATTCGCGGATCTCGCTCTCCTCTACCGCGTGCGCGCTGAAACCCGCTCCCACCGCCTCCAGCGCCGCCACCAGGCGCGGCTTGAGGCCCGCGCCCGCCGCGGGCGGCTCCGCCTCACGGGGGGCGGCACGCGGGGCCGGCGCAGGCTCAGACCTGCCCGAGCCGCTGGCCCCGCCGGCGGGCGCAGCCGGAGCGGCGCCTCCCGGAGCCAGCGCGGCCAGGACGTCCTCGATGGGCTTCATCCGTCCCGCGTGCAGCAGGCGCAGCAGCCCCAGTTCGAGGTGCAGCCGCGGCTGGAGCGAGTACTGGAGCTGCGAGTAAATGTCGAGCGAGATCTGGAGCCAGCGCGTCAGGTCCTCCTCGCGGAAGCGCGCCGCCGTCTCCGCCAGCCGGGCCTGTTCGGCCGCAGAGGCGGCAATCAGCCGCGTCTCCCTGCCGGCGATCTTCGCCACCAGCAGGTTCCGGAAATAACGGCACAATTCGCGGCAAAAATACTGCAAATTTTTGCCCGAATTTTCGAGTTCCGCGGCGATTTCCAGCATCGCCGCCGCCGAGCCGCTTTCCAGCGCCGCGGCCGTCCGCTCCAGCGTCTCGAGGGAATACATGCCGAGCAGCTGCCGCACGGCCGGCCCGTCCAGCTTTCTGCCGCAGCAGGCGATCGCCTGGTCGAGGGCGGAAAGCGAATCGCGCACGCTCCCCTCGCCCGCCTGCGCCAGCACAGCCAGCGCCTCGCCGTCGGCTTCAATCTCTTCGGCGCGGCAGATTTCGCCCAGGCGCTCCGTGAGCAGGCGGAAGTCCACGCTGCGGAAGCTGAACTGCTGGCACCGTGAGGCGATGGTGGCGGGAATCTTGTGGGCCTCTGTCGTGCAAAGCACGAACACCGCCCACTCCGGCGGCTCTTCCAGCGTCTTCAACAACGCATTGAACGCCTCGCTGGTGATCTGGTGCGCCTCGTCGATGATGAAGATTTTGTACCGGTCGCGCGACGGGCGGTAGCGCACGTTCTCCCGCAACTCGCGCATTTCGTTGATTCCGCGGTTGGAGGCGGCGTCGATTTCGATCACGTCCGGGGCGTTGCCCTGCGCGATTTCCAGACACGAGCTGCACTCGCCGCAGGGCGAGGGCGTGGGCCCCCCGACGCAATTCAGGCACCGTGCCAGGATGCGCGCCACCGTCGTCTTGCCTGTGCCCCGCTGCCCGGCGAAGATGTAGCCGTGCGCGATGCGGCGCTGCGCGATGGCGTTCTCGATCGTCGCCCGCACGTGCTCCTGCCCGAGCAGTTCGGAGAAGCTCCGGGGGCGGTACTTGCGGGCGAGAACCTGGTACATGGAACGGGAGAAGGCTGCCAGGCCCCGGGGGATCCGCGGCACACGGGGTGAGGTCCTACCGTTGCTTCCTTCCGGACCTGGCGGGGTTCGGACCGCCCCGTTGCACGGAGCCCGGAGCCTGACAAACATCCATGCTAGCACGGCCGCCGCAGCGGCCCGCAGTCTGCGCCCGAACAGGAAGAAGGGGATTTGTTTCAGCTCCGGGCGAGCCGCCCGGAACTGGAGTGCCGCCGCCGTGCGCTGGCGCCGGCTCCGGTGGTTCCACCTGCGCAGGCGCCCCCGTGCCCGGCGAGAAGACCGGGCAAGACTCCGGCGCGCCTCCCAACCCTCTGTCCGTGGCTGCCCTGGGGCTGGAGTCCGGCAGGTGCGGCCTTTCCGGCTCGTGGATCGGTGGAATCCGCCAGACGCAGGAGATGCTCGATTCCTGCTGCCCGCGCAACATCACAGCCCGCGCCCAGGAGACCCCTGTCCGGAAGGTCCACAAGGCTTGCGAGCGCATGCTCCGCTCTGATGTGCGCTTCGGCTTCTGCATTGACATGGCTTCGCTGCGGCTCGATCCGGCGGGCGGCGGCAGACTCGCGGGTGGCGCCCTGTTAGAATCCAGTTGAGGAGCCATTCTCATGAAGGGCGCACCCGTCCAGCGCCGCCGCACACGGCAGCGCGCCGCCATCCGCGCCGCATTTGAACAGGCGCGCCGCCCGCTGAGCATCGCCGAGGTGCTGGAACTGGCCCAGAAGGAAGTCGCAGGGCTCGGCATCGCCACCGTGTACCGCACCGTGGGGGCGCTGGTGGAGGAAGGCTTCCTTGCCGCCGTCGAGATTGGCGGCGAATCGCCGCGCTACGAAGTCGCCGGGCGCGGTCATCACCATCATTTCTGCTGCCGCCGCTGCCAGCGTGTCTTCGAAGTGGAGGGCTGCGTTCCTGAAGTGGAGCGGCTGGCTCCCGAGGGCTTTCGCATCGAAAGCCACGAGATCCTGCTGTTCGGCCTCTGCTCGGGTTGCGCGCCGCGCCGGAAGAGCTGAAACGTCTTCCCGGCTTGTGGCGAATCCGTCTGGTGCAGCCGTTGCCGGCGAGCGTCTGCGAGAGCTTTCGAACTCAGCGATGTGGCCGGGGCCATCCGCAGCGGATTCTCGCCAGCCCGAGCGGACGGCTCGCCCCTCAGGATGCCACAGGTAACGGTCCTGTCTCGCCGAAGGCAGATGCCATCCCTGCTCACAGCATTCAGGAGGTCTCACTGGCTTCCGGCTCCGGGGATCCCGGCAGAAAAGGGGAAGCTCTCGGCGATTCACCCGGATGTGGCTGCTGCTGGCAGCGATCGCCCCGGCGAAATTCGATAGAATCTCCACACCTGTCCGACTTCACCATCTGGGTTCGCCGATGACGACAATCCGCCGCCGCACCGCACTTGCCGCGCTCGCCGCCGCGCCGGCCGTTTGGACTGATGACAAATCCGGCTCGCGACCGCCGATGACCGGCGCGGGCCAGTGGCTCTTTGAAGTGCATCACGACTGGGGCGAGTTGCCCGCGCGCATCTCCTACGGCAATACGCACGGCGTGTGCGTCGACTCGCAGGGCTTCGTCTACGTCCACCACACCGTGAACGCCGCTTCGGAGAGCGACGACACCGTGGTGGTTTTCGATCCGCGCGGGCGCTTTGTCCGCAGCTGGGGTGGCGAGTTCAAAGGGGGCGCGCACGGGCTGGCCATCCGGCGCGAGGGCGGCGGCGAGTTCCTGTATTTCTGCGACACGCGCCGTGCCGTGGTGGCGAAATACTCCTTGCGCGGGGAGCGCGTCTGGGAGACCGGCTACCCGGAAGAGTCGCCCGCTTACCAGCCTTCGGCGGACGGGAAGCGCCCGCGCTACAGCCCGACCAATCTCGCCATCGCCTCCGGCGGCGACATCTACGTCGCCGACGGCTACGGCTCGTCGTTCATTAACGTCTACGATGCACAGGGACGCTGGAAATTCACTTTTGGCGGCAAGGGCAAGGAGCCCGGCAAACTCGACTGCCCGCACGGCATCGCCATCGACCGCCGCACGGGCCAGGAGCGCGTCCTGGTGGCGGATCGCACCAACCGCCGCCTTCAGTACTTCTCGCTGGACGGCCGGCACCTGGGCTTCGCCGCGCAAGGCGAGGTGAAGCTCCCCTGTCACTTCGACCACCGGGGAGCGGCGCTGCTGGTTCCCGACCTCGAGGCACGCGTCACGCTTCTGGACGGCTCGGACCGGCTGATCGCCAATCTCGGCGAGGATCCATCCGGCACATGGGGCGAGTTGCGCAAGCAGCCGCGCGGGCGGTTCCCCGCCGGACGCTTCATCTGCCCCCACGCGGCCTGCTTCGATGCGGAGGGCAACATCTTCGTGGTGGAATGGGTGGAGGCGGGCCGCGTGACAAAATTGCAACGGATTGTTTGAAACAGATGCAGGATGAGATTGTGATCCGCGAGGCGGCGCCCGAGGACGCGGAATTTCTGGTCCGCGGCAACGCCGCCATGGCGCTCGAGACCGAGCATCTCTCCCTGGACCTCGACCGCCTCCGAACGGGCGTCCACGCCCTCTTCGAGGATCCTTCCCGCGGGCGCTACTTTATCGCCGAACGCGGCGGCAGGCGCGCCGGACAGCTCATGATCACCTATGAATGGTCGGACTGGCGCAACGGCGTCTTCTGGTGGATCCAGAGCGTCTGGGTCGATCCGGCGCACCGCGGCTGCGGCGTCTTCCGCGCGCTCTACGATCATGTCCGCTCGCTCGCCACGCCGGACGCCGGCGTGTGCGGGCTGCGGCTGTATGTCGAGAAATCGAATGAGCGCGCGCAGCAGACCTACCTTCGCTGTGGCATGAGACGCACAGAGTACGACCTCTTTGAGGAGGACTTCGTGCTGCGGCGCGAACCCTGACGCGCGCTCAGTCGGGCTTCAACACGGCGAGGAAGTTCAGGTTGCGGTAAAGCTGCTTGTAGTCCAGCCCGCAGCCGATGACGAAGCGGTCCGGGATCTCGAAGCACTTGAAGTCGATCTTCAGCGGCACGATGCGCCGCGCCGGGCGGTCCAGCATCGTGCAAAGCGCGATCGAGTTCGGCCCCCGCCCGGCCAGCGTCTGCAAGAGGTATCGGGCGGTGAACCCGGTGTCGACGATGTCCTCCACCAGCAGCACGTCCTCGCCCTCGATGGACTCGTCCAGGTCCTTCGAGATCCGCACGACGCCGGGCGCGCGCGTGTGGTTGGAAAAGGGGGAGATCGAGAGGAAATCCACCTTCACCGGGATCGTCAGTTCCCGCGCCAGCGCCGTCAGGAAAAAGACGGATCCCTTCAGCACGCCGATCATTTTCAGGTTGCCGTCGCGGTACCGGTCCGAGATCTCACCGGCCACCTCGCGGATCCGGCGCTGCACCTGCTCTTCGGTGAAGAGCACGCGGTCGATGACGGGCAGCGCGGGAACCTTCATGGCGCGGCGCTCACGGCTGCGGCTGCGCCTGCGGCGCAAGCCCGTATTTCATCACCAGGTCCATGATGTCTTTCTGATAAAACACCTGGATGTTCACATGCGGGTAGATTTCCCGAAGCAGCCGGATTTTCCGGTTTTTCCGCGTCACCAGGGATTGCTTCATCGTGGTCAGCTCGACATACAGATTTGATTCCGGCAGATAAAAATCCGGCGTGAAAGATTCGATGACGTTGCCGTTTTCGTCCCACGCGATGGGGAATGATCTGGGCTCGTATTCCCACGGAATGCGGTAGAAGTCGAGCAGGTTGGCGAAGATCTCCTCGGAGGGATGGCCGAACTGCACCTTCGGCAGCGCCGCGCGCCCGTGCGGCTGGATGCCGTGCCTGGCCAGCCGCAGCCGGATCTGGAACTGAAGCTGCGCTTCCGCCGCGGGCGAGAGAAAGCCGTGCTCGAGAAGCCCCTGCTGCCCGGCCGCCTGTGCGATCAGTTCCGCCATGTGGGCGCTGTCGATGGTGGCGGCGTTCAGCACCAGGTCGAACGACTCCGGCGCCGCCGTGGCGCGTCCGAAACGCGCCTTTCGCAATGCCGCGCTTTCCCGGTCGCGCTCCGCCAGCGCGCGGCGCGCCTCCGCCCGGTTCAGCCCGTCGTCCAGCATCAGGTTCCCGGTGCGGCGGTTCGCCGGCGCCACCACGCGCACGCGCAGCAGGGCGGGGAAGCCGCGGAACACCTCCTCGGCGCCGTCGACGCCGACCACCAAGTGCTGTGTCGTCGCCAGTCTCAGCAGAATCGAGGCTGCCATGTCAGGCCAGGTGCGCGCTGCGCGCTCCACCACCGGACCGAATTCTTCCGCCAGCAGCGCGTCCAGGCGCTCGGCGCCCAGGTGCGTGAAGCCAAGCCGTTGCGCGGCGAGGCGCGCAACCTCGCCTGTGCGGCAACCGGGCTGGCCGGAAACGGTGACGACCGCCATCGAAGGGGCCCGCAAGGCGGGCCCAAGCCCATGATAGCGTAGGGGGAGCTTCCATGAAGATCACCCGCCGCCGCTTCGTTCAAACAATTTCCTCGATTCCTGTACTTTCGATCCCCGCCTGGGCCGCAGGCCGCGAGATTTCCGCCGACGTGGCCGTCATCGGAGGCGGCGCCGGCGGCTGCGCCGCCGCCCTGG
Source organism: uncultured Arcobacter sp. (assembly GCA_964458495.1). GTDB lineage: Bacteria > Acidobacteriota > Terriglobia > Bryobacterales > Bryobacteraceae > JANWVO01. The sequence goes on from CAYWJB010000007.1 coordinate 26,270, forward strand.
CCGCCTGCCGCGCCGGCCTGCGCGTCCTCCTGACCGAGGAGACGGCCTGGATCGGCGGCCAGCTCACCTCGCAGGCTGTGCCTCCGGACGAACATCCCTGGATCGAAATGTTCGGATGCACCGGTTCCTACCGCGCCTTCCGCAGCGGCGTCCGCCAATACTACCGGGAACACTACCCGCTGCTGCCGCACCACCGCGCCGATCCCCGCCTGAACCCCGGTGGGGGCTCCGTATCCGTGCTCACCCACGAACCGCGCGTGGCGCTGGCCGTGCTGCACTCCATGCTCCAGCCATATCTGGCCTCCGGGCGGCTGGCGCTGTTCACCCATGCCGTTCCGCTGCGCGCCGACACCGATGGCGCCGTGGTGAAGGCCGTGGCCTTCCGCGACGGCTCCGGCGCCGAACGGATCGTCCGCGCCCGCTACTTCCTCGACGCCACGGAGACCGGCGAACTGCTGCCCATGACCGGCGCAGAGTTCGTCACCGGGGCCGAATCGCGCGCGCAGACCGGCGAGCTCCACGCGCCCGAACAACCGCAGCCCGCCAATCACCAGGCCTTCACCGTCTGCTTCGCCCTCGGCTACGACCCGGAAGCCGACCACACCATCGACAGGCCCGAAGAATACGCCTTCTGGCGGGACTACGTCCCCGAGATGCGCCCCGCATGGCCCGGCAAGCTGCTCAGCTGGTCCATGTCGGACCCTATCACTCTGAAGCCCCGCCGCGTCTATTTCGATCCCACGCTCCAGGCCAAACAGCCGGGCCTCAACCTGTGGATGTACCGCCGCATCGTGCAGAAGGCGATCTACGAGCCGGGTTTCTGCGCTTCCGACGTCACGCTGGTCAACTGGCCGCAGAACGATTACTGGCTCGGCAACCTCTATGGTGTGCCTGCGGAAGAGGCGGCGCGGCACCTGAAGCGCGGCCGCCAGCTCAGCCTCTCTCTTGTCTATTGGCTCCAGACCGAGGCGCCGCGCCCCGATGGCGGTGCGGGCTGGAAGGGGCTCTATCTCAGACCGGATATCACAGGCACCGCTGATGGTCTTGCCATGTATCCCTACATCCGCGAGTCCCGGCGCATTCAGGCCGAATTCACCGTGCTCGAGCATCACGTGGGCACCGAGGCCCGCATGAAGCTCACCGGTAAGCCGCAGGGCGAGGTCACGGCTGAAGCGTTCCCGGATTCAGTGGGCGTCGGCAGCTACCGCATCGACCTGCATCCCTCGAGCGGCGGCGACAACTACATCGACGTCAGCAGCCTGCCGTTCCAGATCCCGCTTGGCGCGCTGATCCCGAAGCGCATGGAGAACCTGCTGCCCGCCTGCAAGAACCTTGGCGTCACGCACATCACCAACGGCTGCTACCGCCTGCATCCGGTGGAATGGAACATCGGGGAAAGCGCGGGCGCGCTGGCTGCTTTGTGCGTTCAGCGCGGCTTGCGGCCGCGCCAGGTCCGCAACACGGAGAAGCTGCTGAGGGAGTTTCAGGACGCACTCGTCCGGCAGGGGGTCGAGATCACGTGGCCGCGGCTGCGGCCGCGCTGAGCCGCCCGGTCCGGCGTCCGGGAGTTCGTGTCCGGGATCCGCGGCTGAGTCTGCCGGCTGAGACAGTTCCATCCCACTCCCACCCGGCTCACGCGCGAAGGATCTTCTCCATGGGTCGGCCTTTGGCGAGCTCGTCGATCAGCTTGTCCAGGCAGCGGATGTCCCGCATCAACGGGTCTTCGATCTCCTCGACGCGGATGCCGCAGATGACACCGCGGACCTGCATGCGGTTGGGATGCATGGCCGGCGCCTGTGCGAAAAACGTCCGGAAGTCCACCCCGGCGTCGATCTGCCGCTGCAACTGTTCCCGGCTGTAGCCGGTGAGCCAGCAGAGGATCTGATCCACTTCCGCCTTGGTGCGGCCTTTGCGCTCGGCCTTGGTCACATAGTGAGGATAGACGCTTGAGAATTTCATCCTGAAAATGCGGTGTTCCTGCACTGATCCTGCTCCTGTTCCGGGGCGGCGATTTCCGGCGAGAGTCCTCGCGCCGGCGGAAGGGCAGCATGCATTGTGCGTCCTTCGGCCCGCGCTGCGCGACCATTATGCCGGATCCGGCGGCGCGGCCGCCAACTCTGCCGCGCCTGCGCACCATCCGGGCCCCGGCTGCGCTGTAGAGTGAAAGCCGGCGCCATGTCATCCCGTGGACGTTCTCCCTGGCTTCTTGTCCTGCTCGCGCCGCTCCTGTTGGCGGCGGTGGTGGCGTCGATCTGGGTATACGTGAGCCTGACTGAAAAGCCGCTCTACGATGCGGCGGACCGCGTTCCCTCCGTCACGCCGGCGGCCCACGAACACGCCGGAGCGGTGGCCCTCGCGCGTCAGGCGGTGCGGGAAAGCGTCGCGGAACAGAACCTGCCGGGAGTTTCGGTGGCCGTGGGCGTGCGCGGCGAGATCGTCTGGGCGGAAGGCTTTGGATACGCGAACCTCTGGAGGGGCGAGCGCGCGTCTCCAGAGCACCGGTTCCGCATCGGCACGGCATCCACTCTGCTGGCTTCCGTGGCTGCAGGTTTGCTGATCGAACAGGGAAGGCTGCGGATCGACGAAGAGATCCAGCACTATGTGCCCTGGTTTCCCCGCAAACAGTGGCCCATCACCGTGCGTGCATTGATGGGCCATACGGCAGGCTTGGCCGACGACGGGCTGCCGCGGCGCGAACACTGCACGAGCGCCGCTGAGGCGTTGCAACGGATCGGGGATCCGCGCCAGGTCTCGCAGCCCGGGAGCGGATTCCGGCCGTCGCTTGCGGGCTGGATGCTCGTGAGCGCCGCCATGGAAGCGGCGGCGGGCCAGCCGTTCCCGGATCTGATCCGGGAGCTGGTTCTGGATCCTCTTCAGATGCGCGCCACGATTGTCGATCCCGGGCCGGACCCGGCGCTGATCGAGGGCGAGGATCCGCCTCCGGCCATTCTCTTCCGGGAGCTGATCAGCGACCCCGAAGCGGAGCTTCATAACAGCGCCGGCCGCGCGGCGCAGGCTGCCGAAAAGCTGGCCGCCTGCTATGCGCCGCGCTTCCGCAAGAATCCCCGGCATGGCCGGCACATGATGCGCCTGATGGATTGCTCATGCCTCATGGGGGCGGGCGCGTACTGGTCGACGCCCTCGGATCTGGTACGGCTTGCGATGGCCGTCATCGGAGGCCGGCTGTTGCGGGCAGAGACCGTGGATTTGCTGTCGATGCCGCAGTGCCTGTCCACGGGCGAGCTGATCGACGACGGGCTTGGCTGGCAGACGTGGAGCGTGCCCCTGGCAGGGAAGCCGGTCCGGGCCATCGGCCTCGACGGCGTGCTTGCCGGTGCGCCGCTGGCTACCGTGATTGCGTTCCCCGATCCAGGGCTCGCCGTGGCGGTTGCCGCAAACATCCTCCACGCAGACACGCATTCCATCGCAGTGAAGGTGGCGCAGGCCTTCGCGGATCATGCCGCCGGCGGGCAAGGGAAGTGAAACCGGCGGGCGGCGGCAAGCCGTCAGCGCCCGCGTTCGAGCACGGCGGGCAGTTCCGTCATGGAGTGGATCAGAAAATCCGGAGGCACGTCCTTCAGCGTCTCCGGGCTGATGCCGTAGGTGACGCCGACGCTGCGGACGCCTGCATTGCGGGCGGTCAGCACATCGGTGGCCGAATCGCCCACCATCCACGTCTCCCGGGTCCGCGCGCCGGCTTCCGCCATCAACGTGCGGATGCCGACCGGGTCGGGCTTCTTCTGCTCGAAGCTGTTGCCGCCGTAGATCTGAAAGAAATAATGCGCGATGCCGAGCCCGGCGCACATGTCGCGCGAGAAACGCTGCGGCTTGTTGGTGAGCACAGCCATGCGGTGGCCGCGCTGAAGGAGTGTCTCCAGCGCTTCGACGACGCCCGGATAGGGACGCGTGTGGTCGAGCATGTGCTCGCGGTAATAGCTCAGAAAGAAGCCGAGCGCCTCTTCGATCTGCTGTTCCGTGGCGTCAGGCCCCATGGCGCGGCGGATCAATACGGGCGCGCCGTTGCCTACATAGGACGCCACGACGCTGTGCTCGAGCGGCGGCAGCCCCATATAGGCGCGCGCGGCGTTGACCGAGTTGCACAGGTCGTCGACGGAATCCACCAGCGTGCCGTCGAGGTCGAAGATCACCAGCGCCATCTGCCTGACTCCAGTGTAGCCAGAGCAGGGGCTGCGCCTCTCGCGCCGGATCGGACGCCAGAACACGCGGCTGTCGGCGACCAGCTACTCGTCATCCTCCGTTTCGCCGTCCGGCGTGTCTTCTTGCGGCCAGATGTGGATGGCGACGATCTCGTCGCGGCACTCGCGCAGCAGGTACAGGAGATATTGAGCCGCCAACAGGGCGGGGCAGCCGTTGCCCCGATTCACGATGCGCCCCAGCAGCGTTCTGGTGGCGGCGTGCCACTCCAGGTTCAACGCGCCCTGAATGCGGCCCGCGCCGCGGATCTTGGCCCAACCGCGGTTGCGTCCCTTCTTCTTCTCTGTGCTCACCCTGAGCTTGTAGGCTGCCAGGCGCGAGTCGTTGACGATCCTGTCGCGCAGCGACTCGTTCTGATTGCTGATGACCTGAATGACAGTTTGCATGGGTTCGGGAAAACGGCTGCCCGGCGGCGCCGCACGATCTTTCATCGGCGGCGATGCGGTTCCGCGTTAGCGTGGGCGGCAGCCGCCGGCGGAACTTTCTTCCGCGGATGCCCTGCATGGCACGAGCCACGGCTCAGCTGTGGGCGTCTCACAACGGAGCATGAACCATGCTCATTCCCGCCCGTGTGCGCGGGGAAGACCGCAGGCTGGCTCCGGTATCGCGGTTCAGTTCGCCGCCGGGGCGCCGGCCTGTTGCGGCTCGCGTTGCGCCTCGGCGATCAGCCGCCGCAGCGTTGCCTTGAATTCGTCCATCGGCGGGAACCGGATCGCCTCCGACGGGCAGATCTTCGCGCACGCGTCGCAGCCCACCACGCAGTTGCACGGCCGCGCCACCACGGGCACGCCCAGCGCATCGTCCCAGTCGAAAACGTTGTTCTTGCAGAACTGGATGCATTCCTGGTCGTGAATGCAGCGGTCGGCGTCGACCACCGGATACCAAGGGATCTTTTCGCGCGGCACCTTCAGGTTGGCCATGCGCGCCTCCCTACTTCTGCTTCTCCGCAGGCAACTGCGAGCATTCGCAGGCGCCCATCAGGTCTTCCGGTGTCAGTTCCTTCTCCGACTCCCGCTGGAGCAGCTGTTCCACCTTCTCGCGGATCCTTTGCACAACGCCTGCATTGTCCGTTATGCGGATGTCGACGGGCACGAAGCGCTCTGGCGGGAACCCGGTCTGGCGCATGAGCCGCCGGAACAGCTTGTCCTGCGCCTCGGGCGCGCAGGCGCGGATGCTGGGGCAGGTTCCGAATTTCCGGCTGCGACGGATGCAGCCGGATTCCTCATCCGGCATTGCGGAATCGCGGCGATCAACGCAACGCCGGCACGAAGAGCACGGGCAGCGGAGCGAGCCGCGCCGCATGGCTGGCCACGCTGCCGAGGAAGACTTCGGTGAAGTAGCCGCGCCCCTGCGCGCCCATCAGGATCAGCGAGCAGTCGCCCTGACGGGCGCGGTTCAGGATCTCTTCAGATGGCAGGTCGTATGCGATCTCCGTGCCGACTTCCGCCGCGCCGCACTGCTCGAGCCGCGCCTTCATGCCCGCCAGCCGCTCTTCGTCGATCCGGTTGAACTCTTCCAGCCGGTGCCGGAGGTGTTTCTCGATCTTCGTGCGGTCCTGCACATGGAGCAGCACAGCCTGCGATTTCGCCTCCCGCGCGATGTGCTCGAGAGAAAGGAAGGCGTGAGCGGCGTTGTCGGAGAAATCCGTGGGGAAGAGAACCTTGCGGAAGAGCCCCTCGCAGGCGGCGCGGCACCGCGCCCCGCCCTCCTCTTCAAGGATCTGGACGCGGATCAACAGCAGCGGCAGCTCGAGGCTGTGCAGCAGATCGGAAGCCGTGGCCCCGAGCAGCCTTTCCCGCGCCAGCGAGGCGCCGTGCGAGCCGGCGACGATGAGATTCGTGCCGCGCTCGCGCGCAATGCGGCCGAGCTCCGGCACCGGCAGGCCCTGCGGCGTTTCCACGTCCACCTCGAAGCCCGCCTCGCGCAGCAACGCGGCCTGCCTCTCCAGCTCCGGCAGCAGGTGGCTCCGGAGCGACTCATACAATCCGCCCACTTCGCGCACGTGAAACACGTGCACCAGCGTGACGCGCCGGCTCCCCACATGGCACAGCCCGCGTACGCAGCCGGCGACAGCACGGCCCGCTTCGGAGCCGTCCGAGGCCAGGACGATCCTCGAAAACATGGCCAGGCCCTCCTTAGCTTGCCGTGCGCGTGTCCGCAAACCAGTGGCGCGTGCGCACGCACACGGCGCACACAGACAGCATCACGGGCACTTCGATCAGCACGCCGACCACAGTGGCCAGCGCAGCGCCGGACTCGGGCCCGAACAGAGCAATCGCGGTGGCGACAGCGAGTTCAAAGAAGTTGCTGGCGCCGATCAGCGCCCCCGGCGCCGCCACCTCGTAGTTGACCTTCAGCAGCCGCATCAGCCCGTAGGTCAACGAGGAGTTGAAGTAGACCTGGATCAGGATGGGCACGGCGATCAGCACCACGTGCAGAAACTTGCCCGTGATGTTGTCCGACTGGAAGGCGAAGATCAGCACCAGCGTCGCCAGCAGCGCCGTCATGCTCACCGGCGCGAAGCGCGGCAGCAGCTCCTGCTCGAACCACGCCGCCCCATGGCGGCGGATCAGCCACCTCCGCAACAGCACGCCGGCGGTGAGCGGGATCACGATGAAGACCACCACCGAGTAAAGCAGCACCTGGAACGGCACATGGAGGCTGGACGCGCCGCTGACCAGAAACCGGACGATCGGCGCGAAAAGCACCAGCATGATGAGGTCATTCACCGACACCTGCACCAGCGTGTACGCCGGGTCGCCGTCGCTCAGGTAGCTCCACACGAACACCATCGCCGTGCACGGAGCGGCGGCGAGGATGATGCAGCCGGCGATGTACTGGTCGGCGTCTGCAGTCGAGATCAGTGGCGCGAAGACGATCCGGAAGAAGAACCAGGCAAACAGCGCCATCGAGAAGGGCTTCACCAGCCAGTTGACCAACAGCGTCACCAGCAGCCCGCGCGGGCGCCGCCCCACGTTGCGGATGGCGGCGAAATCCACTTTCATCATCATCGGGATGATCATCAGCCAGATCAGCACGGCGATGGGCGCGTTGATCTGGCTCCCCGCGCCGAACTCCAGGCTGCGGAGCACCCCCATGGCGCCAGGCGCAAGCTTGCCGATGAGCACGCCCGCCACCATGCAGACAGCTACCCAAAGACTGAGGTAGCGCTCAAACGCGCCGAGGCGCTTCTTCGGAGCCGCCTGGTATTGCATCATTCTTCTCTCCCTGTGCCAAGGCCTCCTGCGGCCGCGACACGGCAAATCAGCGGGCGCGTGACCGGTGCCAGTGGCGCCTCAGTTTTCGAGTTTACCAGAAAGATGGAAATACTGTCAGGGGCTGAGGCTGCTTGGCTGGAGTGCGGCTTGCGCGGCATTTCAGGCTGGACCCGGCGCCCGGAGCGCGCATCTCCATGCCTTGGATGGACAAGCACGGGCGCGGCACCCCGTCAGGCGCGTGATCTGCGGCTCCCGGCAGGCGTAAAAGCAGCGCCTCAACCGCCGTCCCGGACCAGCGGGGCGCCGCTCAACCGGTGATCGCCGCGAAACCCGCCTTGCCGAGCACGTACACAAGCCACGGCACGAGCACGCCCCACAGCGAGCGGCCGAAGGGCAGCTTGCGCGCTCCACAGAACGCCGTGAAGCCGGTCGCGATGAGAACGATGGTCCAGATCGTGAAAAGATCGAGCGAATTGGCGAGGCTTCGCTGCCACGCGGCGGTGTCGCGGGACAGGAACGAGCCGATGCTCAAGCCCCCGGCGGATTCGAAGTCGAATTCCTCGGGCGGCTTGAGATACAGAAGAGCATAGAACATGATGTTGGCCACGATGGCAGGCGGCAGGCTGGCGTAAACGGTGATGTTGAGCGCCTCCCTGTATTTCACGTCCGTGTCCAGCAGGAAACGGTAGCTGAACAACAGCGCTCCCGCCGCGATCAGCATGCTGCCGAACACGGCGATCGGCGGAAGGACGCGGAAGGCGATGGGCATGAACTTGCGCTGCGACTCATAGACCTGCGCGCGCTGTTCGGCGCTCATCTCCTGCACCTGCCGGCTCTGTTCCAGCGCCTTCTCGATCATCAGGTCGTAGCCCACTCGCGCGACCATCGCGGAAACAGAGACCACGCTTAGCAGGATCAGGATGGCGACTGCCAGCCACCAGCGCCCGTGGCGGGCGATGTCAGGGAACACGCGGGACGGTTCGGTGAAAACACCGGAGATGCGCTGCATCTCGGACAGCGGTTCGGACGAGTTTGGCTGGGTCATGGCTCCTCATCACCATAACGCTCCGCACCGGCCGGTTGTTCAACCCTTCCGCCGAAAATCCTGCTTCGCGCCTTCCGGCGGCGGTTATGGTGGAATAGGGGCCGGAACCGGACATGAAGATCCCATTCAACCCCTCCATCTATGAACACGCTGCGCGTTGGGCGGGGTGCAGCCCGTGGGAAGCTTCGCGCGACCCGGAAAAGATGTTCCGGGGCCACCGGGACGCCTGGCTCGCCTACCGCCACACGCCTGTCGTCGTCGGGATCGACATCTACAACCTGGAAGCAGAGGCCTACGGCGCGCGCGTCGTGGCGCCGCAAGGCGAAGACTCGATCCCCGCCATCGCCGAGCCGCTGCTCGGCGCCCTCGAGGACGCCCTCGGCTTGTCCCCCTTTGACCCTGCTCGTGACGGCCGCATCTCCATGGTGATCGGCGTCGGCCAGCGGCTGCAACGCGAGCTGCCCGAAGCGGAGGTCCGGATCCCGGTGGCAGGGCCGTTTTCGATCGCCATCAACCTGCTCGGCATCCAGCGCATGTGCGAAGCCGTGGCCGAACGGCCTGAGGACGCGATGCGCGTCCTGATGCGCCTGGCAGAAAACCAGGCCGGCTTCATCCGCGCGGTCTGCCGCGCGGGACTCAAGATCGCCTTCTTCGAGTCCGCCGCCGCGCCGCCTCTGATCTCCCCGCGGCAGTTCCGCAACGTCGAACTGCCGGCGCTGCGGCGCGCGCTCGATCTCACGCGGGAGGTCACGGGAATGGCCTCGCCATGCATCCTCGGCGGCGACACCGTGAAGATCCTCGACGACCTGCTCTCCACCGGCACCAGCTATGTGGTCTGCAACGTGGAGACCGACCAGCGGCGCTTCGTCGACCGCCTGTGCGCCACGCACCCGCACGTGTCGGTGCGGATCAACATGGACCCCAGAATTGTCGCGTCGGAGGACCGCGCCGCCATCCTCGCCGAAGTGGACCGCATTCTCGACATTGCCGCCGGGCGCCCCAACTGCCTGATGGGCACCGGCTGTCTGCCGCTGGAAACGCCGCCGGACAACATCCGGTTCATCCGCGAGTACCTCGCCAGCTGAGGCATTCGCCCGGTTGGCCTTCCGGCGCGCCAGCCGTAGAATAGAAAGGGTCCATATGAGATTCGCAGGTCTGATATTTGCGGCCCTCCTCGCGCCGGCGGCGGCCCGGGCGCAGACGGGCGGGCTCGCGCCCTTCCGCCTCTCCTGGTTCGGGGCAGATCCCAATATCACGAGCCTGGGGCGTTGGAACCATCCGGTTGAGACCACTTCCACGTGGGTGACGGTCAGTGAGGACGGGCATTACGTGGTGGACGGGCAGCGCATCCGCTTTCTCGGCGTGAATGTCGGGGCTGCGACCGCTTTCCCGGACGCCGTGCGCGCCGAAGCACACGCCGCCCGGCTGGCGCGGTTTGGCTTCAACTCCGTCCGTTTCCACCACCTGGAAGCGCCGTGGGACAAGAGCCGCGTGCTGATCGATTATTCCACCGGCACCTCGCGCGAACTCTCCGCTGAACGCCTCGGCAGATTGCATTACTTCGTGGCAAAACTCGCCGAGAACGGAATTTATTCCAACATCAATCTGCTGGTCAGCCGCGAATTCCAGACCGCCGACGGACTGGGCGCGGAAATCGCCCAAATGGAATGGAAAGACCAGCATATCCTGGGATTTTTCAACGAAACGGCGCTGGAGTTGCACAAGGAGCACGCGCGCAAGCTGCTGCTGGCGCCGAACCCCTGGCGCGGGGACACGCCGCTGGCGAAGGACCCGGCCGTCGCCTTCGTCGAGATCATGAACGAAAACGGGCTGCTCCAGAAATGGTTCGAAGGCGTCACCGACACGATGCCAGAGCGCTACCGCCTCGACTTGCAGGCGCGCTGGAACCAGTGGCTCCGCTCGCGCTATGACTCCACCGAGGCGCTGAAACAGGGCTGGGGCGTGGTCGACCAGGAGCTGGGCCCCAACCTGCTCCGCAACGGGGATTTCTCCGCCGCGCCGGCGGGCTGGTCCGGCGGCTGCTGGAGCAGCGGCCTGCAATGGAACATTGAATGCCATCAGGGCGCGCGGGCTGCCGTCTCGGTCACAACAGACTTTCGGGGCGGCCCGGCGATTCTCATCGATGTCGCCGCGCCGGGCGCGGCGAACTGGCACGTCCAGTTCAACCAGTCGCAATTGCAAGTGGAGGCCGGAAAGACATACACCCTCCGGTTCTGGGCTCGCGCCGCTTCGCCCACGCCCCTCAACGCCAGCCTGCAGCGCGCGCACACGGATTGGGCGGCTCTTGCGCCTTCGATCTCGGCTACCCTCGACGCCGAGTGGAGACAGTACTCGATCACCTTCCAGAACACTGTGGACGAAGCGAATGCACGGATCAATTTCAACGGCTTCGGGGACCGCGCGGCGAGGGTCTGGATCGCCCAGGTGGAGTTCCGCGAAGGAGGCCAGATCGGCGTGCTGCCGGAAGGGGCCAGCCTCGAGGCCGGCAACGTGCCCAGCGTGAAGCGCGGCGGCGCCGGCGCCACGCTCGGCCAGCGCCGGGACTGGATCCGGTTCGCCCTGGACCTGGAAAAACAATACTGGGACGAAATGAGGCGCTATATCAAGGAAGATCTGGGCTATCCGGGCATTGTTTTCGCCACCATCATCTCCAACAGCCCGCCCAACGCGCAGCGCGACATGGACGCCATTGACTCGCACGCCTACTGGCAGCACCCGCAGTTCCCTTCCGGCCAGGACTGGAGCCCGGACAACTGGACTGTGCAAAACGTCTCGATGGTCAACAGCCCCGCCGGCTCCACCATCGCGGGCATCACGCGGCAGCGGGTGAAAGGAAAGCCCCACAATGTGACCGAATACCAGCACCCTTCGCCCAATACGTATTCCACGGAAATGCCGATTTTCGTGGCCGCCTACGGGGCATTGCAGGACTGGGACGGCATCTGGTTTTTCGAATATCCCACGGGCACGGACGAATATGTCACCGGATTTTTCGATACCGCCGGCAATCCGGGCAAGCTGGCAAATTCTCTCATCGCGGCCTCGCTGTTCCGGCGCGGCGATGTGGCGCCGGCGGCTCAGGAGCATGTCGTCCGGTTCGATCCCGAGACCGAAGTCGAGACCGTGACGTCCCGTGGCGGACCCTGGCGCATCGCCGACGGCTCGAGCCTCGGCGTGCCCGCCACGCTCGGCCTGATTTCGCGCGTGTCGCTCTCGGTGGGGGAGGAAGCCGAAGGCGAAGACGCGATGCCGGAAGCGCCCGCCGGGCCGGTTTACGTCTCCGACACCGGACAACTCGTCTGGAGCCTCGAACAAGCCGGACGCGGCGTGCTGACCGTGAACACGCCGGCCACAAAAGCCGTCGTGGGCTTCTCTGACGGCCGCGCCTTCGACCTCGACGGCGTCATCATCGAGCCGGGCGTCACGCGGCAGGGCTGGTCGACCATCGCCATCACGGCGCGTGAAGGCGAATCGCTTGTTGGCAGCGGGGAGGCGTGGGGCGTGATCGTTGCCACCGGCGACCATGAGAACACGGATCAGCGCTGGAAGGACGAGCGCCGTAACTCCGTCGGACGGAACTGGGGGCGCGCGCCGGCGCTGATTGAAGTGATCCCCGCCACCATCACGCTGCCCGTCGCTCCCTGGCGCGTTGTGGTCTGGGCGCTGGACGAGAGCGGAAACCGGATGGCCGACGTGCCCGTGGAAGAGTTCGAGGGCAAGGCTCGCTTCCGGATCGGCGAGTCCGGCGCCACGCTCTGGTATGAGTTCTACATCAACCCCGAGTAGGCCGCCTTGCCGGCGCGCCCGCCGGGCACGGCTCAGACCCTGATAAGATGGAGCCACGCGCGCCGTGCAGGCCGCGCGGGCAGTCCAATCCAGGCAGAGGGAGCCCAACCGATGAACGATTCTCGCAACGGGAAGAATGTCGTCCCCGGCCGTGTCAGCCGCAGGCACTTTGCCGCCTTTCTGGGCGGCGCCGCAGCAGCCGCTCCGGCCACTGCCGCCGGCGCCTCCGCGCCTTCCAGGGCGGCCGAAATGGTGACGCTCGGCAAGACGGGAGTCCGCGTGACACGGCTTGCGCAAGGCACCGGCTTCAATGGCAGCGGGCGCTCGAGCGAGCACACCCGGATCGGCACGAAGGCGTTCACTTCGCTGGTGCGGCATGACCTCGACCTCGGCGTGACCTTCATGGACGCCGCCGATCTCTACGGCTCGCACCCCTATCTGCGCCGCGCGCTGGACGGCGTGCCGCGCGAAAAATACGCCCTGCTGACAAAGATCTGGCCACGAACCGAGTATTGGAATGCTTATTCCGGCGGCGCCAGGGCGGAAATCGACCGTTTTCGCAAGGAATTGAACAGCGATTTTCTCGACATCGTGCTGCTGCACTGCATGATGGACGCCCGCTGGACGCAGGACTTCGCCCGCGGCATGGACGAGCTGAACGAGCTGAAGGCCAAGGGAGTCGTCAAAGCCGTGGGCGTCAGCTGCCACGATTTCGGCGCGCTGAAGATCGCCTGCTCCTCGCCCTGGGTGGACGTGATCCTGGCCAGGATCAACCACGTGGGCAAGGCGGCGTACATGGATGCGCCGGTCGAGGAAGTGGTTCCGTACCTGAAGCAGGCCAAGGCGGCGGGGAAGGGAATCATCGGGATGAAGATTTTCGGCGCGGGCCGCATCAAAACCCCGGAGGAGCGCGACAAGTCGCTGCGGTTCGTCTTCGGCAACGGGTTGGTGGATGCCGTCACCATCGGCATGCTGAGCGAAGCCGAGGTGGACGATACCGTGCGGCGCATCGACCGGGCTTTCAGTGCCTGAGCGGCGCGCTGCCTAGCGCGGCGCGCGGTACGGCTGCCCTCTGCGGTACATCTCCAGCCGCTGGCGGATTTCGTCCGCCCAGTCCAGACGAGCCTCGCGCGCCCGCAGCCACGCCTCTTCCGCCGTGCGGGCGGCCTCTCCAAGGCGGCCCGCCGCGGCGTAGGCGGCGGCCAGCGCGTCCAGTGCCGCCGCGTCGTGGCGCCCGGTGAGCGCCGCCGCGCGCTCCGCCAGAGCCACGGCCTCCTGCGCGCGGCGCACTTTTTCATCGGGGCACGAGGCGAGGATCCAGGCCAGGTTCGTCATCGCCTCCGTCCGCCACGGCTCGAGCTCCAGCGCCTTCCGCAGTTGCGCAGCCGCTTCCGCGTGCCGCCCTTGCACCAGCAGCACGCCACCGAGGTTCACGCGTGCTTCGGCCAAGTCCGGGTTGAGTTCCAGCGCCCGCTCCAGCTCGCGCCGCGCCTCGCTCCACCGCTGCCTCTGCATCAACAGCAAACCCAGATTGCTGCGGGCGTTGGACGCGGATTCGTCCGCGCGCAGGGCGGCGCGCAAGTGCGCCTCCGCCTCGTCGAGCCGTCTCGCGCGCAGCAGCAGCCCGCCAAGGTTGTTGTGCGCCCGCGCGTCTTCGGGCTCCAGCTGCAACGCCTCGCGCCACATCCGGATGGCTGCTTCCGTGTCGCCCTTTTCGCCCAGCTCGTAGGCCAGATCGTACAGGCGGTAAAATTCCGCCGCCGGCACGTCGATCCTCTCCAGCCCACCCTTGGGAATATTCACGAACTCGGGGATGTTGACAGCGCGGTTGGACTCGGTCGCGTTCTCGATCAGCACGGCGGGACTGTCGTTGCCCTGCTCGTCGATGTGCGTGAGAAACATCTGCGTGTAGGATGAGCGGCTCTTTGAGGAAAACACCATCCACCGCCCGTTGGGTGACAAGCTGTGCCAGGAGTTCATCAGGCGCGTGTTGCAGCGCATGCGGCGCGCCTCGCCTCCGGAGGCGGGCACGATCCACAGCTCTCCGTCCGGTCGCATCAATTGCCCGTTGCGGCATTTCACAAATACGATCCACTTGCCGTCGGGCGAGATCCTCGGAAAACTGTTGCTCATCCCGTTGCGCGAGGCGCCGCGCACCGGCTCGGCGCGCCCGCCTTTTCCGCCGTTAAACGGGATCCGCCACAGGTCGTAACGGATCTGAACCTCATTCGGGTCGTTCGGGTACTCTGCCAGCCTGCGTCCCTTGGGATATGGGTCGGTGGCGGGGGCGCGGACGAACACCAGGTGGCTCCCGTCCGGGCTCCAGACGGCGTTGGCGTGCACGAAGGCAGGGTCGTCGGCGCCGGGCAGCGGACGGATGACTCCCTCCGCGCGGTCGTAGAAAGCCAGGATGCCACGCGTCGGGTAGAAGACCTGGAGGAACCGGTAGTCCGGGAAATTGGCGACGTAGTATTGCACCTGAGTGGCGGTGACGACAAACCGCCCGTCCGGCGACACCTGGCTCATGAAGCCGATCCGCTTGTCGCGTTCCATCTGGCCGCGGAACCGTTTCCAGGAGATCACGTTCTCCTGGCGGATGACGGTTCGCGGATCCACGCGGACGATCGCGTAGAGCCCCTTGTCATTGTGCGGTCCGTCCAGGTCCATCCCCAGCGTGCGTCCGTCGGCGGAAAACGAGTGGCAGTTGGCGCATGTGTGAAGCCGCTCGAGCACGGTCCGGCTGGCAGGTTCGTCGAGGTAGCGCAGCCGCCAGCGAACCAGCGGCAGCAGCTTCGGCGCCAGCGGCTTGATCACGCCCTTCTCGGTCTCGGACGGCATCAGCGGCACGTCGCGGAAAAAGACCGGCGCGCCGACAGGATCTTTCGATGTTCGGATGCGTACGGCGCCGGCGCTCACCGACTGCCCGCGGCGCAGACCCGTGAACGTGAGAATGGCCCACCGCTCGAGCGAACCGTGCTGGATGCGTCGCCATGTGACGGCATCGGGCCGCCATGTCCGCGTGGCGCGCTGCTCGGGCGTGAGTTCGGGCAACCGGTTGGTAGGGCCGGCAGCCGCCGGGTCGATGGGTCCGGGCTGCATAGGCTCGCCTTTGGCGGCGACCGTCAGCGGTGGAGCGCCTCCGTCGAACTCGATCCGCACCTGCCAGGTGTCTGCGGTCTCGGGCTGCTCGCGCCAAAGGAACGTGGGCGGCGCGAAATCCGGCGGGAAGATCGTGCCCTCTGCCGGGTAATCGATCAGGATTCGGCCCTGCGCCGGGGTCGCGGCGGGGCCATCGGCCGCGAACAGCGTCAGCGACGCGGCGGCCAGCACTCCCAAGCCGGCGAACAGGCCCCTCACGCGCACCCACCTCGAAGATGAGCATACACCGGCCGCCATGCGGTTGGCGGATCGCCCGGCCGGCCGGCTATGGCTGGTACGGGATCAGGAAAGGCGCCAAAGATCGGATGCCGTTCGCCACCACTGTCAGGCCCAGGGCGCCGTCGGTTGCCTCGGCCTTCGCGAGGCGAACCTCAACAAGATGTGTGCCCGGGATCTGGGAGTTCTCGGTGACGGAGACAACAGTGTGTTCCACGCTTCCGGAAACCACGCGCAGGCGGTCGACAGCCACAGTGCCCGTTCCACCAAGCCCGCCCACTGCGAGAATTAGGGTGCCGTCCGCGCGCACGGGGCTTGCCGCGGTCACAGGCGCTCCGTCAGGGTGGCGGGCGTAGAGTACGAGCGGCGGCACAGGGCCAATCTCCACCGCCGCCGGCAACGCCTCCACGCCTGCCAGGGTCATGCGCAACAGATGAACGCCCGGTGCCAGTTGCGGCGGAACCTGCACGGTCACGCTCCCCTCGGAGACCTGCAACACAGCGGCAGGGGCGCCGCCGATGACCGCGGCCACGCTGCCCGCACTGGCGCCGCCGGGCATTGATGCCACGGGCAGCACCGCGGCGGCTCCGGGATAAAGATACTGGCCTTCCATGGCCGACATCCGCAAGAACGGCGCACCGTTGGAGGGAAGCACGGTCAACGCGGATGAAAGCTTCGCAGTCAGCAGCCCCACTGTAGCGGTGAACGGCGCCGCCGACGGTGCGGCGCCCTGCCGCGCGGCCAGCCAGGCAAGCGCAGTGCCTTCCCCCGTGGCCCACACCTTGCGCACCGCCACATCACTCGTGCCTGTCCCGATCGCAGGAGTCCACTCCCGGAAGTTCACGCCCGTGCCAGTGACGGGGATCACCATCTCCGCGCCTGCCGGGATCTGTGCCGCCTCGATATTCACTACAGGCTCCACGGTCCCTTCGTAGGAAAACAGGGGCGAAGCGTTGCCATGCACAAACAGAGAACTCTGGCCGTCCTGGTTAAAGGCCGCCAGAACACCGCGGTGGCCTTGCGGCGCGGGCGGAGGAGTCAGAAGCAACTTTCCATCCTCGTACCGGGTCTTCGCCGGCACGCCGTCCACCCATATGGCTGTGTCCGCCGAGAGGTTGCGGCCCTCCACAACCAGCCAGCCGCCTTCTGCTGCCGCAATCGACTCCAGGGACGGCGGCAAAGCCCGCTTCACGGCCACGCCGGATGGGAGCAGGTAGGATTCGCCGGGCGTCTGGAACAGCAGGTGGCGCGGACCCTCGCCGGAGAACGGCGAAACCGAGAGGTCCGCCATCAGGTAACCGGATGCATATGGATAGGGGCGCAAGCTCCCCTCGAGGATCGTCTCCGGAGCGGCCAAAACGCTGACGGAAAAGCCCGGGGTGATTGCCGTCGCGCCGTAACCCGTGAACACGGTGCTGCCGGCGCCGCTCGTCAGATGCACGGTGGCAGGCTTGAGCACGTTCTGCCCGTAAAACGAATACGTCTGCACCGAGTGCAGCGTCACCGAGGTGCGCGGCGAAACCTGCAAGTCCACCCCTTCGGCTGCCGCCCCCGCCTCCAGCGTCAATGGAGCGCCGGGCGCTGCCCCGCCGTAAAATGCCAGGTCAAAAACAGGTCCCGGAAAAATCGCCCCCTCCGGCCCCATCGGCAACTCCAGATTCACCGGCTGCGGCTCTCCCGCAATCGCCGGTGGAAGCGGATGCGCGTAAATGTAATAGACACCCGGCGGGAGCCCGGCCAGGCTGTAACTCCCGTCCGGCGCCGTCAGCGTGCTCACCGCATCCCGTCCGGGCGCGACCGCCACTACCGAGGCCAGCGCAACCCCCTGCCCGTTCATCGTCACCCGGCCGGTGACCGTGGCTGTCGACTTTCTGAACTCCGCAGTCGGATACAAGATCGACACGCCCGCGATGTCGTCCTGCCCCAGCGGCCGCGCCTTCGTCGTTGCTCTGGTGATCTCCGTGGACATCACGCTCGAGGTCCAGGTGTGCTGCAGGCCCAAGGTGTGGCCGAATTCATGAACCAGCGTCAGGAACAGCCGCTCGCTCCAACTGGGCCGCGAAGCGAGATCCTTGGGCAGCCGGAGAACAGAGTGCGCGATCGGAGTAAACACGCCGTCCGGGCCATCGACCGGATCGAGCCGGGTCACAGGCCCCCCCTGTGCAATCACACCCGGCGGCAGCTCGTCAGTAAACTCCACCTGAATGTATGGGCCGCCCATGCCGTTCCCGTCGTCCCGGAAGCCGCCGAACGCCAGCCGCAGCTCCGACGTCGGAACGGTGTTCCACGCCCCGGCTGCCGCACGGATCTGGCTGACCAATGCGGCTTCGGAATCCCCCTCGGCCAACCGCAGCGGACCCTGCAGGGAAATGAAATACGGAACCGTCTTGCCCGGCAACGCCCGCAGGTCGAACCTGTCATAGACCGGAGTGTAGGGCGGCGCGGAACTCGCGTACCGGACAAAGTGATAGTAGGCCAACAAAGGACTTGCGCTCAACAGCAGACTCAACCCTGCCAGCCGCAGTCTCATTGCCGATCCCCTTGCGCCGCCACGCGCGCAACAATCTCCCGCAGGCTCTCCAGCGAAAGCCGGATCCCGTTGTCCTCCACAGCGCGCCCGGTCCGGTCCACGATCTCCGCCTCCAGCTTGCCCCGCACCAACAGCGTCTGCCCGCCGCCCGCCTTGATCTCGAAAACACCCTGGCTCAGCCCGATCACCTGCACCAGCCCGCGCGGGCTCGCCCAGAGGAAGAACACATACTCCACGCCCGGCGCGAGAACCGGCGAGCCGGCAATGCTCTGCCGGTAGCGCCCGTACGTGCCGCCGGGCACGTAAACCTCCGCCGGCCCCGGGGGCAGCGCGCCCTTCAGCATTTCAGACACCTGCAACTGGTAAACCGTGTAAATCATCGACCCGCGCTGCACCGTCGTGGAAGCCGTCGCCCGCGCCCTCACCACCGCCGTCGCCTTCTGCGCCATCTGCTCCACAGTCAGCTTTTCGAGCGTGGTCGCCCCGGCGAACGCCGCTGCCAGCAACAAGATGGAGAGAAGCGGACGCATGACAGTGTCCCGCCCTTCAGGAAAGCACGCCCGGCTCCAAACAGACGGCCTTTCTGGATCAATGACTTGGCGGGACTTACGCGGTCCCGCCTGCGTCGCTCTGACACATCCGCCGCCCCATCTGTCCCATCTCCGGACGCCGCCCCCGTTTCAAAACGGCATACGTACCACGAGCACCGGCACTTCCACTCCGTGCCGAACCTCGTTGATCGTCGCCCCGAAGACCAGATCCATGAGCCCGCGGTGCCCGTGCGCGCCCATCACGATCAGATCCGGACGCAGGGCATGCGCCTGCCGGATAATCAATGTTTTCACTTCCTTGCCGTGCAGAATCTCCAGCTTTGCCTCAAGACCTGCGCGGCGCACGGCTTCCGCCAGCTCCTCGAAATACCGCCTCCCCATCTCGATCTCCGACGTCCGCGCCGCCTCCCCGTACACCTGGCTGGCGACGCCCTCCTCGACGTGCAGCAGGTGGATCACCGCCCCGTGCGGCTTGCCGAGCGCCACCGCATGCGCCAGTGCCACCCGGTCCAGGGCCGAGTGATCCACCGGCACCAGGATGCGCTTGTAAACCGGCTCGGCGAAGACCAGCCCGCCTGCCTCCGGCATCACCGCCGCCGCACCTTCCCTCGGCCGCACCACTGCCACATATCCCAGCAACCCCAGCAGCGGCGCTGTCACCGCCGCCGACCCCCACCACGGCAGCCCGGCCAGCTCCGTCCAGGCCAGCCAGAGGTTCAATGCCACGATCAGGGCTGCCGCGCCGTACCCCATCGCCTTCAGCCACCCTGGATTCACCAGCGGGCCCATCCTCCGCCGGTCGCCCGTGAAGCGCACCAGCGGAACGATTGCAAACGGCAGCTGCAGGCTCAGGATCACCTGGCTCAGGATCAGCAGGCGGTATGCGCCCTCGTCGCCCGCATACTGGATGGTCAGCGCCGCCGGCAAGACAGCCACCCCCCGCGTCACCAGCCTCCGCAGCCAGGGGCGCATGCGGATATTGAGGAACCCTTCCATTACGATCTGGCCCGCCATCGTGCCCGTGATCGTCGACGACTGCCCCGCAAACAGCAGCGCCAGCGCGAACGCCGCTCCGGCAAGCGTCGTCCCCAACAGAGGCGTCAGCATCGCGTGCGCCTGCCCGAGTTCGGTCACTTCCATGCCCCGCTGGAAGAACGTCGAGGCCGCCAGAATCAGGATCGCGGCGTTCACCAGCAGCGCGCCGTTCAGCGCAATCACCGAGTCCACCAGATTGAACCGGCACGCCGCCCGCCTCGATCCCACGTCCGCCCCGAACGACCTTGTCTGCACCAGCGACGAGTGCAGATACAGGTTGTGGGGCATCACCGTCGCGCCCAGCATCGCCACCGCCACATACAGGCTGGCCGAATCCAGCTGCGGCACCAGCCCGCGCGCCACCTCGCCCCACACCGGGCGCGCCAGCACGATTTCGAGCACAAAGCAGCCCGCAATCACCGTGATGAAGCCGAGAATGATCGATTCGATCAGCCGGATGCCGAACCGCCCGAACCACAGAATCAGCAGCGTGTCAGCAGCCGTGATCGCCACCCCGGCCAGCAGCGGCAGCCCGAACAACAGGTGCAGCCCGATGGCCGCGCCCAGCAACTCCGCCAGATCGCAGGCGGCGATGGCGATCTCCGCCAGCACCCACAGCGCGTAGCTCACCGGTCGCGGATAGGCCTCGCGGCACGCCTGCGCCAAGTCGCGCCCGGCGACAATGCCCAGCCGCGCGCTCAACGTTTGCAGCAGGATCGCCAGCAGGTTGGAGACCACCAGCACCCACAGCAGCCGGTAGCCAAACCGGGATCCCGCCTCGATGTCGGTGGCCCAGTTGCCCGGATCCATGTAGCCGACGCTCACCAGATAGGCAGGCCCGGCAAAGGAGAACATCCGCTTCCACAGGCGCGGGTGGGACGTCTCCACCGACGAGTGCACCTCGGGCAGGGAAGGGGCCGCGGAACCCATCGTGCTCACTAGTGTAGCCCGCGGCGTCGCGCACAGGCAGCCGCCGCGCATGCCGCCAGCACAAACAGCCCCGCCCCGGCCAGCACATTGCCCGGCACATAGCGGAACTCGATCCGGTGCGCGCCGGCTTCAGCCACCACACCCCGCACCGCCGCGTAGGCTTCGTGAATCCTTGCCCGCCGCCCGTCCACCCGCGCCCGCCACCCGGGGAACCACGTGTCGGAAAGAATCACCATCCCGCGGCAGGCAAGCAGCGCCTCCACCACCACCCGGTCCTCCGCCGATTCCACGATCCGCGCCTCGTCCCGTCCGGCGCAACGCTCGAGCTCCGGAACAGGACCGGGCAGAAATGTTTCATCGCCCGCGCGCTCCGCGAGCGCTGCCAGCGCTCCCGCCGCGTGCCGCCGGTCCGCCAGCCCTGACGCCGCGTGCACCGTGAAGACACGCGGCAACGCGCCGTGCCATTCATAGACGTTCACGCCCGTGGCGCCCGCAAAGACCAGCCTCGCATGCGTCTCCGACGGCGCCCGCGCCACGCGATAGCGCACCGCGAACAGACGCTTCGCCTGCGGCGTGTGCATCTCGTGGCGGTAGATGTTTTCCGTTGCACTCGCAAGATAGCCATGGACTTGCAGCACGCCGTGCCAGCCGCCGAAGTTGTACGGGATGTCGGAGTCGTCGATCTCCGCCCGCCACAGGCTGCCCTGCCGCCGGAGGAATTCCGCCACGTCGTCGTGCGCCTCCAAAAGGCGCACGTTCCGCGGCGCCCGCCCTTCGACGAACCTCTCCAGCACCGGCTCGTACAGCGGGCGCGCCTCCGCCGCCACCGCCGCCACGCACACGGCGGCGAACATCCAGCCCGGTACCTGCCGGGTTCTCGACATCCAGACCAGCACCGCCGCAGCCGCCGCGCCCGCCGCGCTGCGCCAGCGAAGATCGCCGCCCGCGCCGCCCCGCCAGGCCGCGTACGCTGTTCCAACCGCAAACGCCAGCAGCGCCGCCGCCATCGCTCCGCGCCACCATTCGCGCCCGGCGCTTCCCGAGAGCCGCTCGATTCCCGCCGCAGCCAGCGCCGGCAGCGCCACGCTCGCCAGCACCAGCGCCCCCACCGGCATCCGCGCCTTGTCGAAATGGGGGACTGCCAGATACAGCCACCGGTGCAGTCCCCACGCCGGACCCAGTGCCACCCAGATTCCCGCCACTCCCATTGCCGCCAGAAGCCACGCCGGTCTCTTCCGCGCACTCCAGGCAGACGCCAGGGCAAACGCAAGCAGCAGGCTGCCGTGAAATACTTCCAGTTTCCCTTCATGGCCGGGCCAGACCAGCGCCGGAAGCTCCGCGGGCGCAAGACCGTAGCGCGCGTGAATCTCCAGCAGGATCTTCTCCTGCCAGCCGATGGGCGCTTCCAGCCCCACCCAGCGCACCGCGCGCCGCCCGTATTCCATCGCCGGCAGAATCTGCGGCGCGCCCGCTGCAGCAGCGGTCGCGAAGAACAGGACCGCTCCCGCAATGCGGCGCGGCTCGCGGATCGAAAAACCCAGCCAGAACAATGCACAAGCCAGCGTCAGATACAGCGGCGCCTGATGGTGCCCGCCCAGCCAGCACAGTCCGAGAAAGAATCCGCCGATCACCGCATGCCGCGCCATCCCGCCCGGCAGACCGCGGGCCCACTCCAAAGGGAAACGCCGGCCCCCGCCCGCCTCCGCCTCCAGCGCCCGCATCAGGTGCCGCAACATCCACGGCGCCCACATCGCCCCCATCGCCATCTGCGGGCGCAGGCTGAAGGCGAACCACCCGGCCGTGGCATAGGCGAAGCCGGCGGCGAGCGACGCCGCGCGCCCGCAGCCGAGTCCCCTCGCCAGACGGTACATCCCCGCCGCGCCAATCCAGCGGATCAGCAGAAAGTAGGCGTTCAGCCACAACCATCCTTCCGCGCCGGCGGGCTTCGTCACCAGCAGCCAGTTCAGCGGCGAGGCAGCCGCCGGCTGCGCCTGCCCGAGCAGCGGCTGCCCGATCCACTGATACGGGTCCCACAGCGGCGCCCGCCCCGCGCGCCACGCCCGCGCCTGCACCTCCAGCCATGGCAGCACCTGGAAGGCGTTGTCATCGGAGCCGAACCACACTGCGCGCGGACCCAGGAGCAGCTCCCAGTGGAACGCCGCCAGCAGCACAGGCAGCGCCGCCGCCGCCCACAGCCGCCCCGATCCGAGCCCGCTGCGCATCACCCCGCCATCGTGCCACAGGCGCCGCCTATGGCTGCGCCGCGTCTCCCGCTCGCCGCCCCAGCGCTTCCCGCAGCGCATCCAGGAGCAGCGAGACGTTCTCTTCCGTCGATCCGTAGCCCATGGTGCCGATCCGGAACACCTTGCCGGCCAGCGGGCCAAAGCCTCCGGCGATCTCGATGCCGCGGGACTCCATCAGCCGCCGCCGCACCGCCGCGTCATCCACGCCCTCCGGCACGCAAGGCGTGTTCAGCGTCCACAGCCGCTCGCCCTCCCGAACGTGCATCCGCACGCCCATCCCGGCGAGCCCGGCCACAAAAAGCTCGTGGTTCCGCCGGTGCCGCGCCCAGCGGTTCTCGATCCCTTCCTCCCCGATCAGCGCCAGCGCCTCGCGCAAGGCGTAGAACATCGAGATGGGCGCCGTGTGGTGATAACGGTGCGCGCTTTCGTAATATTCGAGCAACAATTTCAGGTCCAGATACCACGTCGCTGGAGTGGTTTTTCTCTGCCGCAGGAACTCCACCGCGCGCGGCGAGCAGGTGATCGGCGCCAGCCCGGGCGGGCAGCCCAGCGCCTTCTGCGTCCCGCTGTAGGCGATGTCGATCCCCGCCTCGTCCACGCGCACCGGCATGCCGCCCAGGCTGGTGACGCAGTCGGCGATCACCAGCGCGCCCGCCTCGTGCGCCGCCCGGCAGATTCCATCCGGAGGCTGGTGCGCCCCCGTGCTCGTCTCCGCGTGCACGAACGCCGCCACCTGCGGGCGCACGGCGTTCAGGAACTCGCGCGCCTCCGCGTCCGTGTAGATCTGTCCCCACGGCTTCTCCAGGCGCTCGACGCGCGCCCCTTGCCGCCGCGCCATCTCCGTGATCCGGTCGCTGAAGTATCCGTTGGCGAACACCGCCACCGTGGAGCCGGGCTCGACGAAATTCGCCACCGCACACTCCATCCCGGCGCTGCCTGTGCCGGAAATCACCATCGTAAATTCATTCTTCGTCCCGAAACAGGCATTCAATCCCGCCCGGATTTCCTCGTTAATCTGGAAGAAATAGGGGTCCAGGTGGCCGACAATCGGGCGGCTCATCGCCTCGTAAATGCGCGGGTGGACCGGCGACGGGCCGGGGCCGAACAGGAGCCGGGCGGGCGGTTGGACTGTGACTGGCATAGCTACAGTGTATATGTGGAGCGGCTGCCCGTTGACGCGATCCTCGGCGATGTCCTCGCCACGCTCCGCGCCGGCTCGTGCCTCGTGCTCGAAGCCCCGCCCGGCGCCGGCAAGACCACCCGCGTGCCGCCCGCGCTCCTGGACCTGTTGCCCGGACAGGTGCTTGTGCTCGAACCCCGGCGCCTCGCCGCCCGCCTCGCCGCGCAACGCGCCGCCGCCGAGCGCGCAGAGCGCGCCGGCGAAACCATCGGCTGGCAGGTCCGTTTCCGGAAAATGGCCGGCCCTGCCACCCGGCTCCTCTATCTCACCGAAGGGCTTCTGGCGCGGCGGCTGCTCGGTGACCCTCGCCTCGAGGGTGTCAGCGCCGTCGTCCTCGACGAGTTCCACGAGCGCCACCTCGAAGGCGATCTTGCCCTCGCGCTGCTGCGGCGGCTCCAGAAAACCGCACGGCCGGACCTGCGGCTGGTGGTGATGTCGGCCACCCTCGAAGGCCCCGCCATCGCGCAGTTCCTCGGCGGCTGCCCCGTTCTGCGCAGCGAGGGCCGCCTCTACCCGCTCGACCTCCGCTACACGCCGCACTCCGCGCAGCCGCTCGAAGAGCTCGTGCGGGAGACCGTTGAAAATTCCTTCGCCGGAACAGAAGGCGACGTTCTTGTTTTCTTGCCCGGCGCCGCCGAGATCCGCCGTTGCGGCGAGCTCCTCCAGGGCCGCCGCATCGCCCGCTGCGCCGACATCCTCGCCCTGCACGGCGACCTGCCGGCCGAAGATCAGGAGCGCGCCGTCATGCCCGGATCACGCCGCCGCGTCGTGCTCTCCACCAACATCGCCGAATCCAGCGTCACCATACCCGGCGTGCGCGTGGTTGTCGATTCAGGACTCGCGCGCATCCCGTCGGATTCCCCCTGGAGCGGGCTGCCGCGGCTCGAGCTGCGCCGCATCAGCCGCGCCTCGGCCGTGCAGCGCGCCGGACGCGCCGCCCGCATCGCCCCGGGCCTCGCCGTGCGCCTCTACCCGCTGGAGGACTTCCTCCGGCGGCCCGAACACGAAGCGCCGGAGATCCTGCGGCGCGAACTCGCGCAGCTCTGCCTGCACCTGCACGCGGCGGGCGTTGCCGATCCGCGCGAGCTGGAATGGCTCACCCCGCCGCCGGAAGACGCCCTGAGCGCCGCCGAAGAGCTGCTCGCCCGCCTCGCCGCGCTCGATGCGCGGGGGCGCCTCACGGACTTCGGCCGCCGGCTCGCGCAACTGCCGCTGCATCCGCGGCTGGCGGCCCTGGTCGAACGCGGCGGCGCCCCGGCCTGCCGCCTCGCCGCCTCGCTCTCCGCCGCGCACCCCGCGCAGGTGGCGCAAATCGAGCGGCAACTGCGCGCGCTCGCGCGCCCCCGGGCGCAGGCGCCTCTCGAGGAATGCGTGCTGCGCGCGTTTCCTGACCGCGTCGCGCGCCGCCGCCGCGGCAACGAACTCTTGCTCTCCAACGGCTCCTCCGCCGTGCTCGCCAAAGATGCCGGACTCGAAACCGCGGAGTTCCTCGTCGCGCTCGAAACCGAGGAACGCCCGGAGCGCGGCCTGCCCCTGGTGCGCAGCGCCGTGGCGGTCGGGCCCGAACTGCTCCTCGACGTGCTTCCGGACCGCTTGCGCGAAGAAACACAGATCGAATGGAACCGCGACGCCGAACGTGTGGAGGAGGTCTGGCGCCTCTTTTACGACCAGCTCGTCGTGGAAGAGTCCCGCCGTCACCAGCCGGATCCCGAAGAAGCCGCCGTGTTGCTCGCGCGCAAAGCCGCCGAAGCCGGCATCGAACGGTTCGTCGACTCCGAAGAATGGCAGCGGCTGCGCAACCGCATCCGCTTCGCCGGGCTGGAGCCGCCGCCGTTGGAGCAAGTCCTCACGCGCCTGTGCGCCGGTCTGAGATCGTTTGAGGAACTGCGCCGCGCCGCCTTGCAGGGCGGCTTCCAGCAAGCCTTGCGCGCAGAACTGGGCGGCGGCTGGGCGCGGCTGGAGCGCTTCGCGCCGGACTGGCTCCTGCTGCCTTCCGGGCGCCGCGCGCGCATCCACTACCCCGGCGGCGCGCATCCATATGTCGCGTCGCGATTGCAGGACTTCTTCGGCATGACGGAGACGCCGCGCATCGGCCCGGCGGGGACGCCGCTGGTTGTGCACCTGCTCGCGCCCAATCACCGCCCGGTACAGGTCACGCAGGATCTCAGGGGCTTCTGGGAACGGCTCTACCCACAGGTGCGCCGGGAGCTCATGCGGCGCTATCCAAAGCACGCCTGGCCTGAACTGTGAACCCGCTTCAGCCTGTTTGCTACACTCCTGTAGGCTGATCCATGCACTTGAAGCGGGCTGAAGAGATCGTCGCGCGGTTCCCCCGCCAGCACATCCTGGTGGCGGGCGACGTCATGCTGGACGAGTTCGTCTGGGGCGACGTGAGCCGCATCTCCCCGGAGGCGCCCGTGCCCGTGGTCGAAGTCACCGGCGAAACCTTCTTCGCCGGCGGCGCCGCCAACGTGGCGCGGAACCTGCGCGGCATGGGCGCGCGCTCGAGCATCGCCGGCGTGCGCGGCGCCGACCCGGCCGGTGAGAAACTCGCCGCGCTTCTCGAAGAGTCCTCCATCGACCACTCCGCCCTGCTTGTCTCGCCCGCATCGCCCACCATCGTCAAGACCCGCGTCATCGCCCGCCATCAGCAGGTGGTGCGCATCGACCGCGAACAGCGCCGCCGCATGCCGGAGGATCTCCTGCCGCAGCTGCTCGCCCGCCTCGCCGCGCACAGCGATGGCTGGAGCGCCGTGATCTTCTCCGATTACGCAAAAGGCTTCCTCACGGAAGCCGTCGCCACGGGCATCATCCGCCTCGCCGCAGGCCGTATCGTCACCGTCGATCCCAGCCCCCTGAACCCGCTCCCCTGGCACGGCGTCACCGCCGTGAAGCCCAACCTGCGCGAGGCGCGCGCCGCCGCCGGCGCCGCGCCTGACGCGCCGCCGGAAGAGACCGCGGCGAGGCTGCTCGAACGCTGGGACACGCAGATGGTTCTCATCACGATGGGCGAGCACGGCATGCTGCTCGTCGAGCGCGGCAGCGAGCCTTATCACACGCCCACTCGCGCCCGCGAGGTCTTCGACGTCTCCGGCGCCGGCGACACCGCCATCGCCGTCTTCACTCTCGCCCTTGCATCCGGCGCCTCGCCGCGCGAAGCCGCCGAACTGGCCAACCACGCCAGCGGAGTCGCCGTCGGCAAGCTCGGCACCGCCACCGTCAGCCCGGAAGAGCTGCTCGAAAGCGTCGCGCGCCTGAGCTGAACCGCCCCGGCTGTGGTAGCTTGCGGGAGAGCTGCGCCGCGGCTCGCACCCGCCATGCCCATCACCCGCAGAACCCTCTTCCAGGCGTCCGCCGCCGTTCCCGCCTTCAGCGCCCTTCGAACCCCTCCGGTTCAGGCGCCGGAGTGGAAGGCGCGGTGGATCTGGTATCCGGAGCGGCGGACGGTCCAGAACACGTTCGTGATGTTCCGCCGCTCCTTCGATCTGGCCGAACCGCCGCGCGAAGCGCTGGCGTGGGTCTCCGCGGTCTCACGCTACAAGCTTTGGGTGAACGGGCAGTTCGTGCAGCGCGGCCCGGCGCCCTGCGACCCGCGCTATTGGGACGTCGACCCACTGGACCTCGCGCCATGGCTCCGGCCAGGCAGCAACGCCATCGCCGCGCTCGTGTGCGCCTTCGGCACGGGCGACGGGACCTATGCGCCGCCGGCGCCCGCCGGCAGCGGGGAAGGGAAGGGGTTCCTGTTTCAATGCGACGCGCTCGGGCTCGCCACGGACGCCAGCTGGAAGTCGCTGCGGCCCCGGGCGTGGCGGCAAGGCGGGTATCAGAGATGGTTCCTGCGCGCCCTCCAGGAAGAGTTCGACGCGCGGCGCGAACCCATCGGCTGGCAGCTCGCGGAGTTCGATGACGCCGGATGGAAACCCGCTGCGGTGGAGCCCGTCCCGCCCGGCCGCCCTTGCCTGCGCGAAGTCGGCCGCGAGGGATGGCGCGAAGACTGGGTCCTGCAAGTGCGCTCCATCCCTCCGGTGGTCGAATCCGTAGCCCTGCCGCGGTCGTCCCCCGCTGCGGGCTGGATCGAGTGGAAGGTGGATCCGGAAGAATACTTCGAATGCTTCCCCGCCGATGCTTTCGAGGAGCGCGAGGACGCTGCCTTGCGCGCTCCGGAAGCGCTCTTCCCGCACCGTCTTCCGGCCACGGGCGCGCGCTCGGCAGCCGTGACCTACGATTTCGGCCGGGAGCTGCTCGGCCACCCGTTTGTGAAGGTACGCGCGCCAGCGGGCACGGTGGTCGAGCTGCTCTTCTGCGAAAAACAGGT
Source organism: uncultured Arcobacter sp. (assembly GCA_964458495.1). Taxonomy (GTDB): domain Bacteria; phylum Acidobacteriota; class Terriglobia; order Bryobacterales; family Bryobacteraceae; genus JANWVO01. The sequence continues at coordinate 54,714 of CAYWJB010000007.1, forward strand.
TCCGGGGAAATTGTTGTTGCGCATCCCGCCGCGTTACGGCCAGTGGCTGCGCGTCAGGTGCCGCGAAGGCGTCACCGAATACCAAGCCTTCGAGTACGAGTGCTTCCGCTGGATGCAGGTCCTGGTGCGCGGGGCGCGGGAAGGGGTGGAGATCCTGGAAGCGGGCGCGCGCGAGCGCAACTACCGCTGGCCGCACGAGCCGGAGTTTGACTGTTCCGACGAAGCAGTCGCGCGCGCCGTGCGGGCGAGCCTCGCAACGCACCGGATCACCTGCCAGGAGACGCTGGTCGACAACATGGTGCGCGAGCGCCAGCAATACGCGGGCGACCTCGACCACGCGAAGCTCGGTTCCTGTTACGCCTTCGGCGAGACGCGGCAGCCGGCGCGGATGATCCGCACCTTCGCGCAGGGGCAGAACGCCGAAGGCTGGTTCATGGACTGCTGGCCGGCGTGGGACCGCTGCCAGCGGCTGTTCCAGAAGCACATGGGGCTCACCGTGTGGGGCCCCATCCTCGACCACGCGCTGCAGTTCGGCATCGCCGTGGCGGAGCATTTCCTGTGGGACGCCGACCGCGCGCTGATCGACGAGGTCACGCCCAGGCTCGAGCGCTTCGCGTCGTTCCTGCATGCCGGCCGCGCACGGGACGGGCTGCTGCCCGTGCTCGGCTGGCGCTGGAACACGGTGTGGATCGACCACATCGGATATCAACGGGAACAGGACAAGCATTGCGCGCTCAACCTGTATTGGGCGGGCTTCCTCAGGAACGGGCTCGCGCGGCTGCTCGAGTGGCGCGGCGAGAACGCGAAGGCGAGCGCCGCGCGGGGGCAGGCGGACGAGATCGTGGCGCGCGTGCGGCGCCTGTACTGGTCGCCGGGCGAGCAGCTGTTTCTCGACAACCTGCCCGCCGCCGCACGGGACGGGTGCCTGCGGGCGCATGCGCGCACGCTGTCGATGGCGCTGCTGTTCGACGCCATGCCACAGCATGAGTCCGCCCGGACGGTGGAGCTGTTGCGTTCGATGCCCTCCTCTTCCAACGCGAACGTGCACGAGCTGGAAGGCGGGAGCATCCGGCTGGGCTTCAACTACCCGCTGAACGAAATCTGGCGCCTCTGGGCGCTGGCGCGCGCGGGGCGCGGCGCGGATGTTGTGCGCGAACTCCGCGAGCGCTGGGCGAACCTGCCGTCTGTGCTCGAGAACGGGACCTATGCCGAGTTCTGGAATCCCGGACCCAGCGAGACCGGACAAGTGTGGTGCCAGTCGAATCCGGTCCCCGCCGTAGCGCTGTATCAAATGATCCTCGGCGTACAGCCTACGGCGCCGGGCTTCGCCGCCTACGAGTTGCGCCCGCAGCCGGGCGATCTGAAGCGCGTCTCGGGAACCGTGTTCTCGCCACGCGGCCCCATCCGCGTGCTCATCGAGAACGGCGAGTTGGACTGGACTTCCCCCGGCGGCGTGGAAGCCACGCTCGTGCTGCCCTCCGGCCGGCGGCGCCGGATGCCTGCCGCTGCCCGCGAGCAGCGCTGGCGGCTGCCTCTCGACGGCTGAACTACGGGCTCACCGCACGATGAGCCACGCCAGCGCCACCATGCCCAGCGCCACCGCCCACCCGGTCACGAACCCCGCCAGGTCGATCCGGTACGCCCGCCAGAACGGCTCGCCCGCCGCGCCCCGCAGCGGGTGCAGCAGATGGTTCAGCAGCAGCTGCTCGCCGCGCCGCGCGGCTTCCCGTTCCACCTGCCCGGGACCCGCCGAAGCCGGATCGATGTGGCTCGGCGTGCGCAGCCGCTGATAGAACTCTTCAAGCGCGGCGCGCGGCTCCGGCGGCGTCGCCAGGCTGACCAGCACGAACACGGCGGAGCCGCAGAGCAGCGCCGCCAGAAACACATTCGGGTCCCAGTGGTCGAACCGCTGCCCCAGCCACGAGTAGACCGCAAAATTCGCCGCCATCGCCGCCGCCACCCCCGCCGCCGCTCCCCAGCGGTTCGCCCTCCGCCAGAAGATCCCGCCCAGCACGGCGATCCCCACATACGTCGCCAGCGTTTCGGTGAGCAGAAACGTGTTCAGCACCTTGTCGATCAGCAGCAGAGCGTAGAGCACGCCCAGCAGCGTGATCGCCACCCCGCTCAGCCGCCCCACCCACAGGTAATGCCGGTCCTCCCGCCCGCGCACGAAATAGCGGCCGTAGAGATTTTTCGTGAACAGCGCCCCCGCGCTCACCATATACGCCGAACACGCCGCCATGTTCGCCGCCAGCAGGCACGCCACCAGCAGCCCCTTGCCGCCGGGAAACAGCAGGTGCCTGCAAGCAAAGCCGAACGCCTCCTCGGCGTCCCGCAACGCCGTTGTCCCGAACGCCCCCTTGGCCAGCAGCGCCGCCGCCACCAGCCCGGTCAGAGCCCAGCCCAGCGTGCAGAACCGCTTCACGAACGTCCCGTACAGGAAGCCCTCGCGGCAGGCGGCTTCGTCCTTGCCCGTCGCCACCATGCCCATGATGTGCGGCTGGCTCGTGATCCCGATCAGCCCGTTCACCGTCAGCATCAGGATGAACCACACGCCGATCCCCTCCGGCGCCGTCAGCGTCATCCGCTCCCCGCCCAGCGCCTCCCGGATGCCGGCGATGCCGCCTGCCAGCCCCCAGCCCAGCGGAATCAGCAGGAACGAGAGCACGATGATCAGAAATCCTTGCACCAGCTCCGTCCACGCCGTCGCCACCTGCCCGCCGATGAAGCTGTACAGCAGGAACGCTGCCGTCATCGCCATCACAATCGCGTTCACCGGCACATCCCCGCCCGCCGCCTGGCTGATCACCTTCGCCGCGCCTTTCAGCATGCTGGCGAGATTGATCGTCAGAAACGCCAGCGCGAACACCATGTACGCCGCCCCCATCCAGTGCCCGTAGCGGTCCTCGAAAAACTCCGCGATCGTCGTGCGCCGCATCCGCCGGTACAGCGGTGCCAGCAGCCAGTAGAACGGCGTGGCGAACATGTTTTTCCACTGGAACCAGATGGCGCTGAAGCCGCGCGCGTACACCGCCCCGGCGAGCGACACCGGCATGTCCGCGTGCGTGCCCGAGGCAAAGCTCTGCGCGATCATCACCCACCGGTTGAAACGCCGCGCGCCCAGAAAATACTGGTCCGTGCGCCCCACCCGCCGCCCGATCCACAGCCCCAGCGCGGCGATGCCCGCCAGATACGCGGCCAGAACCAGCCAGTCCAATGTCGAGAATGCGGCGAAGCGGTGCATGACGGCTCCCCGGTCCGGGAAGCCATCCTATCGCAGCCGGCCGCTCAGCCGCGCCACGCCAGCACAACGCTCTTGCCGTCGCGCTCCGTGTTGCCTCCCAGCGCGCGCAGCGTCAGCGTCGCGCCCTGTGCCGTGAATACTGCGTCCACCCATCCCACCGGCTGGTCGTCGTTGAAGTTGTAGCCCAGCGCGGGCAGGTTCACCATCTGGATTCCCTCCCACGCCAGATGCGCGTAGCGGTGCGAGTGCCCGAACACCACCGCCTTCACCATCTTTCGCTCCCGGATGATGTCCATCAGCCGCGGCATGTCGAGCAGCGCCGAATCGCCGTCGTCCGGCGTGTGGTGCATGAACAGCACCGTCGGCAGCGGCTTCGCCGCATCCAGATACTGCGCCAGCCACGTTCTCTGGTCCTTGCCCAGCAGCCCCGGCGTGAAGTTCGGCATGATCAGCGAGTCCAGCACGATGAAGCGCACCGCCTCGGACTCGATCACCAGCACATGGCGGTTCTTCACCGCCTGCGCGCCCTTCTGCGTTGCGCCGAACGCTTCCAGGAAGTTCTTCCGGTCGTCGTGATTGCCGAGCGCAATGGCCACGGGCATCCGGCTCGTGACCGGCTCGATCAGCGTCTTCAGCGCCTGATAGTCGCCCGGCGTGCCGCGCAAACGCGCCGCATCGCCGCAGATCAGCACTCCCTGCGGCTTCGCCTCCAGCACCTGCGTCACCGCCCGCTTCAGGTTCTCCGCCGGGCGGAAGCCCCGGTAGGCGTCCTCGGGATTCTCGGGAATGTGCGTGTCGCTCAACAGCGCCCAGTGCATCTCCGCCTGCTGCGCGCGCAACAGCGGAACGGCGCCGGTCATGGTAGCCGCAAACGCGCGGCGTGAAATCAAAGGCAGTCCAAGATGCGGCATTTCACTTCGATTCTATCCGCCCGCGTCCCGCGCTTGCGTGAAAATTCCGTCAATCCCCGCGAACCTGCGCACCGCGCCGCGTTGTATGCTGCGGGGGAAATGTCATCCCCCCTGCCCGCAGCCCCTCTCCCCCGCCGCAGCTTCCTTTCTGCCCTGCTCGCCGCCCCTGCGGCGCTCGCCCAAGACTCTGCCCGGCCCCCCAACATCGTGCTCATTTACGCCGACGACGTCGGCTACGGCGACGTCAGCGCCAACGGCGCCCGCCGCATCGCCACGCCTCATATTGACAGCATCGCCCGCGACGGCATCCGCTTCACCCACGCCCACTCGCCGTCCGCCACGTGCACGCCTTCCCGTTACGCCCTCCTCACCGGCGAGTACGCCTGGCGCCGCCCCGGCACCGGCGTCCTGCCCGGCGACGCGCGGCTCATCATTGAACCCGGCCGCCCCACCCTCCCCGCCATGCTCCGGTCCCGCGGCTACCGAACCGGCGTCGTCGGCAAGTGGCACCTCGGGCTCGGCAGCGGCGACCTCGACTGGAACGGCGAAATCCGCCCCGGCCCGCTCGAGCTCGGCTTCGACTCCGCCTTCCTCATTCCCGCCACCGGCGACCGCGTCCCCTGCGTCTACGTCGAAAACCGCCGCGTCCTCAACCTCGATCCCTCCGATCCCATCCGCGTCAGCTTCAAGGAACCCTTCCCCGGCGAACCGCTCGGCCGCACGCACCCGCAACTGCTGAAGCTCCACCCCAGCCACGGCCACGACATGGCCATCGTCAACGGCATCAGCCGCATCGGCTACATGACCGGCGGCCGCAAGGCGCTCTGGAAGGACGAGGACGTGGCCGATGTCATCACCGCGCGGGCCGTCGAATTCATCGAACAAAACCGGTCCGTTCCGTTTTTTCTCTACTTCTCCACGCACGACATCCACGTGCCGCGCGTCCCTCACCCGCGCTTCGCCGGACGCTCCGGCATGGGCCCCCGCGGCGATGTCCTGCTCCAGCTCGACTGGTGCGCCGGCCGCATTCTCGAAACGCTCTCACGCCTCAACCTCGACCGCAACACCCTCCTCATCTTCACCAGCGACAACGGCCCCGTCGTCGACGACGGCTACCGCGACCAGGCCGTCGAACTGCTCGGCGATCACCGCCCCGCCGGTTCCTGGCGCGGCGGCAAATACAGCAACTTCGAGGGCGGCACCCGCGTGCCCTTCTTCCTCCGCTGGCCGCAGCGCGTCCGCCCCGGCTCGTCTTCCTCCGCCCTCGTCAGCCAGATCGATCTGTTCGCCTCGCTCGCCTCGCTCACCGGCGCGCGCCTCGATGAGTCCGCCGCCCCCGACAGCTTCGACATCCTGCCCGCCCTTCTCGGCCGCTCACGCCGCGGACGCGATCATCTGGTCGAACACGCCGGCTCGCTCTCCCTCATCGCAGGACGCTGGAAATACGTCGCCCCGGGCAAGGGTCCGAAGATCAACCGGAACACCAACACCGAACTCGGCAACGACCCGGAACCCCAGCTCTACGATCTGGACGCAGATCCCGGCGAGCAGCGCAACCTCGCCGCCCGCCATCCGCAGCGCGTCCGCGAAATGGCAGGCAGGCTCGACCGGATCCGCCAGACTCCGCGCACCCGGCCCTAGCCTTCCTGTTCAGCTCCGCCACCACTGCGCCGGCTTCCAGAACGGACCGTCCTCGTCGTAAAGCGCCTCCAGCCGCTCGAGCAGCCTCGCCTTGCCCGCCGCCTCCGCCCAGTGCATCGGCCCGCCCCGCCACGCCGGAAACCCGAAGCCGTGCACGAACACCATGTCAATGTCGGCCGCCCGCAGCGCCACGCCCTCGTCCAGAATGCGCCCGCCCTCGTTCACCAGCGCCAGCATCGTCCGCTCGCGGATCTGCTCCGGCGTCCACTCCCGCTGCTCGATGCCCCGCACCGCCGCATACTCCCTCAGCAGCCGCGCCAGTTCCTCGTCCGGATGCCCGCGCCGGTTCTCGTCGTAGCGGTACCAGCCGAAGCCGTTCTTCTGCCCCAGCCGCCCCAGCCTTGGCAGCTCGTCCTCGAACGCCGCCGCCGGGATGTGCGGCACGCCTCGCCGCAGCGCCTCCTTCCGGATCATCAGCCACACGTCGTGCCCGATCAGGTCCCCCACCGCCAGCGGTCCCATCGCCCAGCCCCAATCCGTCAGCGCCGCGTCCACCTGCTCCGGCGCCGCCCCCTGTTCCGCCAGCGCCACTGCCTGCGTCCGGTAGGGGAGAAACATCCGGTTGCCGATGAATCCGAAACAGTTGCCCGCCACCACGGGAATCTTCTTCAGCCGCCGCGCCAGATCCAGCGCCGACGCTGCCGCCTCCCCGCTGGTCTCGCGCCCGCGGACCACCTCCACCAGCTTCATCACCGGCGCCGGGCTGAAGAAGTGCAGCCCCAAAACAGATTCCGGCCGTTTTGTCGCCGCCGCGATTTCGTCGATGTCCAGCGTCGACGTGTTCGTCGCCAGCAGCGCGCCCGGCGCCGCCGCTTCGTCGATCCGCGCAAACACGGCGCGCTTCACCTCCGGGTCCTCGAAAACCGCCTCCACCACTACGTCCGCCTGCGCCGCCCCCTCCATCCCTTCCGTCCGCCGGATCAGCCCCAGCCGCCGCTCCATCTCCTCCGCCGCCATCCGCCCCTTCCGCACCGCCGACTCGTATTGCCGCCGGATCCCCGCCAGCCCGCGCTCCAGCGCCTCCCCGCTTGCATCCGACAACCACACCGGAATGCCCGCGTTCGCGAAGCACATCGCGATGCCCGCGCCCATCGTGCCCGCCCCGATCACCGCCGCCCTCTTTACCTCCCGCGCCCCCGCCGCCAAGCCCGGTACCTTCGCCGTCCCCCGCTCGGCGAAAAAGACGTGGATCAGTGCTTTCGACTGCGGCCCCGTCAGGCACGCCTCGAACAGACGCCGCTCCGCCTCGAGCCCCTCCTCAAACGGCAGCCGCGCCGCCGCCGCCACCGCGTCGATCGCCGCCTCAGGCGCCGTCTGGTGCGCCAGCTTCCTTCTCACCGCCTGCCGGAACACTTCGGCCAGCGACTCCGCCTCCGCCGCTTCGCACAGCCTCTCCCCCAGATCGCGCGTCCGCCGCACCGCCGGCGCCGTGCGCGCAAACTCCACCGCCGCCGCCACCACATCCCCTTCCACCACTTCGTCCACGATGCCCGCCGCCAGCGCCGCCCGCGCCTCCAGCGGCTCCCCGTACGCGCACATCTCCATCGCCTTCTCCACCCCGGCAAGCCGCGGCAGCCGCTGCGTGCCCCCCGCGCCGGGGATCAGCCCCAGCTTCACCTCCGGCTGGCCCAGCTGCGCCCCCCCCTGCGCAATCCGCCAGTGGCACGCCATCGCCGTCTCCAGCCCGCCCCCCAGCGCCGCCCCGCGGATCGCCGCAATCACCGGCTTCGGCGAATTCTCGATCCGCGCCATGTAGTCCTGCCACGCCATCGGCGGCAGCTCCCCCGACGCGATCTTCGGAAACAGCGTGATGTCGGCGCCCGCGATGAAATTCTTCCCCGCGCCGCTGAGCACCACCGCCCGCACGCCCTCATCCGCCGCCGCCTGCTCTGCCGCCGCTGCCAGTTGTTCCAGAACTTCGATTTTCAGCGCGTTTACCGGCGGGTTGTCGATCACGATCACGGCCACGCCGTCGCGGTTTTCCATACGTACCAGAAGTGCCATGCTACGGCTTATCCTACACTGGTGATTTGCGGACGCAACCACTCGCCAAAGAGGACGTCGCGCGCGCCATGGCGCGCATCTCCTTCAACCAGCACCTCGGCCTCCGCCTCACCCGCCTCTACAAGGACGGCGTCGCCCTCGAGTGCCTCATTGAACCGCACAAGCTCAACCTCTTGGGCACACTCCACGGCGGCGTCACCGCAACTTTGATCGACGCTGCCGCCGGCGTCGCCATCATCAGCCTGCTCGGCGGACGCCCCGCCACCACCGTCGAACTCAAGGTCAACTATCTCCGCCCCGCCACACACGGCAAGGTCCACGCCCGCTCGCGCGTCGTCAAGCTGGGCAAGACGCTCGCCTTCGCCACCGTCGACGTCAAGGACAGCCACGGCCGCCTCATCGCCACCGGCTCGGCTACCTACATGGTGCTCGAATCCTGATCCCCTTTCGCAGTTTGCCCCATCCTCCGGGGTGCGTCATGTCACCCAATCGCTCCGCGATGAATCAGGGAAGTGAAGCAAACACGATGCATCTGTTGAAGAGTTCCACACCTGAAAGGCTGGCAACCAAATTGCATGGCTCCATGATGTCAAGGAGGGGCTGATGCCCAAAGGTACGGTCGCCATCACCGCCGAGCGCTGCAAGGGGTGCGGCTTCTGCGTCGAGTTCTGTCCCACGCACGTGCTCGAACTCTCCAGCGCCTTCAACGCCAAGGGATACCACCCGCCCCACATGGTCGCGCCGGAGAAGTGCTCGGGCTGCAACCTCTGCGGCATGTACTGCCCGGACTTTGCCATCTTCGGCTTCAAGTTCCAGGCCAACGGCGAATCGAAGGGAGCGACGAAGTAATGCATGCCGATCCCCGCTGCGTGCTGACAGGCACGCACTTCATCAACGGCGACGCCGCCTGCTGCGAGGGGGCGCTCGCCGCCGGCGCCCGCTACGCCGCCGGCTACCCCATCACTCCCAGCACCGAAATCGTCGAACGGTTCGCCGCCCGCGCCCCCGAAGTCGGCGGCCTCTTCATCCAGATGGAAGACGAGATCGCCTCCTCCATCGCCATCCAGGGCATGGTGTGGGGCGGGCAGAAGGCGTTCACCGTCACCTCCGGCCCCGGTTTCTCGCTCATGATGGAGCACATCGGACTGGCAGCGATCACCGAGACTCCCGTCGTCTTCGTCGACGTACAGCGCGGCGGGCCCTCCACCGGCCTCCCCACCCTCCCCTCCCAGGGCGACATGATGCAGGCGCGCTTCGGCTCCCACGGCGACTACGCCGTCATCGCCCTCAGCCCGAATTCGCCCCAGGAATGCTTCGACCTCGCCATCAAGGCCTTCAACCTCGCCGAGGAGTTCCGCGTCCCGGTGATGTTCATGATGGATGAGTGCGTCGGCCACATGACGGAGAAGGTCGTCATCCCCCCCGCCGACCAGATCGAGATCTATCCGCGCCGCCACACCAGGAAGCCGCCTTCCGAGTTCAAGCTCTACGAGCCCGGCGAGGACCTCGTGCCCGAAATGGCCCACGCCGGCGAAGGCTACAAGGTCTACGTCACCGGACTCACCCACGACCGCCGCGGCTATCCGTCTTTGAACCCGGCCACTCAGAAAGAGTTGGTCACCCGCCTGTTCGAGAAGATCCGCCGCGCCGCCGACCGCCTCGTGATGGTGGAAAGCGATCAGATCGAAGGCGCCGATGTGGTCGTGGTCAGCTACGGCATCACTTCGCGCGTGGCGCTGCGCGCCGTCCACATGGCCCGCGCCAAGGGGCTCAAGGTGGGCACGCTCCGGCTCATCTGCGTTTGGCCGTTCCCGGAGAAGCTCATCCGCGAGCTCGCCGGCAAGGTCAAGGCGCTCGTGATGCCGGAACTCAACATGGGGCAGGTGGTCATCGAACTGGAGCGTTGCGCCGCCGGACAGTGCCGCGTCCTCCACGTTCCGCACGCCGGCGGCACCGTGCATGACCCGGCCGAAATCCTCGCAGCCATCGAAAGAGGGGCACAATGAGCACAACCGACCTGCAAGTCCACAACCCCGTCGAGGACCTGCTCCGCCAGGACCGCATCCCCACCATCTGGTGCCCGGGCTGCGGCATCGGCACCAGCGTCAACAGCTTCGCCCACGCCCTGCTGAAGCAGGACATCGACCTCAACAAAACCGCCATCGTCAGCGGCATCGGCTGCTCGGGGCGCGTCAGCGGCTACATGAACCTGGACTCCTTCCACACCACCCATGGCCGCGCCATCCCCTTCGCCACCGGACTCAAGCTCGCCCGCCCCGAGCTCAACGTGATCGTCTACTCCGGCGACGGCGACCTCGCCTCCATCGGCGGCAACCACCTCATCCACGCCGCCCGCCGCAACATCGACATCCTCGTCGTCTGCATCAACAACATGATCTACGCCATGACCGGCGGGCAGGCGGCCGCCACCACCCCCGGCAGCTCGCTCTCCACCACCACCCCCTACGGCGCCTTCGAGCCGGAGCTGAACCTCGTCCAGCTCGTCGACGCCGCCGGGGCCTGCTTCGTCGCCCGCTGGACCGCCTACCACGTCATGCAGCTCGAACGGACCATGGAGAAGGCCCTCAAGAAGAAGGGCTTCCGCTTCATCGAGGTCCTCAGCCCCTGCCCCACCTACTTCCAGCGCAAGAACAACCTGGGCGATGCCCTCCAGGCGATGCTCGACTACAAGAAGCGCTCGAAGATCAGGCACGGCTGCCCTACCTGGGAAACCGCGCTCTCTCCCACCGGCGACATCATCGTCGGCGAGTTCGTCGACCGCGAGCGCGAGGACTACCTCGCGCGCATGCGCAAACAGTTGGGACCGCACTACAGCGAGTTCCCGCCCCAGCTCGAAGAGCACGTGAGTGAAGGGTGCAGCAAGGAATGCTGAAAGAACTTCGGATTGCCGGCTTCGGCGGCCAGGGCGTCATTCTGGCCACCCACATTCTCGGGCGCGCGGCGGCGGTGCACGAAAACCGCTTCGCCACCATGACGCAAAGCTACGGCCCGGAGGCGCGCGGCGGCGCCGCCAGCGCCGCCCTCATCGTCAGCGACGAGCCCGTCCTGTTCCCCTACGTCACGCACCCGGACATCCTGGTCGTGATGTCGCAGGAAGCCTACACGCGCTTCACCCCGGAAGTGAAGCCCGGCGGCTTCCTGCTGGTCGAAGAGGATCTCGTCCGCCTCGACCAGAAAGCGCAGGGCCTCAAGATCTACGGCATCCCGGCCACGCGCTTCGCCGAGGAGCTGGGCAAGAAGATGGTGCTCAACGTCATCATGACCGGCTTTCTGTGCGCCGTCACCGGCGTGATCGGCGCCGGCGCCGCCCGCCAGTCGGTCGCCGAAAGCGTCCCGGCGCGCTTCCGCGACCTCAACCTCGCCGCCTTTGACAAGGGCCTCCATTATGGGCAGGAGTTGCTCGAAAGAGGTCCCCTTCGGATCGAGAATTCCGAAGAGATCGTGCTCGAATCCGAAGTCTGATCCCGCCTCAGCCCGCCGCGGGCGGCTCCGCCGCCGGCGCCATCTCCGGCTGGATCTGCACCAGCCCGGGCGCCCGCGCGGGCGTGCGGCGCGTCGACGCCACCAGCTGGCCAAACCGGTGGGAAAGATGGAACAGCCCTCCCGCCGTGACTGGCCCTGCCACCTTGTATGCGCCCACCGCCGCCAGCCCCATCGCCGCGACGCAGCCGCACTGTGCGCAGTCCGGATCTCCGCCCAGCTGGCAAGGCGACACCGGCGTCTTCAAGTCCGCTGACACCGTGCGCGTCGTCTTCGCGAAAATGCACGCCGAAGGAGATTTCGGCGGCGCCAGAAACTGCCGGATCGCGCTCGGCGCCATGTCGAGCTTCGGGTAGCGCTCCCGCAGCGCCAGCAGCTGCTCCACCACACGCCCCCGTTCCGCGCCGTCCAGCGTTTCTTCCGCCTCCGCTCCCCGCTGCGGCGTGAAAATGCTGAACCACACCCGGTGCACCTCGTCCTGCCCGCTCCAGAACTCGAGGAACCTCTCCAGCGCGTTCTCCCGGGAAAGCATCTGCCGCGTGATCGTACAATGCACCGTGATGCGGCTGCCGCGGATGTTTGTCAGGATCCGCTCGTACGTCGCCGGCGCGCGCCGCCGGTCATGCTCTTCCTGGAGCCCGTCGATCGAAACCACCACGGTCACCCGCGGCATCCCTTGCCAGGATTCCGGCAAACAGCGGAATGCGCTCGTCACCACCTGCACATGGATGCCTCGTTCCACCAGCGCCGGTACGATCCGCTCCAGCTCGCGGTAGCGCACCAGCGGATCGCCCCCCACCAGCGACACATGCAGCGGGCGCGCCTCCTCCACCAGGTGCAACACGCGCTGCACCAGCTCTTCTCCCCGGAAATCGGAGAGCTGCCTCAGCGAAACCTCCCCGCCCAGATGGTTCGGTTCGTAAGCGTAGCAGCCGGGACAGCGCAGCGGGCATTCTTTTGTGATCTCGATCGAAAGTGCAGGCTCGTAGCCTTGCAGGATCCTGCCCCAGGAGCGAAGGACGTGGGCGACTTTCATGCGTTCTCCAATATCTGCAACAGCGCTTCCGCTGTCAATTGCATCAGGCACTCCCCCCGTCAAGGGTAGCCTGCCGGAGAGCGCAAATCTCAATGGCTGGCTCAAGCATAGCAGGAATCCGCAAGGCCAGGGGGACTGACGGCTCTGTCCCGCATCGAAACACCGCAACCCTCCACTGCTGCTCCACCCGCGGACAGAGCCGTCAGTCCCGCTCGCCAACCTCGCCGCTTCAATTCCCCGGCTCCCGCCAGTGCAGCTCCGCGTCGGAACGCCGCACATAATTCGCGTCCAGCTTCGCCGGATCCTCCAGCCGGTCGAACGCCAGCATCGCCACCGCGCCTGCCAGCGCCCGCGGCGTCACCGTCGCTGCCACGCCGAACACCGCCGGGTCCGGTGTCAACAACTCCGCCCCCTGCGGCAGCGATGCCCGCCACGCCGCAAACTTCATCACCACCTCCGGCCCCAGCGGCTCCAGGTGCGCGTCATACAGCGCGCCGTAAATCTCCCCCCGCCGCGCATCGTAAAACGGCGCCCGCAGCGGCGCCGTGCCGAACGACGCCATCGCCTGCAAGTTCGAAACCGCTGCCGCCAGCGCCCCGCTCGCCTCCGCCAGCCCCTTCGCCGCCGCCAGCCCCACGCGCACCCCGGTGAACGAGCCCGGTCCCGCCGCCGCCGCGAATCCCGTCACCTGCTCCCACCTCCACCCGTGCCGCTTCAGCAGCCGCTCCAGATGCTGGAAAAGCACGTGGGCGAAGCCGTCCGGCGAGTGCAGCAACACCTCAGCCACCACGCGCCCCTCCTCTGCCAGCGCCAGGCTGCCGAACTCCGATGCCGTGTCGATCGCCACGATCCTTGTCATGCGGCGCCGCTCCGCCCGCCGGCCGGATGAAAACCCTTCCGGCGGAAAGTCTCCGAAAACCCGCGCATAAAACGTGCCTGATTCAACGGAATTACTTGTTCTTGCTCAACGGGAAAACGTAATCGAGGAGGTACAGCTTTCCGGCCGCGTTCAGCGCCGCCAGCCGCACCGCCAGCGCTCCCGAGTCGCCGCCCGGCAGCGCCGGATCCACCACGAACGTTCCCTTCGCGCCCGCAGCCAGATAGCGCGCCCCCTCGCCCGCCTGCACCTCCTCGCCCGTCAGGACGTACGTCATCCGCCGCGTGCCCCCCGTCTCCCGCTTCAGCCGGATCTCGAACCGAACCGGCGCCCCTGCCGTCAGCGTCTCTCCCGCCGCCGGCACGGCAAGTTCGAACGGCGCCTTCTGCGGGCTGCGCTCCGGTTCCTGCATCAGCACCGGCCAGCTTTCGAACTTGTAGCTCCGCAGCATCCCTGCCTTGCGCCCGTCCCGCGACAGATGCAGCACCCAGTCTCTCGTGCTGTCGGGCGGCGAAGCCTCGTACAGCTCCCCCTTCCAGTCTTTCTTTTCCTTGCGCGCCTCGCCCGTCGACGCGTTCACCCAGTAGACGTCATAGCTGTGCTTGCGCGTCTTCACCTGCACCGGTCCCGGCTTCTCGATGTAGACGATGTACTCGGTGGCCGGCAGGTCGTAGTCCTCCGTCTGCAATCCCGGCAGCGCAATGGCCCGCCCGCCCTCCACGTCGAAATAGGGCTGCGTATCCCAGAACCGCACGCGCCCGCTCATGAAGCGAAACCACGCCTCCATCGCCCGCGCGTTCTCCGAATCCGGGCTCACCGCGCCCTTCATCGACGGATACGCCCCGCTCATCACCGCGTTCCACAGCCGCCGCCGGAACTCCGCCGCCGGCAGCGTCCCGTCCACCAGCGCCACCTGCGGAACCGCGTTGCTCTGGTGCTCCACCGCGATCAGCTCCTCCCGCCCCGGGCCGTAAATCGCATGATCCATCCACCCGTCCCGCCCAAGAAACGCCGACGAGTCCCGCGCCCGCGTCGAAATCGGGTGCCCGTACGGATCCATTTTCTTGATCAGCGCCCCGAAATCCTTCAAAATCGCCCGCGCGCCCCGCATGGATTCCCACTCTTCCGCGAGCTGCCACGTGCAGTTGAATGCCGCATAGCGCGCCGTCAGATACCGCGCCAAACGCTCCCGCTGCGCCGCCAGCGGCGCGATCCGCCCGATCTCCCCCGGCCCCGCCGCGAGCAGAAAATCCACCGTAATTCCCGCCGAATGAATCTCGTAAACTCTTGCGTCCAGTTGCTCAAACCACGCCGGATTCGGCCCCTCCGGCGACGGAAACGCTTTTTCATTCAGAACCCGCACCGCCAGGTGCGTGAATCCCCTCTCCGCCCACGCCTTCACCGCCGTGCCGGGCGCGTCCTCCGCGCCCATGTACAGGTGCGGCTTCCGCCCCTCGGTGTACTGCCAGTGATGCACGTTCGCCCGCCGGATGAACGCCGCCGCCGGCGCCGCGCCCGACGCCGCGAACGTCCCCGTTTGCCCGTCCCAAGCCTTCACACTGCTCGTCAGCCGGTATGTCCACGCCCCCTCTTCCGTCGGCGTGAACCGGATCGTCAACCTCCGCCCGCCGCGCCAGAAAGCGTGAACCAGGTAGGTCTTGTACTCCGGCGAGCGGAACTCGGCCCGCAGTTCCACCGAATCATAGGGGTTCCCTCGCCCGCCCTCGCCGCCTTCCGGGATCTCGAAGTCCAGCTCGCACGGCATGTAGACCGCCGCCTGCCCGCACGGCCTTTGCGCCGCCGCCGGCAGCCCGAGCAGCAGCATCCCCGCCGCATACAACAGCCGCATGCTCCCAGTGTACAGGCGCGCCTCCCTCAGCCGCCCTCGCCTTCCGCCTTCCGCCGCGCCTCCTTCCACTTCCGGATCGCCTCCAGCCGCTCGCGGATCCGCTGCTCTACACCCCTCCCGCTCGGCTCGTAAAACCGCCTCCCGGCGAGCCACTCCGGCAGGCACTCCATCGCCGTCAGCCCCTCCTCGTGCGCGTGCGCATGATCATAGCCCTCTCCGTAGCCCCACTCCTGCATCGCCCGCGTCGGCGCGTTGCGCAATTGCATCGGCACCGGGTCCAACGGCTTCTGGCGCGCCGCCTCGCGGGCTTCGGTCAACGCCCGGTACGCCGCGTCCGACTTCGGCGCCATCGCCAGATAAATCGCCGCCTGCGCCAGCGCCTGATCGCCTTCCGGCTCGCCCAGAAAATGCACCGTCTGCCAGCACGCCACCGCCTGCTCCACCGCCCGCGGGTCGGCCAGCCCCACGTCCTCGATCGCCATCCTTACCAGCCTCCGCGCGATATAGAGACGGTCCTCGCCGCCCTCCAGCATCCGCGCCAGCCAGTACAGCGCCGCGTCCGGGTCCGACGACCGCACGCTCTTGTGCAGCGCCGAAATCAGGTTGAAGTGCTCTTCGCCGCTCTTGTCATAAAGCAGCGTCTTGCGCTGGATGGCGTCCTCCACCGCGGAGCGCTCCAGTTCCGCGCCCGGGCTCGCCGCCGCCGTGATCTCCAGAATGTTGTACGCCCGCCGCGCGTCGCCTCCGGCGTAAATCGCGATCTGCTCCAGCAGCTCCTTCGGCGCGCTCTTGCCCGCCAGCGGCAGCGCCCGCTCCAGCAGCGCCACCGTCTCCTCCACCGTCAGCGGGCGCAGCGCGTACACCTTCGCCCGCGACAGCAGCGCCGGCACCACCTCGAACGACGGGTTCTCCGTCGTCGCCCCGATCAGTATAATGTCGCCCCGCTCCACATACGGCAGGAACGCATCCTGCTGCGCCTTGTTGAAGCGGTGGATCTCGTCGACGAACAGCACCGTCCGCAACCCCTGCCGCCGGTGCCTCTCCGCCGCCGCCATCACCTCCTTGATCTCTTTGATCCCGCTCAGCACCGCGCTGAACGGCACGAACGCGCACCGCGTCGTCTTCGCCACCAGCCGCGCCAGCGTCGTCTTGCCCGTGCCCGGCGGCCCCCACAGGATCATCGACGTCAGCCGGTCGCTCTCGATCTGCACCCGCAGCGGCTTGCCCGGCCCGAGCAGGTGCTCCTGCCCCACGAAATCCTCCAGCCGCTCCGGACGCATCCGCTCCGCCAGCGGGCGGCCCTCGTCCGGCCGCTCCTCGCGCGGCGTCTCGAATTCAAACAGGCTCATCCCGCGCCTCTCTGCCGCATCGCTTCGTACAGGATCACCGCCGCCGCCACCGCCGCGTTCAGGCTCTCCACTCCTCGCGTGGGAATGCACACACTCGCGCAGCCTGCCGCCGCCCACTCGCCGCTCGCGCCCCGCGCCTCATTGCCGATCACCAGCGCGCAGCGCCCCCTCCAGTCCGCCTCCCACGGCGCCACGCCCTCCCGCGGCGCGGCGACAGAAACAGCCAGCCCCTGCTGCCGCAGCATCGCCGCCGCTTCCGATGCGCCCGCGCTTTCAATCACCGGCAGCCGGAACAGCGATCCCGCGCTCGCCCGCAGCGTCTTCCCGTTCCACCGCGACACCGTCCCCTTCACCCAAACCAACCCCGCCGCGCCGAACGCCTCCGCCGCCCGCGCCACCGCCCCCGCGTTGCCCGGATCCTGCACCTCGTCCAGCACCACGACTGGTCCGCGCCGCTCCCACACATCCTCCGCATGCCACTCCGGCGGACGCACCAGTGCGATCACCCCCTGCGTATGCTCGGTTGCCGCAATCTGCCCGATCAGCGTTCGCGGCGCCACAACCCGCCGCCCCGCGTCTCGCGCGCCCGGCAGCCTCATCACCGCGTCCGCCGCGTCCTCCGCCACCACCACCGCTTCCACCCGCAGCCCGCTCCGCAGCGCCTCCTCCAGCAGGTGAATCCCCTCGGCCACGCACAGCCCGCTCTGCGTCAATTCGCCCCGCGCGGCCGCCCGCCGCGCCTCCTTCAGCAGCCGGTTCTGCGCGCTCGTGATGGCTTCCGTCTTCTGCATTCCCGCTACAATCATCTTCAGACGATGCGGAGGACCTTCGCCATCCTCGGCTCCGGCGGGGCCATCGCACTGCTCTGCTATCTGCTGGCCGTCTCCTTTCGCATCGCCCGCCAGTCGGAGGTGGACGAGGCCCGGCCGGCAGATATCATTGTCGTGCTCGGCGCGGCCGAATACAACGGACGGCCGTCGCCGGTGCTCAAGGCGCGCCTCGATCACGCCTTCGATCTCTACCAGCGCAAACTCGCTCCCCTTGTCTTCACGACCGGTGGCGCGGGCGGCGACCCCCAGTTCACCGAAGGCCAGGTCGGCCGCGACTACCTCGTCGGCCGTGGCATCGCCAGCGAGAACATCGTCATGGAAGGCGAGGGCGATTCCACCGTCGAAACCCTCCTCGCCGTCGGCGAAGTCATGCGCCGCATGGGATTGCGCTCGGCCATCCTCGTCTCCGATGGCTACCACATCTACCGCGCCAAGAACATCCTTCAGCACGCCGGCGTCCAGGTCTACGGCTCCCCCCGGCCCCACACCCCTCGCGGCAGCTGGCGCGAACGCTGGCTCTACTTCCGCCAGGCTGTCGGCTTCCTCCTCTGGCGCCTCCACATTACGGTCTGACTCCGGCGCGCCCTCCTACAGCCGGAACAGCTCCCGCAACCGCTTTGTCTGCACCCGGCTCACCGGGATCACCGTCCCCTTCCGGTCGTCCATCCGCACCTGATAGCTCGACTTGAACCACGGAATCACTTCCCGGATGCGTTGAATGTTCACCAGAAAACTCCGGTGCGGGCGCCAGAACACCGCCGGGTCCAGGCTCGCCTGCAGCTCTTCCAGCGTCTTGAACGTGCTCTCCCCCTCCACCTGCGTCGCCGCGATTGTGATGATGCCGTCTTCGATCCGCGCGTAGATCACATCGCTCGTGTCCACCACCAGGTTCTTCCCGCCGCTGCGGATCAGCAGACGCTTCAGCTGCGCCGCCGGCGGCGCCGCCTCCGGCTCGGGTTCCAGCATGGTCCGCTTCACCCGCTCCACCGTCAGCGCCAGCCGCTCCCGCGTCACCGGCTTCAGCAGATAATCCAGCGCCTCCATCCGGAACGCTTCCAGCGCATACTGCTCATACGCCGTGCACAGCACGAACGCCGGCACCGGGGCCTTCTGCTCGTGCAGTTTCTCGATCAGCCGCAGCCCGTCCAGCCCCGGCATCTGCACGTCGATAAACACCAGGTCCGGCTCCAGCTCCTCGATCCGTTTCAGCGCCTCCAGCCCGTTGCTCGCCGTCCCCACCACCTCGATCTCGGGGAACTCCCTCAGCAGGAACAGCAACTCGTCCAGCGCCGGCGCTTCGTCGTCGGCCACCACCGTCGGAATCGTCGCCGTCGTCCGCCCGCTCATCGGCCACAGTATAACAGCCGGAAAATGCCGGACTGCGCCTCGTGCGCTAAGATAAAACTTGGTCTTCATTCGGTCCCACTTCAGTTCGACCTTCCAAAGGAGTTTCTGACCTTGCCCGCCCAACCCAACGTCAAGATCCGTCCGGCTGAAGGAAAGCTCGGTGTCCTGATCCCCGGCATCGGCGCCGTTTCCACCACCTTCATGGCCGGCGTCGAGGCCATCAAGCGCGGCCTCGGCGAGCCCGTCGGCTCCCTGACCCAGCTCGCCACCATCCGCCTCGGCAAGCGCACCGAAAACCGCACCCCCCTCATCCGCGACTTCGTCCCTCTGGCCGGTTTGGACGACCTCGTCTTCGGCGGATGGGACATCTTCGAAGACAGCGCCTACGACGCGGCCGTCAAGGCCCAGGTGCTCGAACGGTCCCTGCTCGACCAGGTTCGCGAGCCGCTCTCCGCCATCCGCCCCATGAAGGCCGTCTTCGAGCAGGACTATGTCCGCCGCCTCCACGGCGCCCATGTCAAGACCGAAGGCACCAAGTACGACAAGGCCCTCGCCCTCATCGACGACATCCGCAACTTCCAACAACGGACCGGCGTCAGCCGCTCGGTCATGATCTGGTGCGGCTCCACGGAGGTCTTCCACAAGCCCACCGCCGTTCATCAAACCCTTCAGGCGTTCGAGGAGGGGCTGAAGAAGAACGATCCCGACATCGCCCCGTCCCAGATCTACGCCTACGCCGCGCTGATGTCCGGCGTCCCGTTCGCCAACGGCGCGCCCAACCTCACTCACGACATCCCCGCCCTGCTCGATCTCGCCCGCGACCGCAACCTGCCCGTTTGCGGCAAGGACTTCAAGACCGGCCAGACCTTCATGAAGACCCT
Organism: uncultured Arcobacter sp.; assembly: GCA_964458495.1. Classification (GTDB taxonomy): domain Bacteria; phylum Acidobacteriota; class Terriglobia; order Bryobacterales; family Bryobacteraceae; genus JANWVO01. The sequence goes on from CAYWJB010000007.1 coordinate 74,244, forward strand.
CATCGCGCCCGGTCTCAAGGCGCGCATGCTCGGCGTCCACGGCTGGTTCTCCACCAACATCCTCGGCAACCGCGACGGCGAGGTGCTCGACGATCCCGGCTCCTTCAAGTCCAAGGAGGAAACCAAGCTCAGCGTCCTCGACACCATCCTCCAGCCCCACCTCTACCCGATGCTCTACAAGAACATCCACCACGTCGTCCGCATCAACTACTACCCCCCGCGCGGCGACGCCAAAGAGGGCTGGGACAACATCGACATCTTCGGCTGGCTCGGCTACCCCATGCAGATCAAGATCGACTTCCTCTGCCGGGACTCGATCCTCGCCGCGCCCATCGTGCTCGACCTCGTCCTTTTCCTCGACCTCGCATGCCGCGCCGGCATGCGCGGCATCCAGGAGTGGCTCAGCTTCTACTTCAAGGCGCCCATGCATGCCCCCGAGGTCTACCCCGAGCACGACATCTTCATCCAGCTCATGAAGCTCAAGAACACCCTGCGGTGGATGCAGGGCGAGGACCTCATCACCCACCTCGGCCTCGAGTATTACGACTAGCTTCTCTGGCAAACACGGCCCGGATTGTGAAGGCAAAATGAAAGCACTCGTCATCGGCGGCACCCAGTTCATCGGCAGGCACCTCGTGCAGACCCTGCTGCGCGGCGGGCACGAAGTGGCCATCCTCCACCGCAAGCCCGGGCACGACCTCGGCAAGCGCGTCGCCAACTTCCAGGCCGACCGCAACGATCCCCGCCAGGTCAAGGCTGCCCTGAACGGGCACGCCTTCGACGCCGTCTTCGACCTCGCCTATGATTGGGAGCGCGGCACGCCCGCCCAGGCCGTCGCCGAAACCGCCCACTTCCTCACCGGCAGCATCGGCCGCTACGTCTTCGTGTCTTCCGTCGCCGCCTACGGCGACGGCCTGAACCACCACGAAGGCGACGCTCTCGCCGACGACAACCATCCCGATTCCTACGTCCGCAACAAGGCCCAGTCCGAACGCGCCCTGTTCCGCCTCTTCCACCGCCACGGCACCCCCATCACCACCATCCGCCCCCCCTTCGTCTACGGCCCCGGCAACCCCATCTACCGCGAACAGTTCTTCTGGGACCGCATCCGCGACAAACGCCCCATCATCCTCCCCGGCGACGGCCGCCGCCTCATGCAGTTCGTCTATGTCAAGGACCTCGTCGGCGCCTTGATCCGCGCCGTCGAAACCCCTGCCGCCCTTGGCCACGCCTTCAACATCGCCAACGCCCGCCCCCTCACCCAGGCCGAACTACTCGACGCCTTCTTCGCCGCCTGCGACAAGCAAACCACCGTCGCCCGCATCCCCCGCGAACGCATCCTCCGCGCCGGCGGCCACCCCATGGGCCCTCGCCTTTACTTCGGCATGTACTTCGACCTGCCCCCCGTCACCATGGTCATCAGCAAGGCCCAGCGCGTCCTACGCTTCAAGCCCACCCCCTTCGCCGACGGCCTCAAGGAAACCTACCGCTGGTACCTCCGCCACCACCCCAAACAGCCTATCGACTATTCCTTCGAGGATTCCCTCCTCAACAACCACCAGCGCGCGCAGATGGCCAGCTGATCCTCGCTCTCCTGCCCGCGCTCAAGTCTTCATCCGCCCTGCCGATAAGTCCAGCGGACACGCGCTCCCTCGGGAGCGCATTCACGATTGCCATGAGATTCGCCGCCGATTCCCTACGCGCCTCCGCCACCGCCCCGTGGGTCGTCGTTCAGGTAGGGCAGGAGCTGGTCGCCTTGCACTCCTCCATCGTCCGCGAACTCGTCATCCAGCCCGAAGTCACCCCCGTGCCCCGCGCCCCATCCTACATCCGCGGCGTCATGAACTGGCGCGGCAAGATCATCCCCTGCGTCGACCTCCGCCTCCGCCTCGGCATGCCCGCCGCGGAAGAAGAACTCGGCGAACTGGCCGGCCTCATCACTGCCCGCGCCGCCGACCATATGGCATGGATGGAGGAGCTCTACCGCTCCGTGGAAGAGCACCGCCCCTTCACCCTCACCACCGACCCTCATGCCTGCGCGTTCGGCCGCTGGTACGACAACTTCCGCACCAACAACCTCACCGTCGCCGCGCTGCTCAAGAAAATGGACGCCCCCCACAAGGCCATCCACGCCCTCGCCGTCCGCGTCGAAAACCTCAAAGCCGATGCCAGGTACGATCAGGCGCGCCGCCTCGTGGAATCCTGCCGCGAAACCACCCTCTCCCGCCTCCTCGACCTTTTCACCAAGTTCGAAGAGGAAATCCAGGCCAACCACCGCCCCGCCGCCATCATCGTCCGCACCTCCGGCACCCTCGCCGCCCTCACCGTCGACCGCGTGGAAGCCGTCGAACCCATCGACTCCGCCTCCATCCAGCCCCTCGAAGAACGCGGCGTCGAAAGCTCCTCCACCGTCGTCCGCAGCGTCGCCCAGCGCCACAAAAACTCGGCCCTCGTGGGCCTGCTCGACGAATCCCAAATCCTCGAATCTGCTGCCCCGTTGCCCGAAGAGCAGGCCGCCTGATCCCCGCCCCTGCAACAACCCCTCGCCAGTACCAGAACTCATAGCCGCCAAGTTTTTGCGCGAAAACACAAAAGCTGCGGCGAAAATGGAGACAAATGCCGACGCGTGTATTGTCCCTGCTCCTGGCCACTCTCCTGCCCCTCGCTCTGCAGGCGCAAGAACCCCTCGAACCCTCCCGGCAGTCTCCCGCCATCACTCTCGGCCTCGACGCTCAGCCCGCTCCCCGCGCCACGCGCCTTGCCATCCTCCCCCTCGACGAGCGCGCCGCTGCCCTTCGCACCGTCATCGCCGAAATCGCCGCCCTCGAGGGCTTCGAAGTCCTGCCTCCCGAACTCCTCGAATCCGCCGACCTGCGCCTCTACCTGCGCGCCTCTGGCACGGACTCGCCCATCGCCCTCTCCACCAAGTCGGCCCGTGATGCCGCCGCGGCTTTCCAGCGCGCCGCCGCCGGCGCTCGCGCCGATGTCTGCGATTCCTGCTTCGACGGCGGCGCCGCCAGCCTCTACCTCGACCTTGGTCGCGCCGCCTCCACGCCCGCACAACAGATGGACGCCGCCCTCTCTGTTCGCGACACCCTCCGCACGCTCGCCTCCCCCGGCCCCCGTACCGCACAGAAGGGTGAGATCACCTCGCCGGCCCCTGGCTCCAATCTTCCCGGCGGTGCCGTCACGTTTCAGTGGTCTCCCGGCCAGGGAGTCCAGCAGTTCTGGTTGATGATCGGTCTGTGGCCCGGCGGCAACACCCTCTACTCCGCCGATCAGGGCCTGCTTACCTCCGCCCCTGTCTCCGGGCTTCCCACCGACGGCCGCACCCTCTACGTCCGCCTCTGGTCCTATGTCGACAACCAGTGGGTCTACAACGATTACCAATACAAGGCCGCCGGTTCCGTCACGCCCGCCAAGGCGCAGATCACCGACCCCGCCCCTGGCTCGACCCTCTCCGGCGCCACCGCCACCTTCCGCTGGAACGCCGGGACGGCTGTCGCCCGCTACTTCCTCTTCGTCGGCCAGTGGCAGGGAGGCAACTCGCTTTTCAGCCAGGACATGGGAACGTCGCTCGAAGCCACCGTCGCCAATCTCCCCGCGGACGGCTCCACCATCCACGTCCGCCTCTGGTCCTACATCGACGGCTCGTGGCAGTTCAACGATTCCACGTTCAAAGCTGCCGGCTCCGTCACCCCCGTCAAGGCTGCCATCACCTCGCCCGCCCCCGGCGCCGTTCTGCCCGCCACGACCGCCACCTTCCAGTGGAACGCCGGCCAGGCTGTCACGCGCTACTTCCTCTTCGTCGGACGCTGGCAAGGCGGCAATACACTGTTCAGCCAGGATATGGGAACCAGCCTCAGCGCCACCGTCTCCGGGCTCCCCTCCGACGGCTCCGCCATCTATGTCCGCCTCTGGTCCTACATCCAGGGCGCATGGCAATTCAACGACTACGTCTTCACCGCCACCGGCTCCCAACCTGCCGGGCAAAAGGGCCAGCTCATCTCTCCCGCGCCCGGCTCGACGCTCCCCGGCGCCTCCGTCACGTTCCAGTGGTCGCCCGGTGCGCGCGTCGAGAAATTCTGGCTCTTCATTGGAACCAGCCCCGGCAACAATAACATCTATGGAGGCGATCAGGGGACGTCGACCTCCGTCACCCTCGGCAACCTCCCGCTCAACGGGCAGGTGCTCTATGTGCGGCTCTGGTCCTACGTCGAAGGCGCGTGGCAGTACAGCGACGCCTCCTACAGAGCCGCGGGTCCCTGAACCTCCTTGTGCCTGGAAGGGAAGGCGCCGCGAGCCCCTCAGCCCGCGGCGCCGTTTTTTTTCCGGATCACAGCAGCCGCCCCGCCCGCGGCGCCGACGCCTTCTCCCTCAGCCGCCGCACCCGCTTCTCCAGCGCCTCGCCCGGCTCGATCGCCTGCGCCGCCAGCGCCATCTCCAGCGCCAGCGCCACGTTCTTCTCGCGGCGCTCGTAGTGCGACGACAGCTTCTCCAGCGCCTTCGCCTGCCACGGGTTCCGGATCGTCGATAACTCCGACCACCGCGCCACCGCCGCATCCACCCGCCCCAGCTTCCTCTCCATCTCCGCCGCCTGCCACAGCGCCTCCCACAACAGCGGCTCCGGCAGGTTCCTTCTCAGCGCCTCGCCCAGCAGCCGCAGCGCCTCCTCCAGCCTCCCTTCGCGCTGAAAATACCTCGCCAGCGCCGCCATCTCTGCCGGATGCGCCAGCCGCGACGGATCGCGGAACGCCAACGGCACCACCGCCGTCAGGCACGCCAGCGACAGAATGTCATACGCATTGTGCGTGAACACCGGCGCCATCGGGCGGAAGTTCCCCGTTCGCAAAAACTCCAGATACAGCCGTGGAATCACCGCCCCGCCCGGATCGCCCTCCCTCTCGAACCCCAGCACCCGCGCCTCCAGTTCCATCAGCCGGCACGACTCCAGCGCCAGCCGCCACAGCCTCCGCGCCGAATGCAGCAAATCGACATGCGCCAGCCGCCCGAACGGGACTGCCTGCCGCGCCAGCCGGTACCGCGTCTCCAGCAGCGGCACGTCAAACGCCTTCCCGTTGTAGGTCACCACCACCCGGAACCGCCCCAGGTGCAGCGCCAGGGCCTCCAGCATCGACGGCTCCTCCCCCGGCTCCCGCATGAAAAACTGCCGCACCACAAAGCCGCCCGCCGTTGCATGTCCCGCGCCCACCAGAAATGCGAACGTCCCGCTGCCACCGCTCAGCCCGCTCGTCTCCGTGTCCAGAAACACCCACTCCTCGGGCGGGCAATCCGCCGCCTCCGGCTCCAGCGCCGCCAGCAGGTCCCCCGGCAGGTCCGCCAGCGCTCCGACGTCGGCGTTGCCGTGCCGGTGATGCGCCGCCCACCGGCGCTCCAGCTCCCAGTGAGCGCCCAGCGGCGTCTCCACCGGCTCGCCCAGCTCCTTCGGCATCGCCGCCGGAGCCGGTGCCGCCCCTCCGCGCGCCTCGATCCTCGCGATCTTCCGCCGCAACTGCTCCAGCTGTTTCCGCAGCAGCTCGTTCATTCCACGTCTCGCCAGTTCGGCCCCGCCGCCGTATCCGCCAGCAGCGGCACCTCCAGCTCCTCCACTCCCTCCATCGCCCGCTTCACCATCGCCCGCGCCTCCTCCAGCTCCTCCGGCGGGCACTCCAATACCAGCTCGTCGTGCACCTGCAGCAGCAGCCGCGATCTCCACCCACGCCGCCTCAGCTCCCCATCCACCACGATCATCGCCTTCCGCATCAGGTCCGCCGCCGTCCCCTGCAAAGGCGTATTCACCGCCGTGCGCTCGGCAAACGCACGCGCGTTCGGGTTCTTCGACGCGATGTCCGGAATCGGGCGCCGCCGCCCCCACAGCGTCAGCGTGTAGCCCCGCTCCCGCACTTCCTCCACCGTCCGGTCGATCCACATCCGCACGCCTGGATACCTGTCGAAATACCTCTGAATGTACTCCCGCGCCTCCTCCTGCCCGATCCCCAGCTGCTGCGCCAGACCGAACGGCGTCTGCCCGTACACGATCCCGAAATTCACCGCCTTCGCCGCACGCCTCATCTCCGGCGTCACCATCAGCGGCGGTACCCCGTGAATCTCGCTCGCCGTCCTCGTGTGAATGTCCTCGTTGTTCCGGAACGCCTCCACCAGCGCCGCGTCGCCCGAAAAATGCGCCAGCAGCCGCAGCTCGATCTGCGAATAGTCCGCCGAAAGCAGCGTCCATCCCCGCTCCGGCACGAAACACGACCGGATCTCGCGCCCCAGCTCCGTCCGCACCGGTATGTTCTGCAAATTCGGATCCGCGCTCGAAAGTCTCCCCGTCGCCGCCCCCGCCGGATTGAACGTCGTGTGCAGGCGCCCGTCCTCCGGCGAGATCAGCTGCGGCAGCGCGTCCACATACGTCCCCTTCAGCTTCGAGATCTGCCGGTAGTCCAGGATCCGCCCCACAACCGGATGCGCCCCGGCAAGCGCCTCCAGCACGTCCGCCGACGTCGAATACGCCTTGGTCTTCGTCGTCTTCCCTTGCGGCTGCAATCCCAACCGCTCAAACAAAACTTCTCCTAATTGTTTCGGGCTGTTGATGTTGAACGGCGTCCCCGCAAGCGCGTAAATCTCCTCCGTCAATTGCCCCAGCCGATCCTCCATCTCCCGCGAGAGCGCCGCCAGCCGCTCCGTGTCGATCCGCACCCCGCTGCGCTCCATCCGCAGCAGCACCGGCATCAGCGGCAGGTCCACCTCTTCATACAGCCGCCGCAGGTCCCCCGTCACCAGCGGGCGCAGCCGCCGCGCCAGCGCCCGCAGCGTCTCCTCCCGCGTCGCCGGCGCCCGCTCCAGATACCGTGCGATCAGCGCATCCAGCGCGCATGCCGACGGATCGGCCAGCACCAGGAACGCATACAGCAGCACGTCCTCCACCGGCTTGCCCGTCTCCGGGCACCCTGCCGCCTTCCAGTCGTAATACACCGCCGTGTCCGGCTCTTCCCCCGCCGCCTCCTCCTCCGCGCCGGCCTCCGCCGCCGGCAACCCCAGCTCCTTCAAGAAACTCAGGAACTCGTGCTCGCGGTAGAACGCCGCCAGCGCCTCCACGTCCGGCGGCTGAACGCGCAGCGCCTCCAGGTCCGCTTCCACAGGCACGTCCGTCTCGATCGTCGCCAGCCTCTTCGACAGCTCGATCTGCTCGCGGTGATTCAGCAGGCTCTCCCGGTACGACTTCTTTCCCACCTCCTCCGCCCGCTTCAGCAGCCCCTCCAGGCTGCCGTACTCCCGCAGCAGTTGCACCGCGCCCTTCTCGCCAATGCCCGGAGCCCCCGGAATGTTGTCCGACGCGTCCCCCACCAGCGCCAGCAGGTCCGCAATCCGCTCCGGCGGCACCCCCTTGAACTCCTCCACCTTCGCCGGATCGTACACCGTGTCGCTCTTCATCGGGTCCATCATCCGGATCCCGTCTCCCACCAGTTGCAACAGGTCCTTGTCCGAGCTGATCATCCACACTTCGATTCCTGCCGCCGCCGCCCGCCGCGCCACCGTGCCAATCACATCGTCCGCCTCATAGCCCTCTGTCTTCAGCACCGGCACGCGCATCGCGCCCAGCATCCGCTCGATCGCCGGGATCTGCTCGATCAGCTCCGGCGGCGTCTCCGCCCGGTTTGCCTTGTATGCTTCATACTCCTGGTCGCGGAACGTAGGCCCCTCGCTCTCGAACACCGCCGCCAGATACTCCGGCGCATACTGCTTTTGCAGCCGCCGGATCATGTTGTGAAAGATGTAGATCGCCTCCGTCGACGAGCCCCGTGACGTCCGCATCGGCGGCGCCCCCGTCCGCTGCCGCGCATGATAGGCGCGGAAAATCAGGTTGAACGCATCCACCAGAAACAGCCGCGGCATGATTCGATTGTCCCCCACTCCGCTCTCCGCGGCGCGCCCGCTCTGGCAGAATGGGCTCGTGGCCTCCTTTCGGGATCGCTGCCAGCCGGAGTTGCTGCGCTTCCCCGGGCTTTGGCTCACCCGGATCCTCATCGGGACGGGCCTCTTCGTCGTCGCCGTCACCGCCATCCTGGCCGCGTGGTTCGACCCGCACGGCGCCCGCGCCTCCGCCACCGAACCGGTGGCCCTGCTCGCGGCCGCGCTCTGGCTCCTCGCCTGCTGGCCGCGCGAAATTGTCTGTGGCCCGGCCGGCATTGAACAGCGCCGCCTCTTCGGATCCGGCAAGACCTTCATCCGCTGGAGCGAGGTCCGCTCCATCAACCGCAAATCCGAGTTCCTCGGCATCGCCCGGCTCCTCGGCCTCGACCCCGAAGTTGTCGTCGTCTCCTCGCCCGTCTCCAGCATCCGCCATACCCCCCGCCACCCGGACCGCCCCCGCTTCCTGCTCGAATGCCGGCAAAGACTGCAAGAATGGAAAGCACGGCCAGCCGCCGGCCCGGCCGCCGCCCAACCCGCCACCGCACAGGAGGAGCCACGATGAGAACCATCCTCGCCCTCGCTCTCGCCTCCTTCTTCGCTGCCCCCGCTCCGGCGCAGAAGAAGTCCATTACCCTTGACGGCAAGGATACATGGGTCGACACCGGCATCGACGTCAACGCCGGCGACCTCGTCCGCATCACCGCCGAAGGCACGCTCAAATACGCCGACGCGCGCCAGGACGCCACGCCCGAGGGCCTGCGCCGCGGCTGGATGGACCTCGTCCGCGCCATGCCCCTCAACGACGCCGGCCGCGGCGCACTCATCGGCCGCGTCGGCCAGGGCGGCGCCGCTCGCCCCTTCCTCATTGGCGCCCGCCGCGAAAGCCGCATGACCGTCTCCGGGCGCCTCTTCCTCGGCATCAACCAGAACTCTTCCCCCTCCTCCGGCCAGTACGCGGCCACCGTGGAAATCCTAGAAAAAGCCGGCGAATCCATCCAGAAATTCGAAGGAGAATTGCCTCCGATTACTGACAAAATCCTCGAAAAAATCCCGCGCCGCGTCGTCGATAAAGACGGCCTCGAAGGCGACCGCGTCAACTTCCTCATCCTCGGCACGGAAGAACAGGTCAAGCGCGCTCTCCTCGATGTCGGCTGGGTCGTTGTCGACCGCTCCGTCAAGGACTCCATCCTCCGTGGCGCCCTCGGCACCTTCTCCCGCCAGGCTTACCTCACCATGCCCATGAGCGAACTCTACGTCTTCGGTCGCCCCCAGGACTACGGCTTCGCCATGAGCGACCCCGTCATGACCGTCGCCGAACGCCACCATTTCCGCATCTGGAAAGCCCCTTTCGACGTCGGCGGACTCACCCTCTGGGTCGGCGCCGGCACCCACGACGTCGGCTTCGACCGCGACCAGCGCACCGGCGGCGTCACCCACCGCATCGATCCCGATACCGACAAGGAGCGCGAATTCATCGCCGAAACCCTCAAGCACAGCGGGCAGGTCGTCAAGACCACATACGTCACTCCCAAAAACACCGTCACAAAGGCCAAAACCGCCCACGGCCAGGAATACTTCTCCGACGGCCGTATTCTCGTCATCTATTTGCGCCCCGATGGCGGCAACCGCGCCCGCGAATTCTCCGATCTTTTCTGCTCCGTCCTCAAGCAAAACAATCCCGACGGCCAGGACCTCTCCCCCTGCTCCCGCTGGCTCGAGACACCCGGACACGAAGACCTCCCTCTCGGCGAAATCTCCCGCGACTACCGCCTCCTCGTCATCCCCGGCATCTTCAATACCTGCGTCTCCGACAACCCCGCATACGCCGTCGGGCGCAAGGTCCTCGCCGCAAAGTACGGCCTCTCCGCCGACATCCTCTCCGTACCCAACGATTCCAGCGAGGACAACGCAAAGCTCATCGCCAACTACATCGAGGAAAAGTGGCTCTCCGACAAACGCCCCTTCCTCCTCGTCGGCTACAGCAAAGGCACGCCCGACATCATGACTGCCCTCGCCCTCTACCCCTCCATCCGCGAGAAGGTCGCCGCCTTCATTAGTACCGCCGGCGCCAGCGGCGGCTCCCCCATCGCGGATTCCCTCCCCATGCAGCTCGACGCCTGGATGGGCAAGGTCAAGGACCGCGCCGGCTGCAAGGGCAACCCGGCAGAGGGCTTCAAGAGCCTCAAGCAGGACGTCCGCCGCCGCTTCCTCTCCGCCCATCCTCATCCGTACGTCCCCACTTACTCGCTTGCCGCTGTCATCCACCCGGATCGCGTTCCAAAAAACGCCGCCCAGACCTGGCGCATGCTCTCCGCCTGGGATCAGAAGAACGACGGGCAGCTCCTCCGCATGGATCAGATCATCCCCGAATCCACCTACCTGGGCATGGCGTGGAGCGACCACCTGAACATGGCGCTTGTCATGGGCGAGTCCTTCCCCCGCGCCGCCCTGCTCGAGTCCGTCTACCGATTTGTTACTGCCGATCTGCAGCAGCTCAGCAAAGCCGCCCCCGCCCCGCAACCAAAGAAATCATGGGCTGACGCCTGGGGACAGAAACAGCAATAACCCCCGCTTGCATTGCGCCCGCCCGTCCTGATTCAGGAAAATGGGAGCGCTATGTCCCGGAAATGGATCCTCGCGCTCCTTCTCGCCGCCGTGCTCCCCCTGCCCGGTTGGCAACCCCAGCGGCGCCGCGCCGCCGCCTCCGGTCCTGAAGCGAAAATCGAAAACCTCCTGCGCCAGATGACGATCGAGGAAAAGGTCGGCCAGATGACGCAGGTCACCATCGACGTCGTTTCCGTTCCCAACGCCGCCGGGCGCAACCACCGCATCGATCCGCAAAGGCTCGAGGAAGCGATCCTCAAGTGGAAGGTCGGCTCCATCCTCAACGTCAACGGCGAAGCCTACACCGTCGATCACTGGCACGAGATCCTCAACGCCATCCAGGACGTTGTCGAGAAATCGCGCCTCAAGATTCCTGTCCTCTATGGCATTGATTCCATCCACGGCGCCACCTACACCCTCGGCTCGGTGCTGTTCCCCAACGCCATCTCTGCCGCCGCCACCTGGAACCTCGACCTCGTCCGCCGTTCGGCTGAAATCTCCGCCTTCCAGACCCGCGCTTCCGGCATTCCCTGGACGTTTTATCCTGTGCAGGACATCGGCCGCCAGCCCCTTTGGCCGCGCTTCTGGGAAACCTTCGGCGAGGACGTCTACCTCGCCTCCCGCATGGGCGCCGTCTACACCGAGGGCCTCCAGGGCAAAGACATCTCCGCCCCGGACAAAGTCGCCGCTTGCGTCAAGCACTACGCCGGCTACTCCATGCCCTTCAACGGCAAGGACCGCACCCCCGCCCTGCTCGACGAGCGCACGCTTCGCTCCGTCATTCTTCCCCCCTATGAAGCCGTCGTCCGTGCCGGCGCGCCCACGGCCATGATCAACTCCGGCGAGATCGGCGGCGTCCCCGGCCACGCCAATTCCTGGCTGATCAACGGCGTCCTCAAGAAGGAATGGGGCTTCCGGGGCTTCGTCGTCAGCGACTGGGAGGACATCAAGCGCCTCCACACCCGCGATCGCGTTGCTCCTACCCCCAAGGACGCCGTCCGCATCGCCGTGATGGCCGGCGTCGACATGAGCATGGTTCCCTACGACTTCAGCTTCGCCGAGCTCCTCCTCCAGTGCGTCAAGGAAGGCAGCGTGCCGGTCTCGCGCATCGACGACGCGGTCCGCCGCATTCTCCGCGTGAAAATGCAGCTCGGCCTCTTCGACCGCCCGCGCCCCGATCCCGCCATGAAGGCGCGCTTCGACCAGCCCGAATTCCACGCCGCCAATCTGGAGGCCGCCCGCGAATCCCTCGTGCTGCTCAAGAACGACGGCGCCCTCCCGCTCGCCAAGGGCCGCAAGATCCTTGTCGCCGGCCCCAACGCGGATCTCCTCCACGTCCTCAACGGCGGCTGGTCTCTCACATGGCAAGGCAACAAGGAGGAGCTGTTTCCCGGGGACAAGCTCACCATCCTGAAAGCCCTCCAGCAACTCAATGCCGGCGGCAGCTTGCAGTACGTCAAGGGCGTCGAGTGGGACAAGGAGATCGACATCCGCGCCGCCGCCTCCGCCGCTGCCTCCGCGGATGCCATCGTGGCCGTCATCGGCGAGCCTTCCTACTGCGAAACGCCCGGCAACATCGAGGATCTCGCCCTCCCCGAACCGCAGATCCGCCTCGTCCAGGCCCTCGCCGCCACCGGCAAGCCTGTCATCACGGTCTTCGTCGGCGGCCGGCCCCGCGTCCTTCGCTCCATCACCAGGGACGCAAAAGCGATCCTCTGGGCTGGACTGCCTGGCAACGAAGGCGGCCGCGCCGTCGCCGAAATCCTCTTTGGCGACGTCAACCCCAGCGGCAAGCTGCCCTTCAGCTACCCGCGCAACGTGAACGGCTTCACCACCCATGACTACAAGCCGCTCGAGAACACTCACGACAACCCCACCGGCTGGGAGTTCCCCTTCGGCCACGGCCTGAGCTACACGACGTTCGCTTACAGCGATCTCCGGCTCAGCAGCCAGACCATGCCCCGCACCGGTTCCATCACGATTTCCGTCAACGTGAAGAACACCGGTCAGCGTCCCGGCCAGGAAGTTGTGCAGCTCTACGTGAGCGACCTCTACCGCCAGGTCTCCCCGCCCAACCGCGAACTCAAGGGCTTCCGGAAAATCGCTCTCGCCCCCGGCGAAGAAAAGACCGTCGATTTCCGCCTTGAGGCCAAGGACCTCTCTTTTGTCGGTCTCGACAACAAATGGATCCTCGAGCCCGGCGAATACAAGGTCCAGATCGCCAACCTCACCGCCCCCTTCACCCTCCGCTGAAGGGGACAGCCTGACACGACCAGTTCACATATTTCTCCAAGGGGACGGAGCGCTCCGTCCCCTTGGAGACTTTTCGCCTCGCAAGCCCACTATTTCTTCGGAATGCCCAGAAATGCTCGCTGCGTCGCACCCGGCGTCCCCTATCACGTCACCCAGCGCGGCACCAACGGCCAGCGCGTCTTCTTCACGGACTCGGACCGCAAGGCCTACCTGAAGCTGCTGGCTTCGAACAAGGACGAGGCCGGCGTGCGGATCCTCGCCTGGTGCCTGATGTCGAACCACATCCACTTGATCGCCGTGCCCGGCGCCGAGGACTCTCTCGCCGTTCTGCTGCGCCGCGTCCACGGCTTTTACGCGCAGATGTTGAACGCGCGCTTGAAAAAGACCGGACACCTGTTTCAGAACCGCTTCTTCAGCTGCCCGCTGGAGACCACGCACCTGCGGCGGGCGCTGGCCTATGTGGAACGCAACCCGGTCAGGGCGGGGATGGTGGAACGGGCCGAGCACTACCGGTGGTCGAGCGCAGCGGTGCATCTCGAACTGGCTCAGGACAAGCTCCGGCTGTTGGATGAGGACTTCTCGCGGGAGTTTGGAGGCGCAGAGGCGTGGCGGGAGCTGCTGATGAGCCCGGAAGAGCTGTCCGAGCTGCGGTTGCTGCGGAGATGCACGCTTTCAGGTCGCCCCTATGGAAGCGAGAGGTTTCTCGAAGAGATGGAAGAGCGGTTCGGTCGGCGGTGGCGGCGGTGGTCGTTTGAGAAAGCGTCCGGCGAACGGCTCGAGCGCGCCGGACGCGCGGCCGGTGGCTGAAATGCCGGGTTCTGCGGAATCGTCAGGGCGCTCCGTCCCCTTGGAAAATACGCGAACTCCCCGTGTCAGGCTGTCCCCCTAGGGCCCCCATCGGCCCCGCCCCGCTATCCTGAAAAAACCATGCCCCGCAAACCGCTCCTGGCCGCAGGCATTATGTCCGGTACCTCCCTCGATGGCATCGACGCCGCCATCGTCCAGTTCTCCGGCGCCCGCATCCATACCCTCGCCTTCTACACCACCCCCTACCCGCCCGGTGTCCGTAAAGCCCTCCTCGCCGTCTCCAACGCGGAGACCCACACGCGCGACATCGCCCGCCTCCATTTCCTCCTCCCCGAACTCTACGCCGAAGCCTTCCTCGAAGCCTGCCGCCGCGCCTCCGTCAAGCCCGCCCAAATCGCCGTCCTCGGCTCCCATGGTCAGACCATCTACCATGAAGGCCGCCCCGTCCCCTTTTTGAAACACCGCATCGCCTCCACGCTCCAGATCGGCGACGGCAGCGTCCTCGCCGCACGCGCCGGCGTTCCTGTTGTCTGCGACTTCCGCCCCGCCGACATCGCCGCCGGCGGCCAGGGCGCCCCCCTCGTCCCCTACGTCGACTACCTCCTCTTCAAGGACCCGAAGCTCTCCCGCGTCGCCCTCAACATCGGCGGCATCGCCAACGTCACCTGCCTCCCGCCCGCCTGCCGCCCCGACCAGGTCCTCGCCTTCGACACCGGCCCCGGCAACATGGTCATCGATCAGCTCGTCGCCCACTTCACCAGCGGCCGGAAGAAATTCGACCGCAACGGCGCCCTCGCATCTTCCGGCGCCGTCCACCCCGGCGCCGTCGCGTGCCTCCTCGATCACGACTTCTTCCGCCTCCGCCCCCCCAAGTCCTGCGGCCGCGAACAGTTCGGCCCCGCCTTCGTCCAGCGCCTTCTCGATCTGCGCCTCAGCCCCGCCGACACCGTCGCCACCGCCACTTGCTTCACCGCCGCCGCCATCGCCGACGCCCTCGCCCGCTTCGCCCGCGCCTCCGAACATCCGCCCCACCAGGTCATCGTCAGTGGCGGCGGCGTCCACAATCGCGCCCTCCTGCGCTTCCTCCGCGCCGAATTGCCCGAATCCGACGTCGTCCGCAGCGAGGTCTTCGGCATCGATCCCGACGCCAAGGAGGCCATCGCTTTCGCCGTCCTCGCCCGCGAGACCCTTTATGGCCGCGCGGCGAACCTCCCCTCCGCCACCGGCGCCCGCCGTCCTGCGCTACTCGGCAAGCTCTGCCGGCCCTGAGCCCGGCCGGATAAAATCAATCTTCGGGCTTCTTGTTTTATGCCCACGCGCCGCGAATTCCTGCTGTCCTCCGCCGCCGCTCTCGCCCCCGCGCCGCCCCCTGCCCCCAACCCCTCGTTCCTCCTCTGGTTCGACGAACCCGCCGCCCACTTCAACGAAGCCATCCCCGTCGGTAACGGCAGCCTCGGCGCCATGATCTACGGCGGCGCCGAAGAAGAGCTCCTCCGGATCAACGACGACACGCTCGTCTCCGGCGCCCCCGGCATTGACGATCTCCCCCTCGACGTCACCCGCCGCTTCGACGAAGTTCTCTCCCTCCTCCGCGCACGCCGCTTCGCCGAAGCCTCCGATGTCATCACCCGCAGCTGGACCGGGCGTTCCTGGCAGTGCTACCAGCCCGCTGGCGATCTCCTCTTCACCGTCTCCGGCGCCGGTCCCGTCGAATCCTACCGCCGCGAACTCGACCTCGAAAACGCCCTCGCCCGCGTCTCCTACCGCCGCGGCGAAACCATTTTCACCCGCGAATGTTTCGCTTCCTTCCCGCACCGCGTCCTCGTCCTCCGCTTCCTCGCCTCCTCTTACGGAACCCTGTCCCTCCGTGCCCTCCTCCGCAGCGTCCACCCCACAGCCCGCGTCGAGCCCCTCGGCCGGACCGCCCTCCGACTCCGCGGACGCATCCCCGGCTTCGTCCTGCGCCGCACTCTGGAATGGGTCGAGAAGCGCGGAGAGCAGTGGAAATACCCAGAGCTCTGGAACGCTGACGGCACCCGCAAGCCCGGTGCGCAGCAGGTGCTCTACGAAGGCGAAGCCGGCAGCCGCGGCACCGAATTCGAATTGCGCCTCGCCCTCCTCTTCCACAACGGCATGGCAGGCGTCGCCCGCGATTCGCTCGCCGTCGACGGCGCCTCGGAGGCGATCTTCGTGCTCGGCTCATGGTCCTCCTGGCGCAACAACGACCTCGAAGCCGAAATGAGCCAGGCGCTCCGCTCCTCCTGGCAAACCCTCCTCGAACGCCACACCCGCGACTATCAGAACCTCTTCCGCCGCTGCACCGTCGACTTCGGCGCCACCCCTCAGTCCACCCTCCCCACCGACGAGCGCATCGAACGGTTCTCCTCCGGCGCCGATCCCTCCCTCCCCGCCCTCTACGTCCACTATGCCCGCTACCTGATGATCGCCGGCTCGCGTCCCGGCTCCGAGCCGCTCAACCTCCAGGGCATCTGGAACGCCGACGTCATCCCCCCCTGGGCCAGCGGTTACACCCTCAACATCAACGCCGAGATGAACTACTGGCCCGCCGGTCCCGCCAACCTCCTCGAATGCGCCGAACCCTTCCTGCGCATGATCCGCGAACTGAGCCGGAAGGGCAGGGAAGTCGCCCGCTCCATGTACTCCCGCCCCGGCTGGGTCGCCCACCACAACACCACCCTCTGGCGCGGCGCCTGGCCCGTCGACAACGACGCCATGCCCTCCTTCTGGCCCATGGCCGCCCCGTGGCTCTGCCGCCACATCTGGGAGCACTATGAATTCACGCTCGACCGCAATTTCCTCGCCGAATTCTACCCCATCATGAAGGAAGCGGCCGAATTCCTCCTCGCCTGGCTCATCGAAAATAAAGACGGATTTCTGATCACTCCGGCAGGAAATTCTCCGGAAAATCTCTTCGTCTACGCCGATCCCGAAGGCCGCAAACAGACTGCCGGCATCTCCATGGCCCCCACCATGGACCTCGCCCTTGCCCGCGACCTCTTCTCCAACTGCATCGCCGCCGCCTCCGTCCTTGGCGCCGACCCGGACTTCGGCAGCCGCCTCGCCCAGGCTCGCGCCCGCCTCCTGCCCTACCGCATCGGCGCCCGCGGCCAGGTCCAGGAATGGCCGGAAGACTTCGAGGAGCGCGATCCCCGCCACCGCCACCTCTCCCACCTCTACCCCCTCCACCCCGGCATGGAGTGGACCCCCGACTCAGCCCCGCAATGGTGCGCCGCCGCCCGCCGCTCCCTCGAGCTCCGTGGCGACGGTGGCACCGGCTGGTCCCGCGCCTGGAAAATCTGCCTCTGGGCCCGCCTTCACGACGGCGAACGTGCCTGGCAGCTCCTCTCGCACCTCTTTGAGCCCGCCCGCTCCGCCCCCGGCCAGTACAACCGCGGCGGCCTCATGCCCAACCTCCTCTGCTCCCACCCTCCGTTCCAGATCGACGGCAACTTCGGCGGCGCCGCCGGAATCCTCGAAATGCTCCTCCAGAGCCGCTCCGGACTCTCCCTGCCCGACGAGCCGGCCCGCCCGGACACCGCCGCGCTCCCTCTCCTCGACCTTCTCCCCGCCCTCCCTTCCGCCTGGCCCTCCGGCGAGGTCCGCGGCCTCCTCGCCCGCGGCGGCTTCGAGGTCGATCTCCGCTGGAACAACGGCGCCCTCGAGCACGCCGCCATCCGGTCCCCCCAGCCCCGCCCCTGCCGCGTCCGCTACCGCAACCGCACCCTGCAGGTCCAGTCCCCAGCCACCCTCTCCGCCTCCAGCTTCGACCCCGCCTGACCCGCTTGCCCCGCACCCCCGCGAACCTCCACAATGGCTTTGAACCCTCAGGGAGCCGCCCCGTGCTGAAATCCCTCCCCGAATACGAAGAACTCGCCCGCGCCGCCCACGGCCACCTCTGCGCCGGACAGGTCCTCGGCATCCGCATGGCCGTCCACGGACTCACCCTCCTCGGCCTCGGCGACCCCCTCGGCGCCCACCGCAAGCGCCTCGTCACCTTCGTCGAAATCGACCGCTGCGCCACCGACGCCATCGGCGTCGTCACCGGCTGCCGCCTCGGAAAACGCGCCCTCAAATTCCTGGATTACGGAAAAATGGCCGCTACGTTTTGCGATCTGGAAACCGGCAAATCCGTTCGCATTTCTGCCCTTGAATCCAGCAAAGACCGCGCCGCGCAGCTCTTCCCCCATCTCGAAAAACCCGCCCTCCAGCAGCTTGAGGCCTACCGCGTCCTCCCCCCCGCAGAGCTCTTCTCCGTCCAGTGGGTCGAGGTCCGCCTCCTGCCCCAGGACCTGCCTGGCTTCAAGGGCCCCCGCGTCTTCTGCCACTCCTGCGGCGAACGCATCAACTTCGGCCGCGAGGTCGTCTCCGAAGGCCGCATCCTCTGCCGCGCCTGCGCCGGCGGCGCCTACTATGATCCGCTGCCACATTACTGACCGCCTCTCCGCCGGCGGATCTGGTGCTCTCCTCGCCCTCATCGAACGCAACGCCCGCCTCGGTGTCGATTGGATCCAGATCCGCGAGAAAGACCTCGACGCGCGCTCGCTCGCCCATCTCGTCGAGCAAGCGCTCCGCGTCGCCGGTCCCGCGAAAATCCTCGTCAACTCCCGCGCCGACGTCGCCCTCGCCTGTGGCGCCGCCGGACTTCACCTCCCCGCCGGCTCGCCCCCGCCCTCCGCGTGGCGCCCCATCTGCCCCCCCGGCTTCCTCATCGGCGTCTCCTGCCACTCTCTCGATGAACTGGTCG
This sequence comes from uncultured Arcobacter sp., assembly GCA_964458495.1. Taxonomy (GTDB): domain Bacteria; phylum Acidobacteriota; class Terriglobia; order Bryobacterales; family Bryobacteraceae; genus JANWVO01. The sequence goes on from CAYWJB010000007.1 coordinate 92,587, forward strand.
ACGCCGAACGCGCCGGCGCCGGCTACGCCCTCTTCTCCCCTGTCTTCCGCCCGCTCTCGAAGGACGATTCTCGCCCCGTCCACGGGCTCGAAGGGCTGCGCCGCGCCTGCGCCGCCGTCCGCATCCCCGTGCTCGCCCTCGGCGGCGTCACCGCCGAAAACGCCCGCCTGTGCGTGGATGCCGGCGCCGCAGGCGTCGCCGGCATCACACTCTTCCAATGCTCTCAAACGGAGTTTCAAACGATCGTTTAAATCGAACGTTTGTATAGAATCAGCCATGCATATCAACCGCTTCTCAGGACGCGCCAAAGATTACCTCAAGGGCCGCCCGCCTTACCCCGAAGCCGTCGTCGATACGCTCGAACAACAGGGCCTCGCCCCCGGCTCGCTCGTCGCCGACATCGGCGCCGGCGCCGGAGCCGCCTCGCTCCTCTTCCTGAGCCGCGGCTACCGCGTCATCGCCGTCGAGCCGAACGACGACATGCGCGCTGCCGCTGTCGCTCTGGGCATCGACGCCCGCCCCGGCACCGGCGAAGACACCGGCTTGCCCGCCGCCTCCGTCGATCTCGCCCTCTGCGCGCAAGCTTTCCACTGGATGGACCAGCCCCGCGCCTGGGCCGAGTTCAACCGCATCGCCCGCCCCGGCGGCTTCATCGCCCTGCTCTGGAACAACCGCATCCGCACCGGTTCGCCCTTCCTCGACGAACTCGAACAGCTCCTCCACCGCTTCGCTCTCGAAGACATCGCCTGGGCCGAGCGCATGGAAAAACGCCGCTGGCCCGGCATGAACCAGGCTGTCTTCCCCAACACCCACCGCCTCGATCTCGACTCCTTCCTCGCCCGCATCTCCTCGCTCTCGTGGATGCCCTGCTCCCGATCGCCCGGCCACGCCGAGATGACCGCCGCCTTGCGCGATCTCTTCCGCCGCCACCAGCAGGGCGGCTTCGTCGAGATGCCCCACGAGTGCGTCCTCTGCTGGACGCGCCGCCCCTGACCCTCAAACGTTCTTGCGCGGAAACAGCCGCGCCGCATTCTCCTCGAGCAGCAGCCGCGCCGCCTCCGCCGCCTCCGCCGCCGTACACCACCCGCGCGCCACCTTGCCCGCCAGCACCTCGGCGATCCCCGCACGCGCCATCTTCGCGTGTGCGTAAGTCAGCTCGACGTACCGGTAGTCGCCGCCAAAGTCGAGAATCTTGTTCGCCGGCGCCGTCTCCAGCATTTCGTCCAGCGCCCGCCGCGCCCCCGCCGGGCTCAGCACCCACATCCAGCAAAAGTCCGCTGTTACGTTCGGGAACATCTTCGCCAGCGCCGCCACCTCGCCCGTCCACGGCCAGCCCGTGTGAAACAGGTCGAACCTCACCCGCGGATAGCGCACGAACAGCGGATTCAGCAGCCCCGGGCGCGTGTGGTCGATCATGCCACGGTTGCCCGCCAGCGTGCCCGTGTGCACCTGCACCGGCAGCCCGCGCTCCGAAGCAAGCCCCAGCGCGTGATGAAACATATGGTCCGACAACCGCCGCGGCGGCGCCTCCTGCGGTTCTCTCACCGCCAGCTCGAAATCCGCCTGCGCCTCCCGCTCGCTCACGACAGCAAACTCCAGCGGGCGCGAATACGCCAGCGTCGTCTTCAGCGCCACGAGCCCTGCTGCGAGCGACTGCTCGAGCCGCTTCTCCATCGCCCGCTTCAGATCCCCGACGCCGTGAATCTCCACCCCCGTCACCTCTTCCATCCGCTTCACGTCCGCCGCCTGCCGCACCGAACAGAACCAGTCCAGCTTCCGCGCCAGCACGAAGTACCGCGGATCGGGGCGCACGGGCTCGCCGCGCCAGTAGTCGTCGAGAACCGCATAACGAATGCGCGCCATCCGCTTCAGCACCCGCCCGTAAAGCCCCGGACGGTTCGCCTCCGCGATCCTTTCATTCGCTTTCTCCACCGACTTTGCGTCCAGATCCTCGACCCCGTAGATGTCGCGCAGCGCGATCCGCACCGCCTGCCCGTAGCCCGTGCCCCGCACGTGCCTCCACCATGGCTCGATGTCCTCCCACCGCTTCGGCTCGCCCGCCATCCCCGCGCTGCGCAGGTCGTCCGCCGCATAGTGGCTGAGCAGCGTGAACACGTCCGGCTTCAGCGCGTACCGTTCTTCCTCGCTGAGCAGGTGCTCGTGCGAGGAAACAATTTCCATCGATTCCGTTTGTTCGAGAAGCGCCTGCGCCGCCGCCGGCAGCGCCGCCGCCGTACCGAGAAATTCGCGCCGCCTCATGGCGCCACTATAGCGCCGTCCCCGGGTGCGGGATGTCGGGCCGCCACTCCGCCCGGCATTTCTCCGCCAGATAGCTCGCCGGCAGCCGCCAGTATTGCGGGCATTCCGCCCCGGGCAGGTCGTATGGCAGCAGGCTGTTCGCCAGGATCTCCTCGGTCAGCGGCTTCACGTCCACCTGCCGCCACTCCTGCTGATGAATGTCAAACCTCGCCTTGAGCTGCTGCATGTAGTTCAGGTAGTGCCGCTGCCAGCTCTCGATGGACTGCGCCGGCGGCACCAGGACGCGCACGCGCTTCTGCCCGTTCAGCCGGAACGCCGCCGCCGCCACGGCGGGAATCTGGTCGGTATCGCCGCTCAGCATATACGCCGTGTCGAAGTTGCCCGCGAAGCCGTCCAGCAGCATCTCCACGGCGATGTTGACGTCCGTCTCCTTCTCCTCCCGCTGCTTCTCCGTCCCGCTTCGGTAATATCCGAACACTGTCTTCAGACCCGGAATCCTCGAAGCCGCCCGCAGCCACAGCTCGTACCGCGCGTGTTCGTCCTTCTTCGCCTCCACCCCCTCCGTCACCGGCGCCGTGAAATAGCGGATCAGCTTCAGTTCCGTCGCCGCTTCCAGAAAGTGCCGCTCGATGAGAGCGCGGAAGTCGCACCACACCAGCCCGGAAAGCGAGAATCCGCGCCTCTCCTGCCCTGGCTTGAAATGGTTCCGGACGCCGTAATAAAAATTGAAGCCGTCCACGTAAAGCGCGGCGCGCCGCATCTCCCGCCTACCCCGCTGTCATCGTCTCCGCATTCCACGTGCAGATGCGGCCTTCATAATAACTCGTGTTGCACAGCAGCGCCGGACCCGCGGCGCGGAACCCGAACACCGCGTCCTCGAAGTGCGCCTTGCGCGTCCTCACTGCCTGAATGAAATTCGCCATATGGCGCCGGTGCGCGTCCTCGCCGGAAACATAGCGCGTCTCGCCGCTCGATTGCAGCGTCTGCGCCGTCGTTTGCACCGGCGGATACTTCTTCCGGTACTCGCGCACGTACTGCTCCTGCACCGCCTTCGGGAACGTGTCGATGATGAAGCCCGGCTCGCGCTCCTTCGGATGCCTGGCGAGCGTCACCGAGCGCACGTCCGTCGCCAGCGTCCCTTCGTTGCCGATGAACCGGAACCCGAAATCCTCCTGCGGCTTCGAACTCTTGAAATTCACCCGCAGCAGGAACGTGAACTCCGGATGCGCCGCCGTCTTCGGGTACTCGATCACCGCATACTGCGCGTCCGGCGTCTCGCGCCCGTCGCGCCAGTAGCGGATCCCGCCCGTCGAGTAAATCCTCGCCGGCCCCAGAGCCCCGGTCGCCGTGTGCAACCCGGTCAGCAGGTGCACATACAGGTCGCCCGCCACCGCTGTCCCGTAATCCAGATAGTTTCGCCACCGGAACAGCCGGATCGGTTCGAACGGCCGCTTTGGCGCGTGCCCCAGAAATCGGTCCCAATCAATGTTCGACGGCGACGCGTCCGGCGGAATCGAATACTGCCACGCCCCCATCGCCGTGTTCCGGTCCAGCCACGCCTCCACCATGTTCAGTTCGCCGATCACCCCCGCCCGCATCAGCTCCCCGATCTTGTGAAAGCTCAGCGCCGAAGCATACTGGCTTCCCACCTGGAAAATCCGCCCGCTGCGCCCGTGCGCCTCGATCACTGCCTTGCCTTCCTCGACCTTCTGCACCATCGGCTTCTCGCAATAGACGTCCTTGCCCGCCTCCAGAGCATCGATCGAGATCCGCGCGTGCCAGTGGTCCGGCGTGGCGATGATCACCGCGTCCACGTCCTTTCGCGCCAGCACCTCGCGGTAGTCGCGCGTCGTGAAGATGCCCGGATACGTCTCTTGCATCTTCTTCAGCCGCGAATCGTACACATCCGCCGCCGCAACCACCCGCACTCCTTCATTCAGCAGCGCGTCGCGCACGTCTCCTTGCCCCATCCCGCCGGAGCCGATCAGCGCAATCTGGATCGTGTCGTTCGCCGAATTCGCCATCGCCGCCTCCTACGCCTTCACCGCCATCTTTTCCGGATCCCACCGCACCGTCTTGCCGCCGAAGTAGCTCGTGTTGCTCAGCACCGCCGGCGCCGCGGCGCGGAAGCCGAACACCGCGTCCTCCGTCACCGGCTGTCGCGTGCGCACCGCCTGGAAGAAGTTCACGTGGTGCTCGTATTGATCGCTGTAGCCGCGCGGCGGCAGCCAGCGCTCTTCGCTCGAGCCCTCCATCGAAGCCGTTGTCGCCTCCCGCGGCGGATGCTTCTTCCGGTGCTCGGCCAGGATCTTCTTCTGCGTCTCGCTGTCGAACGCGCCCGCGCTCGTGCCCGGATCGCGCTCCGGCGGCGCCTTCACCAGCGTCACGCCGCGGTCGATCGTCAGCACGCCTTCGCTGCCCGTGAACCGGAAGCCCGAATTCTCCCCCGCGCCGTTGACGAAATTCACCCGCAGCGCCAGGTTGAACGCCGGGTGCGACTTGCCCTTCTCGTAATCGTACAGGCCCACCATCACATCCGGCACGTCGCGCCCGTCCTTCCAGTAACGCAGCCCGCCGGCGGCGAAGATGCGCACCGGCCCCAATGAATCCAGCACAAAATGCAGCCCGCTGAACAGGTGTACGAACAGGTCGCCTGCGACGCCCGTCCCGTAGTCCTGGTAATTCCGCCACCGGAACACCCGCACCGGGTCAAATGGCCTCTTCGGCGCGTGCCCCAGAAAACGGTCCCAGTCCACCGTCTGCGGCGATGCGTCCGGCGGGATCGAATACTGCCACGCCCCCAACGCCGAGTTGCGGTCCCACCACGCCTCCACCATGTTCAGTTCTCCGATCGCCCCCGACAGGTACAGCTCGCGCGCCTTCGCATACACGGCGTTCGACACCCGCTGGCTCCCCACTTGCACGATCCGCTTCGTTCGCCGCGCCGCCTCGATCAGCGGCATCCCCTCTTCCACCCTTTGCACCATCGGCTTCTGGATGTAAACGTCCTTGCCCGCCTCCATCGCATCGATGGCGATCCGCGCGTGCCAGTGGTCGGGCGTGGCGATGATCACCGCGTCGACGTCCTTCCGCGCCAGCACCTCGCGGTAATCGCGCGTGACGAAGAGATCCTTTCCATACACCTCTTGCGCCCGCACGAGCCGCCCCTGGTAGATGTCGCACACCGCCGCCAGCTTCGTGCCCGGCACGCTCGCCGCCGTGCGCGTGTCTTCCGAACCCATGATGCCCCAGCCGATCGTGGCAAACTGGATTCGGTCGTTCGCGGACCGCGCCCCCTGTTCGCGTCCGGCTGCCTGCAAGCCGCCGGCCGTGACAGCCGTGGTCTTCAGAAAATGTCGCCGCGTGGATGGCATACGACCATTCTACGCAGCGGCCGCCAGCTGCGGTGCCCATGCCCCAATTCAGAAAAAGCGAGTGGATTTGCCTCGCCTATTTCGCCTATACCTCGATCGTCGCTGCCGTGCGCCCCCTGCCGCTGGCGGTGCGGATCGAGGTGTGGTTCGTCGGCGCCGCCGTCCTCGCCTCGCTCTGGCTGCTCGCCTTGCCAGCCGTCTCGCGCCGCCCCGCCGCCGCCGTCTTGCGCGACTGGCTCCCCCTCGCTCTCATCCTCCTCGCCTACCGGCAGATGGGCTGGATGGCTCTGCCGCATGAAAACCGCAATTTCGAAAACTGCTGGATCACGCTCGACCGGCTCCTCCTGCACCAGTGGGGACTCAAGCGCGCCATCGAATTCCCCGGCCCGCTCCTTCCCAACCTGCTCGAACTGAGCTACCTCCTCGTCTATGTGATGCCCGTCGCCACGACAGCCACTTTTTATGCGCTCAACGAGCGCGCGAAGCTCGACGCCGCCTACCGCATCATCCTCTCCGCCACGCTCGCCACGTACGCGCTCTACCCCTTCTTCCCCAGCGAGCCGCCCCGCGCCGTATTCCCCGATGCCGATCTGCCTCTGATGAGTGCGTTGCGCGCTTTCAACCTGCGCATCCTGGGCGCCTACGGCATCCACATGAGCGTCTTCCCCAGCGGGCACTCCGCCGCCGCCTTCTCCTGCGCCTTCGCGGTGCTCCGCCTGCTCCCCTCGTACCGCCTCGCCGGCTGCGCCTTTCTCGTTCTTGCCACGCTCATCGCCGTGGCCACCGTTTACGGGCGCTACCACTTCGCCATCGACACGATCGCCGGGCTCTTCATGGCGCTCGCCGCGCTCTTCCTCCACCGTGCCGTCCTGCGCCGCCCGCGCTGACCGCCGCAGTATGCTGGAGGTACTTCAGGAAGCAGCGTCATTTCCGGAGCGAAGGAGCGTGGCCGGTGCTCGCGTCCGCAACATTTCTCATCATTTTGTTTTGGCCGGATCCGTCCGCCGAGGCCGTGCGCCGCGCCGCCGAGCTGAACGCCTCCGTCCTCGTTGTTCCCCCTGCCAGCCCCGCCCCCGCCGCCCCGCCGGGCATCGACGTCATCACGCAGGTTCCCGTTGATTCCTCCGCCATCGCCTCCGCGAAAAGCGCCGGCTTCCGCGGCGTCTTCATCGCCGCCCCGGAAGAAGAATCCGCCCTCCGCGCGCTGCTGAAGCAGCACGGCGCCTTCATCCGCTTCGTCTCGCTTGCCCCGCGGCAGGCTCACTGGGACGTCTCGCCCGCCCAGCCCGCCGTTCGTGCCGGCCACTGGCCCGGCCTGCAGGCGCTCGACAGCGCCGCCGGCGCCACCGAGCTGCCCTGGATCAACGCCAACCTGCATCACTACGCCTGGCTCGAAGGATTCTTCCCCCGCCGCGTCCCCGCCCTCGACTGCGACATCCCTGCGGACACCACCCAATACGAAGGGGCGGAGATCCTCCTCTCCGAAGCGTGGGCCTTCGGAGCCCCCGCCCTCCTCCGCCTGCCGGAGCCGTACCGCGAAGCGCTCGCCAAAGGCGATCCGCGCGCCGCTGCTGCATGGGACCGCCTCCGCGAGGTCGCCACGTTCCTGCGTTCCCTCGGCAAAGGTGCGGGCTCGCCCGCTTCCTCCCTCGCCGTGCTCGTGCCCGAGTGGGACGAGGAGTATGAGGAGATCCTCAACCTCGCCTGGCGCCAGCAACTCTCCCCACGCGCGCTTCCGCTGGCCGACTTCGCGCCCCCGTCCGGGCTGCGCCTGGTTGCCGTCCCCAACCGCACGCCTCCGCCGGCGGTCGAGCAGCGGCTCCGCCAGTTCGCCTCCACCGGGGGCATCGTCCTGGTGGCGCCCGAACCCGGACAGCCGGCGGACTCATGGCGGGCCGGTGCGCGCGAAACCGTCAAGGAAGGCACGATCACGGTCCACCGCATCGGCCGCGGTTCGGTTCGCGTCATGGACGAGCCGGCTCTCGATCCCTTCGTCTTCGCGCTCGACCTGCGCGAACAGCTCGGACTCGACAACCCCCTCGGCCGCGGCTTGCACGGTCTCGATGTCCGCATCTGGCACGCTTCCACCGTGCTCCCCGTTCTGCGCCGCGCGCCGGATGGTTCGCTCGTGGCCGTCCTCATCGGCTATGGCCGTTGGATCGATCACGATTTCCTTGCGGGCGCCCGCGGCGGCTTCCGCTCTGCCCGCCTCGCGCAGCCCGGCGCCGCCGAAGCGACGCTGAGATTGATGCTCCGCGGGGGCCGTGTAGAATGGAACCAGCCTGGGCTTCGCAGAATCGCCGCCGTGACGCTCGAGGAGGCCGGCCGATGACTCTCTCCCGCCGCCAGATGCTGGGCGCTCTTGCCGCAGCGCCGGTTTCCGCTTCCGGCGCCGTCCCCGCCGCCGCGCAGTACTTCGGCTTGCATGACTTCATCGAACAGCACCCGAAAGCCGTCTTCATCCGCCGCACCCGCGTCCCCCACAAGATGGATCGCGACTCCAAACTGAGAGAAGGGCTTGAACTCGCGCGGCAGGTTTTCGTGCGCAAGACCGAACCCGGCATCCCGCTCACGCATCGCATCCTGCTCAAGCCAAACATCACCAGCGTCCGCACGCGCAACCGGCCCGACGAGGAAAACTGGGGCACCGGCACCGACCCCGATTTCTACGAAGGAATCATCCTCGGCCTGAAAGAACTGGGCCTGCGCAAATTCCACTCCGTCGAAACGAACCTCTATCACGCCTGGCACTACCGCGGCTTCATGGACATCCACGAGCGCCACGGCGTGGAAATGAACGAGACCGAACAGAACTACCGCAGCCCGCGCGCCGACCGCGAAATCGTCTGGTCAAGAGTTCCCGAAGGGGTCATCTACGACCGCATCCCGCACCATTGGCCCGTCAACGCGCCCGATACCTGGCTGCTGAACATCGCCAAATGGAAGGGCCACTCGATGTGCCTCACGCAGGCGGTGAAGAACGAGCAAGGCCTCGTTTGCCTGCCTTTCATCCGCTTCTGCCAGGGCATGCGCATGGTGGCCAATGTCCCGGACGTGATGAAGCCCCATATGTGCCGCGATGCGGCTGATCGCGCCCAGCGCTACTTCGAAAATCATCTCCGCACCGGCTACCTCCGCTATCAGGCGCGCCCCGAGGACAACACCGTCAGCCCGCTTGCGCAGGAGATCTGGGCTCACAAGACGCTCGACAACCAAAGCGTCCTCAAGACCGGCCTCGCCATCATCGAGGGCATCTACGGCCGCGACGGCGACGGCTTCGGCCTCGGCAACGACCACCTCACCAACCTCGTCCTGTTCTCGCGCGACAAGTTCCGCCTTGACGTCATCGGACTCTGGCTCGGCGGGCACGAGCCCGGCAACGTCTACCTCTACCGCATTGCCAAGGAACGCGGCCTGGGCGACACCTTCAACCCCTGGGAAATCGACCTCTACGAGTGGACCGGCTCCGGCCCTGTTCCCCGCAAAATCACCGATTTTCCTCGCCACGAGCTCCGGAGCATCTACCTCTGCATGCCCGGCGAGCCGCTCCTGCACCTCGCCAACGAGCCCGTCGACTATGACCGGTTGAAATACTGAATCGCACCGCCGCTCTTGCGCTGGCCTTCAGCCATGGCTTGGCTACAATGATCAATGGCCTTCACAGGGGCTGTGCCGGGCGCCCCGGCCTTACGGACGCGGGTTGAGCCGCGGTCCCGGCCGAAGCCGGACCTGACGCCGGGCCGGCGCCCAGCGGTCTGACAGGGAGGAGCGGATTCACAACAACATGGGGAGGCCCGATTTCAGCGTGGTCGTGCCGCTCTTCAACAAGCGGCATACCCTGCGGCGTTGCCTGGAGTCCGTGCTGGCGCAGTCCGAGCGGAGTTTTGAGCTGATCGTCATCGACGATGGCTCGACGGATGGCTCGGCCGACGTGGCCGCCACAGTCGGCGACCCGCGCCTCCGTCTCGTGCGCCAGGACAACCGCGGCGTCTCCGCCGCCCGCAACCGCGGCATAGAGCTGGCGAGGGCCGGCCTGATCGCCTTCCTGGATGCCGATGATCTCTGGGAACCCGGCTTTCTGTCCGCCATCTCCGTGCTTGCCAGGCAATTCCCCGATGCAGCGCTTATGGCCACAGCCGTGGGCCGCTGCTGGCTCGATGGACGGCCGGATCTCCTCATTGGCGTCCGTTCTCCGGGCCCGGCAGGCGGCGTGCTGGTGGAAGACTACTTTCGCACCGCAAGGGAAGGCGACTTCATCAGCGCATCCAATGTCTGCATCCGCCGGAGGGCCCTTGAGCAATGCGGTGGATTCCTGGAGGGCGAGTCACACGGCGAAGATGTGGAGCTTTGGGCGCGGCTCAATCTCTCATGGCCGTTCGCCTGCCATCCGGAAGTCCTGGCATGGTATTTCACTCCTCCGCAGGACACGCCTCACCTGATGCGTCCCCTTTCTGTTGATCCTCCGCTTGTCGTGCGCCGCCTGCTGGAGCGATTATCGGACGCAGACATGTCCTCTGCCTTTGCCAAACGCATCCTGGAATACGCCGACCACCAGCTGGCCCGCCACGCCGACAGCCTGCTGTGGCGCGGCGATGCGCGGCAACTGGCCCGCTACCTGGAAGCCGCCCCCTTCTCCTCCGCCGGAACCGCCTTTCGTTACCGCGCCCTTTCCTGGGCCGCACGGCGCGTCTCCGCGCGTCTCGCACGCTTGCTGCGGTGGGGACCGGAAAGACTGCTGAGTGCCTGCGGGCTGCCGTCGCGGCGCGGCCGCCTGCTCGACGTCCGCCGCCGGCCCTGCCGCCACCTGAAGACGGGGGCGGCGTGAAGGTGTTCTTCGCACCTCTCCACGCGGAGGGATTCCAGAAACGATGATCCGTGAGTCCCTTCTCTACCTGTTGGCCGGGCTCGCAGCGCGCGCCGCGAGCTTCATCATGATCCCCTTCTACACGGCCCACCTCAGCCCCTCCGACTACGGCACAATCGAGCTGATCGAGCTGGCGACGCAGGTCGTGAGCCTCGCCATCGGCCTGAACATTTTTGGCAATTCCCTGATCCGGTTCTACCAGGGAGAGACCTCTCCGGAGAAACAGAAGACCGTGGTCTCCACAGCCGCTCTGGCCACTGTCGCCATCAACGCGGCAGCCGTCCTTGCAGCCATCGGTCTCGTGCACCGCTACGGCCCCGGCCGCCTTCCATCCGGAGATTTGGTGGTCCTGCTGGAGCTGGCGCTGGTCTCGATGTTCTTCGGCAACGTGGCGGAGCTCTGTCTCTGTTACTTGCGGCTTCAGAAGCGCGCCGGCGCGTTCCTCGCCTATTCTCTCTTCGTGCTCTCGTCCACGGTCGCGCTGAATGTTTACCTGATCGGATACCGCGGCCGGGGAATCTTCGGATTCGTCGAGACGAAGCTGCTTGTCCTCGGTCCCGCTGCGTTGGTTCTCCTGGCCTGGACGCTCCGCCAAAGCGGTCTGCACTGGAACTCTGGCATGTTTTCCGGCATGGCGAAGTTTGGCAGTCCATTGATTCTGGCCAACGTGGCGTTTTTTATCATCCATTTTTGCGACCGGTTTTTCCTGAATCATTACGCCACCCTGGCCGACGTCGGCCGCTACGCCCTTGCCTACAAGGCAGGTTTTCTGGTGACCTATCTCGTGGCCGAACCCTTCAGCCGCGCATGGAGCGTCCGTTTCGTGGCCATGACCCGAAACGAGGGATGGCAGGAGCAGTTCCGCATGGTTGCACGAATCTATGCCGCGGTCCTTGCGGCCGTTGCCGTGTTTCTTGCTCTGGCGAGCGAAGAGGCGGTGGAGTTGCTCACTGCGCCGGCCTATCACGCTGCGGCGTCTGTCATCCCGGTTGTGGCGCTCGCCTATGTCTTCCGCGAAATCGGCGACTATTGCAGGCACTTGCTCTTTATCAATTTCCGGTCGCCCTGGGTGGGCTCTGTCAGCACGGGGACCGCCTGTCTCAATCTTCTGCTGAACTGGCTTCTCATCCCCCCGTACGGCATGTATGGAGCGGCGTGGGCCACCGTGGCCACATGGTGCGTTTACGCCGTCCTGCTGTTCTGGCTGGCGGAGCGGGACCTTGCTTGCGGACTGCCCGGCTCCCGATTGGCCGCCATCGTTGCGTGTGCGGGTCTGTGGATGATCGCCGGCCGCTTCACGCCGGACGGCTCCCTGTTGGCGCGGATGGCCGTAGATGCCTGCCTGATGGGCCTCTTCCTTTTGTTACTCTGGCGTTCGGGCATATTGGAAGATGGCGACCGGCGGCTCCTGCGGGAGAAAGCTGCCGCTGCGCGCGATGCTTTGCATGGTTTTCTGTCACACGCACCCCGTTCCTCGCGGTAGAACACCGGTCCTTATGTGGGGGGCGTACGAGCGGATCCGGCGCCACTGGCAGCCAAGAACCGCCGTAGCGAGGGCAGCGTGAACCTGCGTATTGCGCTTCTGTGTTGCGTGACGCGCCGCGACGATGAGACAGCTCTTCGGCGCGCTTTTCCGGCATGGATCCGGCGCTTCCTTCACGACGCCTGGAACCGGCTGAACTGGAAACTCAGGAGCCGCTTCACGTATCACTACTGGCATTACGACTCGGCCATTCCCCGGAACGCCGGTGACAGTGCTATCCGCGAAGCAACCTACCAGCAATGGTCCGAGGCGGTGCCCGGGCTTTCCGCGCAGTTTCTGGAAATTCCCTGGCGGCTGATGGACGCCTCCCAGGCGAGGACCGTCAATGATCACTGCGACCTCGCGGTCTTTTCCGCCGGCGCGCTTGCCCACGTGGCTCCCGATGGGGAATTGAGCGAGAATTTTCAGCGCTACCTGGACTTCGTCCGTCAGCTGACGAAACCCGTTCTCTGCTACGGCTTGGGCGTCTCCACGCCCGTCGATGTCGGCCGGCGGACTCTGCCAGCGCCATCCGCCTCGGCTTCGCGCGACCTGGCTGAGTTCTTCTCGCGAACCCGGCTGGCGGGCATACGGGACCCTCTCAGCTACGACTTCCTGCTCCGGGCAGGAGTCGACGGCGGCAGCCTTCGACCGATTACGGATCCGGCCCTTTTCCTCCGGGGCGGACGGGCTGTCCGTCCGCCCGCAACGCCGCCGCGCATCGGCCTCAATTTCTGCTTCCATGGACGCCACCCCATGAGCCTCGCCACGCGGTACGCGGGTGTGTATGTGGCGGCCGTCGAGGAGATCCGCAGAAGAATTCCCGGCTGTGAGTTCACCTATTTCAGCCATTGCCCGCCCGACACGTGCCTCGCCCTTGTGCTGGAAGCCTCCGGCATTCCGCTCAAGATGATCCGGGGCGGGCCGTTCGAATTGCTGGAGGAATACGGCCGGATCGACGTCCACATGGGCCAGATGCTTCACTCCTGCATCCTCGCCGCCAATGCCGGCACGCCTGTTCTCGCCCTCGCCTACGACACCAAGAACGTCGGATTTTTCTCCCAGATCGGCATGCCGGAGTTTTGCCTGACGCCGGAGGAGTGGAACCCGGCCGTGATCGCAGAAAAGGTCGTGGAGCTCTTCGAGCGCCGCCAGCTGTACTCCGGCCGCCTTGCGGCTGCCGTGCGGCGGCTGAGGGAGCCGCAGTTCGCCTTTCTCGCCGAAGCCCTGGCCTCATGGCCCGGCGGCATGGCCGGCGGTTAGGCGCGCTTGTGCGGGCTTTTCCGCTCGAGCACCAGGCGCAACCCGGAAGGGAGCAGCTCTCCGAGCGCCGCGCCAATGCGGTATTGCCAGCCCGGGATCACAAACAGCTTGCGGTTCTCGAGCCCCTTCAGGCTCTCCTCCACCACGCGGCCGGCGTCCAGCCACAACCACTTCGGCACTTTGTTGCGGTCCACGCCCAGCACGTCGTGGAACTCGGTATACGTGAAGCCGGGGCACAATGCCTGCACCACCACCGGCGAGCCCAGCAAGTCCAGCTCGATCCGCAGCCCTTCTGTAAAGTCGTTCATCCAGCCCTTGGTGGCGCAATAGCTGGTGTTGCCGCCGCTGCGCCAGAAGCCCGCCACGCTGCTCACGTTGATGATGGCGCCGCTGCCGCGCCGGATCATGCCCCCCAGCACCGCCCGCGTCAGCCGCATCGTCGCCAGCACGTGCAGGTTCACCATCTCCACCTGCCGCGCGTAGTCGGTCTCGTGGAAAAAACCGAGCGTGCCGAACCCCGCGTTGTTCACCAGCAGGTCCGGCGTCGCGCCCGCCTCGATCCGCGCCGCCAGCCCTTCCGCCTCGCCGGGCTTTGACAGGTCGCAGGGAAAACATTCCACCTCGATTTTGTGCGCCTTCTCCAGCCCGGCTTTCAGCGCCTCCAGCCGGGCCACCCGCCGCGCCGCCAGCAACAGGCCGTACCCCCGCGCCGCCAGCTTCCGCGCGAACGTTTCGCCCAGTCCGCTCGATGCTCCCGTGATGACTGCGTATTTCATGGCCGGACAAAACGATCATCGCACGGCCCGCAGCCGCTGCGCGTTACAATACGGGTTCGATGGAGGCGCGCGCGCAGCACCTGCATACGTATTTCCTGTTCCCGTTCGCTGTGGACAAGGAAGCGGTGATGCATGACCACCAGCGCGTCTGGGAAAAGCAGACGCTCTGGACCGCGGGCCTCGACGAATGGATCCAGGACCATGCCATGGGGGCCGGCTCCCCTGTCCCCGGCAAGCTCGGCCGGTGGCAGCGCGACCCGTTCCGCCGCTTCGACATGGATTCGTTCGCCTACCAGGACATGGTCTTCTTCCATCCCTTCGTCCGCCGCGTCTTCTTCGACGTCGGCGAGGGGATCGCCGGCGGCGAGGGCGCGCCGGAGAACATGCTCCGCGTCTATTCCATCCCCCTCGCCCATCTCGGCGAGACCGGGCGGAAGCTCATTCTCTTCGCAGCTGACTCGCGCGGCCGCAACGCCTCCGTTCGCGTCACCGATCTGCGCCTGTTCATGTTCGCCAACGGCATCGGCATCCTCACCCTTGGCGTCGAGGCCAACGACATCTCCATCCCCACCGCGCTCTGGGTCAACGAAATGATGCGGAAGGTCTATCCTTCCAGCGGGCGCCAGATCCGCGAGGGCCGCGTCCCCAATCACATCGAGCTGCGCCTCGAAGGCGGCGGGGAAACCCAGGTCCTCGCCGAAGAGCGCTTCCCCCGCTGCGCCATGCGCGGCTACCTGCCGCCTCTGAGCCGCGTCATCCTCGAACTGCTGTACTTCCTCAACTACTCCACCCAGGAGTTCGAGCCGCTCCTCGACGAGCGCATGACCGTCTACTCCTACATGTCGGTCGATCCCTCCAGCGTCGAGCCGGACTTCGACCAGAGCGAGGAGTATGAAATGCTCATGGCGCGCTTCCTTTACGTGGACCGCTGGGGCGAGGGCTACCGCTACGACAGCGAGTTCACCCGCGAGGCCATGCGCCGCCAGGTCTACCGCCGCTGGGCCCATCAGGGCACCCTCTACGGCTTTTCCAGCTACTCCAACGTCACGCTCGTCATGGGCCGCTTCGACTGCGACGAGCACCAGCTCCGCGAGGGCTTCCTCGTCCACCGCATGTTCATGTCGCGCTACTACCTCCAGGCGGTGGTCGCACTCTTCTACCGCGCCACGCTGCTCGACTTCAGCGAGCGCACCGCCCTCGTGTCACGCCTGCTCAGCCGCAAGTTCGGGTCCTATGACATCACCGACGAGGACACGCGCCTGGTCACGCGCCTCATGGCCGAGTTCCAGCTCTTCTCCAATTACTGGTACTTCAGCGAACTCGCCAACAAGGACGAGGAGATCGAGCACTTCCAGATGCAGTGCGCCGAGTTCCGCGTCCCCCTGATGAAGGCCGAAATCGAGCAGGAGATCGAGAAGCTCAACAACACGCTCGAACGGATCTACCAGCAGCGCAACACGGAATCGATCAACCGCCTCGCCATGCTCAGCATGATCCTCGGCGGCGGCGCCATGATCACCGGCTATTTCGGCATGAATTTCGGCCGGGAATTCGAGAAAATGTTCTTTTCCGGCGAACAGGCCGCCGGCATCCACTACGCCTCCATCATCGCCGTCACGCTCCTCGTCGTCGGCTCCGTCCTGTTCACCATCTTCCTGGTGGCATCCAACTGGAGCGACTACCGCAAGATCCTGCTCCCCGGCAAGTCCGACAAGCTCGAGAGCCTGCGCCGCACCGCCGGATTCGGCGAGGAGCCGGAGGAAGAAGAGCCGGAATAGCCCCGGGCCGTCACAACCCCTCGCCGAGATAGCGCTCCTTCACCTCCAGAATCGTCTGTTCCGCGCGCGCCGCGTCGATGCCGCTGCGGATCATCGCCTGCCGCGCCATCTCCATGCCGCCCTCGAATTCCGGCAGCACTGCCGACGCGACGCCCAGACGCTTCAGTTCATCGATCACCTGAACCCGCGCCGCCCTCGCAATCACCGGAACCTCCGGCGCCAGCCGCCGCGCCCTTTCCGCCGCCAGCTTCACCGTATCGGGGTCGGGAACGGTCAGTATCAGCATCCGCGCGTTCTTCAATCCCGCCGCGCGCAGGATCTCTTCGCTCGTCACGTCTCCCCAAAGCGCCGGGACCCCGTCCGACCGCAGATCGTGGAAAATCGCATGGTTGAGCTCGATCACCACCACCGACAGCCCCGCCGCCCGCAGCACTCCCGTCACCGCCCGGCCCGAGCGCCCGTAACCGGCCACCAGGATGTGATCGATCAGCCGTTCCCGGGGCACGTCGAAGGGGCGCGCCGCGCCCCGCGCCGGAAACCGTTTCCGCCACCGCCGGCCCAGCGGCAGCGCCAGCGAGGCCACGGGCGGCGCCAGCGCGATCGACAGCACCGTGCAGGTCAGCGCAAAATCGTAGGCGTCTCTGGAAAGAAAACCGCCTCGCAGCCCGGTGCGCGCCAGCACAAATGAAAACTCGCCGATATTGGCCAGCCCCAGCCCGATGATCCACGGCGCCATGTAAACATAGCCGAACGCGCGCGCCAGCAAGCCGGTCAACAGGGACTTCGACACGAGAATGAATGCCACGCCCCCGAGAATCTTCCACGGATGCTCGAGCACCGTTTGCGGATCGAACAGCATTCCCACCGAGACGAAGAACAGCAGCCCGAAAATGTCCCGCAGCGGCGCCAGCTCGCTGAGGGCCTGGTGGCTGAACTCGCTCTCGCTCAGGATCAGCCCGGCGATGAAGGCGCCCAGAGCGAAGCTCAACCCGGCGTATTGAGCGCCGAAACCCACGCCGACGCTCACCGCCACCACCGCCACCAGAAACATCTCCCGCGTGCCCCAGCGCAGCAGGCGCCGCAACATCCACGGCAACAGCCGCGTGCCCAGAATCACCACCAGCGCCAGCAGCACGGCTGCCGCCGCAAGAGACCGCACCACCATTGCCGCCGTCCCCGAACTCGCCCCCGCCTGCGGCAGCAGGATGAGCAGCGGAACCACGGCCAGATCCTGCATCACCGTCAGTCCGATCATGACGCGGCTGGCCAGTGTCCGCGTGACGCCCCTCTCGTCGAGCATCTTCACCACCACCATCGTGCTCGACAACGCCACCATCGCCCCGAACCACATCGCCTCCGTGCCGCTCATGCCGAACAGCCGCCGGCCCGCCGCCCATCCCATCGCGCCGCATCCCAGGATCTGCAGAGGTCCGCCCAGCAGTGCGATGCGCCGCACCGCCAGCATGTCCCGGATCGAGATCTCCAGCCCCAGGCTGAACAGCAGCAGGGCTACACCGATCTCCGCCAGCAGTTCAATGTCGCGGATTGACGACACGGTGGGGCCGGCCGTGTTCGGCCCCACCACCACGCCCGCCGCAATGTAGCCAACCAGCAACGGAAGCCGCAGCAGCCGCGCCACCACGGCGCCGGCCAGCCCGGCCACGACGATCAGCACAAAATCGGCGGCGATACCCATGCGCTCGCTTCATTTTGTCAGGGGCGGCGGTCCTATTTCAGCCCGTGGCGCTCAAGCAATTCCTCGTCGCCGAGCAGCGCCTCCGTGGGCCCGCCGGCGGCGATCCGCCCTCCGTCGAGGATCAGCAGGCGCGCCGTGGTCCGGCGCAGGAAGGCGAGATCGTGGCTGGCGATCAGCTTGGCGCACTGCTGGCGGTTGAGGTGCCCGGCGAGCAGCCTCGCCGACCTGGGATCCAGCTCGCTGGTGGGCTCGTCGAGCAGCAGCAGATCCGGCTCGAGAGCCAGCGCCACGGCGAGCGCCGCGCGCTTCCGCTCACCCGCGCTGAGCTCATGCCCGGCTCTGTCCTCGACATGCTCCAGGCCGCAACCGGCCAGCGCCGCCCGCGCGCGTTGCAGCGCCTCCTGGCGCGGAGCGCCGCGGTTCTCCAGTGGAAGCGCTACATCGTCCAGCACCGTTGGCAGAAAGAGCTGATCCTCGGGGTTCTGGAACACCGCCCCGAAAGTGCCGCGGACCTCCGCCCTGCCGCCGTGGGGGCGCAGAAGCCCCATCAGGCACCACAGGAGCGTGCTCTTGCCCGCGCCGTTGGGGCCGGCGAGCCCCACGCTCTCTCCGCAGGCGATTTCGAACGAGACTCCGTCCAGCACCCTCCGCCCGCCGTAGCGGAAGTCCAGGCCCACGACTCGCGCCGCCGCTGTCATCGCGCCAGCCCGTTCGCCAGCAGCGCGGCATAAAACCGCTCCGCGCGCCGCAGCGCCCTCGGGAACAGCGCTGCCGCCGCCATCGCCAGAGAGCGCCATCCCCCGCGCCGCCAGCGGTTCGGCGCGGCCAGTTTCCATGCCCGGAAAAGCGATAGAGTTTCCTCAAAAAAGACCCGCACAAAATGCCCCAGAAAAAGAAAATAGAGCGCAGCATTTCGCAATAGCGGGCGCCGCGCGGCTCGCAGGAGCAGCCGCCCCCACGGCAGAAGGCGCCCCAGCGCCAGACCCGCAGCCGCCGCCAGGAGCATCCGCGCAGCCAGCCAGGGCGGGCGGCGCGCCGCCAGCCATTCGGCCGCCGCCAGGACCGCCGCCAGCGCCAGCAGCCCCGCCCACGCCGCAGGCAGCCTCACGCCGGCCTCTCCGCCACCACCGTGTATTCCCCCTCTGTCTCGTCCGCCGCCAGCACCCTCGCGCCCAGCGACGCGCAGAGCGCCGCCAGTTCGCGCGCCGGCGGCAGCCGGTCCTCCGCCACCGCTCCTCCGATCGAGGCGTGCATCGCGTTCAGCGCCTCACTCGCCATCAGATGCCCCACCGCCAGCCGCCCGCCCGGACGCAGCAGTCCCTGCAGCGCCTTGAGCGCGCCTCTCTTGTCTTCGATGTGCGGCAGCGCGCTGAAAACGATCACGGCGTCGAAGAATCCCGCCGGGAAAGGCGGCGCGCAGATGTCGCCGCACACCAGGCGCACCTGCCTGCGCGCGCCGTGTTTCCGCCGGTTTTCCTCAAGCATCGCCGGCGCGAAGTCCAGCTCCACGATCAGCTCCGGCGGCTCCGGCAGCCGCAGGAGCGGTTCCACCAGGACTCCCGTACCCGCCCCGGCGTCCAGAACGCGGGCGTGGCGCGAATCCACAAATTTCCTCAAAAATGTTTCCACCCTCGCCGCCGTCTCCGGCTGCCCCGGGAGCGAGTCCCAGACCGCCGCCAACCGGTCAAACCATTCGCGTTTCATCGAGAAGAAGCCCGCCGCGCCGCCGCAGCGCCGCCACGGCCAGCGGCGTCACCACCAATTGAAGCACAACGCCGGGCAGCCCTTGCGCCAGCAGCGCCAGCGAGGCGAAGCCCGGGGGCAACTCCAGCCAGGCCGCCGCCGCATAGGCGCCGGCCAGCGCCGTGGCGCGTCCCGCTGCGACGGCCAAAGCCACGGAAAGCGGCAGCGGCAGCCTTGCGGTGAGCGCCGCCGCGCCGGCGAGCACAGCGGCCTCGGCGCTCATGATCGCGGCGATGGGCGGATACAAGGGCGGCATGCCCGTGGCGAAGGCCGAGATCCATGGAATGAGCAGTCCCGTTGCCACCGCCCACGGCCACCGGCTCAGGTATCCGTTCACGAGCAGCGGCAGCAACATCGGAAGGAACCGCGAGCCCAGGCCGACGGCGTGGAACGCCACCGGCAGCGCCAGCGCGAGCGCGCCCATGGCGGCGCTGACGATCATCGATCGCAGGGTGGCAGGGGCGGGCAGTGACATGGCTAGAATTGCAGCGTCACCCCGCCGGCGGCGTTGACGCCCGGCATCACGTATCCCGGCAGGATTTCGTAGCGGTGGTTCAGAAGGTTGTCGACCAGCGCAAACACCGTCGCCCTCCGGCTTGCCTTCCACGAGCCTTGCAGCGTCAGAAGCGGGTAGCCGCCCAGCGTCGCCGTGCGCGCCGCGTTCGCATACCGCCTTCCCACCGCCATCGCCGAAAGGCCCGCCGTGAACCGCTTGTGCTGGTAATGCACCGAGCCGTTGAACTTGTTGGCCGGGATCAGCGGCGCTATCTGCGCCGACCGCAGCACGCCCGTGCCCGCGCTCACCATCCAGGCCCGCGACGGGCGCCACTGCGACTGCACGTCCACCCCGCGCAAAATCGCGCGCCCGGAGTTCTCCAGCCGCAGGTTCGGGAACCGGCCCAGCGCCAGAACCTGGTTCGACAACGACGAATAGTAACCCGTCGCCCACGCCGTCAGCGTGCGGTGCGGCTGCAGGTATAACGTCGACTGCCAGTTCCACAGCCGTTCCGGTTGCAGGCTCGGGTTCGGGGCAGGGAAGAGGTAAAGTTCGCGGATCGTCGGATTGCGGAATCCGCGGCTCACGCTTGCCGACCACGAGGCCCGCGGCGAAATCCGTACTGTGGCGCTCGCCTCGGGCACGGAAAGCCCGCCGTACACGGAATGGCGGTGATATCGATATCCGCCTGCCAGCGAAAACCGCGGCGACGCCTGCCACTGCGCGCGAGAGAATCCCGCCCCCTCGTTCAGCGTATGCTCGCCATAGTCCAGCAGGCTCCTGACGTTGCGTGCCTCCCCGCCGTAATGAATGAAATCCCAGCCGAAATCCGCCGTCAGCGAAGGATGAAGCAGGAAAGTCTGCATGGCGCGCACGCCGCGCGTCGAATCCGTCGAACGGAAGCCGTCGGTGATGAAGTGCCGCCCCCACGCGCCAAACTGGCGGATGTAGCCATGCGAGCGCGAGTACGCGTTGTTCAGATTCAGGCTGTAGCCTCCCCTGCCGACGCGCGCGTAGCTGCCCTGGAGCGGCGCGAAAACCGTCCCGGGATCCTCCACGTGAAAAAACCCGTACCGGCTTTCCAGCGACGCTTTCCAGTGCTCTGAAAGATCGCCTCCTGCCGTGAACGTCGCATCCGGATTGCGGAAATCCGAGGACGGCCTCTCTCCTGAAGTTCCCGAATATCCCGCGTTCAGCGAATAAAATCCCTTTGTGAATTTTGCGGCGTGGTTCAGCCGGTGCTGTGTGGTCCACCACGAGCCCAGCGAGGACGTCAGCCGCGTCTGGAACCCCGCCTCCGGTTGCGCGGGAATGATCTCCACCGCCCCGCCCATCGCGTTTGAGCCGTACAGCACCGAGGCCGGTCCCAGCGTCACCCGCACCGAAGCCGCGTCCGACAGGGTGTACAAGTCCGGCAGCGGGTGCCCCATCAGCCCTTGGAAATCCGGGCGCCCGTCGATCACGATCAGCACTCCCGTGTTCGGCGAACCTCCAATGCCGCGCACGTTCACCGCCCCGGTGCCGTTGGTCGCAATGCCGTATCCCATCACCCCGCGCCGCGTGACAAACGCCCCCGGCGCCAGCCGGTCCACCGCGTCCAGCACCGTCCGCGCCCCCGTGCTCTCGATCTCCAGCGCCGTCGTGGCGATCGTTTGCGCCGTCTCCGCGCCTGCTGCCCGCACGACCACGTCTACCGCGGTCCGCAGCGGCGCCGGATCCAGCGTCACTCGTATTTCCCCGTCTCCCTGCGGAAGCTCAACGACGCGCGCCGCAAAGCCCGGCGCGGACACCCGTGCCGTCCCGCCTGTCCTCTCCACCACCGCGTTCGGAATCAATGCGCCCGACGGGTCCAGCACCACGATCTCCGCGCCCAGACACAACGCGGGCAGGCTCATTGCAATTGCGGCCGTCAGATTACAGACACGCATGTCCGCATGGTAGCACGAAAAATGCAAGCGTGCTACCAGACACCGCGGGGTGCTACTTCTCCAGCACCACCCGGAACCCGATGTAGTCGGGACGCGCCGTTACCGGCGCCTTCGCATCGGCGGGCTGATCCGCGCTGCCACCCATCACCATCGGCTTGCCGTCCTTCCCTGTCACCCATTCGGCGGCGTTTCCGCCGAGATCGAACAGCGGGTCCTCGCCCGTTCCGGGAAACGATCCGGCGCGCTTCAGCAGCCCGCCGGCGCCGGCTTTCTCCACAAGTGGCGCCAGCCGTGCCGCGTCGTCAAAGTTCACGGAGTAACCCGCCCAGTGGTCGAGCGTGTTCTCATCCTTGCTGCGCCCCAGCAGTTCGCCCAGTTCCTGCTCCGTGCCCAGGCGGTACTTGCGCCCTGTCTTCTTCGACAGCCATTCGCAGTACTGCCGCGCCTTCTCGTAGGAGACGCCTGTTGCAGGGTACAACTCGGTTCCCGCGGGCACGGCGTAGGAGGGATCGAACGCCCGGAACTGCGCCCGGGTCACCTCGAAACGTCCCACGGCAATCGAACCGCGGTCCACCGTTTCCGGCGTGTCGCCCGCCTCCCGCAGCCGGGCGAGAGCCGCCAGCGGCGATGCCGCCCGCAACGAAGGGTTCCCTTCCGCCGCCGTGCCGAACAGATGCCGGTCGAACCACGCCAGCTCCTCCTCCATCTTCCGCTTCTGGTGGACGTACTTGCGCAGGCCGTGCGCCTCGCCGGGAAAGAGAATGAAACGCACTGGCGTTTTGCCATAGTGCTGCAACGCCCGGTAGTGCTGCCAGCCCTGCTCGGTAGGCACCTGCCGGTCCTCGGTGCCGAAGAAAATAATTGTGGGGCTTGTCACTTTTTCCATTTGAAACAGCGGTGACTTCTTCACGTAAAAGTCGGGGTCATCCATCGGCGTCTTGCCAAGGTAATACTGCTCGAATGCGTCGCCGAACACCGCGTTGCCCCAGTCGCTCGTCCAGTTGACGTCGCCGGCTCCCGCGCCCACCGCCTTGTATCGCGTGGTGCGCACCGAAAGCTCGATGCTGATGATGGAGCCGTTCGACCAGCCCATCACGCCCAGCTTCTGCGGGTCCGCCAGCCCTTTTGCGATCAAATGGTCCACGCCCTTCTCGACGTCGATCCACTCCAGTTCGTTGTACTTCCCGCCCGAGATCGACTCTCCGAACTTCAGCCCGTAGTTCGACGATCCGTGGTAGTTCGGCTTCAAAATCAGCGCGCCGCACTGCGCGAAAAGCTGGTGCGGATACGCCCAGCTTTCCCGAAAAGCGTCGGCGTCATGCCCGTGCGGTCCGCCATGAATCATGACCACCAGCGGGTATTTCTTTCCGGGCTCGTAATTGTGCGGGTAATACAGGATCCCCTCGATCTCCTCGTCCAACGCGCCTTTCCACCGGATCACCTCGGTTCGCGCGATGGTCTTCTTCCGGAACCCGGGGTTCGGTTCGATCCACGCCTCTGCGCCCTCGAAGCGGCTCCCTGCGAGCCGCGCCGTCATGTACACGGCCGGCGCAGACGCATTGGATCTGGTCCATGCGATGCGCCCGCCGCCCAATGACGTCCACACCTGATGCACGTCCGGCGCATCCACCCATTCGCGCCTCCACGCGGCGCCGTTCTCGTAGTAGCGGGCCACACGGTTGCGCGCCCCGCTGGCCAGCAGCGCCACGAAGCCGTCCGTTGTCGCCGCAGGCGCCCCGGCGAGCGCATTCTCCCAGTCCAGTGGCACCTCCGCGGGACGCGCCTTTGCCGCCGCTTCCAGCGGCTCAGCCAGTCTCAGGGGGAAGTGATAGAGCTTCGTGATGCTCGCGTTGTAAAGGTACGGGTGCGTCGTGTAGGGGGCGGTGAAGTAAAACGACTTCGAGTCGGGTTTCCAGTGGATCGAGCGCGGATACAGCTTCTGCCCGTCGAACAGGGCCACGCTGCGCGCAGTCGGCAGATGGTGAAGCATCGTCGTCGGCTTGATCTTCTGGTTGTAGATCTCCGCCAGGCTGCGGTTGTGGACCGTCACCGCCCACTGGCCGTCGGGCGACACGTCAACGCTTGTGATGCGGTCGGTGTTCGTGGTGATCCGGACCGCCTTGCCGCCCTTCACCTCCACGCGGAACAGCCGGACGGGCGGCTCATGCTCTTCGTCGTCCACCACGCGCGAAGTGTCCTTCTCCTTCTTGATCCGCTGATCGTACCAGGACGGATCCTCGGGCGCTGCCACGGCGATCGCTTCGTCGGAGATCCAGTCGAAACTCCTCACCCCTCGCTCAAAGCGGGTCAGCGGCCAGGGCTCGCCCCCTCCCGTGTGCATCAGCCACACCTGCTGGCGCGGCGCCTCGCCGCGCGGCGCGTCCCCCTCTCCGCCCTCGCCTCCTTCGCTCTCCGCGCGGGGCGGGCGGCGATTTGTCAGAAACGCAACCAGCTTCCCCGACGGCGAGAACTTCGGGCTCGATGCGCTGTCGCGCCCCCGCGTCAGCTGCACCGCGCCCTCCTCGCCGAAACGCTTCAGCCAGATGTGGGAAACCGTCTCGCCCTTGTCCTTGTCGATCTTCGAAATCGTGTACAGGCCCAGGCGCCCGTCGCGCGACAGCTCCACGCCTCCCGCCTGCTCCTGGAGCAGGATGTCGTCCACAGTCCATTTGTCGGCGGCGGCAGCGGACAGGCACGCCAGAAGAAATGCAATCCACTTCATACCCCTCCATTATGCTCACTGCTCCGCTCGCCGCCGCACCCCGGCCCGCTATGCTGTCTGTTAGCGCCATGCCCTTGTACAAGCGTTATCTCGAATACCTCGTCACCGTCCCTCAGACAGGGCTCTCCCTCGACATCTCGCGCATGAACTTCTCCGGTGCGTGGCTGGATTCGATGGAACCCGCCATGCAGCGCGCATACGCCGCCATGGAGGAGCTCGAACGCGGAGCCATCGCCAACCCGGACGAGAACCGCATGGTTGGCCACTACTGGCTGCGGGCGCCGCACCTGGCGCCTTCCGCCGATCTGCGCATCGCCATCGAATCGGCACAGAAGCGCGTGCGGGAGTTTGTGGCCCGGATCCATGATTCCTCCGCCTTCACGGAAGTTCTGAGCATCGGGATCGGGGGATCGGCACTCGGCCCCATGTTTCTCTGCGACGCCCTCGGCCACCCGCGGCGGGACCGCATGCGGCTCCACTTTTTCGACAACACCGATCCCGACGGCATCGAGCGCGTGCTCGCCGGTCTCGAGGGCCGTCTCGACCGCACCCTCGTCCTCGTCATCTCCAAGAGCGGCGGCACGCCGGAGACCCACAACGGCATGAAGCTCGCCGAAGCCGCCTTCGCCCGCTCCGGCGTCGCCTTCGGCCCGCGCGCCGTCGCCATCACCATGCCCGGATCGAAGCTCGACGCCTACGCGCAGGAAAACGGCTGGCTGGACCGCTTCCCCATGTTCGATTTCGTCGGCGGCCGCACCTCCGTCATGTCCGCCGTCGGCCTGCTGCCCGCCGCGCTGCAGGGCCTGGACACGGACGCGCTGCTGGCCGGCGCCGCCGCCATGGATGAGGCCACCCGCGTGCGCCTCACACGCCAGAACTCCGCCGCCCTCCTCGCCCTCATGTGGCACTACGCCACCGGCGGCAAGGGCCGCCGCGACATGGTTATCCTCCCTTACAAGGACCGCCTCCTGCTGTTCTCCCGCTACCTCCAGCAGCTCATCATGGAATCGCTCGGCAAGCAGCGCGACCTCGACGGCCGCATCGTCGAACAGGGCATCGCCGTTTACGGCAACAAGGGCTCCACCGATCAGCACGCTTACGTGCAACAGCTCCGCGAGGGCATCAACAATTTCTTCGTCACATTCATCCGGGTGCTCGAGGATGGCGGAGATCCGCTCGAACTCGAACCCGGCGTCCGCGCCGGCGACTACCTCGACGGCTTCCTGCTTGGCACGCGCGAAGCGCTGACAGGCAACGGGCGTGAATCGATCCTGATCACCATCCCCCGCGTCGATGCCCGCTCCGTTGGCGCTCTCATCGCCCTTTACGAGCGCGCCACGGGCTTCTACGCCTCGCTCGTTCACATCAACGCCTACCATCAGCCGGGTGTCGAAGCCGGCAAGAAAGCCGCGGCCGCAATGCTCGCTCTCCAGAAGCGGGTCCTCGCCGTGCTCGGCCCCGCCCCAAAGCCGGTCGATCAGATTGCCGCGGAAACCGGCGCCGACAGCGAAGAGGCCGTCGCTCACATCCTCGAACACCTCTCCGCCAACGGCCGCGTCCGCGCCTCGAAAACCGGCTACAGCCTCTGAAATTGCGCATCCTCCAGCGTTTCGCCTCCGGGCCGCGGCTATCATGGTAGAGGATGACCGCACCCGAGGCCGTCGCCACAGCATCGGCGAAACTCCAGGCGCTCGAAGCCGCCCTCAACGGAGTCGTGCGCGGAAAACCGGACGTAGTGCGCCTCTCCGTCGTCTGCCTCCTCTCCCGCGGCCACCTTTTGATCGAGGATGTCCCCGGCGTCGGCAAGACCACCCTCGCCCACGCGCTCGCGCGCAGCATCGATTGCAGCTTCCACCGCCTGCAATGCACCTCCGACATGCTTCCCGGCGACATTCTCGGCGTCACCGTCTTCAACGCGCGCAACGGTGAATTCGAGTTCAAGCGCGGCCCCATCTTCACCAACCTCCTGCTCGCCGACGAAATCAACCGCACCACCCCGAAGACCCAGTCCGCCCTGCTCGAGGCGATGAACGAACACCAGATCACCATCGACGGCGTCACCTACCCGCTCGCGGAGCCCTTCATGGTCATCGCCACCCAGAACCCCGTCGAGCACCACGGAACCTACCCCCTGCCCGAGTCGCAGATGGACCGCTTCCTCATGCGCATCCGCGTGGGCTACCCCGACGCCGCCAGCGAGCGCGAGATCCTCCGCGCCGCCCAGCCCGCCACCGCCCCCGAGGTCAAGCCCGTCATCAGCCCCGCCGAATTGACCGAAATCCAGCGCGCCGTCGAATCCATCCGCGTCGACGACTCCCTGGTCGACTACATCCTCGCCATCGTCGAACAGACGCGCGAGCACGATCAGCTCGCCCTCGGCGTCAGCCCCCGCGGCGCCCAGGGGCTTTACCGCGCCGCCCAGGCGCTCGCCCTCATCGAGGGCAGGGACTACGTGCTGCCCGACGACATCAAGCGCCTCGCCGTTCCCGTCTTCGCCCACCGAGTTGTCCTCAACCAGCGCAGCACCCTCATCACCCGCTCCACAGAGGTTTGCGAACGCATCCTCAATGAAATTCTCAAGCTCGTGGAAGTGCCCCTCTAGTTCCGGATAGCTGTCATGAAAACTGCCATTATCGGGTTGCCCATGACGGGCAAAACCAGTCTTTTTACGATCCTCACCGGCGTGCATGAAACGGCGCGTACGGGTTCCATGGAAACCAAAGTCGGCGTCGCCCGCGTCCCGGATCAGCGTGTGGAAGCGCTCGCGAAAGTGTTTTCACCGGAAAAGGCGACCCACGCCACGCTCGAATTCATCGACTTTCCCTCCATCTCCCGCGAGGCGCTCCGCGAGCCGTCCTACCTCGCCAGCCTGCGCGTCGCCGACGCCATTGCCCACGTCGTCCGCCTCTTTGAGAGCGACGTCATCCCTCACGAGAAGGGCTCCGTCGATCCCCTCCGCGACATCCGGGACGTCGACACCGAACTTGTCCTCAGCGACCTCGCCGTGGTCGAAAAGCGCCTCGAACGGCTCGAAAAAGACCGAAAAAAAACCAAGGACCCGGCTCTGGACCGCGAATTCGAGCTGCTCTCCGCCGCAAAACAGATGCTCGAAGAAGGCCGCCCTCTCCGGGCGTGGCAGCTCGAGGCGGACGACGAAAAGCGCCTCCGCGGGTTCCAGTTCCTCTCCCAAAAGCCGGTTCTGTTTGTTTTGAATGTCGGAGAAAATGACGCCGGCAGAATGCCGGAGATCGAAGACCGCTTCCGCAGCGAACTCGTGGCAGACTCCAGCCACACTGAAGTTGCCGCTGTGTGCGGCAAGATCGAGGCCGAACTCGCCGAACTGCCGCCCGAAGAGCAGCAGGAATATCTGGCCTCCTATGGGCTGCCCGGCTCGGGGCTCGACCGCCTCGTGCGTGTGATGTACCGTCTGCTCGGCCTCATGAGCTTCCTGACCGCCGGCGAAACGGAGGTCCGCGCCTGGACCATTCCTGTGAATTCCACCGCAGTGAAAGCCGCCGGCGCCATCCACTCCGACTTCGAGAAGAAATTCATCCGCGCCGAAGTCGTCCACTGGCAGGCCCTCGTCGAGCACGGCGGCTACGCCGGCGTCCGCGAAAAGGGCCTCCTGCGCCTCGAAGGCAAGGACTACATCGTGAAGGACGGCGACGTGCTCGTCATCCGCCACGGCTGAGCCGCGGCGCCCTCACTCGCCCCGGCGCAGCTCCGCGAAGAGCTCCCGGAAGCACAGAACCGCCTCTGCCACCTGCGCCCGCGGCGTCTTGTCTTCTCCGAAGTAAGCTCTGACGAAAGGCCCGAACCCCACCCAGGTCGTCTGCAGCATGCCCAGCATTCTCTCGGCCACCGGTTTTGCCGCAGTCGCGCGCGTCCGCCGCATCATGCGGAGCTGATCCAGGGCCACGGAGGGCTTTCGCCACGGCGAGCTCACCACCGGCAGCCCGTGCAGCGCGAAGAACGCCGCCGTCGGATGCGGCGCCTCATAATGCCAGTCGCTGATGACGACGTCCCGCGGGATCAGATGAATCGCCCGCGCGGTCCCGTTTTCCGCCGCCTCCCACTTCCCGATCCCCGTCAAGTCCGCGTCCAGCAGGCGGTCGCCCCAGATCCACAGCCGCCCCCCGCGCCCCGCCACAAAATCCCGCAACGCCTTCACCTCTCCCGCAAACAGCTCCGCCCGGTCGCGCCCGCGGCAGCGCGGGCAATCGTCTTCGCCCAGCAGAAACACTTCGTCCATGCCGGCGTGGAAATCCTGCGGCCCCGCCGCATCCATCAGCTCCGCGATGAGATCGAAAACCACCTTGTGCACGCCTGGATGCAGCGGACAATAACTTCGGCAATAAATGCCCTGATTCTCAGGATATTTCCCCGGCGTTTCGTCGAATTCCGGATGCGACCGCAACAGCCCGAACGTCGTCTTCGCCCATGACTGGTGCCCCAGCAGGTTGATCATCGGGACCAGCTTCACCCCGGCCTCGCGGCAAGCCGCCGCCAGCCGCGCCACGTCCTCGCGCGCCAGCGCCGGCTCATCCACCACCTCCGGATGCGAAGCGTAGCGGTAGCGGTAGTTGAACTCCAGAACCAGCGTGTTGACGCCTTCCCTGGGCAGCGCCTCGCGGATGAAGCGCAGCGCCAGGTCCATTTCGTCCGGCCCTGGCGCGCCCAGGTGAATCCCGCGCACCGGCAAAGGCTCCGCGCCTGCCAGCAGCGAAGCGGAAAGCAGAATCAGAATGGGCCGCATGGCGCCATTCTATTCGAGCGGGCGGTAGACGGGAATCTGCGTCGCCACGAACCCCGCCAGCCCCGCCGCCAGCGCCAGCCAGGCGAACCAGTCCCCGTGGCGCGTGTAAAATGTGCGCTCGCTCAAATACCGGAAAGGCAGCCGCCCGGCGTGGAACGTGTGCTCGGGAAACGCGCTCCACACTTGCCCGGAAGGGTCGATCGACGCCGTCACGCCGTCGTTGGAAGGCCGCAGCAGCCACCGCCCGTTCTCCACCGCCCGCATCCGCGCCAGCAGAAGGTGCTGCGCCCGCGCCGCGCTCCGGCCGAAATAGCCGTCGTTGGTCAGGTTCACAAGCACCTCCGCGCCTTCGGCGGCGAACTGCCGCACATAATCCGGAAACGCGGACTCGTAGCAGACAAATGCGCCGATCGCCCGGCCGTCCGCCATCAACACTCGCGCCCCCTCGCCCGCGGCGTAGTCCCCCGCCTCCGAGGAGATCTTCCGGATCCACCGGAACCCCGGAGGGACGAACTCTCCGAACGGTACCAGCCTCGCCTTGTCGTAACGTCCCGCCAGGCGTCCGCCGCTGTCGAGCAGCACCGCGGAATTCAGGGGCGCGCGCCCGGCTGTCCACGCCACAGTCCCGAAGAGGAACGGCGCCTGCGCCAGCCGCGCCGTCTCGGTCGCCTCGTGCCGGAACAGCGCGTCGTCATAGTAATAGAACGGCGCCGGCGCCTCCGGCCACAACAGCAGCGAAGCCCTCGGCCGCGCCGGGTCCAGCGCCTTCTCCAGCGTCCGCACCGCCAGCCTTCGTGTCGTCGCCCGCAGCGCCGCCTCGTCCCATTGCGCGTCTGCCCCGGCGTGGATCTGCACCGCCACCGCCTCGCGGTCGAACGCGCTCCGGCGCTCCACCGCCGGCAACAGCCAGAGCGCCAGAAGCGGCAGCAGCCAGGCAAGCTCCACGCGCCTCCGCCGCAGGGCCAGCGCCGCTGCCGCCGCCCCGATCAGCGCGAAGGCAAACGACAGCCCGTAGACTCCCGTCCACGGCGCCAGCCGCAGCGGCACCGCCATGCCTGCACCGGCATTGCCCAGGGTCAGCCACGCAAAGCCCAGCGGACCGTGCGTTCTTTCGATCCCCGCCCACAGCGCGGCGGCAGCCGGCGCCGCCCACCACCGCCGCATCACCGGACCCGCGAGCGTTGCGAACACCGCCGTGTGCAGCCCCTTGGCCAGGGCGAACAGCGCCAGCGCCGCCCAGCTCAGCCCCGCGTTCAGCCCGCCATAGTTTGCCAGCACTTCGCGGATCCAGTGGCACACGCAGATCCAGAACACCGCGCCGCTCAGCCACCCGGAGAGGAACCGCCGCAGCGGGCGCGGCTCGTGCGCCATCGCAAACAACAGCGGCGCCAGCGCAACCGGGGCCAGCGCGCTCCACCCCAGCGGAGGAAACAGCGCCGCCAGCAGCAGTCCGGTGAGCACCGCCCCGCTCGCGCACAGCGCCGGCAGCCTCATCGCGGAATAGCTCCCGCGTCAATACTTGACCGGAAAAGCATTTGTCACGCCCAAAGCGCTCAGCTTCGAGCGAGCCTCGGCCATCTGTTCGTTCCCGGCCAGCGGCCCGATCAGCACCCGGCACAGTTCGGGAGACTTGGGCGACGGCGTCACATAGCCCTTCAGCCCCGTCTTCCCGGTGATGAAGCTCAGCATCGCCTCCGCGTCGGTCCGCTGCGTCGCCGCCGCTTGCAAGTACATTCCTGCCGGAGGTTGCTCCACATAGAGCCGCTCGGGCGCCGCCGTTCCCTTCTTCGGTTCCGCCTTGGCCTCGGCGGCGGGCGCGGGGCTCGTCTCCGCCGGCGCGGGAGTGCGAGCCTGCGCTGCCTTGCGCGGCGCCTCCTCGCCGGGCTCGGCCGCCTCCCGTCTGTTCGCCTCCAGCGTGATCGGCACCTGTTCGGCCGCCTTGCCTGCGGCTGTTTCCGCCCCGCCCGCCGACCGCCTCCCGGCCACGAAGCCCAGCGAGAAGAACAGCCCCATCAACAGCAGGACGATGGCGAACACAGCCAGAATCTGCCTGTTGCCAAGCACAATTTCAAATTCGCCTTCGTCCTTCACAGGCATCGACATGTGTCTCTCCCCTCCCCTGATCCGGCAGCGCCGCGGCCGCGCCGCGAGGGCGTCCAAGTGTTGAGAATAAACCCTTCCCCACGCACGCTACAAGCCCGGTCCGCGATGCGGCTGCACCGGGCACGGGCCCGCGGCATAAGGACACCACTGGCAACTGTCCGACTCGCGCGCCGGAAACTCCCCCTGCCGCTCTGCCTCCCGCCACTGCCGCAGCACCCCCAGCGCCTCCTCCAACTTCGCCTTCGTCACATCCACTCGATGCGGCTGCCCGTCCCGCAGCGGGAACAGCCACGCCTCCGCCACCTCCCTCGAATTCAGCTTCCCCAGCGCCGCCGCATACAGCCGCAGCTGCAATTCGTACGCCTGCGTGCGCGCCTCGTCCAGATACTGATCCGTCTTGTAATCGACCAGGACCGGGCCTCGGCCCTCATCGAACCACAGGTCGATCTGCCCGCGCACCAGCGTGCCTTCCATTTCGACGAGGAAATCCATCTCGCGCCGCGTCCCGGGCGCCCGCTCCGCCCGCTGCGCGAGCTCGCTTCGCTCAAAAACCTGTGCCAGCCGCCTTGCTTCTTCGGAAACCTCCTGCCGCAGCCCGCCAAGATATTCGTGAACTTCCGTCCCCAGTTCGATTCCCTGGCCCCCGCCCACCGGCGCCGTGGGCCAGTGCAGCACGGAGTGGAGCAAGTAGCGCCTCGGGCACTGCGCGAACGTTGCCAGCGCGGTCACCGCGATTTCCGCGGGAGCCTCGGCGGGAACATCCAGCCGGTCTGTCAAAACTTCCGCCGTCCCTGCATGCTCGAGCTGCACAGCGGGCGCTTCCGGCAGTCCCTGAATCCGCCGGATCGACGCCAACCCGTTCCGGGCCAGGCCTCCGTCTTCTTCGGGCACTGCCAGCTCGAGTCCCTCCAGCACCAGCCTTGGCCACAGCTCCAGCCTGTTGTTCGAGCTGGTAAAGGCCAGAATCAACCTCTCCATGGGGCGCGTCATTGCCACATACAGCAGCCTGTCCCGCTCCAGCTCTTCTTTCTTCTTGATCCTCTCGCGGGCATCGGCAAAGATCCGGTCCTCGAGCTTCTCCCCGTTGGACGCCACCCATTTGAAACCGAGTCCGCTCTCCGGGTGATAAGCCGCCGGCAAGTTGTCCACCCTCCCTCTCTTTTCCAGCGCCGCCACGGCGACAATCGGGAATTGGAGCCCTTTCGCCTTGTGGATCGTCATCAGCTGCACGGCGTCACCCGCCTCCAGTCCTGGTGCGTTGGACTCGTTCGCGGACTCGCGCAGCGCCTCCATTTTCGCAAGAATCGCTGCCGCGTCCCTGCGCCCCCGCTGCTCCAGGCGGTCCAGAAGCGCCAGCAGTTTCTGCGCGTTCCCAAGCTCCGGAACCGACAGCTGCGCGGCGTATCCGGTCTCGTCCATCGCCCGTTCGAGCACCGCCGCCAGCGGAAGCGAACCTGCCGCCTCGCGGCAGCGTTCCAGAAATTCCTCTTCATCCGGGCTGGCCAGCCGCCTCGCAAGCTTGCGTTCAAACAGCGTTTCGTCGCTCACTCCGAAAAACGGGGAACGAAGCAGTGAATACAAAGCGATTTCATCCTCCGGGAAGGCCAACACCCGGAGGAAATTGACCAGATCCACCACCTCCTGCGCATCGAAAAACGTGTTTCCGCCCGTGATGACATAGGGAATGGAATAGCGCTTCAGCGCCTCCTCCAGCGCGCCGAAAGCGTTGGAATTCCGCACAAACACGGCCATGTCGCTGAACCGCGCCGGCCTCTTGTGCTTATCGCTGGCTAGCGGCGTGCCGTAAAGTTGGGCCAGCCGTGCCGCCAGCCAGGGCATGACATCGGGGGCCTCCTCGCGCGTTCCTGGCGTCGCCGCACAGTACACTTCGACATAAGGCCGTTCGGCCTCTTCATACCGGGCTTTCGCCTGAAACCCGTGCGCTACGATCCCCTCCCGCTGACCACGGGTGAGAATCGCCTCCACCGCCTGCAAAATCTCGGGACGGGTGCGGTAATTTCTCGTGAGCCGGTCCACCGCCCAGCTATTTTGTTCAATCTTACTTTGAAAGTCCTTGAACAATTGCGGCTCCGCGTGACGGAACCCGTAAATGGACTGGTTCACGTCGCCTACTGCGAAAAACCGCCCCGGCTGCCGGACCTGGCGGAGAATCTCCCATTGCAGCGGGTTGGTGTCCTGCAATTCATCCATGAGGATGTGCTCGTAACGCTCCGTTACGGCACGCTTGGCCCCTTCGTTTTCCCTTAGCAGGCGCAGGGTGAACTCTTCGAGATCCGTGTAGTCCAGTCCGCCGCGCTCCCGGCGTTTCTCGCGTGATTTCTCGTCGAACCGCCGCAGGACCGCCGTCAGCAGCTCGCGTTGCGGACGGTAGAACTCCATCACCCACGTCGAAACCAGCTGCCCTGCCACTTCCCGCGCCGCCTTCATGGCCCTGCTGACGCCTGGCTCCGCACCGTTCAGTTTGATGCCGTGCACCTTGGCAGCCAGCTCTTGCGGTCCCAGATTCCGCATCTCCCTTTGCAACGCGCGCAAATCCCCTAGCCTCTGCCGGCGGTTCTCTGTTGCCGGATCCGCGTTCTGAATTGCCTCGTCGACCAGCCGCGCAATTTTCTGACGCAGATTCTCGACGGCGCCATCCACGGGCAGCGGGGCGAGCGCCTCCTCCAGCTTCCCGGCTGCCCGCATCGCATCATGCACGGAAAGAAGCGCCCCCGCCATGTCTGCAGCAGGCCACACTTCCGCCAGCCGGACGAAGTCTTGCGGACGCTCCTTTGCCACCTCGTCCAGCGTGCTCGACATCGCCTGGAACCGCAGCGCTGCCGCCTCCACGTCGTCCAACACCTCGAACTGCGGATCGAGCCCCGCCTCCAGCGCATGCTCGCGCAGGATTGCGTGGCAGAAAGCGTGTATCGTCGAGATCTGCGCCCGCTCCACCTTGCGCCGCAGGTCCAGCCGTTTGTCGAACCGATTCGCCAGCCTCCCCTTCAGCTCGTTGGCTGCCTTTTCGGTAAACGTGATCGCCAGAATCCGCTCGGGATCACAGCCGCGCTCCAACACCAGCCATGCGAAGCGTTCCACCAACACGCGCGTCTTGCCCGAGCCGGGCCCGGCCACCACGCAAACGTCCTGATTCTCGCGACGGACCGCCACCTGTTGTTCGGCGTCCAGAGGTTCGGGATCGGGCTGAGGATGGGCCATATCTCCCCGTATTATCTCCGGAAGCGCGCTCCGCCTCGCCGGTGGGATCAGCTCTTTGCAGGCTCGCGGAACATCACCAGCAGCATCACCACCTCGGTCTTCGCCCGGATGGCATGCTCCAGCCGCGGCGTCATGAAGGCCAGCGCCCCCTCCCGGACGGCCTTCACGTCCTCGCCGAGCTGAAGCTCCGCCTCGCCCTGGGCGAAATAGAGCAGGGCGGGGACCGGCGCCGTGTGCGCGGAAAGCTCCTGCCCCGGTGCGAAACAAAACTGAATGATTTTGCTTCGTTCATCGGCATGCAGCGTGCGGCTCAGAATGCCGTTCGGCGGCAACGGCGCATGCTCCCTTAAATCCCCGAAAAAGAAATATGGCTCATTCATCTGGTTGTCTTCCCTTCCTTCCTTCCTCTTTCCTCATCCACAGCGGTGATGGCCCCCGCCGGGCAGTGCGTCTCACAGAGCGGTTTCTCCAGCTCACCGCAGGCGCGGCAGCGCCCGGCACAGAGCACGATCCGCTTTTTCACCCGCAGGATCGCCTCATCCGGGCAGATTGCCGCGCACGCGGCGCAGTGTGTACATTGAAGGCTGATCCGAAGCCTCACGGGCCGTCCCCATGGATCCGCACAAGCAGGACACGTTCCGCACCACGCCGCTGTTCCGCACCCTTCCGCCGGACGTCTGCCTCCAACTGGCGGAACTCGCTGTGGAAAAGCGCTTCGATGCCGGCGAAACGCTCTTCTACGAGGGCGATCCCTGCGAAGGCGTTTACGTCCTCGGCGAGGGCACGGTCAAAATCTGCAAGACCAGCCGGAGCGGGCGCGAAATCATGCTGGCCATGGAAACCGCGCCCTCTTCCGTCGCGGAAGTGCCCCTGTTCGACGAAGGCGACTACCCCGCCACCGTGCGCGCCCTCACGGCTGTCACCGCCTACCTGATCCGCAAAGACGACTTCCGCCGCTTTTGCCTTCAGCACCCCGAGGTCCCGCTGCGCGTCTTTGCGATCCTCGGCCGCCGCCTCCGGCAGCTGGTGGGCCTCATCGAGGCCATCACCTTCGGCAGCGTCCGCCAGCGGCTGGCGCGCCTCCTGCTCGAATCCTGGGAGAGCGGT
This sequence comes from uncultured Arcobacter sp., assembly GCA_964458495.1. GTDB lineage: Bacteria > Acidobacteriota > Terriglobia > Bryobacterales > Bryobacteraceae > JANWVO01. The sequence goes on from CAYWJB010000007.1 coordinate 128,193, forward strand.
GAAATGGAAGCCGCGCCGCTCACGCACGAGGAACTCGCCATGCGGCTCGGCACGGTGCGCGAGGTCGTCAGCCGCAACCTTTCGCGTTTCCAGGCCGAGGGCATGATCCGCATCGAGCGCCGCCAGATCGTGATCGCCGATCCCGAGGCCCTCCGCGCCGAAGCCGAAACCGAGTTTTGACGCGGCCCCCATTGCAACTCCAGTCTGAACCCCGCCGCTCCGCACGTCCGTGACCCCGGTCACTGCCGCGCCGCCGCGCCGGCCTCATTCTGGAAGAGAAAAGAGCACGGTCATGCGCGACTTCTCCCAATCCCCGTTCCTCGTCATCTGGGAGGTCACCCAGGCGTGCGATCTCGCCTGCCGCCACTGCCGCGCCTCGGCACGGCCCGAACGCCACCCGGCCGAGCAGACCCTCGCCGAGGCCGAAGACCTCATCGCCCAGATCCGCGGCTTCGGCGATCCCCTCCTCGTCTTCACTGGCGGTGATCCGCTCAAACGAGCAGATCTTTTCGATCTGCTTCGAATGAGCGTCCAGACAGGGCTGCGCACCACCATCACGCCCAGCGCCACCCCGCTGCTCACCGCCGGCGCCGTGAGGCGCTTTCGCGATGCCGGGGTTGCCCGCATGGCCGTCAGCCTCGATGGCGCCGATGCAGCAGAGCATGACGGCTTCCGCGGCGTCGATGGCAGCTTCCGCATCACGCTGGAGGCGCTTCGGGCGGCCCGCGAGGCGGGGCTCGAAACGCAGGTCAATACCACCGTCACCCGGCGCAATTCCGGCTCGCTGGAACACATCGCTGCCCTGGTGGGCGAGAGCAGCGCCCGCCTCTGGAGCGTCTTCTTCCTCGTTCTCACCGGACGCGCGCAGCTCGAAGACGATCTCTCGGCAGAGGAATACGAGGAAGTCTTCGAACGCCTGTACCGGATTTCTCTCACTGCGCCGTTTGATATCAAGACGACCGAGGCCCAGCATTACCGCCGCTTCGCCGCCCGGCGGCGCAAGGCCGGCGGCGCCGCGCCTTCGCCCGCCTCCGCCGGCGCCATCGCCCGTCAGGCGGGCATCAACGACGGAAAAGGACTGCTCTTTATTTCGCACACCGGCGAGATTTTTCCCTCGGGTTTTCTGGAAATCTCCGCAGGCAATGTAAGGAATGTCCGCTTGGCGGACGCTTACCGGAACTCGCGCCTTTTCCGCGTGCTTCGCAACGGCGACGCCCTCGGGGGCAAGTGCGGCGTCTGCGAGTACCGCAACCTCTGCGGCGGCTCCCGCTCCCGCGCCTGGGCGCTTACAGGCGACTTCCTGGCGTCCGATCCCCGCTGCTCGTATCTGCCGCCCGGTTTCGCCGCGCCCGCATCTCCGCGGCGATCGACGAGCGCTCCTGCGGCGTAAGCAGGGAGCGCGCATAGGCTATCAGCGTGGCGTCCTCGGCTTCGATGTGCCGGCGGTAGAGCCCCGCCAACTCTTCCACTGCGCCGCGGAGGGCGCTGTCGTCCTCCTTCCCGTCTCTCGCCCTCGAAACCAGCTCCTGCAGGCGGCAGTGGATCATGCCCGCCTCGGCATGATCGTGCTCCAGCCCGGCGAGAAACGTCAACTCGCCCTTCTCCATGTGCGCCCGGAGGCGCGGGAACACGCTTTCCTCTTCGTCTTCGGTGTGCAAGGCGCCGCTCGTGTCCAGCAACCCGAGCGCCGCCTCCAGCGCAGCCAGCGCCTCTGCGCGGTTCGCGCCCAGCGCCGCCGCGGCGCGCTCCATCGCGGCGAGGCGTCGCTCGATCCGCCGGTGGCACGCCATGAGGAACTCTTCCACGTTCTCGGGAGAGGGCGCGGCAGGCACGCCGAACAGCTGTTCTGCGGGGATCATGTCCCCATGGTGGCGGCGCGCCGCCGCGGCGCGCTGTGACTGCGTTCACCGCAGGCTGTAAGGTTCGAGCGCCATGCTTCCGGCGAAGACGTCCTCGAACCCCGCAATCGAGGCGAGCTCCACATGTTCTGTGACCGCCAGGATCCGTGCCACCCGCTCTTCCCTCGTCGAGGGCGACAACAGCAGCAGGCGCGCGCCGCGCAGGCTCGCGTTGCCCACCGGCGTCACCTCGGCGTCCTGCGGCAGGAGCCCGATCCGGCGCGCGCTTCCGGCATGCAGATAGTTTCCGAACGCCCCGGCGAGAAACAGCTGCCGCGCGTCCTGCGCCATCAGCTTCAGTCCCGCCGCCATCGCGCCCTTGGCCAGTTGCAGTTGCCGTACGTCGGACTGCGTCACGGCGACGCCCTCCGCCAGCGTGATCTCGCCACGCGCGAGCCTGCCGTTGCGTTGCACCAGCCCGAGATCCAGAGCCTTCGCCACCGCGTCCACCAGCCCGCTGCCGCAGATGCCGCGCGGCTCGCCGCCGCCGATCACATGCGGAACGAGCCGCCCGTCCTCGATCCGCACCGAGTCGATGGCCCCCTCGCAGGCGCGCATCCCACAGCGGATGCGGCCTCCCTCGAAGGCCGGTCCGGCGGCCGTAGAGGCGCACCGGATGCTCGCGCGCGACGCCGCCACGATTTCTCCGTTGGTGCCTATATCAAACAAAACATGGCGATTCCGTTTTTTGTCCAGCCGCGTCGCCGCCAGCCCGGCGAGCAGATCGCTGCCCACGAATCCCCCCAGGCACGGCAGGAACACCGTTTCCGCGCCCCACGGAACTTCCGCGGCTTTCCACCTCTGCGCCCCCGTCGCCGGGGAGAGGAACGGCGCCGCCGCCAGCGGCGCCACGTCCAGCCCGCCGAACAAATGGTGCATCGCCGTGTTGCCCGCCAGCAGCACTTCAGCGAGCGTGCGCCCGTCCGCCATGCGGCCGAGCATCGCTCCCACCTGAGAGCGGATCACGCGCCCAAGCTCTCCCGGCTGCCTCATTTCGTGCTGGATGCGGCTCATCACGTCGGCGCCGAAGCGCGCCTGCGCATTCAGCGCCGTCTCCACCGCCTCCACCTCGCCCGTCTCGAGATTCACGAGTTGCGCGGCGATTGTCGTCGTGCCGAGATCCACTGCCGCGCCCCACCCGCGCCGAGGTTCGACGGGCACCTCTTCCTCATCGGCGAGCACGCGCGACGACCACTGCTCCACCTCCACGGTGACAGGCGCGCCAGCCAGCGCGCAGCAAGCCAGCCTCCAGCCCTCCCGCAGCTCTCTTTCGCTGAACTGCTCGCGCATGGCCGCCGTGACCGGGATCTCCCCTTCCAGAAGGCGGACGCGGCAGCCGCCGCAGATGCCCTCGCCCCCGCATGGAAACTCGACTCCCGCCTGCTGGAGCTGGTCGGACAGGCGCTTGCCCGGCGCCGGGCGGATGGTGAGCTTCACTGCCGGCTGCGCGCGAACCGCGCCATCGCTTCCATGTTCTCGGCCGGCGTGCCGCGCGGCGTCTCGCAGCCCGGACCCGTGATGTAGGACGGGCCGGCGGCGCGCCAGCATTCCTCCAGCGCCGCTTCGACCTGCTCCGGCGTGCCGTCGCGCAGCACCCGCACAGGGTCGATGTTGCCCAGCAACACCTGCGGCTCCGGCATGGCCGCGCGGGCTTCTGTCATGGGTGTCAGAAAATCCAGGTCCACGATGTCCGCCCCGGTTTCCCCCATTCCTTTTGCAATTTTGCGCGTATTTCCACAAATGTGCAGCCGAACCGGAACGCCGAGGCTGCGGATTTCCGCCACTAGTTTCTTCTCGAACGGGAGCACATATTGATGATAAAGCCGGGGGCCGACCAGTGACGCCGCCGCGTCCCCGATGCCGATCAGAGTGGCGCCCGCTTCGGCCTGCGCCCGCGCGAATTCCACCTCGAGCCGCACGCAGTAATCGAACAGCGCCTCCACAAAAGGCGGATCGTCGATCAGGTCGAGCATCAGCGTGTTCAGCCCCCGCAGGTCCGCGCCCAGCGCGCACGGGCCCTCCACCCACCCTTCTACAACCAGGTCCGTGCCCGCTTCCTGACTGAGCAGCGCGACGCCGTCCACGCGGTCCTTCATGCGGCTGCCCGGGGCGAGCGGATCAGGCAGGCGCAGGCGGTCCAGCACGCTCTTCTCGTGCAGAACGGCACGGCTTTCGATCACTGCCGGTGGCTGATCCTCGAACCACTCGAAGGCGCCGCCCAGATCCGCCGTCTCCCGCGCGGGATCCGAAATGGCGCTGACGTAATCGAAGCCGAACCGCCGCGCCACGGCGAGCTGCGCGCGCGCCAGCACGCGGTGGTCGCGGGCGTAATCGCCGTAGCGGACTCCCGCCACGTCGGCGGCGAACATCATGGTGATGGGCATCAGCGGCAGGCAGTCGGGCTGCTCGTGCCGGATGCGCGCCAGGATGCGTTCCTTGCCTGTCACCGGAGAGCCTCCTTTCGCTCCGGACTCACCGCGCCGGCTCCTGCGCCGGCACAACCCGCACCACCGCGCCGTCCCAGGTGGCGCGCACCCGCTCGCCGGGCTGGACCAGCAGGAAGTCCTCGCCTGCCCACGCGCCGTTCACCAGCCGGCGGAACAGATCGAGACTCCCGCGAATCTTGCGGAACTCCCAGCCGTGTTCGGCGGCTTCCCACCTGGCCTCTTCCTCGAACCGGCCGTCGGGTTCCAGCCCGGTTTCGATGTATACCAGCCGCTGGTAGGCGGAGCGGTACCGCGTCAGTTCCCCGTACAAATAGCGGCCGTTTTCCTCGCCGTATTTCTCGATGAACTGCTCGAGAGAAGCATCCATGCCTGTGGTTCCGTGGGTCAGTTGTTTCAGCCCTTTGCCGCGCTCCAGCCAGCCTGTTGAACGATAGAAAGTACCCGGGAATTCCTCGAAAAACTCCTGATAACGCGAACGCCCTCCCATCAGCAGCGCGATGCAATCATGGGCGCGGGGCAGCACGAGCAGCGTGTGCCGCGCCTCGATGCCGTCCAGCCCGTTGCCGCACAGCCCGTAACCAAGCAGGATGGCGTCACAGGCGCCGGCGGGCACGGCGTCGATGCGCTCCTGGATCAGCGCCGCCATGCGCTTGCCCCCAAGGTCGTGCCAGCCCTTGGGCAGGAACTCGGCGTCCACCTGGTGCGGCGAGCGCGCCACCGCGTCGCACATCTCGCGGTAGAGCACCTCGCAACTGATGAGGCGCAGTTTCATAGCGACTCCCGGGCGGCGGCGAGGGCGCGGATGAAAGCCGGCGTGGTCCCGCAGCAGCCGCCGACAAATGCGGCCCCCGCTTCTTTGAGCGGCGCCAGATAAGCGGCGAAGTCCCCGGGCGCCGCCGAGTAAAGGGCGCGCCCGTCGCGCCACTCGGGCAGGCCGGCGTTGGCCTTGATCCACAGCGGCAAGGAACATACGGCCCGCATCCGGGCGCAGAGCGGGACGAAGCGGTCGATGCCCGCGCCGCAGTTGGCGCCCACGGCGTCGGCGCCCCCGGCAGCCATCTCCGCGGCTGCCTGTTCCGGCGTCACGCCCATCATCGTGCGGTCGCGGTTCCTGCCGGTGTCGAAGGCGAAGGAGACAATGACGGGCAAGCCGGTGGAACGCGCCGCGCGCAGGGCGATGCGCGCCTCTTCCAGATCGCTCATTGTTTCGATCAGAAGCGCGTCGGCGCCGGCGGCGGCCAGCGCCCCGGCCTGCTCGAGAAATGCGGCATGAAGCTCGGCGGGCGTGACCTCTCCCGCCATCAGCATCTTGCCCGAGGGGCCGATGGATGCGGCCACTTGCGCGCGCCCGGCGGCCGCGCGCCGGCTGATCGCCACGCCCGCGGCGTTGATCTCGCGAGCGCGTCCCTCCAGCCCCGCGCCTGCAAGCGTGATGCGGTTCGAGCGGAACGTGTTGGTCAGGATCACCTGGCTGCCCGCTTCCACATATTCCCGCGCCACCTGCTCGACGCGATCAGGGTGTTCGAGATTCCACGCGTCGGGCAGCGCGCCGGGCTCGAGGCCCAGTTCCTGAAGCCTCGTGCCCCACGCGCCGTCGGTGATCACGACGCCGCCGGCGATCCACTCCTCAAGCCTGCCCATGGCGCTATCCCGCCTGCGCGAACCTGCGGGCCAGGGCGACGGCGGCAGTGGCGTTTTCCCCGTAGCCATCGGCGCCGATCTCGGCGGCGAACTGCGCCGTCACCGGCGCGCCGCCAACCATCACCTTCACATCGCTGCGCACGCCTGCCTGCTCCAGCGCCTCGATGGTCTTGCGCATGGAAGGCATGGTGACTGTCAGCAGCGCGGAGAGCGCCACGATACGCGCGTTCTTCTCACGCACAGCCTCGATGAACCTCTCCGGGGCCACGTCGGCGCCGAGGTCGATCACCTCGAAACCGCCGCCCTCGAGCATGGAGGCAACGAGGTTCTTGCCGATGTCGTGCAGGTCGCCTTTGACGGTGCCGATGACAACACGGCCCACGGGTTCTGCGCCGCTGGCAGCCAGAAGCGGGCGCAGCAGTTCCAGCGCGCCCTTCATGGCGCGCGCCGACAGCAGCAATTCGGGCACGAAGTACTCTTCGCACTCGAAGCGCCTGCCCACCTCGTCCATGGCGGGCACCATGTGCTTCGTGATCAGCTCCATCGGGTCGAAGCCTTCGGCCAGGGCTTCCTGTGTGACAGCGACAGCCGTCTTCTGGTCGCCGTTGAGCACCGCGTCGTAGAGTTTCTGAAGGTCAGCCATGCGAGACTCCTTGCACGCCGGGCGGCGAACGCTGCACGGCCGCAGGGCGTGGCTGCGACAAGCGTATCGAAATCTCCTGAATCGGTCAACGCGGCGCGCCGAGGGCTTCGGCGAGCGCCGCCTGCAACTCCTCCTTTTCGAGCGCGACCGGATTGCCCTTCATGCTGCTGGCGCGGGCAGCCTTCTCGCACAGTTGCGGAATGTCCTGTTCGCGAATGCCGTATGCAGCCAGCGGCGGGATGCGAAGTGCGCTGCGGATTTCATCGAGCCATTCCACCAGCGATTCCGCGCCCTGCGCGCCGGGATCGAGCAGGCGCGCTGCTTCTTCGTAACGCTCGAGCGCGGGGCTGTTCGGATCCCGCAGGCGGAGCGCGCGCAGGTTGGCGCGGGTGACCGGCGCAAGCAGGGCGGCGCAAACAGCGCCATGCGGGGCAGGGAAGGCGCCGCCGACCGGCGCGGCGAAGCCATGCACGGCGCCGAGCCCCGCGTTGGCCAGAGCCATGCCGCTCAGCAGGCTGGCGAGCGACATGTCCGTGCGCGCCTCCAGGTCGTTTCCATCCTCGAATGCGCGGCGCAGCGAGCGGGCGATGCGGCGCAAGCCCTCGCGGCAGAGCATGTCGGTGAAGGGATTCGCCCGCAGGCTGACGAAGGGTTCGATCAGCTGCGAGAGCGCGTCGAGGCCGGTGGCGGCAGTGACATCAGGCGGCGCGGAAAGGGTGAGTTCCGGATCGACGACGGCGAGGCGCGGCAGCAGCAGCGGGCTGCGAAGACTGGCCTTGACGCCGTGTTCGGGCGATTGGAGGACGGCGTTGCGGGTGGCTTCGCTGCCGGCGCCGGCGGTAGTGGGCACGGCGATGAACGGCGCAGGCGCGGCGCGGAGCGGCTGCGCGCCTCCAATGACCTCGAGATAGTCAAGGACGTCGCCGGGATTGGCAAGCATGGCGGCGACCGCCTTTCCGGCGTCGATGGCGCTACCGCCGCCGCAGGCGATGACGAGATCGCAGCCCTCGCGGCGTGCGGTCTCGACTCCCGCGCGCACGGTGTCCAGCGTGGGTTCGCCGGCAGAGGCGAAAGGCGTGCAGCCGACACCGGCGTTGTGCAAGTCTGCGACAAGGCGCGCGGCATGGCGCGGCTTGCGCCCCGTGACCAGCAGGGCGCGCGCGCCCAAGGCGCGGGCGGCGGAGGCGATCTGGCTGGCGGCGCCGGGACCGAAAGCGATGCGCGTTGCGGTGGCGAACTCCCACGTCATGCGCTCACCAGCCTTCGTCCGGCGGAAAGACGTTGGAGTATTTCACGCTCGTGCGCGGCTGCGCCATCATCGGGGCGACGGTGTCGCGCCACTTGGCGTAATGGGCGGTTTCCTTGTGCGCGGCAGCGTCTGCCGGCGAGCGGTAGACCTCGACGAGGATGAACCTCGCCGGATCGTCCATCTGCTGGAGAACGTCGAAGCGTGCGACTCCGGGCTCGCCGAGGCTGGCGGCGGCGTTTTCCATCGTCGCCTGGCGGAAGGCCTCAACGGAATCGTGTTTGACCGAGACGTGGACATGAACGATCAGCATGGCGGCTCCTCCCCGCGCGGGAGCGCGGTTCCGAGATCATGATATGCGAACGGGGAGCGGGGCGCGCGGTGCAAGCGCATGCAGTTGTGATATCGTCTGTTTCGGACTTTCTGGAGCGAATTCATATGAACGTCTTTCGTGTGTTCCTGCATGCCGCCGTTTGCGCGGTCCTGGCCGCAGCGGCGCCGCCCGAATGGGACAACCCCACCGTGACAAGCGTGGGAGTGGAACCGCCCCATGCCACGATGATGGTGTTTCCGGACGCCGTCACGGCGCGAACTTTCGATCCGGCCGGGTCGCCCTGGCGGCTCTCGCTCAACGGCGAGTGGAAGTTTCGCGGCGTGCTGCGCCCGGCGGACCGTCCGGCGGGCTTCCATCTTCGGCAATACGACGATTCGGCCTGGAGGACGATGCCGGTGCCGGGCGTCTGGCAGATGCACGGATTCGACATCCCGATCTACACCAACTGGCTGTATCCGTTCCCGCAGGACCGGCGCAAGATGCCTTCCCCGCCGTACGATTTCAACCCTGTGGGCAGTTACCGGAGAACATTCAGCGTGCCGGAGACGTGGAAAGGCAGGACGGTTTACCTGCATTTTGCCGGAGTCGACTCGGCGTTTTATGTATGGATCAACGGGGAATTGGCCGGCTATAACGAGGACAGCCGTACGCCGGCGGAGTTCAATATTACGAAACTCTTAAGGCCGGGGACGAACACGCTGGCGGTGCAGGTGTACCGGTTCGGCGACGGCGCCTATCTGGAAGACCAGGACATGTGGCGGATGAGCGGCATTTACCGCGAGGTGTTCCTGTGGTCCACGGCGGCGACCCATGTTCGCGACTTCGAGGTGCTGACAGAACCCGACGAGGCGTACCGCAACGCGCGGGTTCGGGTGAAGGCGGAGATTCTGGAGCCGAAGAACTGCACGCTCGAGTTCGAGCTGCGCGACGGAGCGGGCAGGACGGCAGGCCGGGCGGGCACGGCGTGTGCAGAGAAGGTCGAGCTGGCGGTGGATGTGCCGCAAGCGAGGCTGTGGAGCGCGGAGGTTCCCTATCTGTATGAGGGGCTGTTGACGCTGAAGGACGCGCGGGGGGCGGTGATCGAGGTGATCCCGCAGCGCGTGGGCATCCGCAAGGTGGAAATCCGCGGAGGCAAGCTGCTGGTGAACGGGCGGGCGGTGCTCTTCAAGGGCGTCAACCGCCACGAGCATTCGGCGGCGACGGGCAAGGTGATGACGCGCGAGCTGATGGTGCGCGACATCGAACTGATGAAGCGGAACAACGTGAATGCGGTGCGCACGTCGCACTACCCGAACCACCCCCTGTGGTACGAGTTGTGCGACATCTACGGGCTGTACGTCATCGACGAAGCCAACATCGAGACGCACCATTACGGCAACGGACCGAAGGGGAACCTGCTGACCGAATCGCCGGACTGGTCGAAGGCTTACCTGGAGCGCGTGCAGCGCATGGTGGAGCGGGACAAGAACCATCCGTCGGTGGTGATCTGGTCGATGGGGAACGAGAGCGGCGACGGGCTGAACGCCAGGCTGACCTACGAGTGGGCGAAGCGGCGGGATCCGTCGCGCCCTTGGCACTACGAGGGATCGAGCGCAAACGGCGGCGTGAATTTCGACATCAATTCGTTCATGTATCCGACGCCGGAGCGGGTCGTCAAGGAGGCGGCAAAGCTGCCGGACAAGCCGTTGCTGCTGTGCGAATACGCGCACTCGATGGGGAATTCGACCGGCGGATTGAAGGAATACTGGGACATTTTCTATTCCGGGACGAACGCGCAGGGGGCGTTCGTCTGGGACTGGGTGGACCAGTCGCTGCAGGCGCCGGTGCCGCCGGAGTACAAAGGCAACACGGCGGCGCCGAATTTTCTGGCGTATGGCGGATGGTGGGAAGACAAGAGCCGGGTGCAGAACGACAACAACTTCAACTGCAACGGGCTGGTGAGCGGCGACCGGACGCCGCATCCGGGTCTGGCGGCGATCAAGTACGCCTACCGCTATCTGCACGCGTCGCCGGTGGACCTGAAGCAGGGGCGGATCCGGGTGAAAAACTGGTTCCATTTTCTGAACCCGAAGGATTACGCCGTGGGCGAATGGAGCGTTTCGGCCTCGGGCAAGACAATCGCCTCGGGGCGAGTGGCGGCGCTCGACATCGAACCGGGCGAAGAGAAAGAATTCACGATTCCGCTGCCGCAGATTGCGCCCGAGCCGGGCGTCGAGTACTGGCTGAACCTGAGCTTCCGGCTGAAGAGCGCGATGCGGTGGGCGCCGGCAGGGCATGAGATTGCGTGGGAGCAGTTCGCGCTGCCAGTGGAGGCGCCCGCGGCGCCCAAGGCGGATTTCTCGAAGGCGCCGAAGCTGGAGATCGAGCGTGAGGGCGCGATGTATGTGCTGAAGAGCCCTGTATTCCGGGCCATGTTTGATCCGGCGGCCGGGACTCTGGTGGACTATCGCTATCGGGGCGCGCTGCTGATGGAGCGGGGACCCTTGCCGGACTTCTGGCGCGCGCCGACGGACAACGATCTGGGGGCGTGGAAAGCGATGCGCGCGCGGATCGCCAACGATCCGGCGCGGAACTGGATGCTGTGGCGCGAGGCTGCGCCGCGGATGACGATCCGCGAGGCGGAGGTGGAACGGATCGATGAGCGCAGCGCGAGGATCCGCGTCAAGGCGGATCTCCATGGCATGGGCGGCGCCACGGCGGCGTGGACTCTCACCGTGCACGGCAGCGGCGACGTGATCGTCGAGATGCGTTACGAGCCGGGCGCGGAGAAACGGGCGATGATGCCGCGGTTCGGCAGCGAGCTGGTGCTGGCGCGCGGTTACGAGAACTGGGCGTGGTACGGGCGCGGGCCGGCGGAGACCTATGCGGACCGGCAGTTCGAGCGGATGGGCGTGTACCGGAGCACGGTCGCCAAGGAGTGGGTCGAGTATTCGCGCCCGCAGGAGAACGGCAACAAGACGGGCGTGCGGTGGACGGCGTTCACCAACGCGCAGGGCGCGGGGCTGCTGGCGGCGGGGGCGCCGGAGCTGAGCGTGTCGGCGCGCCAGTACACGAAAGAGGACATGGAGCGGGCGGCGTACAGCTTCCAGATGCAGGCGCAGGGGCCGGTGTATGTCAACCTGGACTGGAAGCAGATGGGAGTGGGCGGCATCGACAGCTGGTCGCAGAACGCGCTGCCGATGCCCGCGTACCGGATCGATTCCGGGCAGGCGATGTCTTACCGTTACCGGCTGTCGCCGGTGGCGGGCCCTTATGAGAGGAAAACGAGGGAGGTTTTCTGACGCATGAGACGAATTTCCCGCCGCGAGGCGATGCGGGCCGCTGTGCCGGCCGCGGCGCTTTTTGCGGCATGCAAAACCGTTGAGAGAGGAGCAAAAGGAACCGTGACTGTGCAGGAATTCGGAAAAATGCCCACGGGCGAGACGGTGCAGCTTTTCACGCTGAAGAACAAGAACGGGATCGAGGCGTCGATCACGAACTACGGCGGCATTATCGTGACGCTGAAGACGTTCGACGGCAAGGGGCTGCTGGCCGACGTTGCGCTGGGCTTCGAGACGCTGGAGCGGTACTTGCAGCCGCATCCGTATTTCGGTGCGATCATCGGGCGCTACGGGAACCGGATCGGGAAGGCGCGCTTCACGCTGGATGGCGTCACGTACACGCTGGCGAAGAACAACGGCGAGAACTCGCTGCACGGCGGCAACGAGGGGTTCGACAAGAAGCTGTGGAAGGCGCGCACGGAGTCCGGCGGCGAAGCGCAGACGCTGGTGCTCGAGTACACGAGCCCGGACGGCAAGGAGGGCTATCCGGGGACGCTGCGGACGGAGGTGCGCTACACGCTCGCCGACGACGATTCACTGCGGATCGACTACCGGGCGACAACGGACAAGAAGACGGTGGTAAACCTGACCAACCACACGTATTTCAACCTGGCGGGGCAGGGGCAGGGCGATATTCTGAACCACGAAATCGAGATCCGCGCCAGCCGGTTCACGCCGGTGGATGCGGGTCTGATTCCGACGGGCGAGCTGCGCAGCGTGGAGGGCACGCCGTTCGATTTCCGCAAGCCGCGGCGGGTTGGAGAACGGATCGAGGCGAGCGACGAGCAGATCCGCCTGGGCGGCGGCTATGATCACAACTTCGTGCTGGACCGCGAGGGCGAGGGGCTGTCGATGGCGGCGCGCGTGGTGGAGCCGTCGACAGGACGCGGGCTGGAGGTGTGGACGACGGAGCCGGGGATGCAGTTCTACACGGGAAATTTCCTCGACGGCACGATCACGGGCAAGGGCGGGAAGGTGTATCCGAGGCGTTCGGGATTCTGTCTGGAGACGCAGCATTTTCCCGACTCGCCGAACCAGGCGGCGTTTCCCTCGACGGTGCTGGAGCCGGGGCAGGAGTACCGTTCGGCGACCGTGTGGAAGTTTGTGACGGCGCCGCCGCGGAAATAGGCTCACTTCAGGTTGCGTTCGAGTTCCTGAGCGAGCAGCGCGGCGCGGCGGGAGAGTTCGGCGGCGGCGGAGAGATCGCGGGCGCGCATCTGTTCGGCCTGGCGAAGGAAGGCGCGGATGCGCGCCGCGAGATCCGCCTGTTCGCGGGAGAGGCGGCGCGCGCGGATGCGTTCGAGCACGCCGCGGGCGGAGGCGGTGTTTTCGGCAAGCTGGCGCTCGAGCTGGCGGGCGACGCCCGAGGGGAGGACCTCGCCGAGGCGGATTTCCGGGGCGGCGGGTGTTTCGGGCTGCGCAGGCTCTTCGGGTTCGGGGCCCGGCTTGGCGGCGGGGGCGGCGGGGCGGCGGCGGACGGGCGGCGGCGGAGGAAATTCCGTGGAGGCAGGCGGCGGAGGTGGTAAAACAGAAACGGGCAATTGTGTTTCAGCGATCTCCGGCTCGCGCAGGACGACGAGGGCGGGCACGAGCGGGGGCGGCGGGGTGAAGGAGCGCAAGGGGCGTGGAGGGGCGGCAGGCGCCGGGGCGCGGCGGGCGCGGCAGCCCGCGGCGAAGAGCGCGGCGGCGAGGAGCGCGGAGACAAGGATGGCGCGGACCGTCATGCGGGCACCCCGGCTGTGAGAGGGAGGCGGATGCGGACGACGGCGCCGGCGCCCGGATCGCCGCCGATCTCGATGGCGCCGTTGTGGAGCTGGATGGCGCGGTAGGTCATGGCGAGCCCGATGCCGGTGCCGTTCTGCTTGGTTGTGTAGTAAAGGTGGAAGACTTTCTCGCGGAATTCCGGGGGAATTCCGGGGCCGGTATCGGAGATTTCCAGCACGGCGTTGTCGGCGGAATGCTGAAGGCGAACGGAGAGTTCGCCGCCGGAGGGCATGGCCTCGAGGGCGTTGCGGAGGACGTTGAGCAGGGCCTGCTGGAGGAGGCCGGAGTCGCCGCGGACGGGGGCGGGCGAGTCGAGGCCTTCTTCCCGGACGAGGATGGAGTGCTGCTGGGCTTCGGGGCGGACGAGGTCGAGGAGGCGGCGGACGAGGGCGGATAGGTCGAGGGTTTCGGTCTGAAGCTCAACGGGGCGGGTGAAGTCGAGGAAGGTGCGGACGACGCGGTCGAGGCGGACGATCTCCTGGGCGATGACGTCGAGTTCAGGCTGGGCCTCAGGCAGTTCCGGGAGGACACGGGAGCGGAGGAGCTCGAGGCGGAGAGAGATGGAGTTGAGGGGATTCTTGATTTCGTGGGCGACTCCGCTGGTGAGGCGGCTGATGGCGGCGAGGCGGGAGGCGAGGTTGAGCTGGTCTTCGACGATGCGGCGTCCTTCGGCGTCGCGGAGGCGGAGGAGGGAGGCGCCGTGGGGGAGGGGATCGAAGCTGACGAGGAGGCGTCCGGCGCGGACCTGGTTGAGGGGAGTACGGGTGAGAAGGGGCTGGGCGAGGACGCTGCCGACGGGCCCTTCGGGAGGGAAGAGATTGCGGATGTGGAGGCCGGCGATCTGGCTGCGGGAGAGGCCGAGGAGGTGTTCGGCGGCCTCGCTGGAGACGACGAGGCGGCCCTGGGCATCGAACAACAGCAGGGATTCCTCGAGGCCCTGGATCATGTGCTCGACGCTGTGGCGGAGTTGCGAGGCGCCTTCCTGAGCGCCGCGGAACTGTTCGCCGAGGAGCCGGAGCTTTTCCTGCACGGCGGCGAGTTCGCGGGAGGAGGGTGGCTCGGAGAAGGGTTCGGGCTCTCCGCTGCGGATGCGGTCGATGGTGCGGCTGATGCCGGTCAAGGGGAGGAGGGCGATCTGGGCGGTGAGGGAGGCGATGGCGACGGCGAGGAGGAAGAGGGGAAGGGAGGCGAGGGCGGAGCGGCGGACTTCGGGGAGGATGGCGTCGCGCAGGAGGACGGAAGAGACGAGGACCTGGATCATGAAAACGACGCGGCGTTTGGCGGAATTTTCTGGCAATTCGACGCCCAATTCGACGCGATTTTCGTAATCAATCTGGCTGCCGAGGACGGCCTGGAATTTGTCAACAGGGCCGAGATCGAGGAGATTCCTCAGGGGAAGGCGGGGCTGGAGGAGTTGCCCGGTGCGGGCGGGGTTGGAGGAGGCGAGGATGATGCCGCGGCCGTCGGCGACCGAGATTTCGACGATGGCGCGGGTCTGGGCGAGTGTGGAGGCGAGGAGGTCGGGGAGTTCGGGGTCGGAGCGGACAGCGAGCTGCCATTCGGAGATGCGCTCGTCGAGGGAGGCGATCTGAGCGGAGTCGCGGGTGCGCTGCTGGGCGCGGTCGAGGACATAGCGTTTGACGAACTGCGCGGTCATGTAAGCGCGGTCGCTGGAGTGCTGGAGGGAGACGGAGATGAGGTTGTGGAGCTCGACGAGGATGAGGGTGAGGGCGACGGCGGCGACGAGGCCGACGGTCATGAGCATGACGCGGGCGCGAAGCGACACGGCTCACTCTCCCTGTGCCCGCGCGCCGTAATCACGGAGCTTGTTGAAGAGGGTTTTCTGGCTGATGCCGAGGATGGCCGCGGCGCGTGTACGGTTGTTGCCGGTGTGGCGGAGAGTGGCTTCTATGAGGGCGCGTTCGGCCTGATCGATGGTAGCGCCGATGGGAATGCGGATCTCGCCGCTCCCGGCGGAAGAGGCACCGGGTGCTGCGGGCCGGGGCTGAGGCGAGAGGAAGAGGAAGTGGCGCGCTTCGAGCAGTCCGCTGCCGGCGAGGATGACGGCGCGTTCGAGAGCGTTGCGGAGTTCGCGGACGTTGCCGGGCCAGGGGTGGGAGCGGAGGGCGTCGAGGGCCGCTTGGGAGACGCCTTCGACGGCGCACTGGTGGCGCTGGTTGAGGTCGGCAATGATGGATTCGCAGAGCAGCGGGAGGTCTTCGATCCGCTCCCGGAGCGGGGGCATGCGGATCTCGAAGACCTGGAGGCGGAAGTAGAGGTCCTCGCGGAAGCGTCCGGCGCGGACCTCGTCCGCGAGGCGGCGGTTGGAAGCCGCGAGGAGGCGGACGTCGACGTCGATTTCGCGGGCGCCGCCGAGGCGGCGGACGCGGCGCTCTTCGAGCACGCGGAGGAGTTTGGCCTGCGTGGCAAGGGGCATTTCGCCGATTTCGTCGAGCAGGAGGGTGCCCGTGTGGGCGAGTTCAAAGCAGCCGCGGCGGCGCTCGACGGCTCCGGTGAAGGCGCCTTTTTCGTGGCCGAAGAGTTCGCTTTCGATGAGGGTTTCGGGCATGGCGGCGCAGTTGATGGCGACGAAGGGAGCATCGCGGCGGGGGCTGAGGCGGTGGAGGGCGCGGGCGGCGAGCTCCTTGCCGGTGCCGCTCTCGCCGGTGATGAGGACGGTGGCGGAGGTGGGAGCGACCTGGCGGATGAGGGAGAATATCTCCTGCATTTGAGGAGAATTGCCCACCAATTCGCCGAGAATTCCGCGGGAGGAGAGCTGGCGTTCGAGTGATTCGCTGTATTGGGCGAGGCGGCGCTGGGCGACGGCGCGTTCGAGGAGGAGGCGCAGGGCGCCGGTCTGGAGAGGTTTTTCGAGGAACCAGAAGGCGCCGAGGTCGTGGACCATGCGGATGGCGGTTTCGATGTTGCCGAAGGCGGTGAGGACGATGGCGGGCGGGGCGTTGCCCTGATCCTTGAGGCGGCGGAGGAGTTCGGCGCCATCCATGCCGGGCATCATGAGGTCGGTGATGACGGCGTCGGCGGGAAAATCGCGGAGGACATCGAGAGCCTGGGCGCCGTCGGAGGCTGTGGCGGCGGTGTAGCCCCAGGCCTCGAGCATGGAAGCGAGGGCGGTGCGCTGGTTGAGTTCGTCGTCAACGACGAGCACGCCGGGCTTGGCGGGTGGAGGCATGGTTCCTCTACCGACTATACAGGCGGCGGTCGGAGGGAGGGGGCCGGGGAGCGGGCGTGGCGGGATGGGCCGGGAGGGCAGTTCCGAGAGCGCGGTGAGGCGCGAGAGCAGTGAGGAAGCCCCGCCGTCGCAGTGCGAGCCTCTGCCCGGACCGCTGCCGGTACTGCCGGCTCACGGATAGCAGCGGATCTCGAACACGCGCGCCAGATCGCTGCCGTTGGTGGCCGTCACGCGCAACCTCAGCGTGTCCGTTTGCACAGGGTCGAAGCGGTGGCGGCGCAGGCGCTGAAAATTGCCGGTGACGCTCACCAGGATTCTGCTTCCGGCTTCCAGAACATAGTCGCGCACGGTCTCCGGTTGTGGCGCCCGGATGATTCCCCTGTTCACAGAATCACTGGAAGACAGCGTGAGCTCCCGTTGAAAGCCCGTGTCGAAGGTGATCTGAACCTCGGAGATCCTGACGGGCTCGCGCCAGCGCAGTTCGATCCATGCTTCGCCATCCTGCATGCGGCCCTGCCATTGATGGATCTCTTTGCCGGGAATGTCGCGAACCCAGCCGTCGATGACCCTGGAAGCGGGGGCATGGGGTTCCTCCGCGGATGCGCGGACTTCGGCGCGGCGCGCCAGATCCTGCCCGTCCTCGTTGCGGACGCCGCGAAGGGTCTGATCGTCGCGAAGCAGCATCTGCTGGAGCCGTTTGACACGCCCGGCGTCGCGTGCCAGCTCGCGCGGCACGAGCTGTTCCCTGAGGCAAACCGCCGCGGCTGTGCCGACGGCCTGGCCGATACAGGCGCAGGTGGCCATCACCCGCGTGGAGGTGAACGCAGCATGCGAGGCGCTGATGTTGCGGCCGGCCATCATCAGGTTGAAGATGTTCCTGCTGTAAAGAGCGCGCAGCGGGATCCCGTATACTTCGGGCGGCTTCAGAGTTGTGTTGGGCGGCAGGTCAGGGCGGTCGAACCCCCCGGGCGGATGGTCGTCCATCGGCCAGCCGCCGATCGCCACGGCATCCTCGAACGTGCCGCGCATCAGGTCGTGCTGCGTGAGAATGTGATCGCCCACGACTCTGCGGCTGCCGCGTTTTCCGGTCATCATGCCGATCCAATCCAAAGCCCAGTTCGCTGAAGAGGGATGATCGCCGCTGTTCTTGATGTAGTCCCAGACTCCGAGCGCGATGGCGAGCAGTTCGAACCGGATGCGCTCATTGTCACGGACCGTGTCGAGGTGTCCTCCCCACTCCACCCACCAGTAGCCGTACTCCCAACTGGCGACCGGGCGGAAACGGAGGTGTTCGCGCGTCACCTTCCGCGCCCAGGCAGGCGGCGTGAACGGCATGGGGCGCCCGTAATTCCGGGACGTGAAAAGGATGCTCGACCCCAGCGTCTCGCCGTCCGCTTTCTCCGGCGCGAGGCTTTCCCCGAATTCCGAGCGGGCTTCCCTGCCTGTACGCATCTCCGCACCGGCTTCCAGCGCGAGGCGGGAGTCTCCGGTGGCATCCACAAACAGCGGGGCGCGGATCCGGTAGAGATGTTCGGTCTTGTCGCACCGTGCATGGACCTCGCGGATTCGCCCGCTTTCCACGACCGCCCGGAACAGAGTTGTCTCGAGCAGGAGAGTGATGTTGGGCTCACTGACCACTCTGTCATAGAGCAGCAGGTCCCACATCTCCCAGGACCGCTGCGGATTCCGCACCGCGTCCTCCAGCCGCAACTCTTCGATCAAGCCGCCTTCCCGCCAGCCGGGGCGCCCCTTGTGGCAATTGGCGCCGACCACGTGCATTTTCACTTCGCTGGAGGAATTCCCTCCGAGCCGGGATCGGTCCTGCAACAGCACCACCCGAGCCCCATGGCGCGCCGCGGCAATTGCAGCGCACACGCCGGCGAGCCCTCCTCCAGCCACCAGCAGATCCGTCTCCAGATCCACGAGCGCCATGTTGGACTCATGAATTTCTGCGCCGGAGTCCCTCTCCGGCGGCGCAATCCGGCGGAAGCGGTCCGCAGGGGGTGGAGGCCCCTGCGGATTCGCGCCTGCGATGACACAGATGGAGTAGCCGGTGAAGGGAAAAGCAACCAGAAGGTCACGCCGTTTCATATGCTGCCGCCTCACGCGAAAAAGAATTCTGCTGACGCTACGCAATTTGTTTCGGGGGTGATCCGCACCCAGTGGGCGGAGAAGCCTTCCGGAAACACGTGTCTCGCATAATTGGACGGGCCGCTGGTGGAGAGCCTATCGTAGACGACCCACTCCGCATTGCCGAGAAAATCGACTTCAATCAGGAAAGTCGCGTTCTTGTCCGCCTTGAGATGCACCATCTTTTTGTCGAATCCCGTCAGAAGAAACGGCTCGGAAGATTCACCTGCCTTCACCGCCTTGCGGCGCCAGGGGCCGCCCCATCCTTTGGGCTTCCCCCACGACCACAGGTCATCGGTCTTGCAGAACCAGATGCCCGATTGCGGCTGCCCCACGTACAGGTTGGCGTCCTGATTGGGGGAGGCCTGGTTGCCTCCCAGGGCCAGCAGGCCGCGAAAAGCGCAGAAATCCGGAATGGTGCGCAGGTGGCGGCACACCGGGAGGACGCCCCAGATCGAGTCCTCCCAGGCCGCGGGCTGCAGTTCAAAAAACATGCCGTGGATGTCCATGAGGAAGTGTTCGGTTTCCACTTCGCGAATCCGCATCCACTCCGTTTGCCAGCCATGCATGTAGACTTGCGTCGGACGTGGCAGGCGGTATTTTTGCCATTTTCCTTTGACACACGCCCATAACAGCGTTGACGATTCGTCCCATCCCGTGCAGAAAATCACGTTTCCGAGATTCTCCCGGCCGGCGCATTCCATGTGTGGCTTTCCGCTGAGCCGGTTCCAGCCCTTGCCGTCCCATTCGTGCAGTCCGGAGTCATCGTCGCCGAACTCGTAGAACCCGTTGGCAGCGACAACGACTCTTCCTTGCCCGGTGTAGCCGCCTTTGAAGTGCGGGCGGGAGTTCAGCTTGAGCTGTTTCACGAGGTCGAACAGCAGGCGCCGTTTCAGCGTGTTGACGTCGACCTCGTACAACAGTCCCTCCATGGTGAGCTGGTAGACGAGGTTGGCGGGATCGGAGAGATGCCGCATGGTGGCGGTGATCCGGTCGTTTTTGAATTCCTCAAGGAACCGGCAGTTGCCCTTCATGTCGATGGCATACGGGCCGATGAAAGCCTGGTGGGACTCTTTGTGGATCATCCGGTTGGCATGCGTCCCGTCATGCAGGTGAACCAGCGAGGGCTGGAGGCGGTCGTCGATCCGGTACAGCCCCAGGCCCGTGCCCGTGCGGGGCGTGTGAGAGTTATAAGTGACCGCCCAGAGAGCATCCGCCCATGGCATCAGGGCGCCGACGCCGCACTCCGACCTCGCCGGGCCCGTGTCGGCCTTGAGTCCAATATTCGGTATTCCGGGCAGGTGGCTTTGCGCCGAGGCGGTGGCTCCCGCCAGAAGGGAAAGAAGAGTTCTGCGCGAGGTCATGGTCCCATCCTCTCTCAAAGGGAACCATGAATCAGTGCCCTATGGACGCCGCGTTGGGCGTTCCGGAGTGAATCCTTCATTGCGCCCAGCTTGACGCTGAAGGGAAACACCCGCCAGCCACAGCCTCGCGCACACCTTGCCGCGGCCTTCGCCTGCGGAGTACGGCTCCTGGATCCAGGGCGGGATCTCGCCGGAGCGTTGCTCATCCGTGCGGCTGGCCTTCGGACCCCGTTCGAGACGAAGACCAGCCGAGGTGCGCCGCCGGCGCCATTGGCAGAACGCCGGCCGCGGCAGACGCAATGCTTGAGAACCCCACAGGTTTCCGGAGCGGCGATCTGTGGATGTTGAAATACCGCCGGTCCAGGGCCCTCCGGCTGCGAACAGCCGGCCCGGGACTCTATCCGGGTCTTGAACCAGATATTCCGGTCGGTTACTCTGTTTGCATGCTTGCTCCTGCGATCAGCCGAAGAAGATTCACGTTATGTCTGGGTGCAACGGCATTCGGTCCGCGCGCGATGGGGGAATCCGATCCGTGGGACGGTCCAGCCGTTGTCCACAAGGTTTATCTGGCGGCGCCGAAGCCCACATGGCCCTACCCGGCCCTGGATGTGAAGCAGGAGGCCGCAGGCATCGACGCCCGCCTGGCCGACCTCGAAGCCAAGCATCCCGGGCTGGTCCGTTTCACGGGCGGCCGCATTCTGTATTCCGGCGAGGACCCCGGGCCGTGGATTCGATCCACCGCAGGTGCTGACGCAATTCTGGTGATGGATCTCACTTCCAACACGCCGTCGCAGTTTGAAGCGCTGGAAAAGATCGACACTCCAATGGTGCTCTTTCAGCGCCCGCTCACCGGGTGGGCGTTCATGAGATTTGCCAGTTATATCCAGCAGGGCAAGCGGGCGGACATGATCAACAGCAGCCAGTACGGTGATCTGGTCCCGCACTTGCACATGTTCCGTACGATCCACCACGTGGCCAACAGCAAGGTTCTGGTGGTGCGGCCCGGCTCACCCGACGCCTCTTCCTTTCAGGCCTGGACAGAACAGTTTGGAACACAGGTGGAATTCCCTGCCTTCGAGGAGCTTCAGGAGGCTTTCCGGCAGGTGAGCCCGAAACTGGCTGGCGAAGCCGCGCAGGAGTTTACCAGGGCGGCGTTGAAGGTTGTGGAGCCCAAGCCGCCGGATATCGTCGATGCGGTCCGTTTTCATCTCGCCTCGCTCGAAGTGCTGCGGCGCAGAAGGGCCAACGCGCTGACGATCGACTGTCTGGGCGGCTTCCGGCGAAACGAGCTGCCGGCTTATCCGTGCGTGGCGTTTTCCAGGCTGAACGACGCCGGACTTTACGGCGTCTGCGAGGCGGATTTCCAATCCACCATGACGCAGTTGCTGCTTACCTCCTACTCGGGCAAGCCTGGCTTCGTCTCCGATCCCACATTTGACACGAGCCGGAATGAGGTGATTCATGCCCATTGTGTGAGCGCCACGCGGCTGATGGGCCTGCAATCGCACCCATCGCCCTACATCATTCGCACCCACATGGAGGACGAGAAGGGTGTTTCCCTTCAGGTGGAGTTGCCGGTGCGCGAGACGATCACTTGCGGGAAATTTGCTAGCCCCAAGACCTTCCTGGTGTCTGAAGGAGAGGTGATTGCCAACCTCGACGACCGCCGTGGCTGCCGGACCAAGATTGTCACCCGGGTTGCCGATGCACGGAAAATTGCCGAAGGCTTTACGGGCGGGCTGCACCGGGTCCTGTTCTATGGAAGCTACAGCGGCGCCATCGAGCGGATGGGCAGGTTGATGGGGTTCAAGACGGTCCGAGAGTGCTGACAGATCGTTTTCTGCGGGCGAATCCGCAGTTGGCGTCGCGGCATCACAGCAGCCATTGCCGGCGCCTTGCGGCGCAGGGGGATCCGGTTCAGACGGATCCGTCACCCAGCGGAACCGCGCATCGGAATCCAACCGTCGCGCACCGGTCCAGTCCAGGCCACATCCTGAGGAACTTCATCCCAAACCGGCAGCTTTGAGGACCGCCGTCTGTGTACCAGACCGATCCCTCCGCCTTGTAAAAGGACCCGCCGCGCAGGATGGCAAAGCGGGTCCTGCCGTCGGAGGACTCGCTTTCGGTCCACTCCCAGGTGTTGCCGCACATGTCATAACAGCCAAACGGCGACCGCCCTTCCGGAAACGCCTTCACGGGAGTCGTCCCGCCCGTCTGGCCATGGTTGCACTTTTCGGGCGCCATTTCGTTCCCCCACGGGTAAAGCAGGGCGTCCGGACCTTCCGCGGCGTACTGCCATTCCAGCTCGGTGGGCAAGCGCTTGCCGGCCCACTTTGCATAGGCGCGGGCGTCGTCGAGGTCCACATAGACCACGGGGTGGTCTTCCTTGCCCGCCGGCGGCGCTCCGTCCCTCCAGTGTTTCAGGAAGTTTTCGGGATGGCGCGGACGATAGCCCGAGGCGGCCAGAAACCGGGCATACTCGGCGTTGGTGACAGGGGCCAGGTCTATCGCGTAGCGCCGCAGATGCGCCTTGCGCCGGATGACCGCAGGAGTATGGATCCGCTGGTGACCCTGGCCCGGAACGTAGTCCATGGAGCTGAGCTGGCCGCATTCCCGAATCCGGTAAAGACAGTCGCGGTCGAAGTCCACTGGACCGATCGCCGCCATTCCGGGTGGCACTCTGGCCGCGGCAGGGATCCGGGGAGCGGGGCGCAAGACTGTCTGCCTCGCCGGGAAGTCGACCGATTGCGAGGCGCGGGCCCAATTCGCAGCCTGCGCCGCGAGAAAGCCGCGCTCCCCTTCCGGTGGCTGACCCTGCTTCCGGGCCAGGAAGCAGCCGACTCCTCGCGGCGGGATGGCGCCATCAAGCAAAATGGTATTGCCATCCAGCTTCGGTTCCAGCGCCTTTCCGGAAATCAGATCGAAATACTGATCGCCCGGCTTGGCTTCCACTTTCAGGAGGGGCCCGCTCCGGGTCGATTCCGCGCGGTTGACCAGAGTCCACAAACGGACTCCATCGCCTTCCCACAAGCTGGCATAGACATCCGTGGCCTGAGTTTCGACCAGCGGTGTCCAGTGCTCTCCCGTGAAGAGCGCCGCGTATCTTCGCTGCACCGGGAGAATTGAGCGCAGAATGCTGCGGTCCCGCGCATTCCATCCCACCCAACTGCCGAAGACGTTCTCCCAGACCATCATTCCGCTGCCGTTCATCCATGCGATGTGCAGTTCGTCGGTATGGTCATGGTTCCAGCGGCGGATCTGGTGCTGCATATGCCGGCGTTCAAACCACTTGTTTCGCAAAATGCCGGGAACGCGGCTGTCGCGGAACCACTGCGCCCACGAAAGATGATGATTGTGCACACTGGTCAACGGCAGGGCGATTTCGCCCTCCAACACCACTCCCGGCTTCGTTGCATCGAGCCTGGAGCGGAACTCCCCGGCCCCCTGGCTCAGGGTGTCCAGGAAGATCCCGTCCGCGTCGATGGCGCCCACCAATTCCGCCAGCGCATCCACGTCGCTCTTGCCTTCGCGGCGCGTGCCAGTGTCCCAGGGATTGTAATCAATGTAGGCCTTCACGTTCCGCCTGTGCAGATCCTGAATCAAGGCTCGCAATCCGGGCAAGCTGCCCGGCATGTCGCGGTACATATCGAACTGGTTGCGGTCGTCCACACCAATCCGCGGATAGGCGTGCCACAAAACCAGGGAGTCGTAACCGCAAAAATCGCGCTCGCCTGCGTCGAGCCAGGCAGAGAGCAGGTAGCGGCCTTGCTCAAGGCTGTAAAACTCCTCGTCGCAGAGCATGACAAAACAGCAAGCGAACGACCGGGCTGCCCACGCGAGGTCCTCCCTCCGGTAGAGGCCGTCGTCGTACTTGAGTTCGGCTCGCTTCCGCCGGCGCCACTCCGCGAGTTGCGTCCGGAATGCAGGCCATTGCTGCGGGGCGTCCGGCGCCGGAATCAGGTCCGCTTCAAACGGCGCCAACGCGGCGCCGGGCTGGCCCGGAATCCGGGTGGGACTTGCTGCAGACAAAGCGCCCAGAGCGGCGCGAAGGAATTCTCGGCGAATCAGCAATGAGGGGTTTCTCCGGTCAGGTTGTCCTCGTTGGAAGGACTTTTTGCCCATCATACTCCTGTTGCGTGCGCCGAGGATCTTGCCGGGCATACGGCAGATTCTGCTGTCTTACGGTTCGCGCTCAAGCCGATCGATCGCATTGTGATGGATGTCCGTGCCGAGTACCGGATGGCAATTCAAGCCCTGCGCTGTTCGAGGCCGGAACATGGCCCTGGAGAGTGTGCTCGCGCGATCCGGGCAGGGGCGACGTGCTGCGAGGCGACACTCTCTCGGGGAGTGGGCGTCCCAGGCAGCCGCCGCTGCCGTGCAGAGAGCATGGACCGCGGCAGGTGGCGCGCTTTCCACGCGCGAGGGGGGCAGGGAAGGGAGCGCTCCTCGGGCCGCCGGGCGCGAGGGGACATTTCTGCTTTGCCTTGACAGGCCCCCAGGCTGCTGCTACGATTCCGGTTGAATTTCAGATAGAGACGTCCTGATTCTGTTGTCGAGCAGTTCCGTCCAGGAAGACGCTGAGACGCAAGAACGCGGCAGAAGAGATGTCTCTGCCAGAAACTGTCAACCCGGAGGAGGAGGTTCCACTGGTTATGAAGATGCTCGTACTCGGCGCTGGAGGGTTCATTGGCTCGCACCTTGCCCGGCGGTTGCTGGCGGAAGGCCACCATGTGACTGCCGTTGACGTTTGCAAGGACTACAAGGTGCGGGACTTTGCAGGACACCCGAACCTCGCCTACCATGTGCAGGACATTCGCGACCGCAGCTGGCCGCTCGACGATCACGTGAGCAATGCCGATGTTGTCATAGACCTGATCGCATACGCCAACCCGGGGCTTTATATCCGGATGCCGCTCGAGGTGTTCCGGCTGAACTTCATCGAGAACCTGCGAATCGCGGAATCCTGCGTCCGGCATGGCAAGCGGCTCATTCAATTCTCGACGTGCGAGGTGTACGGGCGCACGGTGGCCAGCATTGAGGGCTGCGGGCTGGCAGATCCGGAAGACCCGCGCCATGCCACGTTTTCGGAAGACCGAAGCGAGCTGATCCTGGGCCCGGTGTGCAAGCACCGCTGGATTTACGCCTCCGCCAAGCAATTGCTGGAACGCGTGCTGCACGCCTACGGGGTGGAGCAGGGCTTTCCCTACACGATCATCCGGCCGTTCAACTTCATCGGTCCGAACATCGACTTTCTGCTGGCCGAGCGAGACGGCATCCCGCGCGTGTTTTCCTACTTCATGGATGCCCTGATGCGCGGCGGGAGGATGGAGCTGGTCAACGGGGGACGGCAACGGCGCTGCTACACGTACATCGAGGATGCCGTGGATTGCATTCTGCGAATCGTGGAGAACCGCGGCAACGTCTGCGACCGGCAGATCTTCAACGTCGGCCATCCCGGCAACGAGATTTCGATCCGGGAACTTGCCGAGACGATGCGGGAGATCTACCGCGAGAAGTACGCCGAGCCGGGCGAGCCACTGCCCGAGATCGTGGAAGTGTCCGGCGAGGAGTTCTACGGCGAGGGCTACGACGATTCGGATCGCCGCATTCCGGACATCACCAAGGCGCGCACGCTGCTTGGCTGGGAACCGAGGTGGGCGTTGCGCCCTCTGCTGGAAGCCACGATGGAGTACTACGTCACCGACTACGCCGAGCACGTGCTCGGAGGAAGAGGGGCAACGTCGAGAGTCCCGGCTCTTGCCGGTGTGCGCCGCCAGGACATTGCCCGTGGTTGACCGTGTCTTTCTCGTCATGCCCGCCTACAACGCGGCGGGGACCATCGAGCGGGTGTTTGCCAGGATCCCGGAAGAAGCCCGGAAGCGCATCCACCGCTACGTCGTGGTCAATGACGGCAGCCGGGATGACACATCCGCGGCGGTGCGGAGGCTGCAAGAAGGGTGGAGAAATCTCGATCTCCTCGAGCATCCCGTGAACCGGGGTTATGGAGAGGCGATGAAGACACTGCTCTCGCGATGCGTGGCGGAGGGTGCGCGGGTAGCGATCGTGCTCCACTCCGACGGACAGTACTCGCCGGAGGTCATCCCGCAGATTCTTGCCGTTTTCGAC
This sequence comes from uncultured Arcobacter sp., assembly GCA_964458495.1. Lineage (GTDB taxonomy): Bacteria > Acidobacteriota > Terriglobia > Bryobacterales > Bryobacteraceae > JANWVO01. Next base: position 154,296 of record CAYWJB010000007.1, read on the forward strand.
AGCGACGAGGCCGAGATCGTGCAGGGATCGAGGATGGCGGGGGGCGGCAATGCCCTGGGCCGCATGCCGCTCTACAAGTACGCAGCCAACAAGTGCCTGACGGCGATCGAGAACCTTGCCTTCGGCATGAATCTGGCGGAATACCACAGCGGCTATATGTGTTACAGCCGCAAGGCGCTCGAGACGCTTCCCTTTCTGCGGCTCTCCGGGTCGTTCGACTTCGATCTGGAGATGCTGGTGCTGGCGCGGGTCCACAATCTGCGCGTGCGGGAGATTCCCATTCCGACCATTTACGCGGGCGAGAAGTCCTATTTGAATCCGGTCCGCTATGGCTTTGACTGCCTTCGGGTCGTCCGGGATTATAAACGCGGCAAGTACCACCGGCTCCAACCGCGGGGAGGCTGGGCTTCAGGGCAGTCCGGCACTCGGCTGACCGCATATCCGAATCAAGGACCTGGCGCGTGGCCGACGTTTTCCGGCAGTGAACTCATCGCCGCGCGCCCTGGTACAGGCGTTATCAAGGTCCAGGAGATTCCTGCTCAAGAAGTCCTGCGCGGCAGGCACTCCGAGGAGTTCGAACTGCTGCGCCAAACGATTCGAAGAGAGTTTGGGGAGTATGAGGAGGGCAATGCCCCGGGAGCGGATGATCGCACGATCCGGTCCTCGAAGTCTTCCTCCCGCGATCGACTCTGCCAGCAGTGGCCGGCGCGCTGTGGCTGCGCGGGGGCAGCCAGCCGAATTCTGCGACACAGGGTGAGTGAGGTGAGGTTCCGCGATGCACTTCGTGCAGGCGCTTGCGGAGGCTTGCCAGACGGCTCCTGCCGTTGTTCCAGCCTGGAGAGACTACCCCTGCTCCCCGCTGTGCCCCACCTTGAGCACGGCCAGGAACGCCTCCTGCGGGATGTCGACGCGCCCCACGCGCTTCATCCGCTTCTTGCCCTCTTTCTGCTTCTCCAGCAGTTTGCGCTTGCGCGTGATGTCGCCGCCATAGCACTTGGCGAGCACGTTCTTGCGCAATGCGGCGATGTTTTCGCGGGCGATGATCCTGGTTCCGATCGCCGCCTGCAGCGCCACCTCGAATTGCTGCCGCGGGATCAGCTTCCGCAACCGCTCGATGAGCGCCTTGCCCCGCTCGTAGGCGAAGTCCTTGTGAACGATGATTGACAGCGCGTCCACCGGCTCGCCCGCCACCAGCACGTCCATCTTCACCATGGGCGACTCGCGGTAGCCCGCCAGGTGATAGTCGAGCGACGCATAGCCGCGCGAAGCCGATTTCAGCCGGTCGTAGAAATCGAGCACCACCTCGTTGAGCGGCAGCTCGTAGACCAGCATCACGCGCCCGCTGCCGATGTACTCGAACTTCTTCTGCTTGCCGCGCTTTTCGTCGAGCAGCTTCAGGATCTCGCCCAGGTACTCCTCGCGCGTGATCACGGTGGCTTCAATCACCGGCTCCTCGACCTTCAGGATCTCGCTCGGGTTGGGCCATTTGGTCGGATTGTCGACCTCCACGACCTCGCCGTTGCCGAGGTGGACGCGGTAGCGAACGCCGGGCGCGGTGGTGATCAGGTCGATCTCGAACTCGCGCTCCAGGCGCTCCTGCACGATTTCCAGGTGCAGCAGGCCGAGGAAGCCGCAACGGAAGCCGAAGCCGAGCGCGGCGGAGCTTTCCGGTTCGAAGGTGAACGCCGAATCGTTGAGCCGGAGCTTTTCGAGCGCATCGCGCAGCAGCCCGTGCTCGTGGCTCTCCACCGGGTAGAGCCCGGCGAACACCATCGGCTTCATCTCTTCGAAGCCCGGGAGCGGCCCGGCGGGCGGGTTGTCGGCGTCGCAGATGGTGTCGCCGACGCGCGCGTCGGCGACGGTTTTGATGTTGGCGTGGAGGAAGCCCACCTCGCCGGCGCCAAGTTCGTCGCAGGGCACGGGCTTGGGCGACTGGTAGCCGAGCCCCTCCACCTCATAGACCTTGTCCGTGCTCCAGAGCCGGATCCTCATGCCCTTGCGAATGGTCCCGTCGACGACACGCGCCAGGATGATGACGCCGCGGTAGGGGTCGAACCAGGAGTCGAAGATGAGCGCCCGCAGCGGGGCTTCGGGCGAGCCTTTCGGCGGCGGAATGCGCATCACCACCGCTTCCAGAATTTCTTGAATTCCCGCGCCCGTCTTGGCGCTGGCCAGAATGGCGTCGCTCGAGTCCAGCCCCACCACATGCTCGATCTGCTCCTTGATCCGCTCCGGTTCCGCGGCCGGCAGGTCGATCTTGTTGATCACCGGGATCAGTTCCAGGTCGTGGTGGATGGCCAGGTAAGTGTTGGCCAGCGTCTGCGCTTCCACGCCCTGGCTGGCGTCCACCACCAGCAGCGCCCCCTCGCACGCCTGGAGGCTGCGGCTGACCTCGTAGGTGAAATCGACGTGACCCGGCGTGTCGATCAGGTTCAACTGGTAGGTCCGGCCGTCTTCTGCCTGGTAGTTGAGCCGCACGGCGTGGGCCTTGATCGTGATGCCGCGCTCGCGCTCCAGATCCATGGAGTCCAGCACCTGGTCCATCATCTCGCGCTGGCTCAGCGCGCCCGTCGCCTCCAGCAGGCGGTCGGCAAGGGTGGACTTGCCGTGGTCGATGTGCGCAATGATCGAGAAGTTCCTGATCAGTGAGGGATCCATGCTGTGCTGTAATGGAAGGGAGGCTTTTCAGATTATCCCATATGGCGCACAAGGTCTTTGAGGGACAACTGGATGCGCGGGGGCTGCAGTTCGCGCTCCTGGTCAGCCGATTCAACAGCTTCGTGACCGAGCGGCTCCTGGCCGGCGCCCTCGATGCCTTGCAGCGCTCCGGCGCGGCCGAGGACGGCATCGAAATTGTGCGCGTTCCGGGTTCGTGGGAGATGCCCGCCGCGGCGGCCGTGCTTGCCCGGCAGCAGCGCTTCGACGCCATCATCTGCCTGGGCGCGGTGATCCGCGGCGAGACGCCCCACTTCGACTACATCGCGGCGGAAGCGGCCAAGGGGCTGGCGCAGGTTTCGATGGAGACCGGCGTGCCCGTCGCCTTCGGCGTGCTCACCACCAACACCCTGGAGCAGGCGATCGACCGCGCGGGCGCCAAGGGCGGCAACAAAGGATTCGAGGCCGCCATGACCGCCGTCGAGATGGCCAATCTTCTGCGCAAGCTCCGGCAGACCTCCTGAGCGATGCCCGCCCGCCGCAAATCGAGGCAGCGAGCCTTGCAGGTGCTCTATATGAGCGACCTCACCGGCGTGCCGGTGGAAGAGGCTTTGCGGGTGTTTCGCGAGTGCCTCTACTACGCCGAGCGCGAGGAGGATTCGGGCGAGGAGGCGGTGCTGGCGCCGGAGCTGGATGCGTTTCTCGAGACGCTCGCCTGCGGAACGGGCGGCTGCATCCCGGAACTGGACGCCTTGATCGCCCGGCATGCCGAGCACTGGAGGCTGGAGCGGATGCCGCGCGTGGACCGCTCGATCCTGCGCATGGCTGTCTACGAGATGCGCGACGTGGGCACCCCTCCGCCGGTCGTGATCGACGAAGCGCTGGAACTGGCGCGCCGCTACACGGGCGAGGAGGCGATCCCCTTCCTGAACGGCGTGCTGGACGCCGTCCGCAAGTCTCTGTTCCCGGAGGCCGGCGCGCCCCGCGATGCCGCGCAAGCCGGCTGACCCGCAGCCTTAATGCTGCGGAAGCCCCGGCTGGGCCATCAATTCGCGGATCTGGGCGACGTGCCGTTCCGTGTGCCCCGCCAGAAAGATGTACCACTGGAGGGCGTCCAGATCCCCGAGGGGCGAGGGCGCAAAGTGCGACCGCAGGTCCTGCTGCGTTTCGCGGACAAATGCGATGTTGCGGTCGCGCAACTTGCGGAATTCGGCCGTCAGTTCCTCGATCGAGCGGAAGCGGCCCTTCGGCGCGAGCGCCTCGGGCGCCTGCGCCTTCTGGCTGCGGTCGGCGACGCCGGCCAGAATTCTGGCGTCCATTTCGCGGGGCCTGGGCTGCTTCTTTGACGGATCGGCGGGCGATTCCATCGCCTTGCGAGCCATCGACGCGAGGAACTCTTCGCTGGCAACGAGGTGCTCGGCCACTTCCATCACCGACCACCTTGTGGCGTCGGGCTTCCACTTGAGTTGCGCCTCGCTGAGGCCGTTCACTGCGTCCAGGAAGAGCTTGCGCGAGCCGTGCAGGGCACTGAGGGCGAAATCCCGCTCGCCCTGGCTGAGAGTCTGGGCCTGGCAGGCGGAAAGCAACAGAGGGCAGCAGAGAAGGAGGAAGATCCTCATACCCTCTGACGATACCACCCGGCGCAAGCCCGCGCCGGGTCAGCGGGCTTCCCGGTAGCGCCGCAACAGCTCTCCGGCGGCCGACTCTGTGAAGGGCCCTGCGTGCTGCCAGAGGACTCTGCCCCCGGCGTCCAGCAGGGTGACGTGGGGCAGCTTGTCGTTGCGGACTTCCAGCGCCTGGCGCAGTTGCTTCTCGCCGCGGGTGATGCAGAGGAAGCGGTCGTGGAACAGCTTCGGCGAGGCGCGGCGCATGCTGGAGCGGATCATCGGCCGGATGAGGCGGGGGGCGGCTTCAATGACCGCGGCGCTGTAGACGTTGACCTGATCCCGCGCAAGCGGCGCCGCCCACTTGTCCACCATCTCGCCCGCCTCCCGCGTGAAGCTCCAGACCACAACCGACGGCCGCCCGAGCAGCGCATCCGGCAGCAGCGCTTTCCTGCCTGTGAGCGACTCGCCTTCCGCCCTCGGCAACGGGTTGCCCATCAGCGGGAGGAGAAGCAGAAACGCAACAATCCCTTTCACGTTGAGATCAGATGACACGGCCTGGAACGCAGATGCAGAACACGCACACGCGCCAACACCGCGCCTGGGAACGCCTGCCGGGCCGGGTTCCGCCGGGCGCCCGGCGAAGGGGGAGCCCGCAGATCACAGCAGATGTTTCAGCCCGCGCGCCTCCAAAGCCTTCACGATTTCGCCAATCCGCTGCGCCTGCGACAGCCGCGCCACCAGCAGCGCGTCGGGCGTGTCGACGATGGCCAGGTCCTCCACGCCGAGCAGCGCCACCAGCTTGCCGGGCGCGTCGGAGTAATTGCGGCGCGAGTCGAGCGCCAGCAGGCCGCCGCGCGAGGCGTTTCCGCTTGCATCCTTCGCGAGCAGTTCGTAGACGGCGAGAAAGCTGCCGAGGTCGCTCCAGCCGATGTCTCCGGCGGCGAAGCCGGCGATTCCGGGCGTCTTCTCGAGCACGGCGTAATCGACGCTGATATTGTCGCATTGGGGGAACAGCCCGGCCAGCCGCCGCGGAAACAGCCGCGACCCGTGGCGCGGCAGCGCCATGATTTTCTCGTATGTGGCTGGAAGGCAGTCGCGCAGCCTGTCCAGATACAGCTGCGCCGGCCAGAAAAAGATCCCCGCATTCCACAGAAAATTCCCGGATTTGAGATAACGCCGGGCAGTCTTGAGGTCCGGCTTTTCCCGGAAACGAAGCACCGGCACAGGTCTGAGAGAGCCCGGCCTGAGGGCGCCTTTGGGAAACTCGACGTAGCCGTAGCCGGTTTCCGGCCATCGCGGCTCGATGCCGAGCAGCACCATGCGGCCCCGGTCGGCCTCCTTCCAGGCCGCCGAGACAACCCTCCGGAACGCAGCCGGGCGGCCGATGTGATGGTCGGCGGGAAAGACGCCCATGACGGCGCGCGGGTCGGCGTCCAGCATGATTTTCGCGGCGAGTCCGATCGCGGGCGCCGTATTACGCCCTTCCGGCTCGGCGAGGATCTGGTTCGGGGGCACCTCCGGCAGCAGCCGGACAATGGCATTGCGGAGCGGCGCGGAGGTGAGCACCCAAACGTTCCGCGCATCGACCAGCGGCGCGAGCCGGTCCAGAGTGAGGCGGATCAGCGGCCCCTGCCCGGTCAGGTCAAGAACCTGTTTGGCGTGCGCCTTCCGGCTGCGGGGCCAGAAGCGCGTGCCGCGCCCGCCGGCGAGGATCAGCGCGTGGCGGTGTTCGGGAGCGTAAGACACCATCCTCCTGAGGATAACTTGCGAGCGCGGGGCTCAGCCGATCGAGCCGCGGACGTCGCCGCGCATCAGCGCGTCCATCTTTTCGCTGGGCACGCGGAGGCCGATGAAAAACGGGCCGAACAGCGCATAGGCGGCGCTCACCTCATCAAAGCGCATCTCGTAGATCAGCCGCTTGAATTCGAGCGGATCGTCGGAAAACAGATCCACGCCCCATTCCCAATCGTCGAAGCCGATGGACCCGGAGATGATCTGCCGCACCGAGCCGGCGTACTTGCGCCCCACGAGCCCGTGCTCGTGCATCATGCGCTGCCGGTCGGCGAACGGGACCTGATACCAGTTCTTGATCTCGCCGCGGCGGCGGTCCATCGGGTAAAAGCATAGGTAGCGGCTTTCGGGGATCTCCGGCCACAGGCGCGACGCCATGGCCTTGCGCTGCCGCTCCAGCGTTTCGCGCACCGCGGCGTCCCAGGCTTCGGTGCCGGGCGCCAGTCCCTGTGCGGCGAGTTCCTCGTGAATCTTGCGCGTGGACTCGTACAGCCCCAGTTCCACCACGCTCAGGAAGGAATTCACGGGCTCCAGGTAGCGTCCGATCCGCGCCTGCCGCACGGCCTGTTCCGCCTCCAGCAGCCCGGCGAAGTCGCGGCGGAAGTGAAGCAGCAGGAAATCGCCCTTGTGGCCGAGCAGGGCATAAGCGGCGGACTGTTCGCCGCCCTCCGCGCCCTCCTTGATCTGAAGCCACTCCCGCGCCTCCTCCAGCGCGACGTGGCGCGAGTGGGCGTCCTGCGAGCGCCATTCGTCCCATCGGATGCGGAACATCTGGTGCAGGACGGCGGCGCCTTCCAGAGTCAGGGGAACCACGGGTTCACTCATCTTGTCTCCTTTCCGAGGGCGTCCCGGATCAGCCCCACGGGTGCTTGTACGGGGACCGGTATTCGCGCTTCAGCATGGAGTGGGCGGCGGTGTCGTTGGGGATTCGCTCGCCCTGCGCGTCCCACTCGATGGTGCGCCCGGCGCGCCAGGCGATCATGCCCAGCTGCACGGTGGCGGTGCTGCGGAAAGCGTCTTCCGGAGTGCACGGCGCCGGCTTCGCGCCGCGCACGCACTCGAGAAATTCCCGCATATGCTGCCGGCTGAGGTCCACCGGCGGCGCAATGTCCTGCACGCGGCGCGGCGCGTCCTTGCCCTTGCCGAACACGATCCAGCGCTGGTCGGTGACGAACACGGTTTCCTTCTCGCAGAACACCGTGACGCCGTTGGAAAACTCGGGGTCGCGCTCCACGGCGCCCCACAGGCGGTGCCGCCACACGACGGGGCACTGGCTGAACTCGAAGTGCGCGGTGAGCGTGTCGGGCGTGGTGATGCGGCCCTTGTAATTGTAGATGCCCCCGGCGGCGGTGATCCTTTCCGGCATGCCGAGGCCGAGCAGGACGCGCGTGGCGTCGATCAGATGAATGCCCCAGTCCACCAGATGGCCGTTGCCGGTGGTCTGTTCCAGCCGCCACGCGCGGTGGCCCACGTTCAGCGAATAGGGGATCAACGGTGCCGGGCCGCACCAGAGGTCCCAGTCCAGCGTGGGCGGAGGCTGGCGGGGGGTGTTGTCGAGCGGCATGGCCGTGTAGTGGATGTTGACGTCGGCTTGCACGACGCGCCCGGGCGCGCCGCTGCGGATGTAGTCGGCGGCGGCGGCAAACGCAGCGCTTTGGCGGCGCTGGAAGCCCACCTGGACGATGTTGCCCGCCTTTTTCCACGCTTCCGCCATGGCGCGGCCTTCGCGGATGTCATACGCAAGGGGCTTCTCGGCGTAGATGGCGAGCTTGCGCCGGGTGGCGGCGAGGAACGGCAGGGCGTGCCAGTGGGGCGGCGTGGCGAGGATCACGGCGTCGATCCCGCCCGAGTCGAGCATCTCCTCGTAGTGCTTGTAGAGCCGCGGCCGCCGGCCCTCCTGTTTTTCGACCACTGCCGCCATGTCGTCAAGCATCTTCGAGTCGGCATCACAGAGGGCAACGCAAGAGACGCCGCCCTCCTGATAGGCGGCGCGGAGGTTCACTCCGCCCCACCAGCCGCAGCCGATGATTCCCAGCCGCACGGTTGCGGGCTGTGCGGCAGTGATGGATGCGGCCCCTGCCGCGAAAAATGTCCTGCGGTTCATCCGGTCCTCCCGAGGCAGTGTGGCGCCCTGCAGGCCGGCACACCGCCGCAGCCGGGCGCAATGCTCATTCTAGCGCGAGGGCGGATGGCCGCCGAGATCAGCGTGCGCGAAAGTGCGTCCGGAGGCGGAGGGAACCCACGGCCAACAGGCCGAGCGCCGTCAAGACGTACGTGGACGGCTCAGGGATCGGAGGCGGCTCCGGGATCCCGGGCGGGGGAGTGCCCGGCGGAGGCGGGATGACCACCTCCGGAGGCGGCAGCGATCCCGGGGTGTCAGGATCGGAAGGAGCGGGTGGCAACAATGGAGGCGGCAGAGGTCCCGGCGGCGGCACGCTGGTTCCCGGAGGGGGCAGCGGTCCGGGCGGCGGCACATCTCCGCCCGTGGGTGGCTGCGCGGGTGGCGGCAGCGTGGATGGTGGCGTGGCTGGGGGCGTTGTGCCCGGCGGTGTCACCGGCGGCGGGGTTCCCGGCGGCGTCTCCGGGGGCGTCGAAGGCGGCGCCGTGGGCGGCGTTGCGGGAGGGGGCTCGGCAGGGGGGCTTGGCGGCGTCACCGGTGGCGTGGCAGGCGGCGTTGTCCCCGGAGGGTTCGTGGGCGGTGGCGTCACCGGTGGCGTGACAGGCGGAGGAGAAACGGGCGGAGGCGCGGGCGTGCCCGGTTCCGGGCCCGGTCCCGCAGGCGGGGGCGGAGGCGTGGTTCCTCCCGGTCCGGGAGCTCCGACGGGAGGCAGGAATCCACCGGCGGCGGGCGGCGGCGTCAGCCAGATGCCGCCCGGACCGCGGGGCGGCATATCCAGCGGCGTGAAGCCCGCGGGCGGCACCACTGCCGCCAGAGGCGTTTCTGCCTCAGGCTTGGGCGCTTCCAGTCCGGGGGCCGCGACAACGGGCACCGGGCGTTCCGGTTCGGCTTCCAGCTTCGGCGTGTTGAGCACCTCTTCGGGGGGCTCTTCCGCGCTCACCGCCATCTGCGGCGCTTCCTCCACCTTGTTGCCGCAACGGGCGCGGACGGTCGTCTTGCCGTCGGTGATGACCTGCTCGCCTTCGAACAGGCGCACGGGCTTCTTCGTGAAGAACACCTTGTCCTTCACGCGGTAGGAGACGTAGGCCAGCCGCGGCTGCCGCAGTGTGACGGTGCGAGCGCGGCGCGGATCGAAACCGGCGTAGTGGCGGGCGACCACGGGGTCGCGCCGCGCCGCCTCGATGACCTCTTCGGCCGAAGCAACGCCTCCGGGGATCACCGAATACGGATACACGAGCTGCGCCGGGGGCCTGGCGCGCTGTTCCAGCAGCCGTTCCAGGTAGCCGGGAACCGGCCCGCCTTCCACGGAGAGCGAGGGGAGGGCTTGCCTCTGCTGCCAGACAGCCAGGACTCCAGCTGCTCCGGCCACAACCAGCACGGCCAACAGCATAGGCGCCCATGCGCCTGACGGCCGCCGGCTTGGGACCTGCCGCTTCCGGTTCAGCCCGATCTTGAGTCTGACGATCAAATCCTTGGCCTACAATTCCCGATCCGCGGCCAGTGAACCGCGAGGCCCGCCCGCGGGAGAGTCCGCAGAGGGTCTACCTCAAGGCTACTTTCCTCATTTGCGAGAAGAAAGACGCACCTGTACCGTAACCGAATCACTAGTACGGGAGTTCTATCCGTCCGGGGTCAGAGCCGCAAAGCTCTGATTCCTTTGCCCTCTTCGATCAGGAACCGGCCGCCTGCCTTCAGGCTGCGGTATTCCTCCGTGCGCCCGCTGGGCCAGAAAACGGTAACGCGGTGGAGCGAATCCCGGCGTCCGAGTCCGATGGTGACGGGCAGCTCGGATTGAGAGAGGTAACCGGTGGCGGATTTCACCATCCGGGAACCAGACAGATCCGAGGCTTCGAACCTGACCACCGCGCCGATGGCGTCTCGGTTGGACTTTGTGCCGGCCAGTTGCAGGCGGACGCTGCGGTGGCCGTTGTCGAGATCGTTGCGGAACAGCCAGGCGGGGCCGTTGTTGGTGGTGATGAGGACGTCGAGGTCGCCGTCGTTGTCGAAGTCGCCGTAGGCGGCGCCGCGGGCGACCTTCGGGGCGGCGAAGGAATCGCCGACCAGGCGGCTGGCGTCGCGGAAGTTGCCCTTGCCGTCGTTCATGAACAGGTGGGGGGGCTGGGCGTGGGTGACGTTGCGGCGGGCGCGGCTGATGGATTCGTCGATGTGGCCGTTGACGATCAGCAGGTCCAGCATGCCGTCAAGATCGGGGTCGAAGAAGAAGCAGCCGAAACCGAGCGAGTGGCGCGTCGCCTGGCCGATGCCCGCCTGCGGGGCGCGGTCGACGAACTGGCCGTCGCGGGTGCCGCGGTACAGGCCCATCATCTCGTTGTCGAAGTTGGTGACGATGATCGAGACGAGCCCCGAGTTGTCGACGTCGGCGGCGTCGACGCCCATGCCGGCGCGGGCGCGGCCGTCCTCGCTGAACGCCAGCCCGATGCGCACGGCCTGTTCAAGGAACCGCCCGTTGCGCAGGTTGGTGTAGAGCTTGTTGGGCTGCGTGTCGTTGGCGACGAAGACGTCCGGCCAGCCGTCGTTATTGAAGTCGAGCAGGGTCACGCCAAGCGACTTCGACGTGGTGTCGAGCACGCCGCTGGTGGCGGTGACGTCTTCGAAGGTGCCGTCGCCCCGGTTGCGGAACAGCCAGCAGGTGACCCCGCGGTAAGCCTCCGGCGTGCAGTAGGCCTTCGAGTTGCCATCGAACGAGCAGAAGATGTCGCCTTCCTGCGTCCAGCGGACGTAGTTGGTGACGAACAGGTCGAGCAGCCCGTCGCGGTCGTAGTCGAACCACATGGCCGATGTGGAGAAGCCCTCATGGCCCATCAGCCCGCTGGAGCGGGTGACGTCGACGAATGTGCCCTTGCCCGTGTTGCGGAACAGCCGGCTCTGCCCGAGGCAGGAGACGAAGATGTCGGGATGCCCGTCGTTGTTGTAATCGCCGATGGCCACGCCGAGCCCGTACATTTCCACATCGAGCCCGGCGGCGCGGGTGACGTCGGTGAAGGTGCCGTTGCGGTTGTTGCGGTAGAGCTTCAAAGTGGTGCGGCGCCGCTTGTGGCCGGGCCAGTCCATCGCGTTAATGAGCAGAATATCCTGCCAGCCGTCGCCGTCGTAGTCGAAAAATGCGCAGCCGGAGCCCATCGTTTCGGGCAGGTATTTCCGGCCGAATGCGCCGGAATTATGCACGAAATCGATCCCCGCCGCGCGCGTGACGTCGGTGAAGCGGAAGCCCGGTCCCGGCTGCGCCAGCGCCTGGGCGGGCGCAGCCGCCCAGGCGCCCAGCCCTGCCAGAAAATCCCGCCGCCGCATCGCCATCTACTGCTTCTCCGGCAGCGGCCCCTCCGGCAGCGTCACCAGCCCCTTCTTGATCGCGTACACCACCAGGTCCGCCGTGCGGTGGATGCCGAGGGCCTGCATCAGGTTGGCCCGGTGCACGGCCACCGTGTTCACGCTGAGGCCGAGAATGGCGGCGATCTCCTTGTTCGACCGCCCCTGCACGATGTGCTGCAACACCTCGCGCTCGCGCTGGGTGAGCTTCTCGAAGTCGCTCGGCGCCTCCTGCAGGCTGGGCAGCGACAGTCCCGGGGCGACCACCGTGCGCCCGGCGGCGATCTCCTTGATCGCATAGGGCAGGTCCACCTCCAGCGCGTTCTTCAGCAGATAGCCCTTCACGCCGGCGGCGAAGGCGTTGCGCACATAGGTGTCCTCCGAATACATTGACAGCATCAGGATCCCCGTCTCCGGCTGCTTCTTCAGGATCTGGCTCGCCGCCTGGATGCCGTCCAGCTCCGGCATGGCCAGGTCCATGACGATCACCTGCGGCTTCAGCCGCTCGGCCTCTTCCACGGCCTGGGGGCCGGTGGCCGCCTCCCCCACCACCTCGATGTCGGGGTCGTCTTCCAGCATCCGCCGGAAGCCCTTGCGCACCAGCGAATGGTCGTCAGCCAGCAAAACGCGGATCCTGCTCATCCCTTGCCTCCCTTCGCGCCCAGGGGCGCTTCGACGCGAACCACGGTGCCGCCTCCGGCCCGGCGGCGGAACTCGATGCGCCCGCCCAGCAGTTCGGCCCGCTCGCGCATGCCGATCATCCCCAGCCCGCTTTCCTGCGGCTTCTCGGGCAGCCCTGCGCCATGGTCTTCCACTTCCATTTCCATTTTCTCCGGCGAGTAGCGCACGCGCACCCAGGCCTCCTTCACGCCTGCATGGCGCACCACGTTGTTCAACGACTCCTGGAGGATCCGGTACATATGGATCGCCACCGTGTCGCCGATCCACGGCGCCACGCCCTCTTTTGAATAATGCACGCGCATGCCGGTCTGCTTCTCGAACTGGCCCAGGTACCACTCGATGCTGCGCTCCAGACCGTAGTCGTCCAGCACGGGCGGGTGCAACATCTGCGACATGCCGCGCACGCGCTCCAGCGTCTGGTTGGCGATCTCGCGCACCTCGCGCAGGTCCTCGCGCCCGGCTGCTCCCTCCGGGAGCCGTTTCTCGACGCGCAGCAGCATCATGCCCACGGCGGTGAGCACCTGGCCGAACTCGTCGTGCAATTCGCGGGCCAGCGTGCGGAACAGGTCCTCCTGCACGCGGATCACCTGCCCGGCGAGTTCCTTGCGCTGCTCGGACAGATGCGACACCTGCGCGAACATCCGCCGGTCGTGCCAGATGACCAGCGAGCCGGTGATCAGGATGGCGGCGATCACGGCCGCGAGCAGCGCGTAGAGGTTGCGCTCCACCTTGGAGTGGATGGCCTGGATCTCCTCCACCGCGGCGGCCTCGGCCTCGTTGTTCTGGATCAGCAGGCGGGAGATCAGCGTGGCCAGGGTGGCGCGTTCGGCCTCGATGCGCGTGCGGATCAGCGCGCGGGCCGCTTCCGTCCGGCCTTCGGCTGACAGTTGCCACAGCTCGTCCACCACCGCCCAGAAGCGCCCGAAGACGGTTTCCAGCAGCCGCTGCTGCGCTTCGGTCCGCGTGGCCGGCATCAGGCGGGCCTCGATCTCGAGCGCGTTCTGCAGGTCTTCGCGGATTCGCTGGAACTGCGGCCGGTAGGCCACCATCGGGTAGGGCTCGGCGCCTTCGGCCATGTCGCGCAAGGCCAGCCCGAGCTGCGCCACATCGTCCTGGATGCGGATCAGCTGCAACGAGTCCCTGCGGTTGCGGTCGACGATGTCGGAGCCGAGCCGCCGCAGCTGCTCCACCTGCCGCAGCGTGAAGACGGAAAACGAGCCCACGGCGGCCAGCGTCACCAGCAGCCCGAGCAGCTGGATCAGCGTGGGTGTGCGCGGCGGCATCATGGCCATCTTAGCGGCCGCCCGCGTGCGCGCGCCATCGGGCGCGCCCTTTCGTACACTGGAAGATCAGCCCCGTCTCGCCGTGCCTTTCGATCCATCCACGCCGGTCATGTACGTCAAGGGCGTCGGCCCGAAGCGCGCCGAAGAACTGGCCGCGAAGGGCATCGAGTCGGCCGCGGACCTGCTCTACTACGCGCCGTTCCGTTACGAGGACCGATCGAACCTCAAGCCCGTCGACCGGCTGGCGCCCGGGGAGACGGCCACCGTTGTGGCCACCGTCGAGCGGGTGCACGCGCCGCGCTTCCGCCGCCGCGACCTCGGCATGATCGAGGCCGTGTTCACCGACGGCTCGCGCACGCCGCTCACCGCGCGCTGGTTTCACGCGCAGTACCTGGCCGGTCTGCTCCAGCCGGGGCTGCGGGTGGCGCTGTTCGGCAAGGTGGAGTTCGACACCTACCAGGGCGGGCTCATCATGCTGCACCCGGAGTTCGAGATCCTGCGCGGCGAGGAGGATGACGAAGACGCTTCGCTGCACACGGGGCGCATCGTCCCGGTTTACGAAGCCGCGGGCAAGGTCTCCACGCGGGTGCTGCGCAACATCCTGTTCCGTCTGACCGCCAGCCTGCCCGAACTCGAGGACCCGCTGCCGGAGTCCGTGCGCCGGCGCCTGCGGCTGCCTGCATTGGCCGAATCCTTGCGGAGCCTCCACTTTCCGCCCCCGGACGCCGATCTGCGGCTGCTGAACGCCTTCCGCACGCCGGCCCAGGCGCGGCTGATCTTCGAGGAGTTCTTCTGGCTTCAGGCGGGCTTGCTGCTGAAGCGCGCCGAGGAGCGCAGCGCGGCCGGCATCTCCTTCCAGCTCACCGACCGCGTGCGCGAACAGATCAAGAAGATGCTGCCGTTCAAGCCCACCGCGGCGCAGAAACGCGTGCTCGGCGAGATCGCGCGCGACATGGCCTCCTCCACGCCCATGAACCGCCTGCTGCAGGGCGACGTGGGCAGCGGCAAGACGATCGTCGCCGCCCAGGCGGCGGTGATCGCCGTCGAGAACGGCTACCAGACGGCGATTCTCGCCCCGACGGAGATCCTTGCCACGCAGCACTATCTGAACTTCCGCAAGATCTTTGAGCCGCTCGGCTACCGCATCGTGCCCTTGCTTGGGTCGCTGACGAAGAAAGAAAAGGAAGTGGGCAAGCGCGCCACGGCCACCGGTTTTGCGCAAATCGTCATCGGCACGCACGCCTTGCTCGAGGAGGACGTCGCCTTCGCGCGGCTGGGCCTGGTGATCATCGACGAGCAACACCGCTTCGGCGTGCTGCAAAGGAAGGCGCTGCAACAGAAGGGCGCCGCGCCGGACGTGCTGGTGATGACGGCCACGCCGATCCCGCGCACGCTGGCCCTTACCGTGTACGGCGACCTGGACCTGAGCGTGATCGACGAGCTCCCCCCCGGGCGCAAGCCCGTGGAGACGATCCACCGGACCCGGCACGAGATCGAGCAGGTCTACAGCTTCGTGCTGCGCGAGGTGCGCGCGGGCCGGCAGGCTTATATCGTTTACCCGGCGATCGAAGAGAACGAGGCCACGGCGCTGAAAGCCGCCGAGGCCGGCTACCGCGAACTCTCCGAAAACGTGTTCCCGGACGTGCGGGTCGGGCTGCTCCATGGCCGGCTCCCGGCGGAGGAGAAAGACCGGGTGATGCAGGCGTTCAAGAACGGGGAAGTCCGGATCCTGGTTTCGACGACGGTGGTGGAGGTGGGCGTCGACGTGCCCAACGCCACGGTGATGGTGATCGAGAATGCGGAACGGTTCGGACTCGCGCAACTGCACCAGTTGCGCGGCCGCGTGGGCCGGGGAGCGGCGCAGAGCTACTGCATCCTGGTTACCGGCAAGCTGTCGGAGACAGCGCAGGAGCGGATCCGCACGCTGGTGAACTCCGGAGATGGCTTCCACATTGCGGAGATGGACCTGAAGCTGCGCGGTCCGGGCGAGTTTCTGGGCACGAAGCAGAGCGGTCTGCCGGTGTTCCGGATCGGCAACCTGATCCGCGACCACGAGCTTCTGGAAACCGCGCGGCGCGAGGCGCTGGAGTTCGCCGAACGGCCTCCCTCGCGCGAGGAGTATGAGCACGCGATGCGCTACGTGCGCGAGCACTGGCAGAAACGGTACGGCCTGGCGCTGGTGGGATGAGGCCGGTGCGGGCGATGGAAAGGAACGCTTGGATCAGGCATGAGAGTCATTGGCGGTGAGTTTCGCTCCCGGCGGCTGAAGACGCCGCACGGAGATTCGGTGCGGCCGACACCGGACCGTTTGCGGGAGGCGCTGTTCAACATCCTGGCGCCGCGCATCGAGGGCGCCGTTTTCCTGGACGCCTACGCGGGCTCCGGCAGCGTGGGCATCGAGGCGCTGAGCCGCGGCGCGCGCCACGCCATTTTTCTGGAGAAGAGCCGCCCGGCGCTGCGGGCGCTGGAAGAGAACATCCGGATGCTGGACATTGCCTCCCGGTGCGAGGTGCATCCCGGCAACGCCGCCCCCGTGATCACGAAATTCGAGGCCGACATTGTTTTTCTCGATCCGCCCTATCCGCGCGAGAAAGAATATGAGCTGTGCCTGGAGGCGCTGGGCCAACAGCCGCGCCCGCTGGTCATTGTTCAGCACGCCTCGCGTTTCACGCGCCATCTGAAAGACGCCTACGGCACGCTCCGGCGGGTGCGCATCCTGAGCCAGGGGGACAACTCGCTGAGCTTTTACGAGCCGCGCCCCTGAAGCCATGCCCAAGCTTCCCGAGGCGCTTGCCCGCTATCACGAAGCCACCAAGCACACTCCCGAACGGCTGCGCGCGTCGCGCCACTTCCTCGATTGGGCCAACATGCCCTCGGCGTTCCGGCACTACGAGGGCGCGCCCGTGGCAGACCTGCCCGCAGGCCCCCGGCTTCAGGCGGGATTGGCCACGCCGGAGGCGCTCTCCGCGCTCTTCTATTACTCCTGCTCGATCAGCGCCGCGAAAATGGCCCCCTCCGGCTACCGCTACGCGTTGCGCGTCAACCCCTCCTCCGGCAATCTGCACCCCACGGAGTTTCACTTCCAGACCCGCGGTCTTCCGGATTGGGAAAACGGTCTCTACCACTACCGCCCTTCGTCCCATGCGGCGGAGCGGCGCGCCTGCGGTGATGCTTTGGGAGAGATCTCCGCGGCGCCGCTGGCCGTTGTGCTCACGTCGGTCTTCTGGCGCGAGGCATGGAAGTACCGCGCCCGCGCCTACCGTTACGTGAATCTGGATCTCGGCCACGCGATGCTTGCGATGCAATATGCGGCCGGGGCGTTGGGCTGGCCGTCGCGCGTGCGCGGGCTGTTTGACGATGCCCGCACCGCTGCGGCGCTGCGGCTGCCCGCCGACGAGCAGCCCATGCTGCTCGTGGAAATGTGGCCGCCGCACGAGCCCTCCGCACCCCTTCCGCCCGAGTGGACGCCGGGGGAGCCGAACCGGCTCTCGCCGGAAGTGATCGAGTATGCGGAGATCACGGCCATGCACGCGGCAACGCTTGCCTGCGACGCCGCGCCCGCCCCTGCGCCGCAGTGGGTCTGCTGGCCGCATGGCGACTATGCCGGGTTGTCGCGGCAACGCCGCTCCGCGCTGGACTTTCTCGGCAACGGCCGCGAGCTGCCCCGTGAGGCGTTTGCCGCGATGTGCGCGCTGCTCGACGAACCGGTCGCGGCGGATTGGGGCGGGCCATTCGTCACGGCATACTTGTACGTCCACCGAGTGCAGGGCATTGCTCCGGGGCTTTGCCGGCTGGAACGGGGCGGGCTGCGCTGCATCCGTGCCGGCGACCAGCGGATGGTGGCGGCGGCGCTGAGCCTGGGGCAGGAGCTGGCGGGCAATTCCTGCTTTACCGTGAGCTTCGTGGCGGACCTCGGGCGTGCGGCAGCGCGGTTCGGCGACCGCGCCTACCGCTTCGTCCATCACGAGGCGGGCGCGCTGGGCCAGCGGCTGTACCTGGCGGCGGAGGCGTTCGGGTTCCGCGGCACGGGGATCGGCGCCTTCTACGACGACCACGTCCACACGTGGCTCGGGCTGGATCCCTGCGGTGTGCAACAGGTGGTCTATCACTTCGCCGTGGGCGATCCGCAGCCGGACCCGCGCCTGGCCCCGTCAGTTTGACAAAATGCAGATATGTCAGTACCCGCAGCCTCCCTGGTGAGCCGGAGGGTGTTCCTGGCTACGCCGGCCGCCATGGCGCCGGAAACCGTGCGCCTGCCGAAACAGGTCCGGGTGGCCGTCTGGGGGCTGGACGGCCATGCCGGCGAATTCACCAAGCCCCTGGCGCGCTATCCCGACGTCGAGATCGCCGGCGTGTATCACCGGGACCGCGCCGCCGCCGAACGGTACGCGCGCGGCAAGGCGCGCGTCTTTGACGATCCGCGCAGGATGCTGGACCAGACGCGCCCGGACATCGTGGGGGTCTGCAATGACAACGGCGGCCGCGCGGAGGCGATCCTCGAGTGCCTGCGCCGCGGGCTGCACGTGGTCGCCGAAAAGCCGCTGGCGCTGCGGGCGCACGATCTCGATCTCATCCGGCGCGAGCTGAAACGTTCCGGCGTGCGCCTCGGCATGCTGCTGCCCATGCGTTGGGAGCGGCCCTACCAGGCGCTGAAGAAGATTGTGGATTGCGGCGACGTCGGTGAGGTCATCCAAATTTCCGCGCAGAAGTCCTACGTGCTCGGCAAGCGCCCGAGGTGGATGCAGGACCGTTCCACCTACGGCAGCACCATCCTGTGGATCGGCATCCACATGATCGACCTGATGCGTTGGGCCAGCGGGCGCGAGTTCCGCGCCGTCGCCGGATTTCAGGGCGTCGCGGGCGACTTGCGGCAGGGCGCGATGGAGACCACGACGAGTTCCTCGTTCCGCCTCGACAACGGCGGCACCGCCAGCCTGCACATGGACTACTGCCGCCCCGCGACGGCCGGCACGCACGGCGACGACCGGCTGCGGTTGGCCGGCACCCGCGGCGTGGCCGAGTACATGGCCGCTACCGGCGTCACGCTGTTGACCGCGGCGCGCAAGCCGGAAAAGATCGTGGAGCTGCCGCCGGAAGGGTCGCTGTTTGCCGAGTTTCTCGAGAACGTCTATCTAGGCAAACCGACCGCGTTGCCCCACGCGGAGATCTTCCGCATCTGTGAGCTCACGCTCGCCGCGCATGAAGCGGCGCGCACCGGAAAAGTGATCGCTGTATGATTCCCGACTCCTCCATCGCCCCCGATTCTCCCTCATTCCGAAAAAAGCTCGATCGCCTGTTTGACATCGCCGCGGCCAAAATCCGCGCGCTCGACCGGAGGTGGGACCCGTCCCGCGGCTCGCCTGTCTTCACAGCTGAGGGCCGCTACACGGCGCGCGGCTGGACCGAATGGACGCAGGGCTTTCAGTTCGGCATGCCGCTGCTCGTGTTCGACGCCACGGGCGACAGGGAGTGGCTCGAACTGGGCCGCACGCGCACGGTGGAGCGGATGGCCGCGCACCTGACCCACACGGGCGTCCACGATCACGGCTTCAACAACGTCTCTACCTACGGCAATCTGTTGCGCCTGATGAACGAGGGCCGCATTGAGGAAGCGCCGTGGGAGCGGCGCTTCTACGAGTTGGCGCTCAAGGTGAGCGGCGCCGTGCAGGCGGCGCGGTGGTCGCACATTCACGGCGGGGGCGGCTACATCCACTCGTTCAACGGGCCGCATTCGCTGTTCGTGGACACCATCCGCTCGCTGCGCGCGCTGGCCATCTCGCACCGCCTGGGCCACGCACTGATGGGCGAAAACGACGAGCGCATCCCGCTGCTCGGACGGCTGGTGGACCATGCGCGCTCGACGGCGCGCTACTCGGTCTATTACGGCGAGGGGCGCGATCATTACGATGTGCGGGGCCGCGTGGCGCACGAGTCGATATTCAACGTGAACGACGGCCGTTACCGCTGTCCCAACTCGCAGCAGGGCTACTCGCCGTTTTCGACATGGACGCGCGGGCTGGCCTGGGCCATGCTGGGTTTTGCCGAGCAGCTCGAATTCCTCGAAACCCTGCCGGAAGAGGAACTGGCGCCGTTCGGCGGCAAACCGGAGATCCTCGGCGAATTCCTGAAAGCGGCCCGCGCCACCTGCGATTTCTACATCGGGAACACCGCGGCCGACGGCGTGCCCTACTGGGACACGGGGGCGCCGCATCTGGAAAAACTGGGCGACTGGCGCAGCCGTGCTTCGGACCCGTTCAACCCGCACGAGCCGGTGGACAGCTCCGCTGCTGCCATCGCCGCGCAGGGGCTGATGCGGCTGGGCCGCTATCTGAAGGACGACCGGTATTTCCGCGCCGGGCTCACCGTGCTCGACACGCTGCTCGACGAGCCTTATCTCTCCACGGAGCCTGCCCACGAAGGTCTGATTCTGCACTCGGTCTACCACCGCCCGAACGGCTGGGACCGGATGCCGGACGCGGACGGCGTCCCGCGCGGCGAATCCTCGATGTGGGGCGACTACCACGCGCTCGAGGCGGCCCTATACGCGCGCCGGCTGGTGGAAGGCTCTCCGGAGCTGGTCTTTCACGCCGCGGCGCGCGCGTAGCCACCGGGATCCGGCGCGGCGCCGGCCGGCGCCGCCGCACTTATCATGGATGCATGTTGAAGCGGATCGTGGCCGCAGCATGTGTGGCATTCGCCGCGAGCGCGCAGCCCTATCTGGACCCGGCGCGGCCCATCGAAGAGCGGGTGCGGGACCTGCTGGCGCGCATGACTCTCGAGGAGAAAGTGGGGCAGATGAACATGCCCTGCGTCTATCTCAATGAACTCGGGCGCGACATCCCGTCGAAAATCGAATCGTGCCGCCGCTTCGCCGCGGGCACGCTGGAAAAAGGGATCGGCCCCGGCGGCGGCTTTTTCACGCTGCCGAACAACGTGCTCCCGGAAGGCCCGCGGCGGCAGGCGGAATTCCTCAACGAGCTGCAGCGGATCGCACTGACGAAAACGCGCCTGCGCATTCCGCTGCTTCAGACCGAGGAAGGCACGCACGGGCTGATGTGCTCCGGCGGGACCATTTTTCCTGAAGGACCCGGCCTTGGCAGCACTTGGGACCTCGATCTGATCCGGCGCGTCTACGAAGCCGCAGCCCGGGAAGCGCGCGCCATCGGGGTGCACCAGCTTTTCACGCTGGTGGTGGAGCCGATCCGGGACCCGCGGCTTGGGCGCAACCAGGAAGCTTACAGCGAAGACGCGTGGTTCTGCGCGCGCTATGCGGAGACGATCACGCGCGCCGT
The DNA here is from genome assembly GCA_964458495.1 of uncultured Arcobacter sp. Taxonomy (GTDB): domain Bacteria; phylum Acidobacteriota; class Terriglobia; order Bryobacterales; family Bryobacteraceae; genus JANWVO01. The sequence goes on from CAYWJB010000007.1 coordinate 175,051, forward strand.
GCAGGGCGCGGAGGTCGCGGCGGAAGACAAGGTGGTGGCCGGGCTGTGCCACTACCCGGGCCAGAGCCAGCCTGTGAGCGGCATGGAGCGCGGCGCCATGGAGATCAGCGAACGCACGCTCCGCAACGTGTTCCTGCCCCCTTGGGAGGCGGGCATCCGTCGCGGCGGGGCGCTCGGCGTGATGGCGACCTACCCTGCCATCGACGGCGTGCCCGCGCACGGCTCGGAGTGGCTGCTGACGAAGATCCTCCGCGAAGAGCTGGGCTTCGAAGGACTCGTGCTCGGCGAGGGCAGCGGCCTTTCGACGCTGGTCTACGAAGGGCTCGCGGCGAATCAGAAGCAGGCGGGGGCGCTGGCGCTGCGGGCGGGAGTCGACGTGGGCATTTCCTACGAAGCCGCCTATATGCAGCCGCTGATCGAAAGCGTTCGCGAGGGGCTCGTCCCGGTGGAGCTGATCGACCGCGCCGTGGCCCGCATCCTGCGGCAGAAGTTCCGGTTGGGGCTGTTCGAGCGGCCGTTCGTGGATCCGGACCGGGCGGAGCGGATCGTGCATTCGGAAGAGCACCGGAAGCTGGCGCTGGAGGCGGCGAGGAAGAGCATCGTGCTGCTCAAGAACGACCATGGCACGCTGCCGCTCCGCAGGGACCTGAAGTCGGTCGCAGTGATCGGCCCGAACGCCAGCGACTGGCGCAACCTCCTCGGCGACTACACTGCCCGCAAGGTGCTGCAGCCGGTGGCCACGGTTTTCGAAGGCGTGCGGCAGATGGCGCCGCAGGCGCGCATCGAGTACGTGCGGGGTTGCGATATCGTCGGAGACCGCGTCAATGAGATTGAGAAGGCGCAGCAGGCGGCGCGCAGGGCGGAGGCGGCCATTGTAGTGGTGGGCGAGAACGCCTGGGATGCCGCCGTGGGGCATCCCACCAACGGCGAAGGCTACGACGTGGCGAGCCTCGACCTCACGGGATTGCAGGAGGAACTGGTCCGAGCCGTCCACGCGACGGGGACGCCCACCATCGTGGTTCTCGTCAATGGAAGGCCGCTGTCTATCCGCTGGATCGCGGAAAACGTGCCGGCCATCGTCGAGGCATGGCTGCCCGGCGAGATGGGCGGGCGCGCCGTCGCCGAGGTGCTGTTTGGCGAAGTCAACCCCGGCGGCAGGCTGCCGGTGACCGTGCCGCGGCACGCGGGGCAGTTGCCCGTGTATTACGACCGGCCCCCTTCGAAGGATTACTGGGTCGAGCACGGCTGGGGGCGCCGTTACGCGGACATGAGCGCGAAGCCTCTGTGGGAGTTCGGCCACGGGCTCAGCTACACGAGCTTCGAGTACAGCAACCTGCGGATTGAAACGCCGCGCGTGCGGCGGGACGGCGAGGTGCGCGTCTCAGCCGACGTTGCCAACACCGGTTCGCGGCAGGGCGCCGAGGTCGTGCAGCTCTACATCCGCGATGTGACGGCTTCGGTCACCACTCCGGTGAAGCAGTTGCGCGGCTTTGAAAGAGTTGAACTGAAGCCGGGCGAGAGGAAGACCGTGCGCTTCACGCTGAAACCGGAAGACCTCTCGCTGCTCGACCGCAACCTTCGGCGCGTGGTGGAGCCGGGCGAGTTCCGCGTCATGATCGGGCGCTCCTCGGAAGACATCCCCCTGCGGGGGACGTTCGAAGTGATCGAATAGCCCGGCGCGGAGAAACGAGTGGCGCAGCCGGCTGCGTCAGCCCGGACGGCTGTTGCTGACGATCTTGCCCCGCGCGGCCAGAACAATGCGATGGCCGCGCCACCACGCAGTTCGGCCGCACCAGGCGGCCGCCCAGATGGCGAACGCGAACAGGTCCCACAGAGGGATCAGCGGCGCCGCCAGCAGCGCCGGCCAGTGGCCGAGCACGGCGAAACCGGCGAAGGCGCCCATCACGGAGCGGGCCAGCCACAGCGCCGCCGCTGCGCCGGCGTTGCCCGCAGCGAGGTTCAGCAACGCCCAAAGCCCTGCATGGGTAACCGGCATGCCGGCGAAGCCGCCGGGGCGGGAGAAGCGGATCGTGCGCGCCCAGCGCAACTGATGCCGCCAGACGGAGCGCCAATCGGGATCGGCCAGCCAGGTGACCACGGCAGTGTCGGCGAACACGGCCCGCTTGCCCAGCGCCACAATCCGCGAGGCGAGCTGGTAGTCGTCGGCGATATAGTCGTCGAACGCCGCGAAGCCGCCGATGGCCTCCAGATCCTCGCGCCGGAAGCAGAGTGTCGAGCCGAAGCCGAACTCGCGCACGCCCGTCAGCGGAGCTACCAGCGCCGATGGCATGAAGTCGGTGGCGATGCCCAGTGCTTCGACGCAGCCTGCCAGCGACGCGGCGCGGGCGCGGTAGAGGCAAGTGACCACGCCCGCGCCCGGCTGCTCGAGGCTCGCCGCCAGCCGCCGCAAGTAGTCCGGCGTTACCGTGATATCGGCGTCGTTGACCACCAGCACGCCGTGCCGCGCCCTGCGGCTCAGCCCGTCCAGCACCCCGGTCTTTGCGTTCATCGCCCGGGTTTCGATGATCTCGATCCGCGCCTCCACCCCCGGGTGGCTTTCGAGCAGCTTGCGCAAAACGGGGATGGCCGGGTCATCGGCCCTCTGGAAGCCCAGCAGCAGCTCGTACTGGGGGTAGTCGAGCCGCAGATGCGAGGCCACAGCCTCTTCCAGTTGCGGGTCCAATCCGTAGACGGGCTTCAGAATCGAGATGGGCGGCAGCGCGGCGGGCGGGCGGGCGGGCGCCAGGCGCCGCCGCAGAACGAACGCCAGGGAGGCGGCCAAGGCCGTGGATTGATACAGCAGGGCAACGGCTGCCGCAGCCAGCAGCAGCCATTCGGTCAAAGCGCCAGCAGCGCGACGCCGGCAGCCGCCAGCAGCGCGCCCCCCCAGCGCTTCCAGTCCACCCGTTCCCGCAGCACCAGCCGCGCCAGTAGCGTCTCCACCACCAGGCTGGCCGCCGTCGCCGGCACGGCGAACGACAGATCCGCGATGCGGAGCAGCTGCGTGAACGAGAAGAAGGAAAGGGCGAGAAAAACGACCGACAGCGGCACCTTCCACCGCGCGCCGCCGTGCCGCATGCCGTGGGACTGCAGCAGATCGGCGCACGCCGTGCATGCCACCACGGCGGCCACCAGCATCCACCGGGCGGTCACCGACGCCCTCCCGCTCCGCCGCTATCGTTGTGTCTTCCCGCGTCGGCGGGGGTCAGCGAAGTCAACGCCGCGCCGCCCGTGATCAGCGCCGCGCCGGTCCAGCGCGCCAGCGTCACGTGCTCGCCCAGAAAGGCTGCCCCCATCACCGCGTTCAGGATGTAGCCCACGGCGGTAACGGGCAGCACGAAGGAGAGGTCCGCCATCTGGAGCAGCCGCAGCCGCAACAGCATCCATGCCACCAGCAACACGATGCCCGCCATGGCGGCGGGTTCCAGCAACGCCAGCACCGGGCCTGCAGCCGCCGGGGCGCGCTTCATGCCCAGCGAAAGGGCGAAGTTTCCGGCGGCGTTCAACACGATCACCGCGGCCGCGTGCCACAACGCCCGCATTCTCATTCCGGGTCAGTCTCCGCTGGCGGCCACCGTCTCGCCCGCCGGCGCCGCGCCGCTCCGCCCTTTTTGTTCCGCCACGAACTGCCGCCGCTTCGAGCGCAGGCTCAGGTACTCGCGAGCCTCCTTGTACAGCCGCTTGACGTCGCCGTTGAGCACCGCCTTGGCCACCACGCGGAACGCCGCCTTCGGACGGTAATAATACTCGTCGTAAAAGCGCTGGACCCATTCCACCAGCTCGGCGCGGTCCAGCCCCGGATAAACAATGTTGGGCAGCTGGTGGCCGTTTTCGTCCGTCATGGAAACGCCCAGCTGGATCAGACCGTTTTTCTGCGCGTAGTCGTAGAATTCGGTGCCCGGGTAGGGGTGCGCGATGGAAACCTGGATCGTCTCCGTGTCCAGTTCCTTGGCGAACTCGATGGTGCGGCGGATCGACTCGCGCGTCTCGCCGGGCAGCCCGACAATGAAGTCCGCATGCACGGTGAGGCCCAGCTTGTGGGCGTTCTTCGTGAAGCGCCGCGCCATCTCGAGCGTCGCGCCCTTCTTGATGTTCTTCAGGATCTGCGGGTCGCCGGACTCGTAGCCGACAATCAGCAGCCGGGCGCCGGCGTCCTTCATCGCCGCCAGCGTGTCATAGTCCGTGGTCACGCGCGACGTGCAGGACCACGTCACGCCCAGCGGCGCAAGCTTCTTGCAGAGTTCGATGGTGCGCGCGCCCTTGTAGTTGAACGTGTCGTCGTCGAAGAAGATCTCTTTCAGCCCCGGGAAATTCTCCTTGGCCCAGCGCACCTCGTTGACGACGTCGTCCACCGAACGAAGCCGCCACCGGTGGCCGGAGTGCGTCTGCGGCCATAGGCAGAAGGTGCACAGGGCAGGGCATCCGCGCGAGGTATACAGGCTGATGAACGGGTTCAGCAGAAAGGGCACGTTGTAGCGGCGGAAGTCGAGGTCGCGCTTGTAGACTTTCGTGACCCAGGGCAGTGCATCGAGATTCTCGATGTAAGGCGCGTCCGGATTGTGGACGAAGCCGCCGTTCTTGCGGAAGCTCGCGCCGGGGATCTCTTCCAGCGGCTTGCCGTTGGCGTAGTCGACGATCTGGTAGTCGAACTCGCGCCGGATAACGAAGTCGATCGCCGGGTGCGCCAGCGCCTTCTCCGGCTCCACGGTCACCGGGGGGCCGACGAAGCAGACCTTCAGCTTCGGGTTCGAGTCCTTCATCATCGCCGCCATGCGCACGTCCACGTCGAAGCCGGGCGTGGAGGTGAACAGCACCAGCAACTCGAAGTCCTTGGCCATCCCCACGGTCTCTTCGATCGAGATCCTGTGCGGGGGTGCGTCGACCACCTTCGAGTCGGGCAGCATCCCGGCGGGGTAGCAAAGCCACACCGGGTACCAGTAGGACTCGATCTCGCGCGTGGCCGGCCAGCGCGAGCTCGCGCCGCCGTCGAAGCCTTCAAAGGAGGGCGGGTTCAGGAAGAGGGTTTTCATGCGGTCGGCCTCGGCCTCGGACAACGCGGCCAAAGTTCCATTCTACCAGTCTGATAAGCCGGGCGCGGCTTATTTTTGCGGGCGGGCGCCGGAGACGGGCTTGCCCTCGTCGAGCACTTCCAGAGCGTTCAGGAAGGCATAGTTGCGTCCGGGAATCAGCTGGAATACGAGCTTCCCGTTGGGCGTGGGCTTCAGTCCCCGGTAGGTCTTCCGCAGCACGCGGAACGCGCCGCCGGCTTCACGGTACACGTCGAGGTTGCGCTCCAGCAGCACGCCGTTGCAAAGGATGTCAAACAGCCTGCTGCCCGCGCCCCCGCCCCCCTGCTTGCTGCCGAACCAGGTTTCGGCGAAGTGGAACACGGCGGTGTAGGTGGAATCCGCCGGCGCCGGGATCGTATAGGTCAGCCGCCCGTACCGCTCGCCGCGGTACAGTTCCGGATCGTCCGTTCCTTCGATCGACTCCACCCGCCGCACCAGCTTGCCGCCGAAGAAGAACCGGTCGGAGGACCACACATACCCGGACGAGTCCCGGTAGGGTTCCTCGCGGGCAGCGATCCGGATCGGGCGCAGCCGGCCCGCTGTGCCGGGAACGACCGAGAGCGCCGAAAGCAGCGGCGCATTGCCCAACGCCGTGAAGGCCACGTGCAGAAAGCCGTCCGCCGCCGGGCTGATGTCCTTCCATGTACGGGCGGCCACGGTTTGCCCGGCGCCCGCCTCGGTCATGATGTCAAACTCCTCGGCCGCGCGCAGGCCGTTGATCCAGATCCCGAAGGTTCGCGCATTGTCGGAGCCGGACCGCAGCTGGGGCTCGCAGAACCATAGCGTGAGCTCATAGATCCCAGGCTTCAACGGAATGCGGTAGCGAAACTCGCCCTCCCGCCAAGTTCGGAACAGGGCCGGAGTGAGGGTGCCGGAAACTTCCATCTGGGGCGCCGCCCCAACTCTCCCTCCATCGAAGTAACGATCCGAATGCCAAATCAGCCCGTCGCTGTCGCGCACGGACTCCGCACTTCCTGCGGCCAACCGCAGCTCGCCGACTGTGACGGCGGCGGCCAAGTCCACGGGCTTGGCCGGGGCTTTCGGCGCCTGTGCCGCCGGGCCGCCTGCGCCGCCTTTCCACAGAACCAGTCCTGCCGCCACCAGAAGAGTCAGCCCGCCGGCAGCAATCCCCAGCCGGAGCCAGAAGCGCGCATCCGGTTTCGTCTCGACCGCGATGGCCTCCTCCTGGGCCGGTGCGCCCCCGGTCTCAATCCCCGGCGCAGCGCCGGCCGTCCCTGCCTCCCCTCGCCCGTCAGAGGGTGCGCGACGGTGAAAGACAGGGACATACGCCCCCAAGGGAAGTTCAATGCGGATGTCGTGATCCTTCCCCTCGGTTTCGTAGTACTCCTTTAGGCGCTTCCGCAGCCTGTGCGCCTCCACGCGGACGATGGAGTCGCGCTTTTGGTCGAACTCGGGGGGACGGCCCAGGGCCTCCACCGCGATGTTGTATTCCTTGATCAGCTCCTGCTGCCCTTCGAAGCACTTCTCGCAGATGTAGAAGAGCAGCTGCGCCAGCGATGGGGCGCGCTGAAAGATCTCCGATTCCAGGATCGCCCGAAGTTCCGCCCGCTCCGCTTCATACGAGGAGACCTGCTCGCCTTCCCGCCTCGATGGCGTTGGATGGGCCACAATCGAGAACTATAACACCATCCAGGCCCGAGGTAAACGGGGCGGGCAAGCGGTGTTACACAAGCATAGGATGTGTGTAACAGGACTGATATAAAAGCACTAATTGCAGGTAACGGAGGCAAGGACCCAGCCGTTAACCGCTTTAGCCTTCCGTGGGGACTTTAATAGAAGTACATTAATGCAGCTGCCCCATGGTGGGCGGTCAATGTCAACTGTGTTAGGGGTTTCGATGACATCCAGACCACGTCGGTTCTCCAAGGCTGCTTGGGTTGCCGTTGGGGTTCTGTTGTTGTGGGCGATTCAAGTGGGCGCCCACGCGCAGATCATCACCGGCAGCCTGACGGGGATCGTCATGGACAGCTCTTCGGCAGTAGTGCCGGGAGCGTCGGTGACGCTCACCAACGAAAGGTCGGGCGACACCCGGCGCACGACCACGAATTCTGAAGGGTACTTTTCGATTTCCGGCGTGTTGCCGGGATCCTACACTGTCACCATCGAGATGCAGGGCTTCCAGTCTTACAAGGCGGAGAAGGTCGTCTTCAACGCGGGCGACCGCCGCACGTTGGGCGAGGTGGTCCTGCAGGTGGCGACCACAGGGACCGAGGTCAGCGTCACCGCTGTGCTCGAGGAACTCACGCCTGTCGACACGGGCGAGAAGAACGTGGTCCTCAGCCAGCAGCAGATGCAGAACGTGGCCATCGTCGGGCGCAGCGCCGCCGAGTACATCAAGATCCTGCCCGGCATGGCCTTCATCAGCCCCGGCGTGGAAAACCGCCCGGGCTTCAACGGCGAAAACATCGGCATCAACGGCAACGGCGACGGCGGCAAGCAGAGCACCATCGGGAACTTCTCGGCCAACGGCACCCGGCCTGAGGCGCTCGACATCGTCGCCGACGGCTCGCATGTGAGCGATCCGGGCTGCAACTGCGCCAACCCGGTCAACCCCAACCCGGAGATGATCGAGGAGTTCAAGGTGCAGCAGTCGAACTTTGGCGCGGAGAACGCCAAGGGGCCTGTGGTGCTGAACTCCATCACCAAGGCCGGCGGACGCGACTTCCACGGCAGTGCGTATCTTTACGCCCGCCACTATTCGCTCAACGCCAACGACTGGCTGAACAACGCCCAGGGCACCGATCCCAAGACCGGCAAGCCCGTGGCGGGCAGGCCCAACAACAAGTACTTCTTCCCCGGCGGCACCATCAGTGGCCCCGTGCTGCTGCCCGGCACGAACTTCAACCGCAACCGCGACAAGCTGTTCTTCTTCACGGGCTTCGAGAGCTTCCGGCAGACCATCGACACGGGCCTGTTGCGCTCCGTGGTGCATACGGAAGCCATGCGGCAGGGCGATTTCTCCGACACAGCGTATCTGGACAAGCTGCGCAACGCCGCCGGCATCGCGGCCAACCCGCTGAAGGCGGACCGCTACCCTGGCGGGCGCATCCCTGCCAGCCAGCTCGACCCCGGCATGACCAATTTGCTGAAACTCACGCCGCTGCCGAACACCGACCCCGCCGGCGCGGGCAATGGCTTCAACTGGGCGCGCGTGCTCGTCGTCGACCAGAACATGTGGCAGAGCCTGAGCCGCGTGGACTACAACATCAGCGACAACACCAAGCTGTTCGTCCGTTACAACCGCCAGAACGAACTCCAGCCGTTCCCCATCATGCTGTGGTGGCGCAACGCCGGCTCCGTGCCTCTGCCCACTCCCATCGAGGGCAAGAACCGCACCGACAGCATTTCGTTCAACTTCACCAAGGTCCTTTCGCCGACGCTGACCAACGAGACGGTGTTCGGGTATACGTTCGTGGACTTCCCGAACTCCTACCAGGACTACAACAAGATGACCCGCGCGGCGAACAACTTCCCCTACAAGGGCATCTTCAAGCAAGATGACAAGATCCCCGCCTTCTGGACGTGGTCGGCGCCCACCGCCGGCGTCTACTCCACCGGCGGCTTCGATCCTGTTCTGTTCGCCACGAAGCATCTGGTCACGCTCACCAACACGGTGAGCAAGGTGACCGGCACGCACACCATGAAGTTCGGCGGCTATTACGGCTACATCCGCAACAACCAGCCGGGCAACGCGAACTCGAACGGACAACTCATCTTCGACACGTGGGCTGGCGCGAGCACCGGCAACGTGCTCGGCGACTACGTCACGGGCATCGTCGTCCAGTACAGCGAATCGACCAAGCAGATTCCGCGCGACATCAAGTGGAACGAGCTGGCCTTCTTCGCCCAGGACAGCTGGAAGATCACGCCGCGCTTCACGCTGGAGTACGGCCTTCGCATCCAGCATATGCAGCCCTGGACGGCCCGCAACGGCATCGGCATCGCCACGTGGGTGCCTTCCGCCTACAGCCCCACGGCGCCGTCCTCCGACCTGCCGGGCATCCTCTGGAACGCCAAGGACAAGTCCGTCCCGCTGGCGGGCTGGCAGACGCGCGCGCTCTACTACTCGCCTCGGTTCGGCTTCGCCTGGGACCTCTTCGGCAAGGGCAAGACGGTGCTGCGCGGCGGCTACGGCATGTTCTACTACCATGACCCGCAGCTCGCCGCCGACGCCATGGACCTGCCCGCAGGCGTCCGCAACACCAGCGTCTGCTGCGGCGTCACGTTGCCGCAGATCGACGCCACGGCGACTCAGGGAAGCCTCGCCTTCGGCGGCACCGCCGTCGACGGGCGCGACGACCGGCAGCCGCGCACGCAGAGCTACAGCTTTACGCTCAGCCAGCGCCTGCCCAGCCGCACGCTGCTGGAAGTCTCCTATGTCGGCAACAAGTCGGACCACCTGATCAACAGCGGTTACCAGAACATCAACCGTGTTCCCATCGGCGCCATGCTGAATGATCCGGGCGGGAACACCAACGCCTACCGCCCGCTGCAGAACTTCCAGAACCTCAATGTTCCCAGCCACTCCTCCTACTCCAACTACAACGCGCTTCAGGTCTTCGCCACCAAGCAGGCGGGCTGGTCCAATTACACGCTCGCCTACACGTGGTCGAAGGCGATGGGCATCGTGACCAACCCGATCCTCGCCATCCCGGAGCGGCTGAAGGACAACTACGGCCCGCTGTCCTTTGACCGGACACACGTGCTGGCGGCCAGCTACGTGCTGAACATTCCGGACATCGTGAAGACGGGCAACCTGCTGGCCAAGGGGATCGCCAACGGCTGGCAGATCTCCGGCATCGTGCAGGCCACCAGCGGCGTCAACATCTGGCAGAACACCGACAACAACTTCCAGTTCCAGGCGCCATCGAAGATCAGGCCCGGCAACAACATGAGCGACATGGAAGTCACGGGGACCGACGCTTGGGCCTTGAGCCCCATCCTCGTCTGCAATCCGCGGGCGAATCTGGGGCCGCGGCAATACCTGAATGCGGCCTGCTTCGCTCCGCCGATCGCCGGACAGAACGGGCAGCTGGGCGTCAACGGTCCCACCGTGATGCCTTACTTCCGCGGGCCGGGCTTCTTCAACACCGACCTTTCGGTGTTCAAGAACTTCAAGTGGAGTGAATCGAAGAACGTGCAGCTCCGCTTCTCGGCCTACAACGTCGCCAACCACCCAAATGTCTCCTTCGTCAATGGCGACCAGAATCTCCGCATGACCATGGACGCGGCCGGCCGCATCACCAACTCCCGGTTCGGCTATGCCGATTCCAAGGTGGGCCGCCGCATCATCCAGATGGGCCTGCGGTTCCTGTTCTGACCGTCTCTTGACAGCTCCGGCGCGGGCGCGCCTCGCCTCTCTGGCGACGAGCTCCTCCTCAACCCCTGGAGGCCGCCCGCGCCGCTTTTCTTCACGCTTCGCCCGGGACCGCCCGCCCCCCGGGGCGGGCGGTCTCTCCTTCCGTCGATCCAAGGCCCCCGGAGGGCAGGCGCGCGCGCTCGCGGGAGGAGCGGCGAGAAGTGCGGCTGCCAGAGGCGTTCGTGTGCCTTGGGCGGGAAAGCGAAATCCGGCGCCCCGTCCAGAGGGATGCCGCAGACTCTCGCCCGGCGGTTCTCTCAGGCGCGCCTTGACGGGCCATTTCCGCCGCCGGACCGCGGCGGCCGGGTCCTGCCGAACCCGATTCGCGCTGCCGTAGCCACGGGATCGGCGACTTCCCGCGGCGCGCAGACTCCGGACGCGGGTGCTCCGGCGGGCGGTTGAACCGCAACGGCACTGGCGGGTACGGGTTCGCCGGCAGCATGCCGCTTTTGTATCTCCATAAAGGCGGCCGTCACGCAGATCAGCGCATAGTAAAGATCAAAAGTCGTCCGTGACAAGAAAGTGGATCCGACAACAAAAACCCCGAGGGCGGTGAAAACTCCGTTCGCGACGGCGGCTGTCTCCAACTGCCCTGCAGCCGCGTGCCGCCTTCCTTCCCGCCACATGAAAAGCGTAGCGCTGCCAAGCATCCAGACGTAGAGAAGGAAGGCGAAGATCCCGCTGTCGACCAGGATCTGGAGCCAGTTGTTGTGCAGCACCTTTCCGGCGTACTCCACCGCATATTCAGGAGGGACGTACTTGAACAAGAGACGCTGTTGATTGGCTTCGGTGAACCCGACTCCGAACAACGGATAATCGAGCCAGATTCTGGGAGCCGTCTGCGCCAGAATGATCCGGCTCTTTGCGGAGGCTTCCGCAGTGGGATCCTTGAGCGTCGACATCCGGTTGACCAGGCTGTCCCAAACCAGGAATGCGCCGCCGGCGCTGGCTGCTCCGAGAAAGCACACGGCAACCCATCTGCGCTTCTCGCTCAGTGTGATCAGCACGAGGCCTGCCCCCACAGCGAGGATCCCTCCGCGACTGTGCGTGAAAGCCACCGCCGCCAGACTGCAGGCAGAGGCGGCGATCAATCCGAGTTTTAACCACTTCCAGGGCGCCAGAAGGCGTGCATACCAGCACAACGGCACGGCCATGGCGAAGGCCAATGCCATCGTGTTGTTGTCACTGAGCAAGCCGCCGAAGCCCCCCTGGTAAATGGCGCCTCCCCGGAGAAGTCCGTAGAGGCCGAATTTCGCGCCAAGCACGCCCAGCGAACCGGATAGCACGATGTAAAACCATTTCAGTTGTTCCCAGGTCTCCAGGATCAGGGGAATCACGACCGACATGGCGAGGATACGCAGGAACAACGTGTAGCGCTCCACGCACAGGGACGGATCGACTGCAGCAATCACCGAGATCGTGACGGCCAGAAGGAACAGGAGCATGTTCCTCAGTAAAGGGTTCAGGATCACGAGAGGGAGGTTCCGCAGAATCCGCGGAAGATTCGACACCAGCGTCGCCAGCGCCAGGAAGAGCGAATAGCGGTTCGGACCCGACCAGGCCAGAATGTCCGGCCTCATCATCCCGAACCAGTAATAACCATACAGCCCCAATACCGGACGCAGAGGGCTCAGGACGCAAAGTCCGAAGACCGTCGCGACGACAATCAGTGATCGAATCCCCATCTTCGGCCAGGGCCCGTTTCCCCAATCTAGCACGAGCGCCGCGCCTCGCCACCCGCTCCGGGTGGTCGGAACACCGGATCGCACCGCTGGCCGTCATGCGTCCCCCCGTTCTCCAGTCAGCGAGTCTTCTGGTATGATCCATGCGTCAGAGGCTTTGGGAGTCTCCCGCCAGCCACGCGCGTCATGAGCACTGCAACCAATCAGACCCCAGCCAGTGGTGTAGCCGGCATTCTGGATCCGAGCCAAGGGAACTTCTTCCGCTACGATGGGCCCGCCGGCACGGTGGTGTTCCTTGTCGCGCTTCCGCTGTGCCTGGGCATCGCGCTCGCTTCCGGCGCCCCGCTGTTTTCCGGCATTGTCGCCGGAGTGGTTGGCGGCATCGTGGTTTCGTTCCTTTCGGCATCGCAGGTCAGCGTCAGCGGACCCGCGGCCGGGCTGAGCGTGATTGTCGCCACCGCCATCGTCAGCCTTGGCTCCTTTCCGGCTTTTCTGACGGCGGTCGTGTTCGCGGGCCTTCTCCAGGTTTTGATGGGCGTCCTGCGCCTCGGGCTGATCGCTGAATACGTGCCGAACTCCGTGATCAAGGGCATGCTCGCGGCCATCGGGATCGTCATTATGCTCAAACAGATCCCGCATGCTCTGGGCCGCGACCAGGACTTCATAGGAGACTTCGCCTTCCTGGAAAAATCCGGATTTAACACGCTGACCGACATTCTGGCAGCAGTGGCCGCCCCGCACCTTGGCGCCACCCTCGTCGCCTTGGTGTCGCTGGCTCTCATGGTCTTCTGGGAGCGTGTCCAGCCACGCCAAAGCGGCATTCTCCGGCTCCTGCCCGGGCCGCTGCTGGCCGTCGGCCTCGGGCTGGGACTGAACGCCCTGTTCCGCTCTCTGGGGTCGCCGCTGGCCATCACCGAGGCGGACCACCTCGTCACGCTTCCCGTCGCCGGATCGCCCCGGGATTTCTGGCAGCTGCTCACCCACCCGGATTTTTCGCGCGCCGCCGATCCAAACGTGTGGATCGTCGCCGTCACTCTCGCCGTCGTCGCCAGCATCGAAACCTTGCTCTCCATCGAAGCAGCCGATCGCCTGGATCCCTACCGCCGCATCACGCCCACCAACCGCGAGTTGCTGGCGCAGGGCGCGGGCAACATCCTCAGCGGACTGCTGGGCGGGCTGCCGATGACCAGCGTCGTGGTTCGCACCTCCGCGAACGTGTTCGCCGGCGCACGCACGTGGGTGTCGTCTTTCATCCATGGCTGGCTCCTGCTGCTGAGTGTGCTGTTCCTCCCCAAGGTCCTGAATCAGATCCCCCTGGCGTGCCTCGCCGCCGTGTTGATTCAGGTCGGCTACAAGCTCGCCAAGCCCTCGCTCATTCGTTCCATGTACGCCCGCGGTTGGAGCCAGTTCCTCCCGTTTGTCACCACGGTGACAGCCATTGTCTTCACCGATCTTCTCAAGGGCGTGCTCGTCGGCTTCCTGGTCGGAATCTTCTTCGTCCTGCGCGCCAATCACCACGAGGCGCTCACCGTCGTCCACCAGGACCGGTACTATCTGGTGCGTTTCAACAAAGACGCCTCGTTCGTGAACAAGAACGAGCTGCGGTCGCGGCTCCGGGCCATTCCGGAGAACTCCCACGTCATCATCGACGCAACCAGGGCTCTCTACATCGACCAGGACATCCGGGAAGCCGTGGAAGATTTCATGACGCTGGCGCCCTACCGCGGAATTACGGTCGAACTTCGCAACTTCTGAGAGGCACGCATGGAGTCGTACAAGAAGCTTCTTCTCGGCAACAAGGCATGGGTGCAGGAAAAGCTGGCGGTCGATCCCCGGTTCTTCGAGCACCAGGCCAGAGACCAGCGCCCCGAATTTTTCTGGATCGGATGCTCCGACTCGCGCGTGCCGGCCGAAGACATCACCGGCGCGCAGCCAGGCGAGCTGTTCGTGCACAGAAACGTGGCGAATCTCGTGGTGCACACGGACTTCAACATGCTCAGCGTATTGCAGTACGCCGTGGAGGTGCTGGAGGTCAAGCACGTCATCGTGTGCGGCCACTACGACTGCGGCGGCGTGAAAAACGCCCTGACACGGCACGATTTCGGGCTCATCAACAAGTGGCTCCGCCACATCAAGGACGTCTACCGCCTGCACCGCCGGGACCTCGAGCTTATCGAGGAACCGCAGGAGCGGCTCGACCGGATGGTCGAGATCAATGTCATGGAACAGGTGAACAACCTGGCCGAGACCTCCATCGTGCAGCGGGCGTGGAAAAAACACGGACGCCCGGTGCTGCACGGCTGGATCTACGACCTGCGAACAGGACAACTGAAAGAGCAGGCGTGCTTGCGGCCGGGCGCGAAGCTCGAATCGATTTACCTGTTCGACTTCTGGGACGAGGCGCCGCCCGAGCCGCAGAGCCGAGGGTGATATTCGCGTTCGTGGCTCAACCGCGCGCGGCTCGCCCCATCCATTCCAGCCCCGCGAGGATCCGTTCCGTCTCCTCGAATCCATAGGAAAGGCGCAATTGCCGGCGCGCCACATCGCGCAGTTCGCCTTCCGCCGCAACGCAATATACGCCCGGGATGTAGACCACGCGCGGCGTCTCTCCTCCGCGGGAAAGAGCCGCGAAGAACGCCGATTCCGGGTGCGTCTCCACCCTGCGGAACGTCAGGTAGAAATAGAAGCCCGCCGAGCCGCCGGTCACCCGCTCCAGGCAATGCCCGAGATTCCTCTCAATCCCCTCGCGCACGGCCAGGGCTTTTTCGCGGTACCCTTCATTGACCGCGCGGATCTGCCCGTCAATATGGCCATCCAGGATCCACGACGCCATCTCCTGCACAAACAGCGGCGCGCTGAAGCCCGCGTCGCTGGTGCGTTGCACCATCGCTTTCATCAGCGGCCCGTCCGGCCCCAGCAGATAGCCGATCCGCAGCGCCGGCGCCAGGATCTTCGACAGCGTCCCCACTTCATACGCGATGCCCAGCTCATCCTGCGCAAGCACCGACAGCGGGCGCTCCGCGGCAGGGTTGTGGATCAGCTGCTCGTAGGCAAGATCGAAGACGACGGGCACGCGGCGCTTCAGACGGCGAGAGCATCCCGTGGCGATTTCCAGCAGCTTGCGGCGGCGCTCATTGGAAAGCACAGCGCCGGTGGGATTGCTCACCGTCATGAAGTAGAAGAACGAGACCTCCTCCGCCGCCCCGCCGAGCTCCGCCAGACGCTCCTCAAGGAGCTCCGGCGGGATGCCCTGCTCGTCTTCCGGGACCGCCAGAAGCCGGAAGCCGCGCCGCACGAGCGCGTCGAGGTAGATGTAGTAGCCGGGGTCCGATGTTACAACGATCCCCGGCGGGCAAATCTCCGCGAGGCCCTCCAGCAGGCTCATGGCGCCGCAGGGTCCGATGATCAGCCGCCGCGCCTCCAGCGTGCGCCCATCCAGCGCGCCCTCGTGCCGCAGCAGGAACCGGCGCAGGGACCGGATCAGATTGGGCGAGCCTTCCGGACCGCCGTAGTTGAACGCCTGCCGGTAACGAACGGGATCTCCGGCCACAGCCTGCATGGCTTGCACGAACAGCTCTGCGGGAATCGTCCGTTCATTGACGTAGCCGACGCCGAGGTTGATGTCGAAGCCGTCGCGGAAGTCGCGCGCGAAAGCGGCCATCATCCGGTTGGCAGGCGAGGGCTCCGAGCTGCGTTCCCCGTATCGAGACAGGTGCAGAAGCGGCAGGGTGGTCATAGGACTTGACGCTCAGCTTGCGCGTCTCCCTCATCCTAGCGGCTCGCCTGCCTCCTGCGCCACGCAGGCCGTCAGCCGGAACAGAACGGGATTCCTTCGGGAGAGAACTGCGGCGTGCAGATTGCCCATGACGCAGGAGAGGCGCTGCGCGCAGGCTTAAGCATCCGGCTCGCGGCTGTGCCCCTGGCGGCGGAAGTCCTCCAGAAGCGCAGACAGCCGGCGGACGATCTCCGGGTGGCGGAGGTAAAGGTTTGTCGTCTCCTCCGGGTCCGCCTCCAGGTTGTACAGTTGCCCCGGCGGCTCTCCGGGCTTGGGAGAGACACGCGCAGGCGCGGTGAAGCCGCCGGAACCACGACCCAACACGAGCTTCCACTGGTTCTGGCGGATCGAGAACATGCCGTCGAAGGAGTGATGGACGATAGTGCGGCGGAGCGGCCGCTTCGCGGTTCCCATGAGCGCAGGCAAAAGGTTTGTGCTGTCCTCGCCCGCCCGGGCGCCGGGACGGTAGCCGGTGATCGCGGCAAGGGTGGCCATCAGGTCCGTCAGGCATCCCAACTGGCTGCTGACCGTGCCTGCGGGAATCACGCCCGGCCAGCGTGCGAGGAAAGGAACGCGGTGGCCGGCCTCCCAGATATCAGCCTTGCGCCCCCGCCAGGGTCCGTTGGCGCGGTGGCCGAAGGACGCATGGTCTTCGGGGCGCCAGTCGGCGCCGTTGTCGCTCGTGAATATCACAAGCGTGTTGCGGTCCCGAACCGCGTCCAGCACCTGCCCTGTGAGGTCATCCACCATGGCGACAAAATCGCCGTACAGGCCCGCCCGCGAACGCCCCGCATACTGCGGAAGAGGAACCCAGGGGGTGTGCGGAGCGCTCAAAGGAACATACAGGAAATAGGGTCTGGAGCGCTCCTTTCGCAGGAACTCCACGGCCTTTCTCGCAAAGGTGGACAAGACCTGCTCGATCCGGAAGCCCGGCGCGATGGGGCCGGGACGCCAGAAGACGCCGCGCGGCCTGTCGCTGCCCGGCGTGTGCGCCGTGGCGGCCTCCACAACGCGGTCGTTTTCGTAGTACACATAGGGTGGCATGTCGAGCGATGCCGGGATTCCGAAATAGGAATCGAAGCCCGCATCCACGGGCCCCGGGCGCAGGGGCCGCGAATAATCGGTGGAAGGCTCCCGGCCGAGGCCGAGATGCCACTTCCCTATGCCTGCCGTTTCATACCCCAGCGATTTCAGCATGGACGCAATCGTCAGCCTCCCCTCCTCGAGCAGAGCCGGAGAGTCGCCGTCAAGGACTCCCTTTGTCAGGCGCGTGCGCCAGCAGTAGCGTCCAGTCAGCAGTCCGTAGCGCGTCGGCGTGCACACCGAGGAGGGCGTGTGCATGTCTGTGAACCGCATCCCCTGGCTGGCGAGCCGGTCGAGGTTGGGAGTAGGGATGGCCGATTCCGGGTTGTAGCAGCCAAGATCGCCCCAGCCGAGATCATCGGCGAGAATCAGCAGGATGTTGGGCGGGGATTTCGGCGGCGCCTGGAATCTCTCCGGGCCGGCGAGGGGTGCGGCGGCGAGCAGGAAATCGCGGCGGCTGATCATGGCGGACGTCTCGACAACAGAACCGGAGGGAGTCTATCGTCCTCCGCGTTCAGAAGCAATCCGGGGCGGGCGCGAGTCAGCCCTGCACAGAGAAGACCGGTTACTGCCGCACGGGAACCCAGAGATGGGCCGTTGCGGTTTCTCC
Source organism: uncultured Arcobacter sp. (assembly GCA_964458495.1). GTDB lineage: Bacteria > Acidobacteriota > Terriglobia > Bryobacterales > Bryobacteraceae > JANWVO01. The sequence goes on from CAYWJB010000007.1 coordinate 192,650, forward strand.
CCTGGCATTCCGGCTTGTCACGCGGACAATATAGTCTCCCGGACGCTCGAATCCGTGTCGCGTTTCCGCGTACTTTCCGGCAGCAAGAACCGAATCGGCTGCGGGCTCGGAGCGCACTGTGACCTGCGGGGACCCGTCGCCAAAGTCCCACGTCTCTTCGTGTTCTCGGCTGCGGAAAGTGCAGACCCGGAACAGCACAGGCTGGCCCGGGCGTACTCCCGTGGCCGGCCAATAGAGGGCGTGGATGGTGGGCGGCCAGGCCTCAAAGGGCGGCCTTTTCCCGCTCTGTGCCTGCACAATTTCCGGATCGAGCACCTGAACAACGGCAAAATCCCACGAGACATTTCCGGCAACGTCGGTGATTTTCAGAACCTCGCTGAAGGATCCCGGCTTTTCGTAATGGCAACGGACGCGCGGCCCTTCGGCCCTCGAGCCGTCGCTCAGGCTCCACTCGTAACGGCGGATTTTCCCGGCGGCGCTCCAGGACAGCGAGCCGTCCAGTTCGGCTTCCTCCCCGGCGCGGACGAGTTGATGCGGCCGCGCCACAGCTATGGCTGCGGGCTTCTGCTGTCGGAGGCACGCCTGCCAGACGAACGGCCAGGCGTCCTCCGTCGCCCACTGCCCCGAAGGCTGGAGCGACTGGATCCCGAAGTGCAGATGGGACCACCCGGCGCCGCCTTCTTTGCCCAAAACCCCCAGACGCTGCCCCATCGATACGCGCACTCCGGGGCGAATCTCGGGATCGATGGACTGGAAGTGGCTGTAGCGGTAAAACCAGCCGCGGTCATCGACGAGATAGAGAACATCGGGGCGGGGGCGGGCGGGCGAATTCCGGTAATCGGGATGAACCTCGTTTCGAGCGGAGACCACCAGTCCGGCAGTGGCGGCAAAGACAGGCTCCAGCCCCTCGGCGCCGCCGAAGTCAAGATCGTTGTGGTAGTAGATCGACGCCGAAGAGGGACAGTCGCCGCCGTTCACAAACGTGGGCTCATTGGTTGCCTGCATGTCGGTGTGCAGCCACCGCGAGCGCAAGGGCAGCTCGAAGGTGCCCGGCTCAATCCATGGAGAGTCCTCCGGCCAAAGCCTGAGGCGCGCCGCAGCCGTGAGCCGCCAGAGCGAGAGCATGGAGTTGCGCTCCAGCCCGCGCGTGGCCGGGCAATCGATCTGGACGCCGCCCAGGCGCACGGGCAGGCGGTAATTCCCGGACACGAGCCACCCTTCCTCGCCGTTGACGCGGACACGGACGCGCGCCTGCCGCACCGCGCCCCGGAGCGGGTCGCGCCGTTCGACCAGATCCAGCAGCTCCACACGCGCCGGCTTGCCGCGGGAAAGCGTCACAGTGGCCGACTCGCCAGGATTGAGCTCCACTGGCGTATGCAGCGCCTTTGGCGGTTTCGACTGCAGGAGGATCGCCGGGGCTGGCAGGAACGCGCGGCGAGTGATTGAGGACATAGTTCTCCGGCATTTTATTCCTGTCAGGCTGAAATCGCAATCCGCGCCACATTGCGCGCAGCGGAAATTGCCCGCGAAGGCCGCGTTGTTGCGGCTGCGGGCGCGCTCCGCGGGCGGTCTTTCGCGGAGAGGCGCCAGAGGGTTGACATATGGTGTGCTGGTATGATGAGGTGGCGGTATGACAGAGCAGCGCAAACTGCGTTTCGCCCTCCTGGGCGCGGGCTTCTGGGCGCAGTACCAACTGGCCGGCTGGATGGAAACAGGCGGCGCCGAGTGCGTGGCGGTATACAACCGGACGCGCCAGAAAGCGGAAGAGCTGGCGGCGCGGTTCGCCATTCCGGCGGTCTATGACGATCCGGAGGAGCTGCTCCGCCGGGAGCGGCCCGATTTTGTCGACATTGTGACGGCGGTGGAGACGCACGCGCCGTTCCTCCGGCTGGCGGTGCGGCACGGGCTTCCGGTCGTCTGCCAGAAACCGCTGGCTGTCTCCCTTGAGGAAGCCGAACAGGTGGTGGCGGAGTGCGGCGCGGCGGGCGTTCCGCTCTATGTCAACGAAAATTGGCGATGGCAGACTCCGATCCGCGCGCTGAAAGAAGTGCTCGATTCCGGCGTGATCGGGACGCCCTTCCGCGCCCGCATCGACATGATCTCCGGTTTCCCCGTCTTCGCCAACCAGCCTTTCCTGAGGGAGCTGGAGCAATTCATCCTCACCGATCTCGGCAGCCACACGCTCGACACGGCGCGGTTTCTGTTCGGGGAGGCGGAGAGCCTGTACTGCACGACCCAGCGCGTGCACGCCGGCATCCGCGGAGAGGACTGCGCCACGGTCGTCCTGAAGATGGAATCGGGAATGACGGTGCTGGTGGAGATGGCCTATGCGGAGAACTATCTGGAGCGGGACCGCTTCCCGGAGACGGCGATCTTCGTCGAGGGCAGCCGCGGGTCGGCGGAACTGGCTCTGGATTTCTGGATCCGCGTGACGACGAAAGACGGCACCCACATCCGGCGCGTGCCGCCGCCGCGGTATGCGTGGGCCGATCCGGCCTATGATGTCGTGCATGCCAGTATCGTGCCCTGCCAGGCGAACCTGCTGGCGGCGCTTGCAGGACGCGGCGCGGCGGAAACGACAGGCGAGGACAACCTGAAGACTGTGCGACTGGTGTTCGGCAGCTACGAATCGGCGCGCGCCAACCGCGTGCTGGAACTTCGCAGGCAGGCGTGAGATGCCGTCCCGCAACGTGCTGCTGTATGGACGCCAGGACCCTTTGCCGCGTGTCACGCCGCTGCGGGCCGGGCCGGTGGAACTGCTGTTCGACAACGGCGCGCTGCGCTACCTGCGCGTGGGCGGCCGTGAGGCGGTCCGGCGCATTGCGATGGCCGTGCGCGACCCGAATTGGGCAACCGTGCCCGCGCGAATCTCTGCCCTCAAAACCGCCGCGGAACGCGACCGGTTCCAGGTGACTTTCGTGGCCGAGCACGCGGCCGCCCCGATCCACTTCCGCTGGCACGCCCGCATCGACGGCACGCCGGATGGCACGGTGCGGTACCAGATGGACGGCCAGGCGTTGCGCACCTTCCGGCGCAACCGGATCGGGCTGTTCGTGATCCACCCTGCGGAAGGGTTCGCCGGCCGCGAGGTGGAAATCGAGACCGTCGACGGGCAGTTCCAAACGGGCCGCGTGCCGGTGGCCGTTTCTCCGCACCAGGTGTTCCGGCAGATCCGGGCCATCTTCCATGAAATCGCGCCCGGCTGCCGCGCCGAGGTGCGGCTCGAAGGCGAGACCTTCGAGATGGAGGATCACCGCAACTGGACCGACTCCGGCTTCAAGACCTATGGCACGCCGCTCAGCCTCCCGTTTCCCGTGGAGGTGCCCGAGGGGACGGTTCTCCGGCAGCAGGCGGTCTTCCGGATTCACGGGTCGCCGCCGCGCACGGCTGTTCGAGCGAGCCGCGTGTCTGCTGTGGAGGTTCTCCTGCAGAGCGGGGCCCGCCGGCTGCCCGCGTTGGGCCTGACGTTGGCCCGCGAGGAGGCGGAGGCAGAGCGGCTGCGCGCGTTGCGCCTGTCGCACATCCGGGTCCCGGCAGGCGAGCCGGTGGCCGGCGCGCCTGCGGAGCTGCCTTTGGAGGCCGTGATCCTTGCCGGCGCGGATCCGGAGCGCCGGATGCGGGAAGCGCTCGAATGGGCCACGGGAAGGGGCCTGAAGGTGGCGCGCTGGGTGTTGCTGAGCGAGCGCCACCTGGTGACGCCCGACGAGCTGGCCGGGGCAGGCCGGAATATTCTCGCCGGCGCGCCGCTGGTGGGCGGCACGCGGGGACACTTCGCGGAGCTGAACCGGAACCGCCCGCGGGCAGACACATTCGACGCCGTGTGCTTTGCCGTGTGCCCGCAGGTGCACGATTCCGACAACACGGCGCTGATGGAGAACTGCGCGCCGCAGCGGGACGCAGTGGCGAGCGCGCTTCGCTTCGCGCCCGCTGTTCATGCATCGCCGGTGACGCTGCGGCCGCAGTTCAATCCCGTCGCCGCCGGCCCGCAGCCGCCTCCCGAACCGGATCCCCGTCAAGGCTCGCTTTTCTGCGCGGCGTGGACCGTGGCAAGTCTCAAGCACCTGGCGGAGGCGGGCGCCGCGGGAATCACCTTCTTCGAGACGGCAGGGCCCGCCGGCGTCATGACAAACGGGCGCGTGTTCCCTGTGTGGCACGTGCTGGCCGATCTCGGGGAGTTCCGCGAAGGTGAATTGATTCCGTGCGCTTCCAGCGAGCCGCTGGCTGTGGAGTTCCTCGTTCTTCAGCTCGGCAAACGGCGCCGCATCCTGGCCGCCAATCTTGCGCCTCGCGAGCAACGCCTCCGCTGGCGCGGCGAGGCGAGAGTGCGCGTGCTCGACGCCGACAGTGCACAGGAGGCGATGTTCGACCCGGACCGCTTCCGCCGGCGCGCCCGCGATGCCGCCGGCGAGCGCGGGCTGACGCTGGATGCTTACGGCGTGGCAACTCTTGATTTGGAGGAAACGTGACGATGGCGCCGAACCTGGCTGCGGGCGTGGCAGGGGTCCTGATTGGAGGCATCTTTAACGGCAGCTTCGTGGCGCCCATGAAGCTCATGCGGCGCTGGAGCTGGGAAGCCGGCTGGCTGGTCTATTCCTTGACTGGCCTCGTGATCATTCCCTGGCTGGCCGCGCTGGCTACAGTGCCGGGCCTGTTCGGCATCTATGCCGAAGCGAGTGCGGGGACGTTGTTCAGCGTTCTGGGCTACGGCTTCGGCTGGGGCGTCGGCAGCGTGCTGTTCGGCATCGGCGTAAGCCGCATGGGGCTGGCCGTGGGCTATGGGCTCATTCTGGGGCTCATTGCGCCGATCGGCACGTTCTACCCCATGCTGATGCTGCACCGCGAACGGCTGTTCACGGCGCAGGGGCGGGCGCTGATCCTCGGCACGCTCATCGTGCTCGCGGGCATCTTCCTGTGCGCGAAAGCCGGGCGCCTGCGGGAGCAGGCCACGGGGCGGCCGCAGGCCGCGCGCACCAGTTTCGGCGCCGGGCTGCTGATCTGCGTGCTGGCGGGCATCTTCTCCCCGATGCTGAATTTCACGTTCGTCTTCGGCGCCGAGTTGCAACGGATGGCGCTGGCCCGCGGGGCGGCTCCGGGTCTTGCCTCCAACGCCATCTGGCCGCTGGCGCTCACGGCGGGCGCCATCACCAACGCCGGGTATGCGTGGCTGTTGCTCAAGCGCAACCGCACGGCGGCAGAGCTGAAAGGGCCGGCCGGCCACTGGGCCCTTGGCGCCGCCATGGGCGCGTTGTGCTTCGCCAGCTTTCTGGTTTACGGACAGGGCGCGACGGCGCTGGGAGAGCTGGGCGGCATCGTGGGCTGGCCTCTGTTCATGTCGATGGCGCTGATCACCTCGAATGCGCTGGGCGCTTTGAGCGGAGAATGGCGCGGCGCGCCACGCGCGGCGTGGGGCTGGTCGATGGCAGGGATCGCACTTCTGATCGCTGCCATCACGGTGATCGCCCGGGGAGGCGCAGCGTGAAGCTCGGCATCGGCACCTACTGCTACACCTGGGCGCACGGCGTCGAGGGCGGCATCCGCCCGGAAAGGCCGATGACCGCGTTCGATCTGCTGGACCGTTGCGTAGAGCTGGGCGTCCGCGTCGTGCAGTTCGGGCCCAACTTGCCGCTGGACGGCGTGGACCTGGAGGCGCTGGCAGTCAAAGCCCGTGCCGCGGACATCGAGATCGAAGCGGGCGTCATCGGGCTGGATGTGAAGAGCATCCGGCGGGGCGCAGAACTGTGCAGGCGCATGGGAGCGCGGCTGTTGCGAACGATCGACTCCTACGATGCCCCGCCGCGCTCTGTCGCGGAGCTGGAGCGGTTTCTGCGCGATGCGCTGACCGTCGTCGAGCCTGCCGGCATCCGGCTCGCAGTGGAGAACTCGCGCACTCCGGCGCGCCGGATGGCGGATGCGCTGGACGCGATCGGCTCCCCGCTGCTGGGCATCACCCTGGACACGGTGAACTCGCTGGCCGTCCCGGAAGGAACCGAAGAGGTGGTCACGGCGCTGGCGAGGCACACGCTGTGCGTCCATGTGAAGGATTTCCGCGTCTCGCGCATCTGGCACCGGATGGGATTCGTGGTGGAAGGGACCCCGGCGGGCGCCGGGCAACTCGACATCGCCTGGCTGCTGGATTGCGTGCGCAAGAACGGGCGGGACCCAAATGTCATTCTCGAGCTGTGGGTGCCGCAGCAGCCCACGCTCGAGGAGACGGTTGCGCTGGAGGATGCGTGGGTGCGATCCAGCGTGGCTTTCTTGCGCGGCCTGATTCCTGACTGAACTCGATTCGAATGGAGAGGAGCAGCAATCATGAGTAAGCATGTCGCGATCATCGGCGCCGGAGGCAAGATGGGCCTCCGGGCGGCCCAAAAGATCGGAAGGCATCCCGGGTACCGGGTGCTGATGTGCGAGAGCCAGCCGGAGCGGGCGGCTCAACTGGCCGCGCAGGGCTATGTCGTGACCGGCCTGGCAGAGGCTCTGGCGGAGGCTGACTTTGTGTTTCTCGCCGTGCCGGATAGCGCCATCGGGACGGTCACCCGGGAGGCTGCGCCGCTCATGAAACCCGGCGCCATGCTGATCATGCTGGACGCGGCGGCAGCCTACGTCGGCGATCTCCCCCGGGCCCCGCACATCGGCATGATGATCACGCATCCGTGCCACCCGCCGATTTTCACCGATCACCCGACCCCCGAGGAGAGGCGCGACTATTTCGGCGGCGTCGCGAAGCAGGACATCCTCGTGTGTCTCGTGCAGGGGGACGAGGAAGCCTTCGCCAGGGGAGTGGAAGTGTGCCGGGCGGTGTTTGCTCCCGTAGACCGCGCGCACCGCGTCACGGTGGAGCAGTTCGCCTTCCTCGAGCCTGCCATGTCAGAACTCGTAGTCGCCGCCGCCGCGAAGTGGATGCGCGAGGCGCTGGACGCCGCCGTGGAGGCGGGCGTGCCGCGCGAAGCCGCCGAGGCATTCCTCGCCGGACACGCGCAGATCGCGCTCGCCATCTGCTTCGGCGCCGAGAAATCGCCCTTCTCCGATGCCGCCCTTCGGGCCATCGAATGGGGCAAGCGGGAGTTGATCGCGCCGGACTGGAAGAAGGTTTATCGTGAGGATGTGCTGAAAGCCGCCATCGAGGAGATGATCCGATGAAGCGCTGCCTGGCTGGCCTGTGCCTGTGCCTGGCGGCGGGCGCCGCCGAGCTGCCCCGTCTGCGTGTGAGCGAGAACCGCCGGTTTCTGGTCACCGCGGATGGGCGCCCGTTCTTCTACCTGGCCGACACTGCCTGGGAGCTGTTTCACCGCCTCGACCGGGAGGAGGCGGCGCGGTATCTGGAAGACCGCGCGCGCAAGGGGTTCACGGTCATCCAGGCTGTCGCTCTGGCCGAACTCGACGGGCTCAGAGACCCCAACCCCTACGGCCATCTCCCTCTGCTCGCGAACGATCCCCGCACGCCCGACGTACGTCCCGGCCCGCAGGACGACTACTGGGATCACGTGGATTTCACCGTCAACAAGGCGAATTCTCTCGGAATGTACATCGGTTTTCTCCCTACATGGGGGGACAAATGGAACCGCAAATGGGGCGTAGGGCCGGAAATATTCACACCGGAAAACGCGGAAATCTACGGCGAATGGCTGGGGCGGCGCTACCGGAGCGCGGGCGTGATCTGGATTCTCGGCGGCGACCGCCCCGTGGAATCGTCCGCTCACCAGCAGATCATCCGCGCCATGGCCCGGGGCCTGCGGAAGGGCGACGGCGGCGCCCACCTCATCACATTCCACCCCACCGGCGGAAGCGGTTCCGCCGAGCCGTTTCACGCCGAAGACTGGCTCGATTTCAATATGCGGCAGAACGGCCACGGGCCCGAATTCACGGGCAGATATGACAAGACCGCGCTGGATTATGGAAGAAGTCCGGTCAAGCCGGTGATCGACGGCGAGCCGATTTATGAGGATCACCCGGTCTCTTTCCGCGCGCCGGAGCTGGGCCATTCCATCGCCGCCGACGTGCGCCGCCCGCTCTACTGGGACCTGTTCTCCGGCGCCTGCGGCCACACCTACGGCCATCACTCGGTCTGGCAGATGTGGACCCCGCAGCGCAAGCCGGTGAACCATCCGCTCATGCCCTGGTACGAAGCCATCGCCCAGCCGGGCGCGGCCCAGATGCAGCATGCGCGGCGCCTGCTGGAATCGCGCCCGTTCCTGACGCGCATTCCCGACGATTCGCTCATCGTGACCGGATCCGTGCCTACCGCCATGCCCGGCGCCGGCAGGTATCGCTTCGTGGCTACCCGGGACAGCGAGGGCAGCTACGCCATGGTGTACGCTCCCGCAGGACGGCCCTTCCGCGTGCGGCTCGACAAGCTCTCCGGCGCTCGCGTCACCGCCTGGTGGTTCAATCCCCGCACGGGACAAAGCACTCGCATCGGCGAGTTCAAAAAGCAGGGCGAGCGCGAATTCGTCCCGCCCGAGCCGGGCGAAGCCAGCGACTGGGTGCTGGTATTGGATGACGCGTCACGCAGTTTCCCGCCGCCGGGATCCGCGCCTTTGAACCCTGTGACCCGCTGACGGCGCGCGCAGCCGCGCCACCCGGGAGCGTCCGCTCTTGCCCGGAGCTTCCCGGTTAGTGCCCCTCGGCTTCCAGAAACCGCTCCGCCTCGATTGCCGCCATGCAGCCCGCCCCCGCGGCGGTGATCGCCTGACGGTACACGCGGTCCTGCACGTCGCCGGCGTGGAACACGCCGGCCACGCTGGTCCGCGCGCCGCCGTGGCTGACGATGTAGCCCTCGGCGTCGAGCTCGATCTGCCCGGCGAACGGCTTCGTGTTCGGGATGTGACCGATGGCCAGGAACAGCCCGTCCACGTCCTGCATCCAGGTCTCCCCCGTCTTCACGTTGCGCAATTTGACGCCCGTGACGTAGCCCTTGTCGACGTCGTAGACCTCCTCCACCACCGCGCTGGTGACCCACTTGATCTTGGGATTGGCGCGGCAGCGCTCCAGCATGATCTTCGACGCGCGGAATTCGTCGCGGCGGTGCACGATTGTCACCTCCTCGCCGAACCGCGTCAGGAAGTTGGCCTCTTCCATGGCGGAATCGCCGCCGCCGATCACCATGATCTTCTTGCCCTTGTAAAAGAAACCGTCGCAGGTGGCGCAGGAGCTGACGCCGTGGCCGATCAGCTTCTGTTCGTTCGGCAGCCCCAGCCAGCGCGCGCTTGCTCCGGAGGCGATGATCAGCGTCCGGCACTCCTCCCATTGCCCGTCGATCCGCAGCCGGAACGGGCGGCGGCTCAGGTCCGCCTCCTCCACGACTCCCTGCACATATTCGGCGCCGAACCGCTCCGCCTGCTTCTTCATGTTCTCCACCAGCACGGGGCCCAGAATGCCTTCCGGGAAGCCGGGGAAGTTCTCGACTTCCGTGGTGAGCGAGAGCTGCCCGCCGGGCTCATGCCCGCTGATCACCAGCGGCCTCAAACCCGCCCGCGCCGTGTAAATGGCCGCCGTGTTGCCCGCGCAGCCGGAGCCGACAATGATGACGTTGCGCATGAAAGATTCCACTCCCTTTGTTTGAAACAGAACTGGCCGATGCCGTTCAGACCTTCTCCGGCACGACATACGGAGGCCGGTACTTCCGCGTCTGCATCGCGTTGGCCTCCTCGTCTCCGATGAAGCGGCCGCCCGCATCCATCCGCAGCGAGCGCCCCACGCGGTAGGCGATGTTGGCCAGGTGGCAGAAATCCGCTGCCAGCGCCCCGATCTCGATCTCGGCGGTCAGCTTCGTATGGTCGCGCGACTTCACCGCTTCGATGAAGTTTTTCACGTGCTCGACCGTGCCCTCTCCCGTGGCTTTCTCCTCGGCGATCTTTTCGTACCTGTCGCGCCCGCCCGCGCCGGCGCTGCGCGCTCCCACGAAATCGGCCATCGTGCTGCGGTAAACGGAGAAACCCGCCTGATCGAGCACCAGGAATCCTTTTTCGCCGAAGAAAATATTGCCCACGTAATTCGCGCCGCGGACAGGCGCCAGCGCCTCCGGCGGCGTCGGCAGGTTCCGCACGTCGAACGTCATCTCCCCGTCGTCCCAGTGGAACGAGGCGTGCTGCGTGTTCGGCGTCTCCTGATCGTCGTTCCACAGGAACTTCCCGCCGCTGCCCATCACCACCTTCGGCCAGTCTTTCCTGCCCAGCCCCCAAAGCGCGATGTCCATCTCATGCACGCCCTGGTTGCCGATGTCGCCGTTGCCCGTGTCCCAGAACCAGTGCCAGTTGTACTCGAATTTGTTCACGCTGAACGGCTTCATCTGCGCCGGCCCCAGAAACTTGTCCCAGTCGATGCCCGGCGGCACCGGCTGGTCCGGCGTGTGCCCGATCGAAAACCGGCGCCGGAAACACAGCCCGCGCGCCATGTACACTTTGCCGATCACGCCGTCCTTCAGCATCTGGATGGCCTTGATCTTGTGCGCCGTCGACCGGCTCTGCGAGCCCACCTGCACCATGCGCTTGTACTTCCGCGCCGCCTCCACCATCTTCCGGCTCTCGAACATGTTGTGGCTGGCCGGCTTCTCGACGTACACGTCCTTGCCCGCCTGGCAGGCCCAGATGGTCGCCAGCGCGTGCCAGTGGTTCGGCAGCGGCAGCGACACCGCGTCGATCTCCTTCGACTCGAACATCTGCCGCATGTCGGCGAACTCCGCCGGCTTGTAGCCCTTCGCCTTCTCGATCATGGCGATGGCCCGCTCCCGCGCCGCCTGGTTCACGTCGCACACGGCGGCGATGCGGCAGTCCTCGATCGAATTGTAGTAGTCGATGTGGTTCCGGCCCCGGCCGCCGAGGCCCACGATGCCGATCTGCACGCGCTCGTTCGCTCCCAGAATGGGCATCCGCGCCGTCGCCGCAGCCGCAGCGGCGCCGAGAAACGTTCTTCTTCCTGTCGTCATGGTTCGTTCCGCTCCACTTCTGTCATTCTAGGCGAGCGTCCCTGGCTGTCGTTCGCCGCTTCCGGGCGATAGAATACCCCAAAGCCATGACATCCCGCATCGCCGCTCTTCTGCTCGGCCTCTCTGTTTGCGCCCCCGCGCCGCTCCCGGCGCAGCCCTCCCGGCCGCCGTTGCCCGAGGGCGAGCGGACGCGCTGGTTCCGCGACGCCAAATTCGGAATGTTCATCCACTGGGGCGTGTACTCGGTGATCGGGCGCCACGAGTGGATCCGCCATCAGGCCCAGATCCCGCAAGCCGAGTACGACAAGTACGCCCGCCGCTTCAACCCCGTACGCTTCAACGCCGACGAGTGGGCGGCGCTGGCCAAAGACGCCGGCGCCCGCTACATCGTCATCACGTCCAAACACCACGACGGCTTCAGCATCTACCGCAGCCGCGTCAGCGACTATGACATGGAGATCACGCCCTACAAGGGCGATCCGCTGAAGGACCTCGCCGCCGCCGCCAGGCGCCACGGCTTGCGGCTCGGCTTCTACCACTCCATCATGGACTGGCATCATCCCGACTACCGCCCGCGCCGCGCCTGGAAATACCCCAAAGACTACAAGGAAGGCGGCAACAATAACCGCTACATCGACTTTATGAAGGAGCAGCTCCGCGAACTGCTCACCGGCTACGGCGACGTCGCCGTCATCTGGTTCGACGGCGAATGGGAACACACTCTTGCCGAGGCGAAGCGAGACGACGAGATCTACGACTTCATCCGCTCGCTCCAGCCCAACACGCTCATCAACGACCGCCTTTACGAGCGCAAGCCCGGCAACCGCGCCGACTTCGGCACCCCGGAACAGTATGTCCCCGCCACCGGAATCAAAAGCCCCGACGGCAGGCCCGTGCTCTGGGAAGCCTGCGTCACCATCAACCAGGACTCCTGGGGCTACAACAAGTACGAGACGGTGTTCAAGACCGAGCGCGACCTCGTCCGCATGCTGGTCGAAGTGGTCAGCAAGGGCGGCAACCTGCTTCTCAATGTGGGTCCGAAGCCCGACGGAACAATTCAGGACGAATTTGTTACGCGCCTGCGCGCCATTGGCCGCTGGCTGCGCACGAACGGCGAAGCCATTTACGAAACCTCGGCCAGCCCGTTCGAGCGCATGTCGTTCTTCGGCCGCGCCACCGCGAAGGGCCGGACCCTTTACCTGCACGTGTTCCAGTGGCCCGGCGACGGCAGGCTGCGCGTGGCGGGCCTGAAGAACCTGGTGCACAAGGCGCGGCTGCTGGCCGATCCCGCGCGGCCGGTGAAGGCCGTGCGCGACGGCCCGGACGTGATCCTCGAGCTGCCCGGCGAAGCCCCGGACGAGGTCGCCAGCGTCATCGCCCTCGAACTCGACGGCGCCCCGGCCGCCGAGCCCTTCTCGAACCGCCCGGACGCGAAGGGCGTGATCACCTTGGGCGTCGAGTCCTGCGAGATCGATACAGAGTTCGAGCAGCGGGCCAAGAAGGAGAATGCCCTCGGGCACGTCTATCTGACGCAATGGACCCGCGACCGCGACGTGCCATGGTGGGGGCTGGAGACGCCGCGCAGCGGCAGGTACAAGGTTGAGATCAGCTACGCCGCCCGGCGGGCCGGCGCCGCCTTCACCGTCGAAGCCGGCGGGGCGAAGCTCGAAGGCAAGGCCGCGGCCACTGGCGGCGATTGGGTGTTCAAGACGCAAAATCTCGGGGAGATGCAGCTGCCCTCCGGCAAGAGCGAACTGCGCGTGCGCATCAGCCCTGCGGCGGGAACCATGAATCTCGAACGGGTGGTGCTGCGCCCCGTCGAGTGACCGTTTTCCGGAACAAGGCGCCCGCGCGGTTCGTTAGAGAAAGAAGGAGGTGCGCGGTGAAGACGAAGCGGAACTGCTGGCGGGCTGCGGCGCTTCTGTCCGTCCTGGCCTTGGCAGGCTGTCAAACGCCGCCGGGCCCCTCCGGCGATGACCGGACCGAGCGGATCACGATCGAACAGGCGCGCGCCGCCGGCGCGGAACGGATCTCGGCCGAGATCCAGATCGGCATGGGCGAGCTGCGAGTCTCCGGGGGAGCGCGCGAGTTCCTCGAGGCCGAATTCGCCTATAACACACCCGCCCTGAAGCCGCAGGTGAGCTTCGACGAAAGCGGTTTTCGCCGCCGGCTCATCATCGGCCACGGGAGTCCTCCCCCGGCGCTCGGCAACGTGCGCAACCGGTGGGACATCCGCTTCGGCAGCGGCGTGCCGCTCGATCTCGAAGTCCGCTGTGGCGCCGGAGAGAACCGCCTCGATCTCCGCGAGGTTCCGCTGCGGAGCCTCGAGATGCATCTCGGCGTGGGCGAGGTGACCGTCGACCTGCGCGGCAAATTCGCCACGGATGTCGATGCCAAAATTTACGGAGGCATCGGACGCGCGGTTGTGCTTGTGCCCTCCAGCGGAGTGGAGGCCAGCGCGGCCGGCGGCATCGGCCATATCAGCGTGATCGGGCTGGATAAGAAGGACGGCAGGTGGGTGGGCGGTGCGCCCGGAAAGACGGGTGGGCGGCTGCGCCTCGAGGTCAAGGGCGGCATCGGCGAGATCGAGATCCGGGCTGAATAGCACGCCCCTGCTTTCGGGCCGTTTTGTCGCCTGCCGGAGGGATGGCTCCTGGCGGCTGCAAATGCGGTTTCATGGAATCAGGGCTCTCCATCCATGAACCAGCCGCCAACGGAGTTCCCCGGCCGCAGCGCCGTGCGGCCGGTCACCCAGCGCGCCATCCGCCGCGTGCTCGCCGCCGGCTACGCGCTGGTGATGCTCTGCCTCCTCGCCGCCGGACTGCTCGGCGTGCGGAACATCACCTCCATTCGCGCCACTTCAGCCGAACTGCTGGAAGAGCAGGTGCGCATCCAGAACCTGCTGGATGCCGTGTTGCGCGGCCAGCGCGCCATCAACGCCATCTTCGCCGATTTCGCCCGGCAGCCGGAGGAGATCGACGAGGCGCAACTCCTCGGCCAGCTGGATGCTTCCGACCGCGAGATCGAGAAGATCGCTGAAGAGCTGGCAGGAGAACCGGAACAGGCGCTCTGGCAAAAGCTGTATGACGCCGCGGCCGATTTCAGCAACGAGGCGCGGCTCGTCCTCGGCGAGGACGCGTCCCGCCGCCGTCCCTTGCGCCGGCTGATGCATGCGCACCAGTCCGTGCTCAGCCTGGTGGACCAGCTCGTGGAGATCGAAACGCGGCGCTCCGTCGCGCTCAAGCAACGCATCGAAGAGCTCTCCTTGCGCCTCGCCCGGCAGTCCGCCATCCTGCTCGGAGCGGGCTTCCTCATGGCCCTGGTTTCCGCCGCCTACGCCGCCCGCTGGACGCTGCGCCTGATCCGCCAGCTGGAATGGCAGGCCGGCGAGCTGAGCCGCGTTTCCTGGCAGTTGCTCGAAAAGCAGGAGAGCACGGCGCGCCGGTTCTCCCACGAACTGCACGACGAGCTGGGCCAGACCCTCACGGCTCTGAAAGCGAATCTCCTCGCTCTTGCTTCCCGCCAGGAGCTCCAGCCGGCGCTCATGGAAGACTGCGTTCAGCTGGTCGACTCCTCCATGCGAACCGTGCGGGAGGTCTCTCAACTGCTCCGGCCCACCATCCTCGACGACTTCGGGCTCGCCGCAGGCCTGCGGTGGCTGTGCGACCGCTTCCAGCAGCGCACCCGGATCCAGGTCGACTACCACTGCACGGTCGACCAGCGCCTGCCCGATGAGGTGGAAACGCATCTGTTCCGCATCGCCCAGGAGGCGCTCACCAACGCCGCGCGCCACTCCGGCGCCTCGCGCGTCGCCGTCTCGCTGACCCTCTCCGGCGGCCGCGTCCTTCTCCGCGTGGCCGACAACGGCAAAGGCATCGACCCGGCCGCCGTCCCCTCCGGCGGCCTCGGCATGGTCGGCATGAGGGCCCGAGCCCGCAGCGCCGGCGGTGAGCTGAAAATTGAAACAGGGCCCGGTGCGGGCGTCGCCGTGGAGGCATCCTTGCCCGCCTTGGCCGGCCAGTCCGCCGCATGAACGCCAAACCCATCCGCATCCTGCTTGCCGACGACCACTCCATGGTTCGCCAGGGGTTCCGCCGGATCCTGGAGGCGCAGGAGGAATTCGAAATCGCCGGCGAGGCCTGCGACGGCCGAGAGGCCGTCAAGCTTGCCGAACAACTCCGCCCGGATGTCGTGGTCATGGATGTCGCCATGCCCGGACTCAACGGCATCGAGGCCACGCGCCGCATCTGTGAGTCCTCCCCGCGGACCCGCGTGCTGGCCCTTTCCATGCATCGCGACAGCGTCTATGTTCGCGAGATCCTTCGCGCCGGCGCCCGCGGCTACCTGCTGAAGGACGCCTTCGACGCCGATCTGGTAGCCGCCGTCCGCGCCGTCGCCCGCGGCGAGGGCTACATCGCTCCGGCGGTCGCCGATTGCGTGCTCGCCGACTACCGCCAGCACGTCTCCGATCCGGTCGATCTCCTCACGCCCCGCGAGCGCGAGGTCCTGCAACTGATTGCTGAAGGCAAGACCAACAAGGAGATCGCCTCCCTGCTGAACCTCAGCGTTTACACCGTGGACGCCCACCGCGGCCGCATCATGGAGAAACTGAATCTCCACTCCACCGGCGAGCTGGTCCGCTTCGCCCTCCGCAAGGGCATCATCGACTGAGGCCGCCCCCGCGGTACGCTATCATGCGCAATGGTGGTTCCCGAAGCCTCGCAGCCTGAAGCCGCTCTTCCTCTGGTCTCCATCGTCATCGTCTCTCTCGACTGCCGCCAGGCGCTCGAGCGCTGCCTCGACTCCCTCAGCCGCAGCACCATCGCCGGACGATGCGAGGTTCTCGTCGTCGACGGCGGCAGCCGCGACGGCTCGGCCGATGTCGACGCCAGCCGCCCGTGGGTGCAGGTGATCCGCATGCCCATGTACTTCGGCAAGACGCGCGCCCGAAATATCGGCACGCGCACCGCCCGGGCGGATCTGGTTCTGTTTCTCGATCCGCGAGTCGAACTCGCGCCGGACTGCATCGCCAGGCTCGCCGAAGCGCTCGATGCGACGCCGGACGCCGCCGCCGCGTGCCCGTCATTCCTCGATCCCGAAGGCGCCGCGCTTGAATGCGCCTTTCGGCTGCCCGCTGCCGCCGAGCTGCGGCGCGCGAGCCTCAGTCTCGAACCGCTTCCCCGCGCGCCGCTCCAGAACGGCTCCGCAGAAGCGGTTGAAGACTGGGCGGTGATGATCCGCAAGACGTTCCTTGCAGGCATGAACTACCTCAGCGAGAAGCGCTTCTCCGAACACTGGGCGATGCTCGACGTCTGGCGACAGATCCGCAGTGCAGGCAAGCGGGTGCTATGCCTGGCGGAGGCAAAGGCGGTCCTGCACCCCGAACTGCCGCCGCCCGCGCCGCGTGAAGAGCTCGCCGCCGATGCTGTTGCCGGCGGCGCCGCCTACTTCGGCAAGTACGAGGGGTTCCTCGCCGCTCTCGGCTTCCGCCTGCGCTGCCTGCTGGCCGCGCTGGGCTCCTTCCGGCTCGCGCTGGCGTGGTACATCCTCCAGGGCCGCCGCCTCGACCCCACGCAGTAAGGCGTTTTCCCGGTCTAAAGTTGGCGCCGCGCCCCGCCGATGAATTGGCAGGACATGAATATGACCGCGCTTGTCTGGATCCTGCTGCCGCTGTTCATCGCCATGGGCAGCGCCCTGCTCAGCTACTACATCATGCAGGCGAGGCTCGAAGTGGCAGTCGCCAAGGAGCGGGAAAGCCTGGCCGAGGCGCAGGCCGTCATCCGCAACCAGGAGAAGCTGATGGAAGAAAAGGTCCGCGCCGCCGAAGAGGTGGCTGCGCGGCAGGCCTTCGACCAGCTCCTGGCCGATTTCCGGGTCGAAGAGCGCCACTTTATGCGCGAAAACAAGTCCATGTTCGTCAACCGCAAGTCGCTGGTCATGCAGGAACGGCTCTTCTTCCGGAACATTCCTCTCTCGAACTGGGTCGAGCACGAAATGGTGGTGGAAGAAGGCAGCGACATGAAGTCGCTCGCCGACGAGGCGTCCATCTTCAACGCCCGCGCGCTGGCGGCTTCCGCCGCCAACGGGGCGGGTTCGGACGGCAACTCCCGCGGAGTACGCCTTCTGCGTTCCCGCGAGGCGCGCAGCGCCTAGCCCCGCCCACGCCGCCAGTCCCCGCACCTCGCTCGAAGCACTCCGTGAAAACCAGCCGGTGGGCGGAGTCGTCGCCCGGCTTTGGGCGCTGCCTTCCGGGATCGCCCGAAAGGAGTCCCTCCGCCGGATTGGAAGGCGTCCTTCCTGCCGTGTGTCTGCGCCACTGGTATTCTGTCGAGCAAACCTTGGCCCCGAAGCGCTCAAGACGGCGGCCTCATTGGTCCGGTTCTCTCACCGGCGCCAGCGCCGCATCGTGCGGTCCTTCACGCCGATGATCTTGGCCGCCTCCGACCAGTTCAGCTTGCCCGCCATCGCCTTCAAAATCACCTCTTGGAGCTTCATTGTCCGTTCCATCTCCGCAGCAGGGAACTGCCCTCGGATTGCTTCCATACGCTCCAGCGTTTCCCGGCTGCCGCGCGACCGGACAATTCATTTGCTAATTGAAGCGGACGAGTCACATGCTACCGACAGCGTCCTCGGGATGCCTTTCCCGTACCCCCGGCCCATGTGATATCGTCTGTTACGTCATGCAGAGACAGGATCTCTCCCGCCGTTCTTTCCTCGCCGCAGCCAGTGCGGCAGCCGGGCTGCCCGCCCTGGCTCAGAAGAACAAGCCCCTCGTCGGCATCGAGATGTACTCGGTCCGCACGGAAATGGCCAAGGATATCTTCACTCCGGTCAGAACCGTTGCCAGGATGGGCTACGAGTGCGTCGAGTTCTACGGGCCCTACATCGGCTGGTCCCTGGACCAGGTCAAGGAGATGCGCAAGCTGCTCGATGACCTGAACGTCAAATGCCTCTCCACCCACAACGGCTCCAACAACCTTCTGCCGGAGAACATGCAGAAGACGCTCGAGTGGAACAGGATGCTCGGCAGCAAGTACATTGTCATGGCCAGCGCCGGCAAGGTGGAGCCAACCGCCGCCGGCTGGATGAAGGTGGCCGAGGTGCTGACGCGCGCCGACGAGATCGCCCGCAAGGAAAATTGCGCCGTCGGATTCCACAATCACCAAATCGAATGGCGCCCTGTCGAAGGGCAAAGGCCCCTGGAAATTCTTGCCAGGAACACGCCGAAATCCGTGGTCCTTCAGCTCGACGTGGGCACCTGTGTCGAAACCGGCAACGACCCCGTCGCCTGGATCAACGCCAACCCCGGCCGCCTCAAGTCCATCCATTGCAAGGAGTGGTCGAAGGAGAAGGGGTATCGCGTGCTGTTCGGCGAAGGCGATTCGCCCTGGAAAGGGATTTTCCAGGCCGCCGAAAGCAAAGGGGGCGTGGAGTTTTATCTCATCGAACAGGAAGGCCACGAGCTGCCGCCCTACGAGGCGGTGGAAAAATGCCTGGCCAATTTCCGCCGGATTCACGGGGCCTGATCCCGCGCCCCGCCGCAGCGCCGCCCGCCTGAGCGGCGCCCGGGCATTCCTCTGCGCGCGTCCGGCGGGGTGAGCCGCCGGGCGAGCGTCCGTAGCAGCGCCCGCGGTCCCTCTTCCGGGGCCGGGGCCTGTCCGGCGCAGTGGCAGAAGACGGCCGAAAGAGATTCTGCATCGCGGCCCATTCCGGAGCTGCGTCCCCTGGGCCGCGGCTGTTCCTGCCCTGTCCTCCAGTCTGCGGGGCCGCCGCTGCGCCTCGGGCGGCGGCGGGCGCCGGTTTGCCGCGTCTTTGGGCAGTTCCCCCAGGCTTGCCGGCCCGGCGCTGTCCTGCCCGCCTCTGATGACCGCTGACGCAGTGCGTGCCCCGCGAGTCCAAGCCTGCAGGGCGGAAGCGCGGAGGAGAATTCCGTCGCGGTGGCTTGCCCTTTTGCAGCGGCCAGACTAAACACTCCGTCCCCGCCTGCCGATGGTTGAAGGGACGGGCGCCGCATGATCGAGCAAGCCGCACGCATTCCCGCAGAAGCATCGTTGCCAGCCGGGGCGGGGCAGGGAAAGGCTGCCTCGGCCGCACCCGCAGCCTGGAGGCGTTGGTTGCAGCCTTCGCTGTTCGACGTTCTCCTGGTGGCCGTGCCGTTCTGGTTCTTCAACCTCGCCGATGGCGGTCTCGGCCTGGTGCTCGCCGATGGCGACACAGGCTGGCACATTCGTACAGGCCAGTGGATCCTCGAACACAAGCAGTTCGCCTACCGCGACCTGTTTTCTTTCAGCCGTCAAGGCGAGCCGTGGTTCGCCTGGGAGTGGCTGTCGGATGTCTTCCTTGCCCTGCTCCATCAGGCGGCGGGCCTGCAGGCGGTGGCCCTGTTCGGCATGGTCGCCGGGGCCCTCTACTGCGGCATCGTCTTCCGGCACCTGATGTGGCAGGGGGTGAATGTCTGGATCGCCTTGCCGCTGGCCTTTCTCGGTTATGGGTCGGTGACGCTGCACCTGCTGGCGCGCCCGCACCTGTTTACGCTGCTGCTTCTGCCCGCCGTCGCCTGGTGGGTCGAGGCCGACCTCCGCCGCCCCGCGCGCTCCATCTGGCTGCTTGTGCCTCTGGCTGCGCTCTGGGCCAATCTGCACGGAGGGTGGCTGGCGCTCGTCGCACTGCTGGCGCTGACCTCCGTTGGCGCCGCGGCGGAAGCGTTTCTGGGTGACAGGCAGTGGGGCCGGGCGCGCCGCTACGGCGCGCTTACCGCGCTGTGCCTGGCCGCCAGCCTCGCCAACCCTTACGGATGGAAGCTGCACGCGCACATCTGGCAGTACTTGCGCGCCGACTACATTCTGAATATTGTCGGCGAATTCCGGGCCCCGTCGTTCCGCGGCGAGCCGATGCTGCATTACGAGATCACCCTGCTGGCCGCCGTGGCCGCCAGCGGCGTCCTCCTGCTTCGGGGCCGGGTGGTGCCCGTTCTCTGGATCCTCTTCTGGGCGCACGCTTCGCTGCAATCGGCCCGGCACATCCCGCTGTTTGCCGGCGTGGCCCTCCCGTTGCTGGGCGTCGAGCTGCAAAGGCTGTGGGACGAGTGCGCCCGTCGCGCCGGACGGCGCTCGGTGGCCGCTACGCTGGGCCAACTGGCCGCAGAGTCGGCCCCGCAACTGCGGCGCACAAGCTTGTGGCCGGCCGCGCTGCTGGCCGCCGTGGCGCTCCGTGTCGTGCCCTCTCCTCAACTCCAGGATTTCCCGGCCGAACGCTTCCCCAGGGCGATCGTGGAAAGCCACGGCGCGAGGCTCGAAGGGGCGCGGATCCTCACGCAGGATCAGTGGGCCGACTATCTCATCTACCGCATGTGGCCCCGCGTCCGCGTCTTCTTCGACGGGCGCAGCGACTTCTATGGCCGGGATCTGGCCATGGACTACCTGGCCGCGATGGAAGGCAAGCCGCGGTGGCAGGAGGTGCTTGACAAGTACCGCTTCGACACCATTCTCGTGCCTCCCGCTGTGCCCCTGGCCAGCCTCCTGAAGATGAGTCCGCGCTGGACTGTCGTCGCCGATGACGGCCAGGCCATCCTGTTTGTGCTGAGGCGGGAGGCCGTCTGGCAGCAGGCGCGCCGCGGTGCTGCGCCGTCCTGCCCGAATTGTTCTGCGCCGGCCCCTAATGAAATTCCATGACTCTGCCGAAAGAGCTAAAGAGGGAAACACCGGTGACCGGACCGCAACAGTCCGCTCCGCCCACCGCGCCGGCTGGCGACGGCCGGACGCGGGAGCCGCGCCCGGCCTGGAACATGCCGGGAGGCGAGGACCTGTTGAAC
This sequence comes from uncultured Arcobacter sp., assembly GCA_964458495.1. Classification (GTDB taxonomy): domain Bacteria; phylum Acidobacteriota; class Terriglobia; order Bryobacterales; family Bryobacteraceae; genus JANWVO01. The sequence continues at coordinate 213,385 of CAYWJB010000007.1, forward strand.
TTCGCGCTTTCGGCGGGGCTCGCCGCCGGCGCCTGGTGGCTGGAGATGCAGCAGGAGCCGGCCGGGGCCGCCGCCAGCGAGCCTGGCAGCCCGCCTGGCAGTGAAAGGAGGCCGCGATGAGCCGCGCTTTCGCAACCGCGTGCGCCGCCCGCCCGGCCGCCCTGCCGCCGCGAATCCTTCCATCGCCGGCTGGGGAGATGTTTTTCCAATGCAAGGGAGTTGAATGGAGGCCTTTCCATGGATCGTAGGTTCCTTACCGTACTCGCAGTGAGCCTCGTCTTCGCGCTCGTGGTCAGCGCGCTGTTTTACTCGATGACGTCGAAGGCGGGCTCGCAGCCGAAGAAGGCGGAAGTCATCGAAATGAAGGACGTCGTCGTCGCCTCGCGGCCTCTTGCCGTGGGCCTGACGGTCAAGGCGGCCGACGTGAAAGTGGTGAAGATGCCGGCGCAGGCCTTCCCCAAGGGCGGCTTCAGCAAGCCCGAGGACGTTTTGGATCGCCCCGTGGTGGCCAACATTCTCGCCGAGGAGCCCATCCTGGAAGGCCGCCTCGCCCAGCGGGGCAGCGGCGTAGGTCTGGCCCCGGTGATCCCGGTCGGCATGCGCGCCGTCACCGTCCGCGTCAACGACGTCGTCGGCGTGGCCGGCTTCGTGCTGCCCGGCATGAGAGTGGATGTGCTCATCACCGGCAACCCGCCCGGCAACCGTACTACCGTCACCAAGACGATTCTTCAGAACATCCTCGTGCTCTCGGCCGGCAAGACGCTTCAGACGGACGCCTCCGGCAAGCCGGTCGACGCCCCCAACGTCACCCTCCTGGTGACGCCGCAGCAGGCCGAGCTGCTCACGCTGGCCGGCAGCGAGGGCCGAATCCAGCTGGTTCTGCGCAACGGCGGAGACCAGAGCATCGAGAAGACCCAGGGCCTGAGCCTCGTGGCCGTCTATGGCAAGCACGCCCGGCTCCAGCCCGTCGAGGACCGGCCCGCCGAAGACGACGAGTACTACGACGAGGTCAACCCGCGCCGCCGCCGCGCCGCCGCGCCGCCCGCCCCGGTCGTCGTCGCTCCGCCGCCCCCGCCCGCGCCGCCGGCCCCTGTGCCCGACCAGGTCATCACCATTCGCGGCGTGGAAAAGAAAGTGGAAGTCTTTCAACCCGTCAAATCTGCCCAGGACTCCGGGAGGAACCAGTGAAACCCTTTGCACAACTCCTTCGATCCGCCGCGGCGGTGGCCGCGGCGCTCACTCTGGCCGCGCCGGCCTGGTGCCAGGGCGGCCCGGAAGACATCCGCGTCACGCTCGGCCGCAGCGTCGTTATCGACTACCCGGAAGACGTCAGCCGCATTTCGACCTCCAACCCCGAGGTCGTCGACTACGTGCCCGTATCCACCCGGGAGATCCTGCTGCACGCCAAGGGCGTCGGCTCGGCCACCCTCGTCGTGTGGGCCAAGTCCGGCCAGCGCAACTTCTACAACGTCAACGTGGAGATGAACCTGGAGCCGCTGCGGAAGCTGCTGCGCGAGACCTTCCCGGGCGAGGACATCCAGGTGTCGGCGGCACGCGACTCCATCTCGCTGAACGGCACCGTGAGTTCCCCCGCAGTGGCCGACCGGGCGACGGCCCTGTTGCAGGGCGTCACCAAGAACGTCGTCAACAATCTGAAGGCCAGGCCGGCGCCGGTCGACAAGCAGATCCTGCTGCGGGTGAAATTCGCCGAGTTGAACCGGAACTCTCTCGAGCAGTTTGGCCTGAACCTGATCTCCACCGGCGCCGCCAACACGCCCGGCATTGTCACCACGGGCCAGTTCTCCCCTCCCCGGCCCACGGACCTGCAAGGCGTCATCCCCGGTAAGGTCACCGGCACCACCAGCCAGTTCACTCTCTCGGATGCTCTTAACATCTTCGCCTTCCGCCCCGACCTGAATCTGGCCGCCACAATGCGGGCCCTGCAGCAACGGGGCCTGTTGCAAATCCTGGCCGAGCCGAACCTGCTCACCAGCAACGGCAAGGAAGCCAGCTTCCTGGTCGGCGGCGAATTCCCGGTGCCGGTGCTGCAAGGCGGCGCCAACGCCGGAGCGGTCACAGTGCAGTTCCGCGAGTTCGGCATCCGGCTTACCTTTACGCCGAACCTGACCGACAACGGCACGCTCAAAATGTACGTCAAGCCCGAAGTTTCCACCATCGATCTGGCCAATGCCATCACCCTGAGCGGCTTTACCATCCCCGCGCTGGCCACCCGCCGCGTGGAGTCCAACATCGAACTCGGCCCGGGCCAGAGCTTCGTCATCGGCGGGCTCATTGACGACCGCACCAACGAGACCCTGAGCCGGATTCCCGGCCTTGCCAGTATCCCGCTGCTGGGCGCCCTGTTCCGCAGCCGCAGTGAAAACCGAAGCAAGACGGAGCTGATCGTGCTCGTCACACCCGAAATCGTCGAGCCGATGTCAGCCTCGGATCCCGCCTTGCTGCCCAAGGCGCCGCTGGGGGTTCTGCCACCGGCGATGCTTCCGGGCGGGATGACCGGCTCCTCCAACGCCGGTGCCGGCGCCGCCGGCGTCAAGCCGCAGCCTGCCGAGCGGCGCAACGAAATGTTCAAGCCAGCGGGCAAGTCCCGTTGACGCCAGACCCAAACGGCCGGCGAAGAGCGGAGGGCAGGCGATGATCGGCGGTACGGGTGCGCACGAGAGGGCTCTCACCGCGGTGCTGGTGGCCAGGGACCGGGTTCTGGCCGAGTCCTTCCTTGCGGCCGCCTCCGAGCCCAGGGTCTTCGAGATCCTGTCGGACCTGAAGGAGTATCCGCCGGCGGCGACGCTCGAGATGCGGCTCCGCCAGATCCAGCCGGACGTGCTGCTGATCGACGTCGCGTCAGACTTCGATGCCGCCTCCCGGCTCATGCAGGTTGCAGCATCGGTCCAGCCGCCCATCCACGTCGTCGGCCTGCACCACCGCACCGATCCCGAAGCCGTCATCCGGTGCTTCCGCGCCGGCGCGGCCGAGTTCCTGGCGGCGCCCTTCGAGGCGGCCGCGCAGCGGGAGGCCGCCGGCCGCCTCCGCCGGTTGCGCGATCCCGAACCGGGCCGGCCGCAGGAGAACGGCACCGTGGTGGCCTTCGCCCCGGCCAAGCCAGGCTCGGGCGCATCGACGGCCGCCACGCAATGCGCCTTCGCCCTGAAGCGGGCCACCGGCGGCCGTGTCCTCCTCGTCGACCTCGACACGCAGGCGGGCTCGATCGCCTTCCACCTGAAGCTCCAGCCCACCTACTCGGTGCTGGACGCTGTGGAGCGGTCCTCGCGCCTCGACCCCGGCGCCTGGTCGGCGCTCGTGGCCGGCGCGGGCGGCATCGACGTGCTGGCCGCGCCGGAAATCCCGCCCACGGGCGAGATCGACTCCAATGGCCTGCATGAGGTCCTCGAATACAGCCGGATGCTCTATGACTGGGTGGTCGTGGATCTGCCCTCTGTCTTTCACCGGCTCACTCTGTTTGTCCTGTCCGAGGCCGACGCCGCCTGTCTGGTCTCCACGGCCGACCTGGTCAGCCTGCACATGGCCCGCCGCGCCGTGGGCTTGCTCGGCCACCTCGGCTTCTCGCGCGACCGGTTTCAGATGGTGGTCAACCGCCTGGACCGGCGCGCCGGCCTGTCCGCCTCCGACATGGAGAAGATCTTCGGCTGCCCCGTCTTCTTCAACCTGCCCGAGGATCCCCACTCGGTCCACCGCATGGTGACGCGCGTCGAGCCGCCCGGCAAGGACTCCGAACTCGGCCGCGCCCTCGAGCAGCTGGCCGGCAAGATCCGGTCTCTCTCGCCAGCCGGCGCCAGGCCGGGCCGCCCCGAGGGCCGCGTGGCGGTCGCGGAAAGCGGAAAGGCGGGCTGAAGTTTTGCGGGGCGCCAGCCGATGAATTAGCAGCAGGCGGCTTCACGGCCTGCACGGTCTTGAGGTAGGAGCAAGGCTAGATGATCCCGAACCTGGAACAGAAACCGGTTCCTCAGCTCAGCTGGGAGCAGCGCCTCCTGAAAAATGCCGGCCGCCCGAAATCGGCTCTGAAGCCCGAGTACCAGGAGCTGAAGTTCACGCTCCACCGGAAGCTTCTGGACAAGATCAACCTGGAAGCGCTGGCCACCATCGACAACCAGCGGGTCCGGGCTGAGGTGCGCCAGGCGCTGATCTCGCTCATCGACGCCGAGCCGACCCTGCTGAGCGCGCTTGAAAAGCAGCAGATCTGCGACGAGGTCCTCGACGAGGTCTTCGGCCTAGGCCCGCTTGAGCCGCTGCTGCAGGATCCCACCATTTCCGACATCCTCGTCAACGGCAGCAAGCAGGTCTACGTCGAGCGCAAGGGCGTCCTCGAACTGACCAGTGTCACCTTCCGCGACGACGCCCACCTGCTGCGGATCATCGACAAGATCGTCAGCCAGGTGGGGCGCCGTGTCGACGAATCCAACCCGATGGTGGACGCCCGCCTCCTCGACGGCAGCCGCGTCAACGCCATCATTCCGCCCCTCGCCCTGGACGGTCCGGTGATGTCGATCCGCCGCTTCACCCAGGACAAGCTGATGCCGGCTGATCTGGTCGAGCGCAAGGCCATGACGCGCGGCATGATGGAGCTCCTCGAAGCCTCGGTCAAGGCGCGGCTCAACATCATCATCATCGGCGGCACCGGCGCCGGCAAAACAACGCTCCTGAACGCGCTGTCCTTCTTCATCAACCCCAAGGAGCGCATCGTCACCATCGAGGACGCCGCCGAACTCCAGCTCAAGCAGCCCCACGTCGTCCGCCTCGAGACCCGCCCGCCCAACCTCGAGGGCCACGGGGCCGTGCGCCAGCGCGAGCTGCTGATCAACAGCCTCCGCATGCGTCCGGACCGTATCGTGGTCGGCGAGGTGCGCGGCCCGGAGGCGCTCGACATGCTCCAGGCAATGAACACGGGCCACGACGGCTCCCTCACCACCATCCACGCCAACAGCCCGCGCGACGGCATCAGCCGCCTTGAGGTGATGGTTTCGATGGCCAACGCCAGCATGCAGCTGATCTCGATCCGCCAGCAGATCGCCAGCGCCGTGCACCTGCTCGTGCAGGCGGCGCGCTTCAGCGACGGCTCCCGCCGGGTCACCAACATCACCGAGGTGACCGGCATGGAGGGCGAGATCGTTACCCTTCAGGATATTTTCGTGTTTGAAAAACGCGGCCTCTCGCCGGAAGGCCGCGTCCTCGGACGCTTCGCAGCCACCGGCATCCGGCCGAAGTTCTACGAAAAGCTCCTGGCCGCCGGAATCCGGCTCCGGCCCGACATCTTCGACGAAGTCGAGGAGGTTTGACATGGCAAGCTTCCTGATCCTGTTCCTCGTGGTCTGGGGCGCGATCCTGGGGGCCTGGTTGCTTCTCGGCAAGAGCGCGAGGAGCGCCGGCGCGGAAAAGATCACCACCCGCGTGCTCGGCCTGCCGGACAAGAAGAAAAAGAAAACCCCGTCGAAGTCGGGCCAGGCCAGGCTGTTCGCCGAAGAGGACCAGCAGACCGGCAAGTTCGTCCTGCGGCTCATCAAACGGTTCGAGCTGCAAGACCGCCTGCAGCGCCTGCTGGAGCAGGCGGGGCTGAAATGGAAGGTGGCTCGCCTGGTCCACTCCTGCCTGGCCCTGTTCCTGGTCGGTTTCTGGATCTCCTGGGGGCTGCTGCCCCCGCTTTACAGCGCCGCCGCCTTCCTGATCGGCGCCGCCATCGGCGCCCTGCCCCTGCTCTATGTTGCCAGGAAGCGAAGCACGAGGCTGCGCAAGTTCGAGGAGCAATTCCCCGACAGCCTGGAGTTCATGGCCCGCTCCATGCGTGCCGGCCATGCCTTCTCCGTCTCTCTCGAGATGATCCACCGGGAGTTTCAGGAGCCGCTCGCCGGCGAGTTCCGCCGCGCCTTCGAGGAACACAACCTGGGCATGCCCCTTGACACGGCCCTGCAAAAGCTCGGCCAGAGGGTGCCCTCCCTCGACGTGCATTTCTTCGTCTCCGCCGTGCTGCTTCAGAAGCGCACCGGCGGCAACCTGGCCGAGATCCTGGACAAGCTCGCCTACGTCATCCGCGAGCGGTTCAAGCTCCGCGGCAAAATCCGCGCCATCAGCGCCCACGGCAGGATGACGGGCATGGCCCTTACCGCCATCCCCATCGGGGTGGCCGCCATGATGTTCGTCGTCAACCCGGACTATGTCACCTTCTTCGTCCGCGAGGAGGTCGGCAATTTGATGATGGCCGGCGCCATCCTGCTCCAGATCGTCGGCTACGCCATCATCCGCAAGATCGTCAACATCGAGGTCTGAAACAACAGGAGCCGAGGCCCATGACTTCCGTTCTGCTTGCCACGCTGGTCTTCATGGCCGTCGCCGCCGGCGCCGCCTACCTGGGAATGCGGATGTGGGTCAAGCCGCAGGAGTATATCGAGCGCGTCACCGGACTGGTCGTTGAGCCGGAAGAAGCCCCCGTCCACCCCAGCCTCGTCTTCCGCGACATGCTCAACCGCCTCGGCTCGCTCGTCCCCGCGTCGCCGAAAGACATGACCGTCATGCAGCGCCGGCTCATCCGCGCCGGCCTGCGCGGCCCCAACGCCCTCAAGCTGCTCTACGGCGCCAAGCTCGTTCTTGGTGTTGGACTGCCGCTGGTAATGACCGTCGTCGTCTGGGGCTCGGCGGCCGAGATCTTCAACAAGTTCATCGCCGTCATGGCCGCCGCCGGTGTCGGCTTCTTCGGGCCGAACGAGTACGTCAACTGGATGAGCCGCCGCCGCCAGAAAGAGATCCGGCGCGGCCTGCCCAACGCGCTCGACCTCATGGTGGTCTGCGTGGAAAGCGGCCTCGGCCTCGATCAGGCCATCCTCCAGGTCGCCAAGGAACTCGAACACGCCCACCCGGAAATCAGCGAGGAGTTCGCCATGGTGAACATCGAGCTCAAGGCCGGCAAGCGCCGGGCCGAAGCGCTGCGCAACCTCGCCGAACGCACCGCCGTGGACGACCTCAAGAAACTCGTCGCCGTGCTCATCCAGGCCGACCGCTTCGGAACCGGCGTCGCCCAGAGCCTCCGCGGTCACGCCGACTTCATGCGCGTCCAGGCCCGCCAAACGGCCGAAGAAAAAGCCGCCAAGCTCGGCGTCAAACTCGTCTTTCCGATCTTCTTCTGCATCCTGCCCTCGCTGTTCGTCGTGACGGTGGGGCCGGTGGCCGTCAAAATCGTCCGGGAGCTCATCCCGATGATGACTGGTATCTGAGACCGGCAACGCGGAGCCGGCTCGGAGAAGATTCAACATCCGCGCTTGAAATAGGGAAAGGAGAAACACTCATGGATAGCAACTCGATCGTTCGCATCGTCTGCGCCGTGCTGGCGGTGGTCCTGTTGGGCGCAATCATCATGCGCCGCAGGAACCGCAACGCCGAAGACTGACCGGCAGGCGCGCGCAGGGAAGCCTGGATCCTCAAGGGGCGGCAAGTGGCCCTTGCGCCCTTGCCGCCCTCATCCAGCCACGTTCCCTCACGCGCCGGCAGGCGCTGACTCTGCGGCCCACTCAAAAACGCTTTCCACGGGTGGACTGGCTATGCGCGCTCCCAACGTCCTCCCGCCGCCTGCTGCAGCGCGAGCGGGGAGTGAAAACGAGTGCACCCGCTCAAGATTCCCGCTCGAACCCGCACTCGACTTCCCGTGGCATCTTGCCCCTGCCCGCCCGACCCTTAGTTCGCCTCACCCCACTGCCTCTGGCCTTGGGCGCCTGATCCTCCCTTCGACCTGCTGTGTCTCAACGCTCCCGCCTCCGGTTGCACCACGATCTGCCGCCTTCAGCCGCCGCCCTCACCGGAGATTGCCCGTTCTGTCGCACCCTTGCCTTGCGCAGACAGCGCAAGCCCGCCAAATCTTCAGCCGGTCCGGCCTACCAGCTAAGAAACCACCCCGGCGTCCAACGATGCGCCTGTCCGCCGCACCAAGAATTCATTCCACTCCGTGTCTTTCCCGTTCAGCCTTTTGCCAGGACGCGAATCCGGGTTCCCGGCGTATGATGGGTAAAGTCTCCAACGGCATGCCTTGGCAGCGCACATGAGCAACATTGAGTTCCTTTTCACAGTCGGGCTCCTGGCCGGCACCGTCTGGCTCGCCGCCAGCCGCTTGCGCATGCGCCTCGAGAACAACTGGCCACTGGTATACTACTTCGCCGCCGTTGTCTACTTGAATACCTATCACCTCGTGCTCAACCCGTACGTTGTCTACGTGGCTGTCATCTGCGCTCTGCTGCTCCGCTTCGAGTTCATGAACGAACGGCTCGTGGCCCTTGTGCGCCTCATCGAAATCGCCGCCTTGGTCCACGTCGGCTGGCGCCTGTTCACAGCCCTCTGGCAGGACCTGCGCTGAGCCCGCACGGCGCCATCGCTTGCTTTGGGGCGAGAAGTGTCTCCCCGTTCCCGCCCTGCCTCAGAACACCCGCCGCTTCAGCCGCGCCACGTTGAATTTCGCCGTGTCCGCCACCGCCATTACCGTCATCACCCCCGCTTGCACCGGGTCGCTCACCACCAGGTCCGCCGCATCCGGCACACTGCCGGCCATGTTCAGGCTCACCACCAGCAACCCTTGCGCGCGCACCTCGCGCACCGCCTTCTCGATTTCGCCGCCCATCAGCGATCCCGCCAGCACCAGCGCCTTCGCTCTCGGCAGACGCGCCACCGCGCGCACCGCCGCTGCCAGAGCCTGTTCGCCCACCAGCGGGATCGTGTCCACGCTGATGTGCTCGCCCCGGATGTTGTGCCGGTCCGCCTCGCTGATTGCCCCGATCGCGACCTGTCCGACCTGCGCCCCTCCGCCCATGATGATGATCCGCTTGCCGTAGATCTTCTGCAGGCTCGGCTCCTGAGTCACGCTGCGCACGGCTTCCACCGCCGCAAGATCCTTCAGCAGCGCCCGGGCCTCCCTCACCCCTTCCAGCTCGAAATACAGCCGCGAAAGCCCCTCCACCGGGCTGCCCAGAATTTCCACGCTCGCAATGTTCGCCCTGTGCCGCGCAATCACGCCCGTCAGCTCGTGCAGCACGCCCGGCTCGTCGCGCGCCTCGATCACGACGCCGATCCGCTCCCGTTTCATCGCTCACACCGCTTCATAATGGCGCAGGATCTGCTCCCACTTGCCCTGCGCGTCCAGAATCAGCTCCGTCGCCTCCCGCACCGCGCCCGATCCGCCCGCCGCTGCCGTCACATAGTGCGCCATCGCCTTCACCTCCGGCACGGCGTTGGCCACCGCCACCGCCAGCCCAACGCGCTTCATCAGAATCGCGTCCGTCAGGTCGTCCCCGATGTAGGCGATCTGCTCCGGCGCGAGCCCCGAATCCTCCAGAATTTCCCGGAAAACCGGCAGCTTCTCCGTGTTGCCCATGTAGCAGTACGCCATGTGGCTCGTCCGCGCCCGCTCGCGCGTCGACTCCGCGTCGCGCCCGCTGATCACTCCCGTCCGGATCCCCGCCCGGTGCAGCCATTGCAGCGCTATGCCGTCCTGCGAGTCGAACATTTTCACTTCGAACAGCCCGCCTTGCGGGTGCGGCACGTGAAAATACTTCCCGTCGGTCAGGACGCCATCGACGTCCATCAGCACCAGCCGCACGCGCGCGGCGCGGCTGCGGGTCTCGGAAGAAACTTGCGGCGGCATGACTCCTGCTTTATTCCGTCTCCGGCACGGGCCGCCTCGCCTCTTGTCCGGCGCCTGCGGCCACGGCCCTAGAATGGGTACGGGTGCTCGTCGAAAGGGTTCGAGAGACTATTCTCCGTTATAGCATGGCGACCGCCGGGGCCCGCATCGGCGTGGCCGTCTCCGGCGGCGCCGACTCGGTGGCTCTTCTCGATCTCCTCCACCAGTTCGGCTACCCGCTCGCCGTCCTCCACGTCAACCACGGCTTGCGGGGCCCCGAATCGGACGAGGACGAGCGCTTCGTCCGCACCCTTGCCGAACGCTTCGACTTGCCCGTCGACATCCGCCGCGCCCCGCCGCCCCCGCCCGGCGAGAACCTCGAACAGGCCCTCCGCCGCATCCGCTACTCGTTTTTCGAGGACGCCCGCCGCCGCCTCAGGCTCGAACGGGTCGCCACCGGCCACACTCTCTCCGACCAGGCCGAAACCGTTCTCCTGCGCCTCGCCCGCGGCTCCGGCGTGCAAGGGCTTTGCGGCATCCACCCGGTCACGCGCCACGGCATCATCCGGCCGCTGCTGGAATGCAGCCGGGACGAAATCCGCCAGTATCTTGCAGTGCGCGGGTTGCCCTGGCGCGAGGATTCTTCAAATGCCGATCCCCGGTGGCGCCGCAACCGCGTGCGCGCCGAGTTGCTCCCGCTGCTGGCCGAGGTTCTAAACCCGCAAGTCGAGGCTGCACTCGCGCGAGCGGCCGCGCTCGCCTGGGAAGACGAACAGGAGTGGCAGCGCAGGGTTCGCGAAGAGATCGAAAGCCTCGGCCCCGCCGCCGGCGCCCGCACCGTCGAAGCCGACCGCTTGCGCAGCCTCGGTCCCGCCCTCGGCCGGCGCGTGGTCCGCGCCCTGCTGGCCGAGGCCGCCGGATCCGGCCGGCGCCTCACGCTCGCACACGCCGACGCCGCCTGGCGCCTCGCCTCCGGCACGGAAGGACGCGGCCGCATCCGCGTCCCCGGCGCCGAGGCGTGGCGCTCGCACGGCTGGGTCCGCTTCTCCCGCCCGGAGCCCCCGCCAGCCTCCGCCCCTCCCGCCGCCATTCTCAACAGTGAGGGCCACGCGCGTATCGGCAAGTGGCGCATCCACATCGGCCTCCGGCCGCCAGAGGGCTGCTATGATGAGGTCAGCGAGCTGGATCCGCACACAGTGCACTTTCCCTTGACCGTGCGGTTCTGGCGCTACGGCGACCGCTTCCAGCCGGCGGGCCGCGAGGTCCCGCTCAAGTTGAAGGAATTGTTCCAGAAATCGGGGATCCCCTCATGGGAACGCCTGCAATGGCCGATGGTGGAAGCAGAGCGTGGCATCGTCTGGTGCCGCGGCTTCGGCGCGGCCGCCTGGGCCCGCCCGGGCGCGGCCGCGGGGGCGCGGCTGTGGGTCGCCGCCGCGCGCGAGCAGTAAATCCCGGCTGCGGAGATGGTTACGCAATCAAACGCGATGAATCGGAGCCGCTTCCGGCGGCGTCTGAAGTAGTGTAGAGTGCTAGAAAAGGCGCTGGGGTCGGATTCGCTCGGAGGGCCCGCGCTGGAGCAGGAATGAATTCCAACGTCAAAACCGCCATCTTCTGGGTTGTCCTCGTCTGCATCGCCGTCCTTCTCTGGACGGTCGTCAAGACCAATGCGGGCCGCCAGGTCAGCGATCTGTCCTTTACGGACTTCATCAAACAGGTCGAAGCCGGCCGTGTCGTCGAGGTCACCATCTCCGGCACCGAGGTGACCGGGAAGTTGCAAGGCAATGCCGAAATCCGCACCGTCATCCCCGCCGGATACGACAAGGTCTACGACCTGCTGACCGAGAAAAACGTCGTCACCCGCATCAAGGAGCCGAGCACCGGCAACTGGGTCACACTGCTCGTCAACGCCGTGCCCTTCGTCCTCCTTCTGGCCTTCTGGATTTTCATGATGCGCCAGATGCAGAGCGGCGGCAACAAGGCCCTCTCCTTCGGCAAGAGCCGCGCCCGCATGCACAGCTCGCAGCAGAAGAAGGTCACCTTCAAGGACGTCGCCGGCGTCGAAGAGGCCAAGGAAGAGCTCCAGGAGATCATCGAGTTCCTGCGCGAGCCGCAGAAATTCCAGAAACTCGGCGGACGCATCCCGAAGGGCGTTCTCCTCATCGGACCGCCCGGCACCGGCAAGACGCTGCTGGCCCGCGCAATCGCCGGCGAGGCCAACGTGCCCTTCTTCTCCATCTCCGGCTCGGACTTCGTCGAGATGTTCGTCGGCGTCGGCGCCAGCCGCGTGCGCGACCTGTTCGAGCAGGGCAAGAAGAACGCGCCCTGCATCATTTTCATCGATGAGATCGACGCCGTCGGCCGCCACCGCGGCGCCGGACTCGGCGGAGGCCACGACGAGCGCGAGCAGACCCTGAACCAGTTGCTCGTCGAAATGGACGGCTTCGAATCGAATGAAGGCGTCATCCTCGTCGCCGCCACCAACCGGCCCGACGTGCTCGATCCCGCGCTGCTCCGCCCCGGCCGCTTCGACCGCCGCGTGGTCGTCAGCCTGCCCGACGTCAAGGGCCGCGAACAAATCCTCAAAGTTCACACGCGCAAGACGCCGCTTGCCGACGACGTGGATCTCTCCATCATCGCCCGCGGTACGCCCGGCTTCGCCGGCGCCGATCTGGCCAATCTGGTCAACGAGGCCGCGCTTCTGGCCGCGCGCCAGAACCGCAAGGTCGTCACCATGATCGACTTCGAGCTGGCCAAGGACAAGGTCCTCATGGGCGCCGAACGCCGCTCGATGATGCTCACCGAGGAAGACCGCAAGGTCACCGCCTATCACGAGGCCGGCCACGCGCTCGTCGCCGCCCTGCTGCCGGACGCCGACCCGCTCCACAAGGTCACCATCATCCCCCGCGGCCGCGCCCTCGGCGTCACCATGCAATTGCCCACCGGCGACGTCCTGAACCGCACCAAGGTCCAGCTGGAGGCCCGCCTCACCGTCGCCATGGCCGGGCGCATCGGCGAAATGCGCTACACCAACCAGCTCTCCACCGGGGCCCGCAACGACATAGAACAGGCCACCGAACTGGCCCGCGCCATGGTCTGCGATTACGGCATGAGCGACCTCGGCCCCCTCAGCTTCGGCCGCAAGGAGGAGCAGATCTTCCTCGGCCGTGAGATCGCCCAGCACCGCGACTATAGCGAGGCTACCGCGATCCGCATCGACGAGGAGATCCGCCGTCTCGTCGACAGCGCGCACCGCCGCGCCGAGGATCTGATCCACCAGTACGACTGGGCCCTCGAGGAGATCGTCCGCACGCTGCTCGAGCGCGAGTCCATCGACGGCGCCGAGGTCAAGGCCATCCTTGAGCGCGGACCGCGCCCGGTTCCCGCGCCTTCGGCCGTGCCCGAACCCGCCGTGGCTGCCGCCGCCGAGGAGACCCAGCAGGTGCTGCGTCCCGAAACGCGCCCGGTCACACCCGGCCTCATCGATGGAGAGCACCCGCAGCCAGCGTGATCCCTTCGTTCCAGCTTTACCTGTTCGACGTCGACGGCACGCTTCTGGACTCGGCCGCCGACATCTGCGCCGCCGTCCGCCAGGCCCTCGCCGAAGAGGGCGTCGACGGGCTCCCCGAACCCTACCTCCGCAGCTTCATCGGCCATCACCTCTTCGATCTGTTCCGCGAAGTCCTGCCCGGAAGCAATCCGGAAAAGCACGAAGAGCTGCTGGCGCGCTACCGCCGCATCTATCTGGCCCGGCGCCACGCTTCCACGCGTGTCTATCCCGGCGTGCCGGAGATGCTCGCCGCTCTTGGCGGGCGCAAGTCCACCGCCACCACCAAGAGCAGCGAGACCGCCCGGCAGGTGCTCGAACTGTTCGGTCTCGCCCGCCACTTCGATCACGTCCAGGGCACAGACGGCTTCCCTTCCAAGCCCGCGCCCGACGTCATCCTGAAGTCGCTCGAGAAGTTCGGCGTCGCCCCGGAGCAGTGTCTCCTCGTCGGCGATGCCGCCCCCGATATGGAAGCCGGACGCCGCGCCGGCGTGCGCACCTGCGCCGTCTCCTGGGGCTACGGCGACGCCGGAGCCATGCAGGCCCACCGCCCCGACTTCTGGATCTGCTCCCCCGCCGAGTTGCTATCATAACGGGCGGAACACGCCCATGATGCCGCTCTCGCGCAGAACCCTCCTTTCTTCCCTCGCCGCCGCCCCGCTGGCGGCTGCGGCGCCCGCCCCCGGGCGCTTCAAGGTCTCTCTCGCCGAGTGGTCCATTCACCGCCTCATCCAGCAGGGCAAGGCGACCAACCTCGATTTTCCCCGCATCGCCCGCGATCACGATTGCGAGGGGCTCGAGTTCGTCAACACGCTCTGGGCGTCGCCCACCGCCGGCTACATCGCGCGGCTCAAGAAGCGGATGGCGGACACCGGCGCCAAGCCCGTGCTCATCATGGTGGACGACGAGGGCCAGCTCGGGCACTCCGACCCGGCAGTGCGCCGCAAGGCGGTGAAGAACCATCACAAGTGGGTCGACATCGCCGCCGAACTCGGCTGCCACTCCATCCGCACCAATATGCACTCCGATGTCGCGCCGAAGTCGCCGGCCGAGAACGAAACGGTGCTCGGCTACTGCGCCGACAGCTTCCGCTCGCTTTGCGAGTACGCACGCCCGGCAGGCATCTCCGTCCTCATCGAAAACCACTGGGGCCTGTCCTCGGACCCGGACGCCGTCGTCGCGCTCATGAAGAAGGTAAACCTGCCGAATTTCGGCACTCTGCCCGACTTCGGCAATTTCCCGCCGGAAATCGACAAATACCAGGCCGTGGCCAAGCTTGCCGCCTATGCCAAGGGCATGAGCTTCAAGTGCTACTTCGAAGGGCCCGATGGCGCCGAAGACAAGTACGACTTCGCCCGCATGATGAAAACCGTCGAGGACTCGGGCTACTCCGGCTACATCGGCATCGAATACGAGGGCCGCAAGCTCGGCGAACTGGAAGGCATCGCCCAGGCGCGCAAGCGGCTGCGCGAATACGGCATCTAGCCCAAGTTCGTCACGGCGTGTGCATTTTTGGCCATTTTGGGCCTTCTTG